>JBCAYL010000001.1:1200000-1800000 GCA_038533575.1 Pseudomonadota bacterium | reverse complement strand
TCTGCCAGCAGGATCTCGGGCCGCGGCGCGGCAGCCCGGGCAAGCGCGACCCGCTGCTGCTCCCCGCCCGACATCTGCGCCGGGAAGTGGCCCATCCGGTGCCCGAGGCCCACGGCCGCGAGCTCCGCCTCAGCGCGCTCGAAGGCATCCGTCGCGCCCGAAAGCTCCAGCGGCACCGCGACGTTTTCCAGCGCCGTCATCGTGGGGATCAGGTGGAAGGACTGGAAGACCACCCCCATATGCTCCCTGCGGAAGCGGGCGAGCGCGTCCTCGTTCATCGGGCTGAGATCCTGGCCGAGCGCCTTGATCTGGCCCCCGGTGGCGCGTTCGAGACCGCCCATGACCATGAGGAGCGAAGACTTGCCAGAGCCTGACGGCCCCACCAGCGCCAGCGTCTCTCCCCGGCTCACATCGAGGGTGATGCCATGGAGGATATCGACCATCCCGGCATTGCCCTTGAGCGACAGTGAGACATCGGTGAGCGACAGTACGGGGTCGGACATGGGAGGCTCCTCTACTACGCGCCGATATGGGGTGAATGTGACGATGCGCAACTTTCTGACAGCGGCATTTCTGTGCATCGGCACAGGGGCAGCCGCGCAATCGGTGACGATCGCGGCCCTGGGCGACAGTCTCACCCAGGGCTTCGGGCTCCCGGAGCAGGAGGGCTTCGTGCCGCAGATGGAGGCCTGGCTCGCCGCGCAGGGCGCGGAGGTGGAGCTGATCAATGCGGGCGTCTCCGGGGACACGACGCAGGGCGGGCTGAGCCGCGTGGGCTGGACCCTGACGCCCGAGGTCGACGCGATGATCGTGGCGCTCGGCGGCAACGACCTTCTGCGCGGGATCGACCCGGCGCTGAGCCGCGCCAATATCGAGGGGATCCTGCAGGCCGCAGAGGCGGCCGAGGTGGAGGTGCTGCTCGTGGGCATGGAGGCGCCGGGGAACTACGGGCCGGACTACAAAGCGGCCTTCGATGCGCTCTATCCCGAGCTGGCGGAGGCCTATGGCACCGTCTTCTACCCGAGCTTCTTCGCCGCCTTCGACGGGCAGGCGGACGTGCCCGCCGAGCTGGGAAAGTTCATCCAGGCCGACGGCATCCATCCCTCAGCCGCCGGCGTGACAGAGATCGTGGCGGATATGGGCCCCGCGGTGCTCGAGCTCATCGCGACCGTGGAGTAGGCCTTTGCCAGGGCGCCTTTTCCTCACCACGCCCGCCGACGAGATCGCGCGATGGGCGGGAGTGGACAGCGCGCCCGAGCAGGCGCCGCGGCGCAACGTGGCGCCGGGCCAGGAGGTGCTGACGCTCACGGCAGAGGGGGCCCGGATGATGCGCTGGGGCCTCATTCCGCAGGGCCGCAAGAATGCGCGGGGGCGGCCGGTGATGGAAGTCCTCGTGAATGCGCGCTCCGAGACCGTCTTCGACAAAAGCGCCTACGAGGGCGTGCACCGCGCACTGGTGCCTGCCGATGGCTGGTACGAATGGACCGGCGAGGCGCGCAAGAAGCAGGCTTGGCGCATCCGCGCCGCGCAAGGCACGCCTCTGGCCTTCGCGGCGATCTACGATGTCTGGTCGGCGCCGGGCGGGCTTAGCGTGCCCCAGGTGGCGACAATCACCTGCCCGCCGAACGGCGATGTCCGCGACGTTCATCACCGGATGGGCGTGATCCTCTTCCCGCACCAATTCGTGGCCTGGCTCGGCGCCGATCAAGACGCGGCGGCGGCGCTCATGGCCCCGCTGCCGGACGGATCCCTGCATGTCGAGAAGGCCAACGATGTCGATTGGGAGGCGCCGTGAACAGCGTCCGACCGCGACGGCGGATGGTGCGTTAGCCGTGTCCTAACGCGTGCGCTGACCCGTGGCGCGCTGGAACGCGCGGCGGGCCCAGGCGCGCACGACGAGCTGCGCGGCGCAGAGGAGGGTCAGGGTCAAAACGCTGACACCGGTGGTCACCATGGCACAGGCCTTTCTCGAAACGGCCCCCAAGCCTGTGGATAACTCTCCCAGAGATGTGTTTCAGTTTCATGAAGATCCCGCGCCGAGGGCCGCGCGCGGGGCCGCGCTCAGTGGGTCTCGTAGGCCAGGAGTTCCGCGTAGGTGTAGGAGGCTGCCACCGGCCCGGCATCGCCGGGCACGAAGCGCGGGTCTTGCGGGAGGCATCCCAGCCCGCAGAGCTGGCGCACCACCATGTCGGTCGTATCGACGTACCAGAGCCGCCCGCCGGGGGTGGCCACGAAGCCGTCGATGCCCTCGTCCTCGTCTGCCTCGATATCGGAAACCGATGGAACTTCAGCGGCATAGGCGGTGTCAAAGCGGCCATGAGTGTGGTAGCTCAGCACCATGACGAGCCCGTCCTCGGGCCCGTCATAGAGGCAGCTGTCGCGATCCCCGCGGGTGGCGGGCGTGGCCACGAGAGCGCCCGCTTCGTCATAGGCGAGATACCCGCAGAATTCCCGATCCTGCGCAAAGGACGGCGCCTGAAGCGCGCCCAGAGTGGCCTTCGCGAGCGCTACCTCCTCGGCGGACTGCGCCTCTACGAGCGGCGCGGCGAGGGTGAGGGTCAGAGTGGCGAGGATACGGTAACTCATGGCGGCCACCATGCAGCTTGGCACACCGTTAAGAAAGCCCCGAACGGGGCGGAGTGGCGCAGCCAGAACCTGTATGGTTTGCGTATGGCCGCGCGTCTGGGGCTGTGCGCGTTGACGAGAAACCGCTTGGAGGGGCGGGGGTTGAACCCTTGGTGACCATGATGCGGCGCGCATAGGGGCATGTCCGCTTATCTCCGTCTGCGCCTAACAGGTGCCCGCGTGTTCTTCACCGTCTGCCTCGCCCATCGCGGATCGTCGCTGCTGGTGGACGAGGTGGACGTGCTGCGACAGGCGGTGGCGGCGGTGAGGGCGGCGCATCCGTTAGAGATCCTGGCTTGGGTCGTGTTGCCCGATCATATGCACGCGGTGTGGCGGCTGCCGGAGGGAGACCGCGCCCATGGCCAGCGATGGGGCGCGATCAAATCGACGTTTTCGCGCGGGGTGTTGCGTCGGCACGGGTGGCCGAAGCGGAAGGTGGACATCGACGCCGATGGTGCGATCCAGCCCCGTAGGCCGGGCTTCAGCCCGGCACCCGATGCCGATCACCACGCCGACCTTCCGCGCATGTGGACGGGGCGGAACGCCGGGCTGAAGCCCGGCCTACGGCGTGGGAAGAGAGAGCTCGGCATCTGGCAACGCCGCTTCTGGGAGCATCACATCCGCGATGAGGCATCGCTCGCCGCTCATATCCGGTATTGCTGGGGCAACCCGGTCAAGCACGGCCTCGTCGCGTGGGCGATGGAATGGCCCCATTCGTCGATCCATCGCGATGTGCGGGCGGGACGGGTCGAGGCGGAGTGGTGCGGCGCCGTGCCGGAGATGGAGGCCGGAGAGCCGTAGGGTGACAGTTAGGCACCATAATAGCTGTGAATATGACGGGCGCAGTAAGAGCTCATTGGCGGCACAGATTGTGTAAGGTTACATTGCACTGTAACGCCTCCCTTGAACGTAGCATCAAATGTTCCATATATGTTCTTGATATGACCGTGGCAAACACCAGACTGGCTAGGCGCACTGCTGAGGAGTTATTGGACGACTACGCCATCCAACGTCCCCCCGTTGATCCTACCGAGATCGCGGAGGAGGAAGATATTGAGGTGGTGTTCGCTACCTTCAGCACGAAACTGGCCGACGTGTCCGGGTTCTACGATGCCGAGGAGCGCGCGATTTACGTAAACGAGGCCGAGCATCCTAACCGTCAGAGGTTCACCTTAGCTCATGAACTCGGGCATCATTTTCTACATCGTGAGTGGGCTGCATCAAGCGAATACCAAGTGCTTCTTAGATCGGCGCCAGCATATTATGATCGCCACGAAGTTGAGGCAAATGAGTTCGCCGGAAATCTATTGATGCCGAAGTTCTTGCTCGACGAATTTCGTCACCTTCCAATCCCTACGATGGCGAAGTTGTTCGCTGTGTCGGTTCCTGCAATGAAGTATCGGCTGCAAAAAGCATATGGCGATTGATCGCGAACAAGCAAAAGCCGGAATTACTAACAAGCAAGGCCAAGATCCCGAGCTCAATCAAGCACTGTCAGAAAGCAAAAAGCTTGAATTGGAGCTGGCAAAAGAAAATAACAGCCACAATAGGGCCTTAGCTAGAGATAAACAGGGACTGCTTGGCTGGGTTTTCGGCGATGTATCCGCGAGCTCCTCTGCCGCACTTATTGTAATCCTTTGTGGGTTGGCGCTGGCCGCGTTTTCTTTCTTTAAGGTTCAGGACCTCGGCGGCTTAACTGAGGCGAATGCACCTGAAGCGATTGACTTTTGGGAACGACAAATCGAAAGATCCTTTGCGCTGGTGATCGCCGCGCTTGCTTACGTTTTCGGCAGAAGTTCAGCAGGAGAATAGACTACCTCACAAACTTCTTGTGCTTGATTCGCTTCGGCTCCAGCGCATCCGCTCCCAGCCGCCGCTTTTTGTCTTCCTCGTAATCCTCGAAGTTGCCTTCGAACCATTCCACGTGGGCTTCGCCTTCGAAGGCCAGGATATGCGTGCAGATGCGGTCTAGGAAGAAGCGGTCGTGGCTGATGACGACGGCGCAGCCGGCGAAGTCGACGAGGGCGTCTTCCAAAGCTCGCAACGTTTCGACGTCTAGGTCGTTGGTGGGTTCGTCCAAAAGAAGCACGTTGCCGCCGGAGCGGAGCAGTTTGGCCATGTGGACGCGGTTGCGTTCGCCGCCCGACAGCATACCGACTTTCTTCTGCTGATCGCCGCCCTTGAAGTTGAAGGCGGAGCAGTAGGCGCGGGAATTCATTTCCGCGTCGCCCAGCTGGATGATGTCGAGGCCGTCGGCGATCTCCTCCCAGACGGTCTTGCCCGCGTCGAGGGCGTCGCGGGACTGGTCGACATAGGCGAGGTCCACCGTGTCGCCGTAGGTGACGGCGCCCGCGTCGGGCGCTTCCTGGCCGGTGAGCATCTTGAAGAGCGTGGATTTACCCGCGCCGTTCGGGCCGATGACGCCGACGATGCCGCCCGGGGGGAGTGCGAAGGTCAGGTCCTCGATGAGGAGCTTGTCGCCCATGGCCTTCTTCAGCCCCTCCACCTCGATCACCTTGCCGCCGAGGCGTGGACCGTTCGGGATGATGATCTGCGCGCGGGAGAGCTTCTCACGCTCGGATTGGTTTGCGAGTTCGTTGTAGCGGTCGATGCGGGCCTTTTGCTTGGATTGCCGGGCCTTCTGCCCCTGGCGCATCCATTCGAGTTCGCGCTCGAGCGTCTTCTGCTTCGAGCGATCCTCCTTGGCCTCCTGCTCGAGGCGCTTGGCCTTCTGCTCGAGCCAGGCTGAGTAATTGCCCTCGTAAGGGATGCCGCGGCCGCGGTCGAGCTCGAGGATCCAGCCGGTAATGTCGTCGAGGAAGTAGCGGTCGTGGGTGACGACGAGGATCGTGCCGGGATAGGCGATGAGGTGCTGCTGGAGCCAGGCGATCGTTTCGGCGTCGAGGTGGTTCGTTGGCTCGTCGAGGAGGAGCATTTCGGGCGCTTCGAGGAGGAGCTTGCAGAGGGCGACACGGCGCGCCTCGCCGCCCGAGAGGTGCTCGGGCATGGCGTCGTCGGGCGGGCAGCGGAGCGCCTCCATGGAGATGTCGATCTGGGCGTCGAGGTCCCAGAGGTTCTGGCTGTCGATCTCGTCCTGGAGCTGGGCCATCTCGTCGGCGGTCTCGTCGGAATAGTTCATCGCGAGCTCGTTGAAGCGGTCGAGCTTTGCCTTCTTGTCGGCCACGCCTTCCATGACGTTCTCGCGGACCGTCTTTGCCGGGTCGAGCTGCGGCTCCTGGGGGAGGTAGCCCACGCGCGCGCCCTCGGCGGCCCAGGCCTCGCCGGAGAAATCCTTGTCGAGGCCGGCCATGATCTTGAGGAGCGTCGATTTACCCGCGCCGTTCACGCCCACGACGCCGATCTTGACGCCCGGCAGAAAGCTCAGGCGGATGTTCTCGAACGTCTTCTTGCCGCCCGAATAGGTCTTCGAGACGCCGTCCATGCGGTAGACGTACTGATAGGCTGCCATGGGTTTCTCCTACGCTCCGCGTGCCGCCCGTGATCTAGCCAGAAGGGCCGGGGAGGGCAATGCGAGGTGGGCCGCCGCGGGCCGCTGGCTTCATTGTGATTTTGGCGCCGGGGCAGGGCGGCATAGCGTGATGCTATGCGTGCCTCGTCTCTCGCCCTTGTCGCTCTCCTGCTGCCGGCGCCGCTCGCGGCAGAGGAATACACCGCGCCGCGAGATCTCGGCTGCGTGCCCCATGCCGAGCTCGACACCGAGATCACCCCGCCGGAGCTCGCGCGGGTGGTGCGGGCCTGCATCCATGCCGGGGTCTACGAGAATGCCTTCGCGGTGTGGCTGAGCTTCAATTCCTACGCCCTCTACGACCAGCAGCGGGTGAAGGACGAAAGCGCGCACATGGTGCTGCAGGATCTCTATTCGTGGACCTTCGCAGGCTATTCGCGCGACATCATGGACGAGGTGAAGGCCGCCGCCGATCTCTTCCGCGACCCCGAGAGCCGTTACTTCCTGGAGGCCTGCGCGGCCATGGTGGAAACCGGGCAGCCGACCTACCGGCCGACTTACATGATCGCCACGGGGATGTGGCCGCTCAAGAACCCGGAGGACTGGCGCACCGTGCCCTTCGACGGCGATGCCGCCTGGCGGAAAGCGCTGAGCGAGATCAACAGCTGCCCGGCCTTCTGAACCTGGGCGAAAGGCCTTCCACCGGCCCGCGGCGTCACGCGCCCGGTTCGAGCCAGATCTCCAGCGTGCCCGGTCGCGCGCTCAGTCCCAGCGCCGAGAAATCGCGCACGGGGACCTCGCTCCGCCGCAGGAGGCGCGCGAGATCTGCGCCTAGGGCCGTGGCGAGGCTCGCATCGCCTTCGTGGTAGTAGCGGATCTGCGTTTCACTCACCCGGACATCGACCACCTCGACGTTCTTCGCGGCATTGGGCCAGCCGCCGGCCTGAAGCCCTTCCGCCAAGGAGGCGCCGCCGCCAGAGGCCGCGTCACCGGCGAAGACATGGGTGAAGACCCGGGCGGGGGAGCGGTCCACGTCGCTTAGAAGAACACGCTCCGTACCGGTCGCCGAAAGCCGCACGGCCACACTGTCGGGCAGCGGCACCGGCCGGATCTCGCGCGCGGGGGCCTCTGACACGATGATCGGCGCTTCCACCACGTCCTCCTCAGCGGATTGCGGCTGCACGCTTTCGCCCCCGTTCGATACTGAGGAGGGCGCGCGCGAGGGGGCCGAGACAGGGGGGCGCGGCCGGGGAGGCAAAGCGCTCGACGGCCTTCGCGGCACGGGCGTCGGGCGCACGACGGCCACGCGCGTCGTGGAGGTGAGCCGCGCTTCGCATTGTTCGCGGGTCTCCGAGAACATGGTCGACCAGCAGGGCAGGGGCGGCGCAATCCCCGTGCCCTTGCGGCCGAGCATGGCATCGAGGCCGAGACCGAGGACGACCACGACCCCGGCGATCACGAGCCAGGCCAAGAAGGTCTGCATCGTGTCATTGCGGAAGATCGCGGCAATGAGGGTCGTGGCCACGCCGAGGGCCACGATGGTCATACCGAGCGGCACGAGGTTGCCGACATTGCCCCAACTGAGCGCGATGGCGGCGGCGGCAAGGATGCCAAGCCCGGCGAGGACGATGTTCCCCAGCGCCGGGTTGACGTGCAAAAGCTTCGAAAAGGCCTGGAACGGCGACATGGGGGACCTGCTGAATGACATTCTGAAATGCCTGCAATGTGCCATCCAATGAGATTCGTTGGAACCCTTTGGACAGCCCTGCGGTTGCACCACATGGCCAAAGATACAGCTAGCACGGTAAATCAGCACCCCGCCGGGGGCACCGCGAAGTCCGATGTCGAGGAGGCTTCGAGCCTCGCGCCCAAGCTCATCTACGAGGTGATCCGGCGCGACGGGGAGGAGGAGCTCCAGCGCCCCAACCGCTCTCTCATGTGGTCCGGCATCGCCGCGGGCATCATGATTTCCTTCTCCGTGGTGGGGGAAGCGGTGCTGCGGGCCTCGCTGCCGGACGCGCCCTGGCGCTACCTCGTGGAGAACCTCGGCTACTCGCTGGGCTTCATGCTCGTGATCCTCGGGCGCATGCAGCTCTTCACCGAGAATACGATCACGACCGTGCTCCCTGTTCTGCAGAAGCGCACGCTGGGCTGTTTCCTCCAGATGATGCGGCTCTGGGCCATCGTGCTTGGCGCCAATGTCGTGGGCGCGTTCCTCATCGCCACGTTCTATGCCCACACCGTGGCGCTGCCCGCCGATGTCGTCGCCGTCATGGGCGATCTCTCGCGGCACGCGATGGGCATCAATGGCTGGGACGGCTTCGTGCGCGCGATCCCGGCGGGCATCCTCGTGGCCGCGCTGGTCTGGATGCTGCCGCAGGCGCGGTTTTCCTCTTTCTTCGTGATCCTCGTCTTCACGTGGCTCATCGCGGCGGGCGACTTTGCCCATATCGTCGCGGGGTCGGTGGAGATGGCCTTTCTCGCGGTGCAGGGAGAGCTCGGCCTCGGCGGCGCTTTGAGCTTTTTCGGACCTGTCTTTGCGGGCAATGTCGTGGGCGGGACGGTGATCTTCGCGCTGATGGCTTGGGGCCAGGTGATGGACGAGGTCGAACCGTCCGAGAGCTGACGGTAAGCGGGGAGCGGTGGGGGCCATGGTCGAGCTGCGCGAGATGATGGCGCGCCATGGCGGCGCGGGCAAAGTGGCTTGGATCGGCCTGCGCCCCGCTCGGCGCGCGGACATGGAGATCGTAACCGAGGCGGAAATCGACGCGAACGGTCTCCTCGGAGACCGCGCCAAGGCGGGCAAGCGCGCCGTCACCCTCATCCAGGCTGAGCACCTGCCCGTGATTGCGGCCCTCGCGCGGCGCGCGGTGTGCCCTGAGATGCTGCGCCGCAATATCGTCGTCTCCGGCATCAATCTCGCCGCGCTTCGGAAGGGGCAGGTGCGGCTCGGGACGGCGCTGCTCGAGGTGTCCGGGCCCTGCCCACCCTGCTCACGGATGGAAGAGACGCTCGGCCATGGCGGCTACAGCGCCGTGCGCGGCCATGGCGGCATGTATGCCAGCGTGCTCGCGCCGGGGGTGGTCAGCCTGGGCGACACGGTCACACCCGCATGAGGCGCACTGCCGTGAGCGATTTCCCGCTCAGATTGAAATTTGGGCACTGTCTTTCCCTGCACTGCCCTTAGCATCTCTCCGCGATTTCAGTGCCCCGGGCCCGCGCGCGCTGCGGCGGGCTTCGGGTGGATTGCAGCGAAAGGAGTTTCAGATGGCATTTTTCGGATTGCTCTGCCTCGGCCTCTTCGTCGGCGGCATCATCGGCATGGGCTTTGTGGAGGACAGCGCGTCGCCGGTCACCGACGCAGACGGCAAGATCGTGGATCCGGGCGGGCTGCGCCCGCAGGGCATGGCCTCCTCCGGCAAGGCGGTGAAAAGCCTGCTGGGGGCCGCCATCGGCGGCGGCCTTGGCGCCTTCATCCAGTTGGTAGAAGCCCCCATCGGTGAGGCGGTTTTTGCCTACCCGGTGGGGCTGCTCCTCGGCTTCATCTGGCCCTTCGTGAAGGGCTCCTGGTGCCTCGTGCGCGATGCGGGCGGGCTCAAGGGCATCAAGGATCATCCGGTGGCTGCGCTGCATGTGGGCTCGATCCTCTTCGTCTCTGCGGCGACGCTCCTGCTCGTCATCGTCCCCAATGTGCGGGAGCTCATCATGGGCACGCCCGCCTTGGGTTGAAACCGTGTTGAGTGCGGACTGAGCCAGCCGGGAGGGCGCTTGTGGTCCCGCGCCGGGGCGGATTAGGTGCGCTCCATGACGTTTCGATCACATGGGCGGCCCACGGCGCGCGCGGGGCAGTGCATCGGTCTCCTTGGCGGGTCTTTCGACCCGGCCCATGGCGGACACGTGCACATCACCAAGCAAGCCTTGCGGCGCTTCGGGCTCGACGCGGTCTGGTGGCTCGTGACCCCCGGCAATCCCCTAAAGGCCCGCGGGCCCGCAAAGCTTGCGGCGCGAATGGCCGAGGCGGAGCGCCTGATGGATCATCCCCGCGTAACCGTCACGGGCATCGAGGCCGACCTTGGCACTCGTTACACCGCCGAGACGCTCGACGCGCTGCTCAGGCTCTATCCGGGCGTCCGCTTCACCTGGCTCATGGGGGCTGACAACCTCGCGCAGTTTCACCGCTGGCAGGATTGGGAGGCCATCCTCAACACCGTGCGCGTCGGCGTCATCGCCCGCCCGGGGGAACGCACCGGCGCGCGTGTCTCGCCCGCGGCGCGGCTCTACCGTCGCGCGCGGCTGCCGGGGCGTTACGCGCAGCTCCTCGCGCGCTCGGAGGCACCTGCCTGGTGCTTTATCAATGTGCCCATGGACGCCGCTTCATCGAGCGCCATCCGGGCCGCCGGCGACTGGGGCCGCGGCAGCGGGGCGCAGGAGGAGCGTGGCGAAGCCTGAGGCCACGACGATGGCCATGCCCGCGAGCGCCAGCGCATCGGGCAGCGTCCCGAAGACGGCCCAGCCGAGCACTGTGGCCGCCACGATCTGGAAATAGACGAAAGGCGCGAGGCGCGTGGAATGCGCGAGGCTAAAGGCCACGATGAGGAGGAGATTGCCCAGCATCGAGCCCAGCGAGGAGCCCGTCGTCATCGCCAGCGTCCAGCCGTCGAGCGAGGGCATGTTGGCGAGGCCGAGCGGCGCGGTGAGCACGGCGGCGATGGCCAGCTGCGAGAAGAGGAGCGTCAGCGGCGGGGCGGCGTCCACGAGCCATTTCGAGGCGGTCAGGAAGCTCCCGTAGAACGTCCCTGCGAGCAGCGCGAAGAGGAGCCCCGCGCGCATGTCGGGGCCGGGCTGCACCACCATCAGCACGCCCAAGAACCCGACAAGGAGCAGGAGCGTGCGCGGCAGGCTCGCAGGCTCCTTCAAAAGCCATGCCGACAGCGTGTAGGCCACGATGGGCCCGATGAAGAAAGCGCCGAAGACATTGGCCAGTGGTTCGGTCGCGAGCGCGTTGAGGATCGAGCTGATCGCGCAAGCGATGAGCGTGGCGCGGAACCAGATGCGCCAATCCTTGAACACCGCGTAGTCGCGCCGGGGGATGAAGGGCACGAGGATCAGCGCCGCGATGGCAAACCGCGTGAAGGCCACGAAGGCGGGCGCAACGCCCTCCTCGGTCAGCAATTTCCCGAATGTGTCGCCCAGGGGGATCAGCGCCATCCCCACGAGCATGATGATCACAGCGCGTCCCATGGGAGGGCGGCTAGCAGCTTTGCAACAGGAGCGGAAGTTCGCCGGGAATTTACTGGTCTGAGAGGTCTGCTTTGCTAGGCTCCGCGCCATGACACATCGCTTCACACGGCGCGCGGCCCTTGCGGGGCTTTTGGGCGGGCTCGCGGCCCCCGCGCTCGCCACGGCCCCGCTCACCTCCCTACGCCCCATCGCGCGCCCGGGCACCCGCCCGCCACCGGCGGCCGCGGAAATCGTGGCCCGCGCAAATCTCGGCGGGCTCACGAGCTTTCACGCCGCGCGCGCCGATGGCACGCCGCTCGAGGACATGTGGGGCGACAGGGCCATGCCGCCCGCTTCCGTGGCCAAGGCGGTCACCGCGCTTTACGCGCTCGATGCGCTGGGTCCGTCCTACCGCTTTGCCACCGTCCTCATGGGCACCGGGCCCATCGTGGAGGGCGTGCTGCAGGGCGATCTCATCCTGAAGGGCACGGGCGACCCGATCTTTGACAGCGACGCGCTCGGCACCCTCGCGGGGACCTTGCGAGACGCGGGCGTCACCGCGATCACCGGGGGCTTTTTCGTCGATGACCGGGGGCTGCCCACGGTGCAGCAGGTCGATCCCGGCCAGCCGACGCAGGCGGGCTACAACCCCGCGATCTCCGGGCTCAATCTCAATTACAACCGCGTCCATTTCGAGTGGAAGAAGGACGGCAGCGACTACGAGCTCACCATGGATGCCCGCGCGGGCCGCTTCGTGCCCGAGGTTCGCATGGCGCGGATGCGCGCCGTGGCCGATGCCTACCCGGTCTATACCCACGAACTGGGCGAGGAAGTGGAGGAATGGACGGTGGCGCGGCGGGCGCTCGGCAATGGCGGCGCGCGCTGGCTGCCGGTGCGGCGCCCGGCGGTCTATGCAGGCGATGTCTTCCGCACCATCGCCGAGTTCATAGGGATCACGCTGCCGGAGGCGCAGGCCGAGACCCAACCGTTGCGCGGCACGGTGCTCGCCTCCCACACCTCGCCCAACCTCAAGGGGCTCTGCGGCGGGATGCTGAAATACTCCACCAATCTCACCGCCGAGGTGCTCGGGCTGCGGGCGTCTCAAGCGCTGGGCGCGGCGCCCGGCGGGCTCGCGGCCTCTGCCGCGCGGATGAATGACTGGGCCGCCGCGCGCTACGGCACGCCCATGGGCCTCGTAGATCATTCGGGGCTCGGCGACGCCTCCCGCGTGAGCTGCCGCGCGCTCACCGGGATGCTGGGGCAGGCCGACGGGCTCGCACCGATCCTGAAATCGATCAACGTCAAGAACAGCCGGGGCGAGACCGTGCCCGCGCCCGGCTACGGCATCAAGGCCAAGACCGGCACGCTGAACTTCGTGAGCGCGCTCGCGGGTTACGTGCTGGCGCCGGGGCGGGAGCCCATCACCTTCGCCATCGTCTCCGCCGATCTGGACCGCCGCGCAGCGATCCCGCCGCAGGACCGCGACCGGCCGCAGGGCTCGCGCAGCTACGCGCGGCGCGCGCGGCTCATGCAGCAGGGGCTCGTGGCGCGCTGGGCGTCGCTCGTGGCTGAGGCCTGACGCCTCAGGCGGTGGCGGTTTTCAGCGTGCGAAAGCGCGCCCGGGCGCCCCGCTCGATAGCCGCGGCATCGAGGCGGTCGAGCTCGAACTGGTCGCGCACCTCCTGCAGGAAGGCGAGCTCGGACTGGCCCAGCATCCCGTCGGCGGCGGCCACGTCGCAGGAGAGCGCATAGGCGGTGTCGTAGAACCGCTCCGGCAGGTTGTCCTTCACGAGGCCGAAGAACGCATCGAGCCCGTCCTCCTCCTGCAGGAAGTCGAAGACGAGCTGCGCGATCTGGTTGATCCGGTCGGTGTCGTAATTCCCGAAGATCGGCAGGTGGTTCACGATCATCTGGATCGTGACGAGCTCGGAGGTGCGCACCTCCTCGTCGGAGGCCGACGTGGCGATCATCGTGGCCACGAGGCAGTCCTGCGGCGTGAGCGGAGTGGGGGTGTCGGACATGGACCTGCCTTTTCTGGGTCTTGAGCTTCTAGGCGATTTATGGCCCATACGCGCGCGCAGCAAAAGGCTGCCTGAGAGAGGTTTGGGCGATGGCCGGTTTGAGAGACGCAGCGATGACATCGAAGGCGTGGCCTTTCGAGGAGGCGCGGCGGATCCTGAAGCGCTACGAGGCGGCGCCGCCCGAGAAGGGCTACGTGCTCTTCGAGACGGGCTACGGCCCCTCGGGCCTGCCCCATATCGGCACCTTCGGAGAAGTGGCGCGGACGACGATGATCCGCCGCGCCTTCGAGGTGATCTCGGACATTCCGACGAAGCTCATCTGCTTCTCCGATGATCTCGACGGGATGCGGAAGGTGCCGGGCAACGTGCCCAATCCCGAGGCGCTCGAGCCCGCGCTGCAGATGCCGCTCACCAAGGTGCCGGACCCGTTCGGCACCCATGAGAGCTTCGGCCACCACAACAACGCCATGCTGCGCCGCTTCCTCGATACCTTTTGGTTCGAGTACGAGTTCTATTCGGCCACGGAGTTTTACGGGTCGGGCCAGTTCGACGAGGTGCTCCTGCGCGCCTGTGAGCGCTACGACGCTATCATGAAGGTGATGCTCAAGAGCCTCCGCGAGGAGCGCCAGCAGACTTATTCCATCTTCCTGCCCATGCACCCGGAGACGGGCCGCGTGCTCTATGTGCCGATGAAGCACGTGGACGCGAAGGAGGGCACCGTCACCTTCGACGACGAAGAGGGCCGCGAATGGACGGTGCCGGTGACGGGCGGCAACGTGAAATTCCAGTGGAAGCCGGATTTCGGTGCTCGGTGGGCCGCGCTCGGCGTGGATTTCGAGATGTACGGCAAGGATCACAGCACCAACACGCCGATCTACGACCGCATCTGCGAGATCCTCGGCGGCAAGAAGCCCGAGCATTTCACCTACGAGCTTTTCCTCGACGATAAGGGGCAGAAGATCTCGAAGTCATCAGGGAACGGCATCTCGATCGACGAGTGGCTCACCTACGCCGCCGACACGTCGCTCAGCTACTTCATGTACCAGAAGCCCAAAACGGCGAAGCGGCTTTATTTCGACGTCATTCCGCGCGCGGTGGACGAGTATCACCAGCAGTTGCGCGCCTATGCCGATCAGGACGCGGCGGCGCGGATGAACAATCCGGTCTTTCACATCCATGGGCACAACGTGCCGGCCTCCACGATGGTGGTGCCGTTTGGGATGCTTTTGAATGTGGCGAGCGTCTCCAACGCCGAGGACGCCGAGACGATGTGGGGCTTCATCCGCCAATACGCGCCGGACGCTTCGCCCGAGGCGAACCCCGACCTCGATCAGGCGGCGGGCTTCGCGGTGCGTTATTTCCATGATTTCGTGAAGCCCACGCAGGTTTGCCGCGCGCCGATGGAGGCCGAGGCGGAGGCGCTCCGACAGCTGTCGGCAGCCTATCAGGACAGCGCGCTGGCGCTGGACCTCATCGCGAAGAAGCAGGAAATCAAGGGCCAGGACGAGCCCATGCCGGAGGCTGATTTCACCGATGGCGAGTTCCTGCAGTCGGTGGCCATCGCCGTGGGCACCGTGCAGGGCTACGGCAACCTGCGCGACTGGTTCAAGGTGCTCTACGAGGTGCTGCTGGGCACCAGCCAAGGCCCGCGCATCGGGTCGTTCGCGAAGCTCTACGGGCTCGAGAACACCGTGGCGCTCATCGACAAGGGCGCGACGGGGGCACTGGCTGAAACTTCCTGATGCGTTGACCCGTGACTTCCCCGGATTAGGCTCTTTGGCCTTGAGAGGAGTTTCACGATGGCACGCATCTTTGGAATAATCTTGCTGGTGGTGGGTCTGGCCGGGCCGGTGGCGGCGCAAAACGACGGCATCCGCGCCACGATCGACGGGCAGATGGAGGCCTTCCGCGCCGACGATTTCGCGCAGGCGTTCAGCTATGCCGCGCCCAATATCAAGCGGATGTTCGGAGATAGCGAGCGCTTCGGCCTCATGGTGCGCAATGGGTACCCAATGGTCTGGAAGAACACCGATGTGCGGTATCTGGAGCTACGCGAGATCGGCGGAAACCTCTGGCAGATGGTGCAAATCGAGGATGACCAGGGTCAGTTCCACTACCTCGATTATCTCATGATCGAGACGGCGGAAGGCTGGCAGATCGGGGCGGTGCAGTTCCTGCCTGAGCCCGGCATCGGGGCATAGGCCGCGGACGGATACTCACGCTATAGGCGGGCGCGCACCTTCTCGCTTGTGAGTTCCCTGAGGCACTTGCGGCCGACCTTTTGCACCTGCTTGTCCGTTCCTTCCGAGAGCTTTTGGGAGAGGGCGACGGCGGCTTTGTGCAACGCGGCGTTCTTCTTGCCGATGGCACGGAGGGCCATGTCCACAGCTTTCGACACGAGCGGGCGGGGGTCTGCCGCGGCGGCCTCGATGAGGGGAAAGGTGCCGGTGAAGGCCGCGTCTGGCGCGCCCTTATCGTGCCTGGTCAGGGACCAGATGAGCGCGAAAGCGGTGCGCTTGACGAATTCCTCCTCCTGCGCGGCGTAGGCCGGGACCCGCTCCCAGCGCGGCGGGGCCTTGGCGAAGAGCGTGAAGCAGCAGGTGTCGCAGATCGCCCAATTGTCGAAATCCGCAGTCCACGCGTCCATGAGCGCGGCGTCGGTCTCTTTGGGGTCCGCGACGTGGGCCGCGATGATGCGCGCCTCGTAGGTCCTTTCCGACCAGAGCGCGCGGGCGAGGCGGTGATCGCGGCCCCAGAGCTTGGCCTGTTTCTTGAGCGCACCCATGGGAATGCCAAGCGCATGTTCGGTGGGGATATTGTAGCGCGCGAGGCTCGCGCGGTGGTCCTCGGAGGCCTCCGCGCGCAGCCAGCGCATCACGTCCTCGGGCGTCGTCACTTGGCCTGCATGCGATCGACCATCTTCAGCACCGAGCGGCGGGGCAGGAGCGGGATGATCCAGCCTAGCATGAAGCCCAGCACCTTCTCGTTGATGGAGACGAGTTCTCCCGCGCGCATGGCGTTGTAGCCGATGCGGGCCACGTTCTGGGGCGTGTCGCCCTTCTGCTTGACGAGGTTCGTGCCCTCGAGGTCGGCCACCTTCGCGAATTCCGTTTCCACGTAGCCCGGCGCGAGTACGGTGCAGGTTACGCCCTTGGGGCGGAGCTCCTGGTCCACGGCCTGGGAGAAGCTGTTCACGAAGGCCTTTGTGGCGAAGTAGACCGCCTGGCGGGGGCCGGGCATGAAGCCTGCGGTGGAGCCCACGTTGAGGATTTTGCCGCGGCCGCGCGCGGCCATCTGACCCCCGAAATGGTGGGTCAGGGCCACGAGGCTCTGCACGTTGAGCTCGATCATGGCGCGCTCGGCGCTGGCCTCGCGCTCCACGTGGAGGCCAGAGCCGCCGAGGCCCGCATTGTTGATGAGGATGTCGATCTCCACGCCGAGCTTGTCGACATCGGCCATGAGCTTCTCGGTGCCCTTTTGCGTGGCGAGGTCGGCCGTGAGTACGTGGACGCTCACGCCGTGGGCCTCCTCGAGCTCTGATTTCAGTGCCTCGAGCGCCTCGGTGCGGCGGGCCACGATGACGAGGTCGCCCCCTTTGCGCGCGTGCAGGCGCGCGAATTCCGCGCCGATCCCCACGGAGGCTCCGGTGATGAGGGCTGTGTTGGGCATGACGTGGGCCTTTCCTGGCTTGGGGAGAGTTCGGGGCCAAGTCTAACCTCCGCGCGGGCGCGGGTCACGGGGCGAACGGGCTTTGGGCAAGACCCCACCGTCACGGTGCGCCAAGCGCGCGTTAACCCCGTCGTCCTACCCCTTTTCCCGCTGCGGCACCGCGCTGGCGCCCGGCACATTCTGACACGCGACAATCGAGAGCCCGAGCCGCCCCGCGCGGCCCCGGCGCGAAAGGGGCATCCATGAACAAGGCGATCACCGAGGGTATCATCTTCCAGCCGCCGGCATTTGCAGACGGGCTCGACGTGTGGTCGAGCGGGGACGGCACACCGGGCTCCGACACCTATGACAACGCCGCGAACGCGGCCTTCGTGCCGGCCGACCAGGATTTCGGCGGCGCGCTGGAGATCCTGAAGAACGCCGGCACCACCAAGATCCGCTATACCGGCGAGACGCCGATCCTGCCGGGCTGCTACCTGCAGATCCGCGCGCGAGTGAAATGCATCTCGGGCTCCTTCCCCTCGGTGCGGATCGCCGCCTTCGCTGGCGCGGCGGGGGGCGCGAACCTCGCGGGCGTCGTAGAGACGGGGCCCGCCACCACGCTCAGCGCCTATGGCGAGGTCGTGGAGGTGAGTGCCATCGTGGGCACGGGCGCAAGGGGCGGCGTGGACATGCCTTGGGGGCGCGAGGCGCTCTACGCCCATGTGGGCCTCGATTTCACCGGCGCCAATGGCGGGGTGCTCCGCGTGGATGACATCGAGGTGGAGGATGTCACGGGCGTCTTCGCGGCGGAGAACCTCGGCGCCGTGAACGTCGTCGATTTCGGCGCGGTGGGTGACGCCACGACCGACAACGTCGCGGCCTTCGAGGCCGCCGATGCCGCGGCGCAGGGCCGCGAGGTCTTCGTGCCCGCGGGCATCTATCGCCTCGGCGGGGACATGACCTTCGAAAACCGCGTGCGCTTCGAGGGGACGGTGACGATGCCCGATGAGGCCAAGTTCCTCCTCCTGAAGAACTATGACCTCGCCAATTACCAGGATGCCTTCGGCGACGAGGTGCTGGCGTTCAAGAAAGCCTTCCAGGTGCTCATGGATTTCTCCGATCACGAGAGCCTCGATATGAATGGGCGCCGCATCCGGCTCACCGAGCCGCTGGACATGCAGGCCGCCGTGGCCAACCGCACGAGCTTCGAATCCCGACGGCTGGTCCGCAACGGGCAGATCCAGCTCGATCCCTCGCCTGCCTGGGAGCCCGACGTGGTGGTGGCGCAGGCGAGCTACAGCACCGCGAACCCGATGACGCTCACCAACGTGGCCAACGTGGCCAACATCGCTGTGGGCTCCCTCGTCGAGGGGGTGGGCGTGGGCCGCGAGATCTACGTCACCGCGCGCAACGTCGCCGCGCAGACGCTCACGCTCACCCAGGCGCTCTATGGCGGCGCGGGGACACAGAACTTCACCTTCACGCGCTTCAAGTACGCCTTCGATTTCAGTGGCTTCGACCGGCTTTCCCAGTTCACGCTCGATTCCATCGATTTCCAGTGCGGCGGCTTTGCGAGCGCGATCATGCTGGCCCGCGACGGCTCGATCTTCCACGTGAAGGACTGCTTCATCACCCGGCCCAAGCAGCGCGGGATCACGAGCCCCGGGCGCGGCTGCCAGGGCATGATGATCGACCGCTGCAACTGGTTTTCCGAGGATGCGCCGCTGCCGACGAGCGCGCGGACGACCGTGGGCTTCAATGCCAATGCCAACGATGTCAAGGTCCGCGACAACCGCGTGGTGCGCTTCAAGCACTTCGCCATCATCGGGGGTGGGGGCTCGGCCTTCACCGGCAACCACTGGTTCCAGGATGACGCGGTCACCGACGGCGTGCGCAGCGCGGGCGTGATCTTTGCCCATACCAACGTGAAGGCCTTCATCACCGGCAACTACCTCGACAACAGTTTCGTGGAATGGACGAACGAGTACGAGGCGGACCCTGATTTCGCCAACCAGCTCCCCTTCGGCGGTCTCACCATCACCGGCAACATCTTCACCGCCAACGACGTGGCGCCATGGTTCAACTTCATCGTCATGAAGCCCTACGGCGAGGGCTTCTACATCAAGGGGCTGTCGGTCATCGGCAATGTCTTCAAGGCGCTCAACGGGGCCATCGACAGGATCGACGGCGTCGATACCTCCTTTGCCGATCTCGATTACGGGATCATGCGCAACATCACCTTCGAGGCCAACAGCTTCGACGGGATCAACACGATCACGATGAACCCGCTGAAGAAGACTTTCGATCAGAACACGCCCGAAGTGTTCTGGAACGTGGAATGCGCGCCCAACCTGCCCTTTGGCGGGCGCGTGCGTCACGTGGAGGGGATCGTGCCGGTGGGCTCGATCAACAATGCCGCGGGTATCCGCGTGACGGACTTCCCCTTCGTCTCGCTCCAGCAGGGGCCCAATGGCAGCCAAGCCCGGATCACCTGGCCCGAGGCCGCCGAAGGCCGCATCCTGATCACCGCGCGGATGGATCGACCGGACTAACGGTCTCCGCTGGCAGGTGAGGCGCCGCCGGGAGCTTTTCCCGGCGGCGCTTTATTCTTTGGGGAGGTCGGTCGGCGCGATCTTGTAGGCCTTGCCGAAGCCGCCATTGAGAAGCCCGCCCGTCACCTCGAACTCGTAGAGCCCGAAATCGGTGAAGTCGTAATAGAGCTTCGTCTTGGGCCGCGCAGCGATGTAGCGCTCCCGCCAGGCGGCCTTGTCGCGTAGGACCGCGCGGGCATCGAGCGAGAGCCTCGGATGCGTGAGCGGGTCGCCCTTCTGGCCCGGTGTGCCCACCATGAGCCCGCAGGCCGGGTTGGCAGCGAGGGCCGCGGTGTGCGTCGAGAGCGTGGAGATGATCGTAAGCGCCGCGCCCTCGAGCCATGTGAAGCCGATCCGCGTCACCTGCGGCGTGCCGGTCTCGGGGTCGATAACCGCGAGCGCGGCGTGCTCGGCCTGCAGGAGGGCCGCCATCATCTCCCGGGCTTCGTCATCAAGCGGGCGGAACGGATCTGTCTTCTCACCCATGGCGGGAGGGTGCCCTTTTGCGCGTGGGTGTCAAGCGGTGGCGCGGCTCCTCAGGCTTCACACGGCCGGGGCCGGTTGGCAGGCCTCGAGCGCGCGCGCGGGCTCGGCTGCCCCCGCGAGCGAGAAGCGCTCCTCGACATCGCCCAGCCGCGCGATCGCACCGGGTGCCCCGGCCATCCCGTCGATTACGTTGCCAAAGCCCCGGTCAGCCACGGTGAGCGCGCGGCCCTCCTCGCTCAGGATCTGCCGGTTGGTGGAGATCGTCATGCCGCCCTCGAAGGTGATCGAGAAAATGCCGCCCACGGGCCAAGGCTCCGTACGGCGCAGCGTGATCGTGAAGAGGGGCGTGGCGGGATCGTGGGTCAGCACCACTTCGAGCGGGGGCTCGGCATGGGTCAGCGTGCACGGCGCGCCTGCGGTGAAATCCCAGGCGGCGGCGGGCAGGGCGGAGGCGAGGAGCAGAAGGACAGGACGCATGGGCTGACAAATAGGGCGCTTGGTCTACCTGCCACCCATGCTGATCGAAGAAGATGTCCAATCCTACCCGCGCCCACCGCTCCTCGAGCCCGCGCCCTACCGGATCCGCGCGGAGGCCTCGGGGGAGGTCGTCGTCGACAGCGTGGATGCTTGGCGCGTCTGCGAGACCCATCACGCCCCGACCTACTACTTCCCGCCAGAGGATATCCGGGTGCCACTTCTGCCTGCGACTGGCCAGAGCCTGTGCGAGTGGAAGGGGCAGGCGCGCTACTGGAGCCTGCAGGTGGGCGAGACGATCCTGCCGCGCGTGGCGTGGAGCTATCCGCGGCCCACACGCGCATTCGCGGCGATCAAGGACTTTGTATCGATCTATCCCGGCGCGCTCGATGCCGCGAGTGTGGACGGGCTCACTGTCACAGCGCAGCCCGGCGATTTCTACGGCGGTTGGGTCACCGAGAATCTGCGTGGCATCGTGAAAGGAGCGCCGGGCACGCGGCATTGGTGAGGTTAATCGCATTTTAACCAAATGCCCGGCATGCTCCGCCCATGCACCCAGCCGACGAATACGCCCGACTGAAAGCGTTGATCCGATCGCTTGAGTTGCGCGCGGGCGAGCTGCGCGAGGATTTTCTCGCCGGGCGGGCACCGCGACGCTCCGAGGACGTGCAGGTGCTCGTCCAGCTCAGCGAAAGGAAGGTGTTCCTGAAAGATCGTCTGCCGCGGACGATCCTCGATGATCCCCGCTACTGGGAGGCGCGTCGGGCCGAGATCGTGCGCGTGCGACCGCTGGTGGCTCCGCCTGCCGCAGATGCGCAGGTGCCCGAGGAAGACGCGATGGACGTGCTCGATACGTGGTAATCCGCCGCGGGGCAGGGCAGGGCCCTTGACCCGGGCTTCCCCTGCGTCACTCTCTCCCGTGTAAGCAACAGGAGAAGACCAATGAAGACATTGAAGTTCGTGGCCTTTGCCCTCGTGTTCGCCGCGCCCCTCTCGGCTCAGGCCATGTGCGGCGGTGGGATGCACACCCAGACAACCGCGCAGATCTGCGAAGCCGGGCAGGTCTGGGACGAGACCAGCGAAAGCTGCGTCGCAACGGTCGGCTAAGGCCATCACGGGCGCCCCTGGGCGCCCGTTCTATTCCGAGGCAGCGTGCCATGCGCCTTCCTCGCGCCGCATCGAGCTGAAGAGCCAAGACACTTTCAGTCGGTCGCCCACTCCCCAAGATATTCAGACCAGTTCAAGCCCCGACCTCAACGGTCTTAGGCAACGGGCAAGCGCCGCGCGGCAGAATTCGGCGCGCCACGCGCTGCTGGCTAAAAGCCTCAATCACCATCGGATGCCGAAGGCTTGTGTGGCTCCCGAGGCGGCTTACCTCTGAGTGAGCAGAGAGGAGCCCAGCCATGCAATGCCCCGTCGATGGAACGACCCTCGTGATGACCGACCGCTCCGGCGTCGAGATCGACTACTGCCCCAGCTGCCGGGGCGTATGGCTCGACCGCGGCGAGCTCGACAAGATCATCGAGCGCAGCACGCAGATGACCCCGCCGCCGCCCCCACCCACGCAAGCGCAACGCCCGGAGCCGCGCGGCGAACGCTACCACCAAGAGCATGACCAGCGCACACCAAAGCGCCGCAAAAAAGAAGGCTTCGGCGACTTTCTGGGCGACATCTTCGATTTCTGAACGGATCACAGCGTCGGCCTCCTAGGCTCCGCGACCGAGGCAGGTAACGCTGCGCCACTAAAGGCATCGCCGCTAATACGCCGAACGATGATCGTTCGCTTCAGGCGTCGGTAGCGGCATTGACGGCTTGGATCTGCGCAGGCAGCCGATCCAAGACGTATCCAACTACCCGCCCCGCTTCCGCCGTTTCACGTTGCCGCCGCGCTGGCCCGCGCGGCCTGCGGTGGACCTCCCGGAGGCCTTTTGCGCATCGTCTACGGCCTTCTCCACCGCCTGCTGCCGGGCGAGGGGGTCGTCGGCGACGACGAGGTCCACAGTCTCCAGCCGCTTGACCTCGTCGCGGAGGCGCGCGGCTTCTTCGAATTCGAGGTTCTCGGCCGCTTTGCGCATGTCCTCACGCAGCCCGTCGAGCACGGCCTGCAGGTTCCCCCCGGCGGGCTGGTGGTCGATCTTGGCGGTCACGCGGTTCATGTCCACGTCGCCCTTGTAGAGCCCGGCGAGGACGTCCTCGACGTTCTTCTTCACGGTGGCGGGCGTGATGCCATGGGCCTCGTTGTAGGCGATCTGCTTGGCGCGCCTGCGGTTCGTCTCCGCCATGGCGCGCTCCATGGAGCCGGTGATCTTGTCGGCATACATGATGACGCGGCCATCGGCGTTCCGCGCGGCGCGGCCGATGGTCTGGATGAGCGAGGTCTCGGAGCGCAGGAAGCCCTCCTTGTCGGCGTCGAGGATGGCCACGAGCCCGCATTCGGGGATATCGAGGCCCTCGCGCAGGAGGTTGATGCCAACGAGGACGTCGAAGGCGCCGAGGCGCAGGTCGCGCAGGATCTCGATCCGTTCGATCGTGTCGATGTCGGAATGCATGTAGCGGACGCGGATGCCCTGTTCGTGGAGGTATTCGGTGAGGTCCTCGGCCATCCGTTTCGTCAGCGTCGTGGCGAGCACGCGCATGCCCTTCTCGGCCACCTTGCGGATCTCGTCGAGGAGGTCGTCGACCTGCATGTCGATGGGGCGGATCTCCACTTCCGGATCCAGTAGGCCGGTGGGGCGGATCACCTGTTCGGTAAAAACGCCGCCCGCCTGCTCCAGCTCCCACGCGGCGGGGGTGGCGGAGACGAAGACGGATTGGGGGCGCATGGCGTCCCATTCCTCGAACTTGAGGGGGCGGTTATCCATGCAGGAGGGCAGGCGGAAGCCGTGCTCGGCCAGCGTGAACTTCCGCCGGTAGTCGCCGCGATACATGCCGCCGATCTGGGGGACACTGACGTGGGACTCATCGGCAAAGACGATGGCATTGTCGGGAATGAACTCGAAGAGGGTGGGGGGCGGCTCGCCCGGCGCGCGGCCCGTGAGGTAGCGGGAATAGTTCTCGATCCCGTTGCAGACGCCCGTGGCCTCCAGCATCTCGATGTCGAAATTCGTCCTCTGCTCCAGCCGCTGGGCCTCCAAGAGCTTGCCCTCGTTCACGAGCTGGTCGAGGCGCTGCTTCAACTCCTTTTTGATGTTTATGACAGCCTGCTGCATCGTGGGGCGCGGTGTCACGTAATGCGAATTCGCGTAGACGCGGATGCGCTCGAACGTGTCTACCTTCTCGCCGGTGAGCGGGTCGAACTCGGTGATCCCCTCGAGCTCTTCCCCGAAGAACGAGAGCTTCCAGGCGCGGTCCTCGAGGTGCGCGGGCCAGATCTCCAGGCTGTCGCCCCGCACGCGGAAGGAGCCGCGCTGGAAGGCGGCGTCGTTGCGGCGGTATTGCTGGGCCACCAGATCGGCCATGATCTTGCGTTGGTCGTACTCGCGCCCGGCATAGAGATCCTGCGTCATGGCCCCGTAGGTCTCCACGGAGCCGATGCCGTAGATGCAGGAGACGGAGGCCACGATCACCACATCGTCCCGCTCGAGGAGCGCCCGGGTGGCCGAGTGGCGCATCCGGTCGATCTGCTCGTTAATCTGGCTCTCTTTCTCGATGTAGGTGTCCGACCGCGGCACGTAGGCCTCGGGCTGATAGTAGTCGTAATAGCTGACGAAGTACTCGACCGCGTTCTCCGGGAAAAAGCCCTTGAATTCGCCGTAGAGCTGGGCGGCGAGCGTCTTGTTGGGCGCGAGGATGATCGCGGGGCGCTGCGTCTCCTCGATGATCTTGGCCATGGTGAAGGTCTTGCCGGTGCCCGTCGCGCCCAGCAGGACCTGGTCCCGCTCGCCGTTGCGCACCCCTTCGCTCAGCTCGGTGATGGCGGTGGGCTGATCGCCGGCGGCGTTGAATTCGGTGTGCATCTCGAAGCGCCTGCCGCCCTCGAGCTTTTCACGCGCGCGCACATCTCCCGTGGGCGCGTGGGTCAGGGCAGGCATGGATTCGGGGGAGTTGTTGTGCATCGGGATCTCACCTCTCGTCACGATAGGTGCGGTCTTTTGGGCGGCATTCAAGGCCAACTTTCTTATCCCCATATCCGGGGAGGCACGCGTGGGAGGGCCCCAGCGCAAGGCGATGATTTCATGGCAGAAATCCGCCGCTGTCGCGGCCATGGGCGGGATCATGCAACCTATGGGCGATTTTCTCTCTTGCAATTCAACGTGCCAGCCTCCTACGGTGAAGGCGCAAGCAGCACAGGTGCCTGGGCCTCGCCCCACTCACCCACCCCTCGCTCAGCGTGGCTCGGGCACCTGCTATAACGCGCCTCTTCCCAAGGTGCATGACCACTGGTCTCCTTTGGCCCCGCACGTTCTGCGTGCGGGGCTTACTTTTTCGCCGCTGGAGGCTGGCGCAGTCTGCAGGGCAGACCGGGCGAGCGCCGGGGCGTGGCTCCCACACAGGCCGGGAAAGGGCCTTGATCGGGTGCTGAAAAGCGCGGAGAAGGTCCCGCGTGCGGTCCCTTAGCTCAACTGGATAGAGCAGCTGACTTCTAATCAGCAGGTTCGGGGTTCGAGTCCTCGAGGGATCGCCATGCCGGCCCCGGACGCGGTCAGCTGGCCGAGACATGGGATCGCTTGGAGAGCCCGTCACGCACGGCACAGACGGCGCACCGTCTTGATCATCGGCGCGGGGCGCGCCACACCCGGCTCCCATGGATGGCGCGCTTTTCCCCTCCCTTCTCGAGATCACCCTGCGCTCGCTCGTGGTGTCCCTGAGCGCCGTCATCCTCGCATCCCTCATTGCGGTGCCCTTCGGCATCTGGCTGGCCCTCACGCGATTTCGTGGAAAGGGGGCCGTTGTCGCCGTGCTCAATGCCTTCATGGGGTTGCCGCCGGTGGTCGTGGGGCTCGTGCTCTACCTGCTCCTGTCGCGTGCGGGGCCCTTTGGCGTGCTCGATCTCCTCTTCACGCCGTGGGCCATGATCCTGGCGCAGCTGATCATCGTGCTGCCCCTCATCGCCTCCATCACCCACCAGGCCATGGAGGCGCTTTGGGAGGAGTATCGCGAGCTGCTGACCTCCCTCGGCGTCAGGCGGCGGTCCTGCATCGCGATCCTCGCGCGGGACGGGCGCCGGGCGCTCCTGACCGCCGCGCTCGCGGGCTTTGGCCGCGCCACGGGGGAGGTGGGGGCCGTCCTGATCGTGGGCGGCAACATCGATCACCTGACCCGCGTCCTGACCACGGCGATCACGCTCGAGACCTCGAAGGGCAACCTCGCCTTCGCCGTGGCGCTCGGGGCGGTGCTCGTCTCGATCTCGCTCGTTGTCAGCATCGCGCTTCACCTCCTCGCGCTGCGGGAGCCGGCCAGGGCATGGTGAAGGCGGGCATGGTGAAGGCGGGCATGGTGCGACTCGAGGGTGTGCGCGTGGCGCATGCGGGGCTCGGGCCCCTTGATCTCGCGCTCGGCGCGGCGGGGGTGACGGCGGTCATCGGCGCGAACGGCGCCGGCAAGACGACCCTGATGAAGGTGCTCCACGGGCTCGTTGCGCCGGAGCGCGGCTCTGTCAGGTGGGACAGCCCGCACCGCCGCCAGGCCTATGTGTTTCAGCGGCCCGTCATGCTGCGCAGGACCGTGCAGGACAATCTCGCCCTTGCGGCGCGCGATACCCAGCCCGGGGAGACCCGCGCCGTGGCGGAGGCGCTCGATATCGCGCATCTCCTCGCCCGGCCCGCGCGGCAGCTCTCGGGCGGGGAGGCGCAGCGGGTCTCGCTCGCGCGCGCGCTCCTGACATCGCCGGACCTGCTCTTCCTCGATGAGCCCACCGCAAATCTCGACGGGCCCCACATCGGCCTCGTGGAGGAGCTGCTCGCGGCGCGGGCCGCCTCGGGCCTGCGGATCGTTATGGCGACCCACAGCATGGCGCAAGCGCGGCGCATGGCGGCGGAGGTGGTCTGGCTTTCCGGGGGCAGGGCCGAGGGGCCGATCCCGATCGACGCCTTCTTCGCGACGCCGCCCGCCTCCGCGGTGCCCTTTCTCGCGTGGACATCGGCATGATCCGCGCGCTTCTGGTCATTGGGCTCGTCATGCAGGGGGCCTCTCTCGCGGCTGACACCCTGCGCCTCGCGGTCACGACGTCTTTCGAGAATTCGGGGCTCGCGGCGGTGCTGATCCCGGCCTACGAGGCGGCGACTGGTGACACGGTCGATCTCGTCGTCGCCGGGACGGGCCGGGCCCTGCGCCTCGGCGCGGCGGGCGACGTGGACGCCGCGCTCACCCACGCGCCCGAGGCCGAGGCCGCGGCGGTCGCCAGCGGCGCCTATCGCTACCGTCGCGAGGTGATGTTCAATGATTTCGTTATCCTCGGCGTGGCAAACGACCCCGCCGGGGCTGCGCGCGCCGCCACCGCAGCGGAGGCGCTCGGCCGCATCGCGGAGGGCGAGGCGCGCTTCGTGAGCCGGGGCGACGAAAGCGGCACCCACAAGGCCGAGCTCGCGCTCTGGGCCGAGACGGGGGTGGACGTCGCGGTGGCATCGGGCCGCTGGTACCTCGAGACCGGGACGGGGATGGGTGCCACGCTCAACATCGCCGTGGCCCTCGGGGCCTACACGCTGAGCGACCGCGCCAGCTGGCTCACCTTCGGCAACAAGCGCGACATGGGGATCGTCTTCGAAGGCGATCCGGCGCTCTTCAACCAGTATGCGCTCCTCCCGGCCACGCGCACGGGGCAGCCCGAAGCGGTCGCGCGCTTCGAGGCCTGGCTCACCGGGCCGGGGCAGGCCGTGATCGCGTCCTACAGGCTGGGCGGAGAGGCCCTCTTCACCCCGAACGCGGAGTGAGGCGCGGGAAGGCCCCACGAAGGGCCTTCCAACAGCAGTTCATCGGTCGAGAGATCAGGCGGAGATCAGCCCCATCTCCTGGAGCTTCAAGAGCACTTGCTGGGCGCAGTAATCGACATCCGTGCCCTCGGTGTCGAGCCGCAGCTCGGGCTGCTCGGGCACGTCATAGGGATCCGAGATACCGGTGAATTCCTTGATCTTGCCCGCGCGCGCGAGTCTGTAGAGGCCCTTGCGGTCCCGCCGCTCGCATTCCTCGATGGAGGTCGCCACGTGCACCTCGCAGAAGGCACCGTATTGCTCAATCTCCTCGCGCACGGCCCCGCGGGTCGTGGCGTAGGGCGCGATGGGCGCGCAGATGGCGATGCCGCCGTTCTTCGTGATCTCGGAGGCCACGTAGCCGATGCGCCGGATGTTGAGATCTCGGTGCTCTTTTGAGAAGCCCAGCTCGCTCGAGAGGTTCTTGCGCACGATGTCGCCGTCCAAGAGCGTCGTGGGCCGCCCGCCCATCTCCATGAGCTTGACCATGAGCGCATTGGCGATCGTCGATTTGCCGGAGCCGGAGAAGCCGGTGAAGAAGACGGTAAAGCCCTGCTGGGAGCGCGGCGGCTTCGATTTGCGGAGTTCATTCACCACGGCGGGGAAGGAGAACCATTCCGGGATTTCGAGCCCCTCCTGCAGGCGGCGGCGGAGCTCGGTGCCGGAGATGTTGAGGATCGTGACGTTCTCGCGGTCCGCGATCTCGTCGGCGGGCTCGTATTGCGCGCGCTCCTGCACGTAGACCATGTGTTTGAAGTCCACCATCTCGATGCCGATCTCGGCCTCGTGCTCGCGGAAGAGATCTTGGGCGTCGTAGGGGCCGTAGAAATCCTCGCCCGCGGAGTTCTTGCCCGGGCCCGCATGGTCGCGGCCCACGATCATGTGGGTGCAGCCGTGGTTCTTGCGGATGAGCCCGTGCCAGACGGCCTCGCGCGGCCCGGCCATGCGCATGGCGAGGTTGAGGAGGCTCATGGTCGTCGTCGATTGCGGATACTGGTCGAGCACCGCCTCGTAGCAGCGCACGCGCGTGAAATGGTCGATATCGCCGGGCTTCGTGAGACCCACGACGGGGTGGATGAGGAGGTTTGCCTCCGCCTCCTTGGCCGCGCGGAAGGTCAGCTCCTGGTGCGCGCGGTGGAGCGGGTTGCGCGTCTGGAAGGCCACGATGCGGCGCCAGCCGAGCTTCCTGAAATAGGCGCGGAGCTCGTTCGGCGTGTCGCGGCGGGCGCGAAAATCGTAGTGGATCGGCTGCTGGATGCCCGTGACAGGCCCGCCCAGATAGACCTTGCCCGCCTTGGTGTGCAGGTAGTTGACCGCCGGATGGGCCATGTCATCGGCGCCGAAGACGGCCTCAGCCTCGCGGGCCTTGTCGGGCGTCCAGCGGTCGGTGACGGTCATGGTGCCGAGGATGACGCCCTCGGGGTCGCGCAGCGCGATGTCCTGGCCGATCTCGAGCCCCTCGGCGAAGGCCTCGGAGACGTCGAGGGTGATTGGCATGGGCCAGAGCGTACCGTCGGCGAGGCGCATGTCCTCGACGACGCCGTTGTAATCGGCCTCGGAGAGGAAGCCCTTGAGCGGGTTGAAGCCGCCGTTCATCAGAAGCTCGAGGTCGCAGATCTGCCGCGCGGTGAGGTCCCAGGAGGTCAGCTCGGCGGCCTCCATCTTCATCTTCTGCGCGCTGTCATAGGAGACGTAGAGCTCCGGGATCGGGGCGAGGTTGTTCTGCATCAGTCTGCTTCCGTGTTTGGCAGGGGAAAGGCCGGAGGTCGTCCCCGTGAGTTCTGCGTGGAGCGCGTCGTATTCGGCGAACTTACGCTTGAGAAAGGTGTCGGTGAGGCGGTTCTTCTCGCCCGCCCCGCGGGGCGTGAGGGCATAGGCCACGCGCTTGCGCTTGTCGCGGCTCGCGCTCTCGGTGATCTTGACGAGCCCTGCGTCGGTGGCCTCTTTCAAAAGGCCGTTGAGCCGCCCGAGCGAGACACCGATCGCCGCCGCCAACGCGCGCTGGGAGGCCCCGGGCGCGGTGTCGAGCTGTCGAAGCAGCTTGAAGAGCTGGTCTTCATGGAGAGGCGAGATGGTGGCCATGGCACTCGGATACGTTCACGGCTGAACGTATGAGTCGAAAAGTTTGTTCACGCAAGAACAAACTTTGGGCCATTTCGAGGCGTGGCGGATTTACTCGGCGGCGGGGGCCTCCGCGCCGTAGCCCAGAGGCTCCGTGACGACCTCGCGCTCGGCCACGCCGTGCTCGGCGAGGAAGCGCTCCGCCTCGAGCGCGGCCTGACAGCCCATGCCCGCGCTGGTGATCGCCTGCCGGTATTGCCAATCGGTGATGTCGCCGGCTGCGAAGACGCCGGGAATGGAGGTGGCCGTGGAGTCCGGTTCGGTGACGACGTAGCCGCCCTTGTGCGTTTCGAGCACGTCCTTCACGAGCTCGTTCGACGGCGCGTGGCCGATGGCCACGAAGAAGCCCTTGCAGGGAATGTCGGTGATCTCGCCGGTCTTCACGTTCTTGGCCTTCACGCCCTCGACGCCCAGCGGTTGATCATTGCCGTAGACTTCCACGACCTCGTTGAACCACAGCGGCTCGATCTTGGGATTTTTGAAGAGGCGGTCCTGCAGGATCTTCTCGGCGCGGAGCTCGTCGCGGCGGTGGATGAGCGTCACCTTCGAGGCGAAATTCGTCAGGAAAAGCGCCTCCTCCACGGCGGTGTTGCCGCCGCCCACGACCACGATCTCCTGCCCGCGGTAGAAAAACCCGTCGCAGGTCGCGCAGGCGGAGACGCCGAAACCCTTGTACTTTTCCTCGCTCTCGAGCCCCAGCCACTTGGCGCGCGCGCCGGTGGCGAGGATGACCGCGTCGGCCACGTATTCGGTGCCGCTGTCGGATTGGCAGACGAAGGGCCGCTTCGAGAAGTCGATGGAGGAGATGATGTCGTGGACGACATCGCAGCCCATGGCGCGGGCGTGCTTTTCCATCCGCACCATGAGATCGGGGCCCTGCACCTCGGTGTCGCCGGGCCAATTCTCCACCTCGGTGGTGGTGGTGAGCTGCCCGCCGGGCTCGATACCCTGCACCAGCACAGGCTCCAGCATCGCACGCGCGGCGTAGACACCGGCCGTGTATCCGGCGGGGCCGGATCCGACGATGAGGACTTTCGTTCTGCGCTGCTCGGTCATGGGCTGACTCCTCTTTGGCTCCGCAGATATACGTGCCGCGCGGCTGAGTCGAAAGGCCCGCCCGATTTCAGATTGTTGCGCGAGCTTGAAACAATCTTGCGCGTTGCGCGTTCCCAGCATAAGAATCCGCCAAAAGGACCGTAGGATGCCCGCACATCGCCTCGACGAAATTGACCGCATGATCCTGTCCGAGCTGCAGGCCAACGGTCGCATGACCAACGTGGAGCTCGCGCGCCGCGTGGGGATCTCCGCGCCGCCCTGCCTGCGTCGGGTCCGCACGCTCGAGGAGGCGGGCTACATCCGCGGCTACCACGCCGAGGTGGATGCCCGCGCGTTGGGCTTCGAGGTGAAGGTCTTCGCCCATGTGGGGCTTTCCTCGCAGGCGGAGGCCGATCTCAGCGCCTTCGAGGCGCGCTGCCGCGACTGGCCGCTCGTGCGCGAGTGCCACATGCTCAACGGCGAGGTGGATTTCATCCTGAAATGCGTGGCGCCCGACCTCAGCACCTTTCAGAGCTTCCTGACCGAGGATCTCCTCACAGCGCCCAACGTGGCCCATGTGAAGACTTCCCTCGTGATCCGCGGGGCGAAGGACGAGCCGGGCGTTCCCTTCGACGTGCTCGAGGCACGGCTGGCGCAAGACGCGTAAGCTAGCCCATGTAGCCGCGCGCGCTCACGCCAAACACCTCATCCTCCACGGCGCGCGCGAAGTGCAGCGGGCCGAAATCGTCGAGGCTCTCCACATGCGGGAAGAGCGAGAGATAGAGCTGGCGGGTTTCCGGCTGTCGGAAGGTGCGCGCGGTCGGGCCGGGGTGGAACGTCTCCACCTCAAGGCCGTTGGCCCGCACCGCGCCGTGCTCCTCCAGCGCGATGTGAAAGCACTCCACCTGGCTCGGCGGGCGGACCGCGAAGGCGGTCTCGCCGTCGATGACCGTGGGGGCCGGGACCATCCGGCCCCGCTGCAGCAGGCGCGCGCCGAAGCCCAGGAGCAGATCGTGCGACGGGCGTGCATGGCCCATGGCCTCGGCGGGGATGCGGGTCAGCTGGCCCGTTTCCTCCGATTGCCCGCGCGCACCGGGGACGATGCGCGTGCAGCCTTTCCAGAGCACGCGGCGCTCGCGACCATCGGACAGGGCGAGCACCATCCCGGGCGTGATGTCCTCGATGGCGATGGGTCCATCGCGGCCGCTGAGCAGTGTGCCGCGGGCCAGCGCCATGAAGGCGGCTTCGTAGAGCGCCGTGGCCGGTGCGAGCCGCGTGGTGTGCTGCACGGTGTTTTCAGGAGTGAGGAAGGCGACCTCATACTTGCGCATGAGAGGCCTCGCTGCATGAGGCCGCCGGTCCACTGGTACGGTCGATGGGGGAAAGCTTTGGGTCGAGCGAAAACGCGAGACATCGCCACGCGCACCCGGCTGGGGCGCAGACGTCTCAGGAGAGCGAGCCGAGGGAACGGCTTCGAGGGGACGGTACATCACTTACCCAATCGACAGGGTGAGCCCGGCCCCCACGGCAGCCTCACGTTACGGCAACAAAGCTGCGTATCGCGGGGCGTTGAGTCAAAAAAATGGGGCGATTGGCCTGGGGATGTGGCCAATCGCCCCCTAGAACGGGAATTGTCTCCCCGCATGCCGCCGCGGCTGCCTTATTCGCGGCGACAGTCTCGTGCGTCCTACCCGGCGCTGCGCAACACAGCTTTCCGTGGCAGGACAATGTCCTTGGGGGCGAGGCGGCGCTCGGCGCGCACCTGGCGTGCAAAAGGCATCCGCTTTGCGGTCTCATCGCCGGAGGCCTTGGCCTCTTCGATTACCGCACGCATCCAGCGTCTTTGTCCCATGATCCGGCCCCCGGAGAATGTTTCGATGGAACCGGTGTGGCGGCGCATTGCGGCTGCCATTGGGCGGCAATTGTGAAAAATCAGGGAAGATTGGCGCGGGATTGTGGCAAGATTGGAAACGTCTAAAGCCGGATCGTGGAAATCAGCCGCCCGTAATCGGCTTCCTTGAGGTGCACCGAACGCCGGTAGGAATAAAAGCGCTCGGGGTCCGAATAGGTGCAGTGGCGCGTCCAGGCCGCCTCGCCCACGCCGGCCTCGCGCAGGCGGTGGAGGCCGTAGGCGGGAAGGTCAAAATGTAGGCGATCCCCCGTGCCACCGGCAAAGAAGCGCTGGTTCTCCGTGTCCTCCTCGAGGAAACGGTCGAGGAATTCGGGGCCCACCTCGTAATTGCGCTGCGAGATCGTGGGGCCGATGGCGGCGCGAATGCGCGCGCGGACGGCGCCGAGGGCGACCATGGCATCGACGGTGGCCTCGAGCACCCCGGCCATCGCGCCTTTCCAGCCGGCATGGGCCGCGCCGATGACCCCGGCCTCGGGCTCGGAGAAGAGCACCGGCTGGCAATCGGCGGCCAGCACACCGAGCACGAGCCCCGGCTCCCGCGTGACCATGGCGTCGGCCGTCTCCTGGGCATCGTGCGCGCTCGTGACGGTCACGACATCGGTGGAATGGACCTGGTACTGCGTCACCAGCGCCTTCGGCTTCACCTCCATGGCGTCGGCCACGCGCGCGCGGTTCAGCTGGACGATCTCGGCTTGGTCAGACGAGCCCGCGCCGCAATTGAGGCCGGCGAAAACGCCCGAGGAGGCACCGCCCTTGCGGGTGAAGAAGCCGTGCTTGGTTCCGGCGAGGAGGTCGGATGTGAGCGCTTCGATCGTCATGGCACCCGCTGACGGTGGCGCGTCCTGACGGGCGGGTCAAGCAGATGGCTGTGGATGCCGGCGCAGCATCGCGCGCGCAATGAAGACGAGGCCGAGGATGAGCATGGGCAGCGAGAGAAGCTGTCCCATGGTGAGCCCCACCGGGCCGAGGCCCACGACCCAGCCCGCGGGATTGTCGGGCGTGATGAACTGCGCGTCGGCCTGCCGGAAAGCCTCCACAAAGACCCGCGCCCCGCCGTAGCCCGCGAGAAAGACGCCGAGGGCGAGACCCGGCCGGGCAAAGGCCCCGCGGCGATGGACGAGCCAGACGAGAACGAGGCAGAGCACCACGCCCTCGAGCGCGGCTTCGTAGAGCTGCGAGGGATGGCGCGCGCAGAGCCCTTCGGCCCCGATACCCACCGGGCCCGGGCAATCCTGCGCCGCAGCGCCCGGGAAGATCACCCCCCAGGGCACATCAGTGGGGCGGCCCCAAAGCTCGGCATTGATAAAATTCGAGACCCGCCCGAGCGCGAGGGCGGGCGGGGTGGCATAGGCCATGAGATCCGCGAGCGGCAGGAGCGGGATACCCTGGGACCGCAGGTAAAGGAATGCGGCCACCGCCACGCCGAGAAAGCCGCCATGGAAGGACATGCCGCCCTGCCAGATGGCCGGGATTTCCAGCGGATTGGCGAGATAGTAGGCCGGCTCGTAGAAGAGCACGAAGCCAAGGCGCCCGCCCGCGATGATGCCGATGATCACCCAGGTGATGAGGTCGGCGATCTGCTCGGAGGAGGCCGGCGCCGGGCCGGACCAAAGCCGCGCGTTGCGCACGGCCCGCGCGGCCATCCACCACGCAATGAGAATTCCGGCGATATAGGCCATGGCATACCAGCGCAGCGCGAAGCTCCGGCCGAAGACCTCGAGCGAAAAGATCTCCGGGCCGATCTCCGGGAAGGGCAGGGCAAGGACCATGGGCTCCTTGTGCGTGCCGCGCGCGGCAAGTCAACCATTGAGCCCCCCGCAGGCGCGGCCCATATAGGAGGCAAACAACGGAGACATGACATGCAGACCCGCAACAAGGTGATGGACGATCTCAGCCAACTCATGACGAATGCCATGGGCGTGGCCCAAGGCGCGCGCGAGGAGGCGGAGACGGCGATGAAGAGCTGGGTCGACCGGTTTCTCGCGGACCGGGACCTCGTGACCCGCGAAGAGTTCGACGCGGTGCGCGCCATGGCGCAGAAGGCGCGCGAGGAGAACGAGGCGCTTAAAGCCCGCATCGAGGTGCTCGAAGCCAAATAGGGCCCGGCCCTCTCTCTGATGCATTTGGCAAATTCCCGGTGGGGGATTTCTGGCGCGTGGCGGACCGGCCCGCGCCATTTGCTTTTCTATGTCCCGTGGCCGTGGCGGCGTGGAAATGGGTTTGCGCGGATTGGGAATGAGATTGCAGGACATTTTGAGGCGTAATCCCACTCATCCACAACTTACTGCGTATTCCCGCGAGATTTAGCTTTACACATTCGATTGCCCCGCCCACCATATTCAGTATGGGGGATGGGGTCTCCCACACCCCCTAGAGCAGCCACCAAGCGGTGGGGCGCTGTCACGCTCCGCCTCTACAGACCCGAGAAGGGGGCACGCCATGGCAATTTCCGAGACCTTCCACGAGATCGAAGACCTCCACCCGATCGACATCGTCGAGCACATCGCCGAGCATCAGGACTGGGAATTTGACCGCATCTCCGACGAGCAGATCGCGATGGCCGTGGAGGGGCAGTGGCGCACCTATTCCATCACGCTGGCTTGGTCGGCCTATGACCAGACGTTGCGCCTCATCTGCACCTTCGACATGGAGCCGCCCGAAGACCGCATCGACGCGCTCAACGCCGCGCTGAACCGGGTCAACGACAATTGCTGGGCCGGCGCTTTCACCTACTGGCAGCAGCAGAAGCTCATGGTCTATCGCTACGGGCTCATCCTGTCGGGCGGGCAGATGGCCACGCCGGACCAGATCGACACCATGATCTCCGCCGCGGTCCTTTCAGCCGAGCGGTACTACCCCGCCTTCCAGCTCGTCACTTGGGGCGAGCGCGACCTCGACGAAGCCATGCAAGTCGCTATTGCGGAGGCCTATGGCCGGGCCTAACGTCCACCTCCACTAGGGAGGGCGCATGGACATTTCAGAGATCGAGACCCGTGGCCTCGTCATGCTGGGCTGCGGGAAGATGGGCTCGGCCATGCTCGCGGGCTGGCTAAAGGGGGGTCTTTCCCCCGAGGCCATCTGGGTGCAGGACCCCGCGCCGTCGGACTGGGTGCTGGGCACCGGGGTCCACGTGAACGCGCCGCTCCCGGAGGCCCCGGCCGTCGTCATCATCGCCGTGAAGCCGCAGATGATGGAGAAAGCGCTGCCCGCGCTCGCGAACCATGTCGGTGGCGAGACGCTCTTTCTCTCCGTGGCCGCCGGCACCTCGCTCGAGACCTATGCGCGCCTTTTGAGCGCCGAGGCGCCCGTAATCCGCGCCATGCCCAACACGCCAGCGGCGATCGGGCAGGGGATCACGGCGCTCGTGGGCTCGCGGACCAGCACCGCGGCCCATATGGACCTCGCCGAGGCGCTCTTGTCGGCCATCGGCAAAACCGTGCGGCTCGATCACGAGGGCCAGATGGATGCGGTCACGGGTCTGTCTGGCTCGGGCCCGGCCTATGTCTTTCACATGATCGAATGCATGGCCGCGGCGGGCCAGTCGCAGGGCCTTGCACCCGAGCTCGCCATGGAACTCGCCACCGCCACCGTGGCGGGCGCGGGCCAGTTGGCGCTGGGCGATGAGACGCCCGAGCAACTGCGGATCAACGTGACGAGCCCGAACGGCACGACGCAGGCGGGTCTCGAGGTGCTCATGGGCGAACTGCCCGCGCTCATCCGCGGGACGGTGCGGGCTGCGACGGAGCGCTCGCGGGAGCTCAGCCGTGACTGAGGAGATCAGCTTCGAGGATTTCGCCAAGGTCGACATCCGCGTGGGCCGCGTCGTCCGTGCCGAGCCGTTCCCGGAGGCCCGGAAGCCCGCCATCAAGGTGTGGGTGGATTTCGGGCCCGAGATCGGGGAGCGGAAATCCTCGGCCCAGCTCACGCGGCACTACACGCCCGAGGCGCTGGTGGGGCGCCGCGTGGTGGCGGTGGTGAATTTCCCGCCGCGCCAGATCGGCAAATTCATGTCCGAGATCCTCGTGCTGGGCGTGCCGGATGCGGATGGCGAGGTGGTGCTGCTGGCCCCCGATCTCGCCGTGGCGGACGACGTGCCGCTCGGCGGGCGCATGTACTGATGGCCAAGATCCTCATCACGCGGCCCATGCCCGCGGGTGTGCTCGCCGCGGCGGAGGCGCTGGGCGAGGTGGAGATGCGGGAGACGAACGCGCCCATGAGCGCGCGGGAGCTGCGCGCGGCGATGTGGATGTATGACGCGATCATCCCCACGCTGGGCGACGCGTGCAGCGCGACCATGATGGAAGGGCGGGGCAAGCTCCTGGCGAATTTCGGCGTGGGCTACAACCATATCGACGTCGCCGCCGCCAAGGCCGCGGGCATCGCCGTCACCAACACGCCCGGCGCGGTGACGGAGGCCACCGCCGATATCGCGCTCATGCTGATGCTGATGACCTGCCGCCGCGCGGGCGAGGGAGAGCGGCTCGTGCGCGCCGGGCGCTGGGTCGGCTGGCACCCCACGCAGATGCTCGGGCTCCACATGTCCGGCAAGACGGTGGGCATCGTGGGGATGGGGCGGATCGGGCAGGCGATCGCCAAGCGCTGCCACGCGGGCTTTGGCATGGATGTCGTCTTCTACAACCGCTCGCCCAAGGAGACCGAGGTGCCGGCCCGGCAGATGGAGACGCTCTCGGCCTGCCTCGCGGCGGCGGACGTCGTGGTGCTGGCGGTGCCGGGGGGCGCGGAGACACGGCACCTCATCGACGCGAGCGCGCTCGCGGCCATGAGACCCCATGCCCACCTCGTGAACATCGCGCGGGGTGACGTTGTGGACGAAGCCGCGCTGATCGAGGCGCTGGAAGCGGGCCGCATCGCCGGCGCCGGGCTCGATGTCTACGAGCATGAGCCGAAGGTGCCGGACGCCCTCGCGGCCCTCGAGACGGTCGTGCTTCTGCCCCATCTCGGCACAGCGGCGCTCGAGGTGCGGCTCTCCATGGGGCTGATGGCGGTGGAGAACGTGCGCGCCTTCCTCGCCGGAGAGGCGCTCCCCAACCCGGTGTGACACGCGCCTGCGAACGCGCTGTGTTCGAGCCCCGCAGGTGCGGCTTTTCCGCGATCTGCAAACGGCGGGGCCAAGCCCCTGCGACCGGCCTTACTCCCCCATCGCCTCGCGAAAATGGCGGCGGCAGAGGCTGACATAGGTCTCGTTGCCGCCCACCTGCACCTGCGGCCCGTCCTTGAGCGCCTTGCCGTCCGGGCCGAGGCGCACCACCATCGTGGCCTTCTTCCCGCAATGGCAGATCGTGCGCACCTCGCGCATCTCGTCCGCGATGGCCAGAAGTGCTGCGGAGCCCGGAAAAAGCTCGCCCCGGAAATCGACGCGGAGCCCGTAGCACATGATCGGCACGCCGAGATCGTCCACCGCCCGCGCGAGCTGCCAGACCTGGTCGCGCGAGAGCCATTGCGCCTCGTCCACGAAGACACAGTGGCAGGGCCCCTGGGCCAGCCGGGCGGCGATCTTGGCGAAGAGATCTTCGTCGCGTGTATAGATATCCGCCTCCGCGCCGATCCCGATGCGGCTCCCGATATGGCCCGCGCCCGCGCGGTCATCGAAATTGGCCGTGAGCAGGTAGGTCGCCATGCCCCGCTCCACGTAATTGTGGGAGGCCTGCAGGAGCAGCGTGGATTTCCCCGCGTTCATCGTCGAGTAGTGGAAGTAGAGCTTCGCCATGGGCGCGGGACATGCCCTGCGCGGCAGAGGGCTGCAAGGGGCGCGGGCGCTTTCTCCATGACATCGCCCGGCGCCGCCGCTAAGCGGGCCGAAGACACAGGGGGAGACGGGCAACTTGGACATCTCTGACATGCCGAACCTCGCGGAGGGCCAGCTGCGCCCGCTCGACATCGGCGCGCTCGCGGGCCCCGGGGATGACGGGCACGCGCCGCGGATCCTTCTCCTTTATGGCTCCCTTCGCGAGCAAAGCTATTCGCGCGGGACGGCGGAGGAAGGTGCGCGCGTGCTGCGCGCCTTGGGCTGTGAGACCCGCTTTTTCAACCCGACCGGCCTGCCGCTCCCCGGGGATCCGGCCAACCCGCTCGAGGAAAAGCACGAGAAGGTGGCAGAGCTGCGCGAACTCGCGCTCTGGTCCGAAGGGATGGTGTGGTCCTCCCCCGAGCGCCACGGCGCGATGACGGGGATCATGAAAACGCAGACCGATTGGATCCCGCTTTCGGCGATCGGTGGGATCCGTCCCACGCAAGGCAAGACGCTGGCCCTCATGCAGGTCTCGGGCGGCTCCCAGAGCTTCAACGCGGTGAACCAGATGCGCATCCTCGGGCGCTGGATGCGGATGATCACGATCCCGAACCAGAGCTCCGTCCCGAAGGCCTGGCTCGAATTCGAGAACGGCCGCATGAAGCCCGGGCCGCTCTATAACCGGATCGTGGACGTGATGGAGGAATTGGCGCGGTTCACGGTGATGACGCGGGGGCGGAGCGGGATGCTCACGGACCGCTATTCCGAGCGCGTGGAAAGCGCGGCGGAGGTCCATGCGCGGGTGTCGAAGGCGACCTCCTGAGGAGCGCCTGCGCCCCGGTCAGCGCATGGGCCCACCCGCCTCCCTTCTGCGCCCTGCGGGCTTGAACCTTCGGTGGCCTCGCTGCGCTCGGGGGCGCCCTCCTTCAGAGGTCCGCGCGCGGGGTGAGGTCGGGAGGCCTCCGGCGGAGGTACGGGGCACAAAGAAGCGGGGGGTGTTCCCTGCTGCCTCGTGTCAGGCGCGCTGCAGGATCGCGGAGCCCACGGAATAGCCGGCGCCAAAGGAGCACAGGAGACCGGTATCGCCTGGGGCGAGGTCACTTGAGTACTTCGCGAAGGCGATGACGGAGCCCGCCGAGGACGTGTTGGCGTAGTCCTGCAGGATGTTGGGCTGCTCGCCGAGCTCTGGGTCGCGGCCGAGCACGCGCTTGCCGATGTAATCGTTCATGGTCTTGTTGGCCTGGTGGAGCCAGAGGCGCTTGAGCGCCTTGTTTTCAATGCCTTCGTCGGCGAGGTGGTCGGCGATGTGCTTCGAGACGAGGGGCAGGACCTCCTTGAAGACCTTTCTCCCGTTCTGCATGAATTGCATGTCGCGCCGGTCTTCCATCTGGCCGTGGGCGCGACGCAGGTAGCCTGCATTGTTGCGGATGTTGTTGGAGAACTGCGTCGCGCAGCGCGTCGATATCACGAGGAATTTCGGGCGGTCAGCGGCGTCGTCCGCGCGCTCGAGGACGAGGGCCGTTGCGACGTCGCCGAAGATGAAGTGACAATCGCGGTCGCGCCATTCGAGATGGGCGGAGCAGATCTCGGGGCAGATGACGAGCGCCTTGCGGACGCTGCCCGTGCGGATCATGTCAGCTGCAGATTGGAGCCCGAATGTGGCCGAGGAACAGGCCACGTTCATGTCGTAGGCGAAGCCGCCGGCGCCCAGAAGGTCTTGAATTTCCACGGCGATCGCGGGGTAGGCGCGCTCGTGGTTGGAGGCGGCACAGAGGATGCAATCGATGTCTTCGGGGGCGACCTGCGCCTGATCGAGCGCCTCCCGCGCCGCGTCGACGCCCATTTCCGCCATCTGCGAGGGCGCCTCGTCGGGGCGGGGCGCGAGCAGGGGATGCATGACGTCGGGATCGAGAATGCCCGATTTATCAAGCACATAGCGCCGCTCGATCCCGCTCGCGGCGAGGATGAACTCCGCGGAGGAGTGGGGCACGGGCGCCCTCTCCCCGGCCGCGATCGCCTCCGCATGCCGCGCGTTCTCCTTGTCGGCATAGGCGTTGAAGGCCGCGACCAATTCGTCGTTCGTGATGACGTTTGCGGGCGTGAACACCCCCGACCCGGTGATGGCTGGCTGGTACATGTGGGCTCCCTGCGTCCGCATCGTTTACCCCTCCCAAAAGGGGCCGTCCAGCGGGGGCACACCCCGTGCACAACCCGTACACAACCTGTACATACGCGCGCAGGGCTCGGACGCCGTTTACCTTTGGCCCCTAGCGTGACCCTCCGCCACACGCAGATGCCGGAGGAAGACACCCATGGCCCGCAAGAGATCCGTCGCCCCGCTGTGGGCCAAGCACCCCGGGGACATGACGATCAAGGAGCGCGTCTCCTGGATGCGGTCCCTCGAGGGGATGCGGCAGCTGGAATACGACCTCCACGACACGTTCAACTTCAACGAGACCTTCCCGCGGGAGTGGTTCGAGATCTGGCAGGGCGAGGACCGCGACACGAAGACCGTGCGGATGACGATCCGCGTCGACGCGGACGTCGTGCGGTTCTTCAAATCCATGGGGCCGGGCTACCAGCCCAGGATGAACAAGGTGCTGCGCAGCTTCATGCACGCTCGCCTCGCCAAGTTCATCGACGGCCCCATGTGCGCCTGGGAGGTGCTCGAGCCCAAGCGAACGCTCGACGAGGAGGTGAGATCGGTGATCAGGAAGTGAGGGGGGGGGTGACACATTTCGGAATGAAAGTGCGTTTGGGACATGTGTTAACAACCGCTACCGTCGGGTAGTTGGCCTACCTAATTTGGACTAAGCGAGGCGACACGAGCCTCAGCCATCCTGAGCACTTGATATTTAGCGTATGATCTCGTCGGCACGGTCAAATTGAACTTACACTTGTATGCGGTTCGCGCTCGGAGCGAGGACTGCTACGAGACGCGCTTGACCAACAGCCCACGCGTGTAAGGCCACCTGAGAAGCGGGCGTCGTGAAACTTCTAGGGAAGATGGGGCAGGGACATTTTGGTCCCTCGAAGTCGCTACTGTAGAGGCATGGGCCGACGCGAGGTAGAGATAGGAAAGCGTGAACTGAAGAGGCTCGTTCATATTAAGGCGGCGGCGATGGTAGCGGCTGTAACGAGCAGCCCGACTATAAGTGCTACCAATACCGCATGCCTTTCTATGCCACGCTTTTGCTGTCCGCTTTCGTGGCCATTAAACGTCTTACCCGTCGCAGTCTCCGCCATCGTAACAAGCTGGTTGCTAAGGTAGTCTTCCATAAGCTGTGTCATCTTGGAGACGTCTACTTTCTGGTCTTGCAGCCAAGCGTGATCTGCAGCCTCCAGCGCTCGGTAATACGGTGTTTTGTTTTCCGATATTTGTTCAGGAATTGATTTCACGCCGGGAAAGATGAACCCGCTCCTTGCGCAGAGTATCATATAGGAAAGCATACGTGAGGTCCTACCATTTCCGTCAGCGAAAGGGTGGATCCAGTTCAACCGCCACATCGCGTAAGCAGATAGATATGTAGCGGTTTTGCGTTCCCAGTTATCCTTAAGGTGCTCAAACAACTCCTCGACCTGGCTTGGGACCTCGGCACCAGGAATCGGGTCATGGCTGCTGCCTTCAATTCTTACGCTATCTGGACGGAAGTTGCCTGCGTACCTATCGATGCCTTGGAGCGCCTTTCTGTGAAGCTCAAGTAGCATTGAAATGCGAAGGTTCGGCTTGCCAGCATCAATCCATCGCTGTGCTTCCTCAAGAGCCCAGTCATACTGCGCAACTGCATTGCTGGCTTCCGCTTCAGCCAGCCTACGCGGGTCCGAGATCAGAGGCGGTTCTGCCGCTACGCTCTTACGCTCTGACACTACCCTTCTCGTTCCAACTTTCTAACAACTTCTTCCACCATCTCTCGCGTAACATCTTCGTTCTCAATGTTGGCGGTGCCGAACGCAAAACTAACGCGTTGAGCCTGACGCTCGGGCGAAGTCATACGGACCCGCTTTGCTCGTTCGACCAACTCTTTCAGATGCTCAGACATGCAGAACTCCCGCTTCTTTTCTACGACTATGCACAACTAGACGCCCAACGCCAAGTTTAGCTGATGACAGGTAACAAGTTGCAAGATCTAGTGTTGCAATCGCTCAACTGCAAGATCCCCCTCACGCCCCGCCGCCATGGCCTTCGCGGCGGCGTGGCTGGCGGCCAGTGTCGTGTAGTAGGGGATGCGGTCCATGAGGGCGACGTTGCGCATACTCCGCGAGTCCTCCACCGCCTGCGCGCCCTCGGTGGTGTTCATGACGAGCGCGATGCGGCCGTCTTTCATTGTGTCCACGATGTTGGGGCGGCCTTCGTAGACCTTGTTGACCACTTCGGAGGCGATGCCGTGGGCCTCGAGGAAGGCGGTCGTGCCGCGGGTGGCGATGATCTCGAAGCCGAGATCTACGAGGGTCTGCGCGGTGTCGATGAGGACCTCCGTCTTGTCGGCCTCCTTGATGGAGAGGAAGACGCGGCCGCCTTCGGGCAGCGTCACGCCCGCGCCCATCTGCGCCTTGAGGAAGGCGCGGTGGAAGCTGGCGTCCGAGCCCATGACTTCGCCGGTGGAGCGCATCTCGGGGCCGAGCAGCGTGTCGACGCCCGGGAAGCGGGCGAAGGGGAGGACGGCCTCCTTGACGGCGAAGCTCGGGATGTTGGGGTCCACGAGGTCAAAGGTGCCGAGCTTCTCGCCCGCCATGATCCGCGCGGCGATGGCGGCGATGGGGGAGCCCACGGCCTTGGCCACGAAGGGCACGGTGCGGGAGGCGCGGGGATTGACCTCGATGAGATAGATCTCGCCGTCTTTCACCGCGAATTGCACGTTCATAAGGCCGCGGACGTTGAGGGCCACGGCCAGCGAGCAGGCCTGGCGCTCGACCTCCTCGATGATGTCCTGCGGGAGCGAGTAGGGCGGGAGCGAGCAGGCGCTGTCACCGGAATGGACGCCCGCCTCCTCGATGTGCTGCATGATGCCCGCGATGTGGACGTCCTCACCGTCGGAGAGCGCGTCGACGTCGAGCTCGATGGCGCCGTCGAGGTAGCTGTCGAGGAGGACGGGGCTGTCGCCCGACACGACGACGGCCTCGGAGATATAGCGCTCGAGCCCGGCCTGATCTCGGACGATCTCCATGGCCCGCCCGCCCAGTACGTAGGAGGGGCGGATGACGAGGGGGAAGCCGATCTCGGCTGCGATCTCGAGGGCCTCGGCATCGGTGTGGGCGATGCCGTTCTTCGGTTGCTTGAGGTCGAGCTTTGTCACGAGCGCCTGGAAGCGCTCGCGATCCTCGGCGAGGTCGATGGCGTCGGGCGTGGTGCCGAGTATGGGGATGCCCGCGGCCTCGAGCGCATTGGCGAGCTTCAGGGGCGTCTGCCCGCCGAACTGGACGATGACACCGTGGAGGGTGCCGGCCTCCTGCTCCACGCGCAGGATCTCCATGACGTGCTCGAAGGTGAGCGGCTCGAAATAGAGGCGGTCGGAGGTGTCGTAGTCCGTCGACACGGTCTCCGGGTTGCAGTTGACCATGATGGTCTCGTAGCCCTGCTCGGTCAGCGCGAAGCAGGCGTGGCAGCAGCAATAGTCGAACTCGATGCCCTGGCCGATGCGGTTGGGGCCGCCGCCGAGAATGACGACCTTCTTGGCCTCGCTGGGCCGCGCTTCGCATTCCACCTCGCCCATGACGGGGGTCTCGTGGGTGGAATACATGTAAGGGGTCTGTGCCTCGAACTCGGCCGCGCAGGTGTCGATACGCTTGAAGACAGCCGTGACGCCCTGGCCGATCCGCGCGTTGCGCACACCTGCCTCCGTTTCGCCGGAGAGCGTGGCGAGGCGGGCATCGGAAAAGCCCATCATCTTGAGCCGGCGCAGGCCCGTGGCGTCGCCGGGCAGGCCTCCGTCGATGATCTCCGCCTCGGCGGCCACGATCTCGCGGATCCGGGCGAGGAACCACGGGTCGAAGCTCGTGATGTCCTGGATCTCCTCGTCGGAGAAGCCAAAGCGCATGGCCTGCGCGATGAGGCGCAGCCGGTCGGGCGTCTGCAGCGCGAGGTCGCGCGTGATGACCTTGTCGATGGTCTGCTGGACCTCCGGGCTCTCGCCGTAGAGTACGCCCTCACGGCGGGTCAGCCGGTCGGCGGGGATCTCGGCGGGGATGTAATCGTCAAAGCCCGTGAGGCCCGATTCCATGGAGGCCAGCGCCTTTTGCACGCTTTCATGGAAGGTGCGCCCGATGGACATGGCTTCGCCCACGCTTTTCATCGCGGTCGAAAGGAGCGGCTCCGCGCCCGGGAACTTCTCGAACGCGAATTTGGGGATCTTCGTCACCACGTAGTCGATGGTGGGCTCGAAGCTCGCGGGCGTGACCTTCGTGATGTCGTTGTCGAGCTCATCCAAGGTGTAGCCCACGGCAAGCTTCGCCGCGATCTTGGCAATGGGGAAGCCGGTGGCCTTGGAGGCCAGCGCCGAGGACCGCGACACGCGGGGGTTCATCTCGATGACGACCATGCGCCCGTCGGCGGGGTTCACCGCCCATTGCACGTTACTGCCGCCGGTCTCCACGCCGATCTCGCGCAGGACGGCGATCGAGCCGTTGCGCATGATCTGGTATTCCTTGTCGGTGAGTGTGAGTGCGGGGGCCACGGTGATCGAGTCGCCGGTATGGACGCCCATCGGGTCCACATTCTCGATGGAGCAGACGATGATGGCGTTGTCGGCGCGGTCGCGCACCACCTCCATCTCGTATTCCTTCCAGCCCAAGAGGCTCTCGTCGATGAGGATCTGGTTCACCGGGGAGGCGTCGAGGCCCGAGCGGCAATAATATTCGTAGTCTTCCCGGTTGTAGGCCACGCCGCCGCCGGTGCCGCCGAGGGTGAAAGCCGGGCGGATGATGGCGGGGAGGCCAATAACCTCCAGCGCGGCCATGCATTCCTCCATCGTGTTGGCGATGGTGGCGCGCGGGTTTTCGAGGCCGATCCGGTCCATCGCTTCGCGGAAGAGCTTCCTGTCCTCGGCCATCTCGATGGCCGGGCGCTTGGCGCCGATCATCTCCACGCCGAATTTCTCCAGCACGCCCATTTCCTCGAGCGCGAGCGAGGTGTTGAGGCCGGTTTGCCCGCCCATGGTGGGCAAAAGCGCGTCGGGGCGCTCCTTCTCGATGATCTTGGCCACGACCTCGGGCGTGATGGGCTCGATATAGGTGGCGTCGGCCAGCCCTGGGTCTGTCATGATCGTGGCCGGGTTCGAATTGACGAGGATGACGCGGTAGCCCTCCTCGCGGAGCGCCTTGCACGCCTGGGCGCCGGAATAGTCGAATTCGCAGGCCTGGCCGATGACGATGGGGCCCGCGCCGATGATCATGATGGACTGGATATCGGTCCGTTTCGGCATCGTGAGGCTCCCCCGGGCAAGCAAATTGTCGGCGTTATAGGGATGGGCACGGGCGGCGCAAGGCGCTTTCGCCCGGCTTTTCACGGGCGCGGAGTGGCTTTGCTGCGCGCGCACACTACCCTTGCGTGCACGGGAGCGGCGCTCCCGGCTCAAACGCCCGGTCCGCACCACTTTGGGAGATGCTTCATGCCCCACACCGCGCTTTTTCTCGGCTCTATCGGAGTTCTGTCGGAAACCTCTGATTTGCAACGGCAAGCCTTCAACCGGGCCTTTGCCGAGGCCGGGCTCGACTGGGTGCTGACGCCGGAGCACTACGCCGACCTGCTGCTTCAGCAGGGCGGGCGGGCGCGGATCGCCCGGGTGGCGGAGGCCAAGGGCGCGCGCGATGACGTGGATATCGATGCGCTCTACGCCGCCAAGCAGGCGCAATTCCAGGCGCTGCTCAACGATCATGGCACGCCCGCGCGCCCCGGTGTGCGCGAGCTCCTGGCCGCCGCGGGCCAGCGCGGCATGCTGCGGGCCTTCGTGACTTCCACGAGCGGGATCCAGGTCCAGACGGTGCTCATGGGGCTGCGCGGCGCGGTGCGGTCCTCGGATTTCGACTATATCGGCGAGCGCCGCTTCATCGAGAACCCGAAGCCCGCGCCCGACATCTACCAGCACGCCATGGAGACGCTGGGCGTCGATCCCGGCGATGTGCTTTGCATCGAGGACACGCCCGAGAGCGCCGAGGCCGCGCAGGCGGCGGGTCTCACGGTCATCGGCTTCCCCGGCGCGCCGGCGCGCACGCGGCGCTTCCCGGACGGGGTGGCGACGGTGGAGTTCCTGAGCCCCTCGCTCCTCGATCTCGAACCGGTGCGCATCGCGGCCGAATAACCGACCGCGCGGGGCGCGCTGCGTCCCGCTCGCCTCTCTTCGACGGAAAGCGCGCGCGCAGGGCCAATTCGCCCTGCGCCGGGTTGACTTCGCGGCCCCTGTCCAGTGTATCGGCGCGACGTTTTCCCGAGGAGAGACCCCCCATGCACGCCTATCGCAGCCATACCTGTGCCGACCTTCGCGGCTCTGATGTGGGCACCGAGATCCGGCTTTCGGGCTGGGTCAACCGGCGGCGCGACCATGGCGGAGTGATCTTCATCGACCTGCGCGACCATTACGGGGTGACGCAGGTGCTCTGCGATCCCGACAGCCCGGTCTTTGCCGAGGTGGAGAAGCTGCGCGCGGAATGGTGCATCCGGATCGACGGGACGGTGAAGGCCCGCGATCCGGAGCTCGTGAACCCGAAGCTGCCCACCGGCGAGGTGGAGGTCTTCATTCGTGACTTGGAAGTCCTCGGCGGGATCGAGGGCGAGCTGCCTTTGCAGGTCTTCGGGGATCAGGAATACCCGGAAGAGACGCGGTTGCGGTACCGCTACCTCGATCTGCGCCGCGAGCAGATGCAGAAGAACATGGTGCTGCGCTCGGACGTGGTGACCTCGATCCGCAAGCGCATGTGGGATATCGGCTTCCGCGAGTACCAGACGCCGATCATAACGGCCTCCTCGCCCGAGGGCGCGCGGGACTTCCTCGTGCCGTCGCGGCTTCATCCGGGCAAGTTCTACGCGCTGCCGCAGGCCCCGCAGCAATTCAAGCAGCTCATCATGGTGTCGGGCTTCGACAAGTACTTCCAGATCGCGCCGTGCTTTCGCGACGAGGACCCGCGCGCCGATCGCTCGCCCACCGACTTCTACCAGCTCGACATGGAGATGAGCTTTGTCGAGCAGCAAGACGTCTTTGACACGGTCTCGCCCGTTATCGCGGGCGTCTTCGAGGAGTTCGGCGGCGGTCGCAAGGTCGATGCGCCGGAGACGTGGGAGCAAATCAGCTACCGCGACGCAGCGCTCTGGTACGGCACCGACAAGCCCGACTTGCGCAACCCGATCAAAATGCAGGTCGTGTCCGAGCACTTCGCGGGCTCGGGCTTCGCCATCTTTGCCAAGCTCCTGGAGCAGGACGGCACCCAGATCCGCGCCATCCCGGCGCCCGGCGGCGGCTCCCGCAAGTTTTGCGACCGCATGAACGCCTTCGCCCAGAAGGAAGGGCTGCCGGGGATGGGCTACATCTTCTGGCGTGACCAGGGGGAAGGGATGGAGGCCGCGGGGCCGCTGGCGAAGAACATCGGCCCCGAGCGAACAGAGGCCATCCGCCAGCAGCTCGGCCTCGGCGTGGGCGATGCGGCGTTCTTCCTCGGCGGCAAGCCTGCGAGCTTCGAGCGGGTCGCAGGCAAGGCGCGCACCGTCATCGGCGATGAGCTGGGCCTCACGGATCAGGACCGTTTCGCCTTCGCGTGGATCGTCGATTTCCCGATCTACGAGCGCGACGAGGAAACCGGCGCGCTCGATTTCGAGCACAACCCCTTCTCCATGCCTCAAGGCGGGATGGACGCGCTGAATGGCGACCCGCTGGAGGTCAAAGGCTTCCAGTACGACCTCGCCTGCAACGGCTACGAGCTCGTCTCCGGCGCGATCCGGAACCACAAGCCCGAGATCATGTTCAAGGCCTTCGAGCTGGCGGGCTACGGTCCCGAGGAAGTGAAGAAGCGCTTCGGAGGCATGGTCAACGCGTTCCAATACGGCGCGCCGCCCCATGGCGGCTGCGCGGCGGGCATCGACCGGATCGTGATGCTGCTGGCCGACCAGGAGAATATCCGCGAGGTCATCATGTTCCCGATGAACCAGCGCGCCGAAGATCTGATGATGGATGCGCCGTCCGATCCCACGAACGAGCAGCTCCGCGAGCTCTCGCTGCGCGTGGTGGAGCCGGACTAGCGCCGAGCCCTCAGAGGGCGGAGCGCGTCACCCCGGGCCGCTCAGCCTGGGCGGTGTCGGCAGATGTGGCGGGGCCGGAGACGACGCTGCCGACGATCGCCACCGCGAGCATGAGCGCGCCCACCGACAGCACGGCCCAATCCACCGCGCGTGACACGCGGGCATTGCTGAGCCGGATCGAGATATTGGCGAGCATGGCGCACCCCTGCAAGAAACGTCCCAGCGCTAGCCCCGGATTGTGGCGGCTTTGTGGGATGGCGGGGGAATAAAGGTGCCCGCCTTGCGCGGTGCGCGACGCCCGAAGACCAGCTCAAGACGGTCGCCAAAGCACTGACCGGCGACCGCCCGCGCCCAGCCATTGCCTACGCGAAGGCCAAAGCTCAGACCGCCACGCGCGCGCCCATCCGCTGGGAGAGCATCCCTTCGAGCCGGGCCGCGATCTGCGCGCTGTCCGGCGCGGCCGAAAGCCGCTGCGCGAGGATCTCGAGTTCGCTGTCTCCCACCTGCCGCGCCACGCCCGCGAGGAACTGCCCCACATAGCCCGCCTCCCCGGCAGAGAGCGCATCGAGCGCGTGATCGAGATCGTCGTAATAGGCGATGGTGTCCGCGGTGACGGGATCATCGTTCATCGCGCGCGGGCCCCGCGGCTGCGCCTCGGGCGGCAGATGCGCGAGCACGGCGGCCTGGAAGGCCCCGATCGAGGCCACGGGCTTGGCGAGGAAGGCATCGGCCCCCGCGGCGATCGCGGCCTCGGACTGGCTGTCATCGCCGGACGTGGCCAGCAGCACCGGCACCCGTGGTACGGCGCGCGCCACCTCTTCGATCAGCTCGGCGCCGGAGCCGTCCGGCAGGCCGATATCCACGATCACGACGCTGGGGCGGTAGACGCTCAGGTGCCGGCGCGCGGCGCTGAGGCTGTCGGCCCGTCGGATCCGCGCCCCCGACCGCAGGCAGACAAGCCGGATCGCCTCGCAGGCAAAGCGGCTGTCTTCCACGGCGAGCACGGTCTGCCCGAGAAGCGGGCGCAGCGCCGTGGGCTCCTGCGCTTTCATGTAGCGGTCCATCTCTTCCATCTGTTCCTCCGTCGCACAGCCGCCTATGACCGACATGTTTCGGCCAAGAGGCCTAACGGCGCCTTAACGACGGTGCTCATCGCGGAAGAAAGGAAATGAAAGACATGATCGGACGCCTCAACCACGTGGCCATCGCCGTCCCGGATCTCGCGGCCGCCGCGGCGCAGTACCGCACGATGCTCGGCGCCCAGGTCGGCGCGCCGCAGGACGAGCCGGATCACGGTGTCACGGTGGTCTTCATCGAGCTGCCCAACACCAAGATCGAGCTGCTTTACCCGCTGGGCGAGGGCTCCCCGATCCAGGGCTTCCTCGACAAGAACCCGTCCGGCGGCATTCACCATGTCTGCTACGAGGTCGAAGACATCCTCGCCGCCCGCGACCACCTGAAGGCCGAAGGGGCCCGCGTGCTCGGCGACGGGGAGCCCAAGATCGGCGCCCACGGCAAACCCGTCCTCTTCCTCCACCCCAAGGACTTCCAGGGCACGCTCGTCGAACTCGAACAGGTCTGACCACCGGGTCGCATTGCCTGTCTTCTTTGTGCCCCGTACCTCCCCCGGAGGGCCGCCGGAGGCATCCCGCCCTCGCACCACGTGAAAGGACCGCCGCTCATGGGCATCACATCCGCCATCGTGCTCTACGCCGTCATCTGGTTCCTGACGCTGCTCTGCGTGCTGCCGATCCGGCTCGAAACGCAAGGCGACGTGGGCGAGATCGTCCCCGGCACCCATGCCGGAAGCCCCACGAACCCGCAGCTCAAGAAGCGCTTCCTGATCACGACGGGCGTGGCCTTCGTGCTCTGGGCGATCATCGCGGGCATCATCGTCTCCGGCATCATCACCATCGAGGACATCGACTGGTTCAACCGCATGTCGACGCCCGATCTCTGAGGCCGGGATCTCGGCTGCAGGCCCCCAGGGCCTAGCGGGCGAGGCGGTGGTAGATGTGGGTGAAGGTGGCCGCGCCGAGGATGGGGATCACGAGGTTCACCAGCGGGAAGGTGAGCGGCAGCGCCATGAGGCAGCCCGCCACCCAGACCGTGCCGGCATGTTCGCGCCGGAGTGCCTGTGCGCCCGCGCGGCCCAGGTGCCGCATGGCGGCCACGGTGAAGTATTCCCGGCCCAAGAGGTAGCCGTTGAGCGCGATGAACATGAAGGGCGCGCCGGGCGGGAAGAGCGCGTAGGCGATGAGGGCGGCGAGGTTGAGCCCGATGAGGACCCCGAGGAAGCTCAACGTGTCGCGCACCCCGTCCCAGAACGGCGTGCGGGGCGGGATTCCCATCTCGGGGTAGTGCTTCTCCTCCACCGCGATGGCCACCTCGTCGAGAAACATGGAGGTGATGGCCGAAGCCACGGGGATCATCAAGAAGACCGAGACGACGAGCATCACGAGGAGCGAGCCCCAGCTCAGGAGATCGCCGACCCAGGTCACCTCGCCCACGAGGGGGAGCGTCACCGGCCCGCCCACGAGCCACTGGATGAGCCCGAGGAGGAGCGCGTAGGCGCCCACGAAGAGCGCCGCCGTGAGCCCGATCCCGCGCCAGAGGACCCCGCGAAAGCGCGGGTCGCCGATCTGGTTGAGCGATTTGACGAAGGCGTCGAGGATCATCGCGAGATCCAGGTGGTCTTGGCGGAGAGATCCGGGCGGGGGCGTTCGGGCGGAGTCTCCGCGCAGCGCCCGATATGGATGATGCCCGCCACGCGCTCGTGAGCTTCTGCGCCGAAGGCCTCGGCGGCGAAATCGGGGTCATGGGAGAGCGCGCCCGAGAGCCAGACCGCGCCCCAGCCACCGGCGAGGGCCGCATTGACGAGGGAAAGGCAGACCGCCCCGGCGGAGTAGGTCTGCTCCACGGCGGGGATCTTCTCGCTTTCCTTCGGGCTCTCCAGGACGACGACAGCGAAGGGGCTGTCGGCGTATTGGCTCGCGGCGAGCGAGGGGGCGCCGATGCGCTCGATATGGGGCGGGGCGGCCTCGGCGATGCGGCGCAGGGCCTTTTCCTCGAGCACGACGAAGCGCCACGGCTCGAGCTTGCCGTGGTCGGGCACCCGGGAGGCGATGCGCAACAGCACGTCGAGCTCGCGCTTTTTCGGGGCCGGGCCCGAGAGCATGCGCAGCGAGCGCGAGCGGCGGGTCAGCATGAAGGTCTGGGCGGGGGAGAGCTCTGACATGGGGCGGGTCTCTTCCTGTGGGGCCCCGGTGCGGGGGCGGCGTCGGGTCTGGCGCGCGCTGGGCTTGCTTTGGGCCAGAGGTAAGCGCGCGAACGGCGATTGGAAAGGCTCAGGCGGTCCCGTGGTGGCGGGCGAGGTCGCCGATCCAGTCGGAGGCGAAGGCCGCGAAGCGGGGGCCGGGCTGGCGCGCGGCGAAGGTCTCGGCGAACGGGTCCTGCGCGGTCGGCGCGGCGGGCTCCAGCACCTCGAGCACGGCATGGCCGCAAAACGGCACGTAGACCTCCGAATACCCGCCCTCGTGAACGAGGACGAGGCGTCCCTCGCAATGGGTGTCGGCCAGGGCGCGGGCCATCTCGGTGAGCGCGCGGAAGGTCTCGGCGGTGGCCAGCATCCGCGAGAGCGGGTCGATGGCGGCGGCATCGTAGCCGTTGGCGATGATGAGGATGTCGGGGCGGAAGCCGTCGATGGCCGGGATCACGATGCGCTCCATGGCCTCGAGATAGCTGGCATGGCCCGCGCCAGGCGGCAGGGGAATGTTGATATTGGCGCGGGCATCGGTGTCGGCGTTGCCGGTGTCGAGCGGGTAGTTCCGCTCCTGGTGAAGCGAGATGGTTAGCGTCGCGTCGTCATCCGCATAGATCGCCTCGGTCCCGTTGCCGTGATGGACATCCCAGTCGAGGATCGCGGCGCGGAGGCCGGGCTGCGTCGCGCGCGCCGCCTCGAGCGCGATGGCGATATTGGCCAGGAGGCAAAATCCGTTGGGAAAATCCGGCAGGCAGTGATGCCCCGGCGGGCGCGAGAGCGCGTAGGCGCGCCGCACGCGCCCGGCCATGACGTCGGCCACGGCCTGCTTGGCGAGCCCCGCCGAGAGCGCGGCCTGCTCGAAACCGCCCGCGCCGAAGGGCGTGCGCAGCCCGAGCTCGCCGCCGCCCGCCGCAGAGGCGGCCCGGAATGCCTCGAGATAGGAGGCCGGGTGAATGCGGCGCAGGTCCTCCTCGGTGGCCGCCTCCGCGGTTGAGAGGCGGAGTGCGGCGCTCATGCCGGTCACATCCATGAGATTCTTCAGCCGCCGCTTCGTCTCCGGGTTCTCCGGCAGGCCCCCGGCGGCGAGGGGCTGCACGAGGCCGCCCACGGGCATCGTGAACGCGTAATTGCCGCCCGAGAACCAGAAGCAGCGCTCGTCCCAGTAAAAGCCGGTCTCGCTCACCCGTCGCGCCGCCACATCCCCTCGGGCGAGTCGAGGGCGGCCGCGAGATCGCGCACCTGCGCGAGCGAGAGCGTGATCTTCTGCACCCGCTCAGTGCGTGGATCGAGCTGCTCGATCGTCACGCAATCCTCGAAGGCCTGCAGCGTCACGTCTTCCTTCAGGTGGCTGCTGCCCTCGTCCACGAGGGTGACCACGGTGGCGTCGAAATCATGCTCTACAGTGTACATGGAGCGAGATTACCGGCCACCTGCGGCACCGCAAGCGGGAATGCGCCGCTCACATTGCCGTGGCCGCGGCGCTGGGGGCTGGCCCTTTCGAACGGCGCCCTTATTCTACGGCCATGCAAGGATTTTTCATTCGCCTGTCCGCCCTTCTGGGCCTCGCGGCGCTCGCGGCCTGCGACGCGCCGCAACCCATCGTGTCGGCGCCACCGCCCGCGCAGGTCGCGGCGGCCAGCACGGGGTCGCTGCCGGAGATCAGGCAGGGGCCGGTGCAGCCGCAGAACGTGGCGAGCTTCCGCCAGATCGTGCGCCAGATGGAGCCCGTGCTCGAGCGGGAATGCCGCACCCGCGCGCCGCGGCTCAACTGCGACTTCGCGATCCAGCTCTACGGGGACCCGCGCCTGCCGCCCAACGCGTTCCAGACGCTCGACGATAACGGGCGCCCGGTCCTCGGCTTCACCGAGACGCTGGTGCGGGACGTGCGTAATGCCGATGAGCTGGCCTTCGTGCTGGGCCACGAGGCAGCGCACCACATCGCAGGCCACATCGAGCGTACACAGGCCAACGCCACGCTGGGCGCGGCCTCCTTTGGCGTGCTCGCCGCCGCGCTGGGGCGCGACGCGGGCTCCGTGCGGCAGGCCCAGCAGCTTGGCGCGGCGGTGGCGGCGCGGAGCTATTCGAAGAGTTTCGAGCTCGAGGCGGACCGTCTCGGCACGATCCTGACGGCGCGGGCAGGCTACGATCCGCTCGTGGGGGCCGCGTATTTCACGCGCATCCCTGATCCCGGCAACCGGTTCCTGGGGACGCATCCGCCCAATGCGGAGCGGATCCAAGCGGTGCGGCGCGCGGCAGCGGGGCTCTGAAGGGGGGCACACCGGCGCGTGCTGCGCCCTGACAGTCTGTGAATTTCCGCGAGACCAGACCGGCCCACGCGGGCGGTCTAGATGCCGCGCGCCACCAGCGCGAGCACGATGGCCGCGAAGAAGAGCGCCGAGCCCGCCAGCACGAAGCAGTGCCAGATCGCGACGTTGAAGGGCAGCGCATCCCAGTGATTGAAGGGCGATCCCACCGTGTAGACGATGCCGCCGATCACCATGAGCCAGAGCGCCGTGGGCGGCAGCGTCTGCATCAGCGGCCAGATGAGCACGATGCTCGCCCAACCGAGGGCGACGTAGAGCAGGGTGGAGGCGACGCCGGGCTTCAATAGCTCGGTCATCTTGCCCACCGCGCCGACGAGGGCCACGGCCCAGACGGCGGCGAGCACGATGTAGCCAAAGAGATTGCCGAGGAGCACCACGGGCACCGTGTAGGTCCCGGCGATCTTGAGATAGATCACCGCGTGGTCGATCCGCTGGAGAAGGGGCCGCGCGCTGACCCAGGGCGTCATGTGATAGAGCGCCGACGCCACGAAGCACGCCGTCGCCACGCTGCCATAGATGCTCACGGCCGCCACATCAAGGCCGCTTTGCGTCTTGGCGGCGTAGACGATCAAGAGCGCCGTGGCCGTGATCGACGCAGCAATGCCCAGGATATGGACAGCGCCATCGGCGACCCGTTCCGGCAGAGAATACATATACGCCATGAGGTTAAGGTAACACGGGATCCGTTAACGTCCCGTGGAATGATGTCACAATACCGTTTCCACGGCAGTCTTTTGGGGGGCTTGCGCTAGGCGCGGCGGGCCTTGCGGCGCAGGTGCCAGCGGTAGATGACCGGGGCGAGCACGTAGTCGTAAGCGAAGGACGCCACCTGCTTGATGCCGGGCAGGGCCACGAGCCGGGCGAGCCAGCGATAGCGCGGCATCTCGTTCCACAGCACGATGAAGGCGGGAATGCCGCTCAGAAGGGCGCCGTCATGCTCCACGTAGAGCCGGCGCGCGGCGGTGTCCTCGTCGATCCCCCAAGCGGCCCGGGCGGGGCCATTGAGATCGTCGAACTGGATCGGCAGGCCCGCCTTGCGGGCATACTCGGCGTAGTGGTTGATCTCGAAAGAGCATACCGGGCACTGGTCGTTGAAGAGCACTTTGGTCATGCCCGTGACATATGCCGGACGACGCGCCGAACCACCGGTCAGCGCGTCGCAGGCCTGTGCCTAGCGGCCCGCGCCCAGCACGAGGGCGGCGGGGCGTTCGCAGCGGCGCTCGGCGAAAAGGTTGGCATCCTTTCGGCTCAGCGCCTCGACGGCGGCGGCACGGCGGGCACGGGCGATCTGGGTCATGGTCTGCATAGTCTGTCTCCTTGGGTGTTCTGGATGGGATAGCGGGCGCGTTACGGACGCGCGCGACGGCGCTCGATGAAGAGATTGTTCTGCGTGCGGGTCAGCGCCTCGACGGCGGCGGCGCGGCGGGCGCGGGCGATCTGGGAATAATCATGCATGGGTGTGTCTCCGTGTTGGCTTTCGTGGCGATCAGGCGGCGGCGCATAGCGGGTTACGGCCGAGCTCCTGGGCGAAAAGCGTCTCCATCTCCTGGCGCGTGAGCACGGCACGGGCGCGCTTTTCAGTGGTGCCGACGCCGGTGGCGGGCTGGGTTTTCTTCGGGGCGAACCAGGGGCTAAGGGGCATGGTGGTATCCTTTCCGTTTGGCTTTGGTCTGTTGTTACGGTCCTCAAGACGACGCCATTTCCGGATAAGTTTCACCCGCCCCGAAAATTTTTCGAAAAAAGTTTCCCGCCCCGGTGGGGCCCGCGCCAGCGCATAAAATTTGATGCAAAAACAGCATCCTGACAAAACCCTTCCCGTGGCAAAGAGCGGTCACAATTGCTTCCCATGTTAAGGGTCGAGTGAGAATTTCAGGTGATGAAAGCCCCATGAGCAAGGTTGATCCAGAGGAGTTAGCACGCCTCATCGCGACGGTGTCGCTGGGCGATCGCCGCGCGTTTTCCGATCTCTACGATCTGGCCTCGCCTCAGGTCTTCGGCGTGGCGATGCGCATGATGAAGGACCGCGCGGCGGCCGAGGACGTGTTGCAGGAGGCGTTCATGAAGATCTGGCGCCATGCCGGGCAGTTCAGCGCCGGGGGCATGCACCCGATGTCGTGGATGCTGACGATCGCGCGCAACACCGCCATCGACAAGCTGCGCCGCGTGCGACAGGCCGAAGACCTCGCCGACTGGGATGACCGGCTCTCCGACAATGGCCCCACCCCCGAGCAGGCGGTGCTGGCCAACGCGGAGCGGGAGCGGATCTTCCTGTGCATGGGCGAGCTGAAGAGCGAGCGCGCGAAGGCGGTCCAATGGGCCTATCTCGACGGCTTCAGCTACGCCGAACTCGCCGAAAAGCTCGACGTCCCCCTCAACACCGTGCGCACGTGGCTGCGCCGGTCCCTCATTTCCCTGCAGGAGTGCATGGCCCGATGACCACCCAGACCGCCGAACCCGACTGGAACCTCCTTTCAGCAGAATACGTGCTGCGCCTCCTGCCTGAGCGGGAGGAGCGGGCCTTCGAGGCCGCGCTCGCCAAGACGCCGCGCCTCCACCGGCTGGTGGCGCACTGGATCGAGCAGTTCGAAGGGCTCGACACGGCCTTCGGCAGCGAGAAGCCCCGGGGCCGTGCGAAAAAGGAACTCTTCGACCGGCTCTTCGGCGAAGCGCCGCAGGGCGCGCGGGCAGGGGCCTCCGCTGGCGCAGCCTCCGGCGGATTTGGCAAGTTCGTGAAGGGCCTCTTTGGCGGGGGCAACAGCGCTGGCTTCGCGGCGGGCGCCGCCGTGGCCGTGGCTGGCTTCGTCGTCGTCAATGTCATGACCGGGCCCGCCGAGCGCGCAGTGCCTGACGCGCCTGTTCTGGCAGAGGCTCCAGTTGCCCCGGCATCGCCGGCGGTAAGCTTCGTGGCCGAAATCGCCGCGGAGGATGAGAGCCTCCGCATCCTCGCCGCCTATTCGCCTGCCACGGGACAGGTGCAACTCACGCGGACCGCGGGCGCGGCGCGCGAAGGGCGCGCGCTGGAGCTCTGGGCCATCGCCGGGGAGGCCGCACCCGTCTCGCTCGGCGTGCTGCCCACCGACGCCTTGGCCACCGTGGCGCTCCCTGAGGCGCTGCGGGAGATCGAAGGACTCATCCTCGCGGTCTCTGACGAGCCGCCGGGCGGATCCACCACCGGCGCGCCCACGGGCGATGTGCTCGCGCTCGGCCAGACGGTCGGCATCTGAGCGCAGGCGTCACACCACACCCGATAGAGAAATGCCCGGGGCCTTGCGGCACCGGGCATTTTTCTTGGGATAGTCCGTTTTGAAGCGCTGCGGGGCCTTAAGAACTCTTTGAGCCCCCCCCCGCGCGGTGCCTAGCGGCGGCGGTCCCGGCGCGAGGACATGGGCTGGAACGCCACGCCCACATGGGCCTCGCAATAGGGCTTGCCCTGCTGGACAGGCAGCCCGCAGAACCAGAAATCCTCCGTCGCCGGGTCGCCCACGGGCCATTTGCAGGTCCGTTCGGTGAGCTCCATGAGCGAGATCTTCTTGGAGGTCTTTTCCACCTCGTTGACCTTGGCGAGCGCCTCGGGGCTGATCTCGTTGGCCGAAGGCTGCGGCGGCAGCGGCTGGCCTGCCGGAATGATCTTGCGTGCGGCGGGCGAGAGCGCGCGCTCGGGCGCCGCGCTTTCGGTCTTGGGCTCGGGCTTCGCTTCCGCGGCCACGGCCTCTTTCTCGGGAGCCTTGGCGGATTTCTTCTCAGGGGCGGGTTTCGCCGCCGCCGAGGTCGCGCCTGCGCGGTTCGAAAGGCCCAAGCGATGCACCTTGCCGATGACAGCATTGCGCGTCACGCCGCCGAGTTCCTTGGCGATGACGGAGGCGGATTGGCCTTCGCCCCACATTTTCTTCAGGATTTCAACGCGTTCGTCAGTCCAGGACATGCTCTGCCTCGATCTTTGCTGTGCGCCTCGCGCGCTTCGGGCACGCGGGACGCTGGTTGACGGCGGGCCGATCCCGGCCCATCTCGCCCGTTCGAGCATCACTGTATATGCCCATGCCGGGCGAAGAACAACGGGGCGCGTCAATCTATGACGGAAACGAATTACGCATCGCGCGATCACGGGCGCGGCGGGGACATGGGCACGCGGCGCTTTGGCCGGGTCAACTGGATGGGCCTCTACACGCTCTGCGAGCGGGAGTGCCGCCGCTTCCTCGCGATCCCGACGCAGACGATCCTCGCGCCGCTCGTGACGGCGGGCCTTTTCCTGCTCATTTTCTCCATCGCGTTCGGCGATGCGCGGGGCGAGGTGATGGGCCAGCCCTTCCTCGTCTTTCTCGCGCCGGGCCTCATGGCGATGAGCGTGATCCAGAATGCGTTCGCCAACACCTCGTCCTCGCTCATCTCTGCCAAGGTCATGGGCAACATCGTCGACACGCTCATGCCGCCGCTCTCCGGCGGGGAGCTCACGGTGGGCTTTCTCGTGGGCGGGATCGGGCGCGGGCTTCTCATCGCGGTGGTGCTCATGGCCGCGCTCTGGCTTGTGCTCGGCATCGGCGTGGCGCATCCCATCGCAATGCTGGGCTTCATCGTGCTGGGCTCGGCCTTCATGGGCGCGCTGGGGCTTCTCGCAGCCATGCAGGCCCAGAAATTCGACCAGATGGCCGCGCTCACGAATTTCGTCGTCACGCCGCTCGCGTTCCTGTCGGGCACGTTCTACTCGGTGACGGCGCTGCCGCCCGCGCTCGAGGCGATCACGCGCGTGAACCCGATTTTTTACGCCATCGACGGCATGCGCTGGTCGGTGCTGGGCGTCTCCGACAGCCCGCCCGTGCTGGCGATCACGGTGCTCGGTGCTTCGACATTCGCGCTCTGCATGCTCACGTGGTGGGGCTTTCGGACGGGCTACCGCCTCAAGCCGTGACGGGCGGTGCACGGCGCGCACCCTATGGACAGCGCGCGGCTAGTCTTTTTCACGGCAAGGGCGGACCGGTCTCAAATCGCTTTACACCGCGTCAAGCGCCCGCTACCTCCGCGCCATGGCACTGATCCGCACCACGCTCCGACGTCGCTGACCCCGTTTCGCGGGGGGCGCCCGCGTGCCATCTCAAAGCCGCCCACACATCCCAAACCCATTGACACTGCGCCCTTGCCTCTGCACGCAAGGGCTTTCATCGAAGAGGCCGTCCCATGATCCCCTCGATCCTGCCGACATATAACCGCGCAAAGCTGAACTTCGTGAAGGGCGAGGGCAGCTGGCTCATCGAGGCGGACGGGCGACGCTTCCTCGATCTCGGCGCAGGCATCGCGGTCAACGCGCTGGGCCATGCCGCGCCGGAGCTTGTCGAGGCCTTGACCGAGCAGGCGGGCCAGCTCTGGCACACGTCCAATCTCTACGGCATCCCGCAGCAAGAGCGCCTCGCCGATCTCCTCGTGGAGCACACTTTCGCCGATACCTGCTTTTTCACGAATTCGGGCACGGAGAGCTGCGAGCTCGCCGTGAAGATGGCGCGGAAGTACCATTTCGAGAAGGGCCACCCGGAGAAGGTCGATATCATCTGCTTCGAGGGAAGCTTTCACGGACGCTCTTCTGCAGCTATCGCCGCGGCGGGCTCGGAGAAGATGACGCGCGGCTTCGGCCCGCTCCTGCCGGGCTTCGTCCATCTCGCGTTCGGCGATCACGACGCCATCGCGCCCGCCATCACGGAGCGGACGGCTGCCATCATGGTGGAGCCCGTACAGGGGGAGGGCGGCATCCGTCCGCTGCCCGATGCCTGCCTCAAGGGTCTGCGCGATCTCTGCGACAGCCACGACATCCTCCTCATCCTCGACGAGGTACAGTGCGGCGTGGGCCGGACGGGCAAGCTCTTCGCCCATGAATGGGCGGGCATCGCGCCTGACATCATGATGGTGGCCAAGGGCATCGGCGGGGGCTTCCCGCTGGGCGCGGTGCTCGCGACCGAGGAGGCCGCGCGCGGCATGACCGCGGGTACCCATGGGAGCACGTATGGCGGCAACCCGCTCGGCTGCGCGGTGGGCGCGCGGGTGATGGAGATCGTGACGGATGCGGGCTTCCTCGCCGACGTGAACCGCAAGGCGGGCCGTCTCCGGCAGGGGCTCGAGGCGCTCGTGGCCTCCCACCCGGAGGTCTTCGACCACGTCCGCGGGCAGGGGCTCATGCTCGGGCTCGTCTGCCGCGCGCCCAACACGGAAGTCGTCTCCGCCGCCATGGCCGAGGAACTCCTCACCGTGGGCGCGGCCGACAACACCGTGCGCCTCCTGCCCGCGCTCAACATCCCCGACGCCGATATCGACGAGGCGCTGCGCCGCCTCGATCAAGCCGCGGCCTCGCTCACGCCCTGACTTCATTTTTCCTGACATACCTTCCGGGGGCCGCCATCGACACGCCATGGGTCCGAGCGACACTGGCGACGGGGGTCAAACTCCCGGTCCCGACCTCTCAAAGCGAGCCAACCGATGACCCACTTTCTCGACATCCACAAAACCGACCCGGCTGACCTTCGCCACATGATCGATGCGGCCCGCGCCATGAAGGACGCGCGTGCGGGCCGGCCCAAGGGGATGCCCGACGCCGAGACGCCGCTCGCGGGCCGCATGGTCGCGCTCATCTTCGAGAAGCCCTCGACGCGTACACGGGTCAGCTTCGACGTGGGCGTGCGCCAGATGGGCGGGGAGACGATGGTGCTTTCGGGCGGGGACATGCAGCTCGGCCATGGCGAGACGATCGCAGACACCGCCCGCGTGCTCTCCCGCTACGTGGACCTCATCATGATCCGGACCTTCGAGGAGACGACGCTCCTTGAGATGGCCGAACATGCCACCGTGCCCGTCATCAACGGGCTCACCAACCGCACCCATCCCTGCCAGATCATGGCCGACGTGATGACCTACGAGGAGCATCGCGGCCCCATCGCGGGGCGCCGCGTGGCCTGGATGGGCGACGGCAACAATGTCTGCGCCTCCTTCCTCCATGCCGCGGGCCAGTTCGGTTTCGACATGGTGGTGTCCGGCCCCGAGACGCTCGATCCCGAGGCGGTCTTCGTCGAAGGCGCGCGCAAGGCCGGGGCGCGCGTCGAGCTCATCCGCGACCCGGAGACCGCCGTGTCGGGGGCCGATCTCGTGGTGGCTGACACCTGGGTCTCCATGCATGACAGCCAGACCACGAAGGAGCGGCGGCACAACCAGCTCCGCCCCTACCAGGTGAACGAGCGGCTGATGGGCAAGGCCAAGGATGATGCGCTCTTCATGCATTGCCTGCCGGCCCACCGGGAGGAAGAGGCCACGAGCGCGGTCATGGACGGGCCGCACTCCGTGATCTTCGACGAGGCGGAGAACCGGCTCCACGCGCAAAAGGCGATCATGCGCTGGTGCCTCGGGGTCTGAGCACGTGGCATCCTTCGTCTGGATGTCGGACCTGCATTTCACGGCCCATGGCGATGTCCTCGGCCACGATCCGCGGGCCCGGCTTGAGGCGGCGATAGACCTCATCAACGCCGAGTATCGCGACGCGGCCTTCTGCCTGATCTCGGGTGACATGGTGAACCGCGGGACGCCCGCCGACTACGCCGCGCTCGCCCGGCGGCTCGCGCGGCTCGAGATCCCCTACCTGCCGCTCCCCGGCAACCATGACGACCGCGCCGAGTTCCGTCGCCACCTCGCGCTGCCCGAGGGGGTCATGGACGCGTTCATCCAGTACGAGGTGCCGCTGGGCCACGCGCGGGTGATCGGCCTCGACAGCCTCGATCCCAGCGCGGATGCGGGCGTGCTCTGCCCCGCGCGCCGGGGCTGGCTCTTCGAGAGGCTCGCGGTGAGCGAGGCGCCTGCGCTCGTCTTCCTGCACCATCCGCCGATGCCACTCGGCCTGCCGATGCAGGATGCCGACCGCCTCGCCGAGGGCGAAAGCGTCCTCGACGCTTTGGTGGAGACCGGCCGCGTGGCGTTTCTCGGCGCGGGCCATGTCCACCGCCGCCAGTCGGGCGTCGTGCGCGGCCTGCCCTTTTCGACGATGGGCTCCGTCCTCTACCAGGCCCCGCCGCCCGTTCCCGCCTGGGACTGGGAGAGCTTCACACCCGCCCGGGAGGCGCCTGAACTCGCCCTCGTGACGGTGGAAGGCCCCGACATCCGCGTGGCCCCCCGCCAGATCTGCCCCTACGAGACGGGCACCTGAGCACGGGCAAAATTCTTGCGAAGAATTTTCGGAAGCGCGGCGGTGGCCGCTGCGCGGGGCAAAATTCTTGCGAAGAATTTTGGTGCCCGGGGCGGGGAGCGGCCCTCGATGCTGGCGGTGTGCTTGCCGATGGAACTTGCGGGCGCGCCGTGGTTTACCTCTCGTGACACGCAAGGCGGAGGCGCGCGATGGCAACGGCAAGCATGGGACTGATCGGGGTGGGCACGATGGGATCGGCGCTCGCGCTCAACATGGCCGAGAAGGGCCATGACGTGGCGCTCTACAACCTCGACGCCTCCACTATCGACGCGCTGATCGACCGCGCGGGCGACCTCGCCCCGAAGCTCAGGAAATGCGAGAGCCTCGAGGCACTGGTGGAGGCGATGCCCACGCCCCGCGCGATCATGATGATGGTGCCCGCGGGCAAGCCCGTGGAGGAGACGATCGACGCGCTCCTGCCGCACCTTGCCGAGGGCGACACGCTCATCGACGGCGGCAACAGCGATTTTCGCGACACCATGGAGCGCACCAAGCGGGTGGAGCAAAAGGGCTTCCGATATCTTGGCATCGGCGTCTCCGGTGGCGAGGACGGCGCGCGTAACGGCCCCTCCATGATGGTGGGCGGCACGCCGTCGGCCTGGGAGCCGGTGCAGCCGATCTACGAGGCGATCGCCGCGAAATACGAGGGCGACCCCTGCGTGGCCCATCTCGGCCCCGACGGGGCGGGGCATTTCGTGAAAACCGTCCATAACGGGATCGAATACGCGGACATGCAGCTCATCGCGGAGGTCTACGGCCTCCTGCGCGACGGGGAGGAGCGCACTCCCGCCGAGATCGCGCCGCTCTTTCACCGCTGGAACGAGGGCCGGCTCCAGAGCTACCTGGTGGAGATCGCGGGCCATGTCCTCGACGCGGTGGACCCCGAGACGGGCAAGCCCGTCGTCGACATCATCGTCGACCAGGCCGGCCAGAAGGGCACCGGCCGCTGGACGGTCATCGAGGCGATCCGCATGGGGCAGTCGGCCTCCATCATCGAGGCGGCAGTGGGCGCGCGGGTGCTGAGCTCGGAGCGCGAGACCCGGAAGGTCGCGGCGCCGATCCTCGCGCCCCATGCGGGCGAGGCCCACGGCACCTTTGACGAGGCCGAGCTTGAAAGCGCGCTCCTCGTCGGCCGCGTGCTGGCCTATGCGCAGGGATTCCGCATCCTGAAAGCGGCCTCGGACGAATTCGGATGGGATCTCGACTATGCCCGCATCGCGGAGATCTGGCGGGCGGGCTGCATCATCCGATCCGCGCTGCTCGACGACATCGCCACGGCCTTCCGGGGAGACCTGCCGGACGGGCGGCTGATCCTGTCGGACCACTTCGCGCCGCTCCTCAAGGACCACATCGCCTGCCTGCGGCGGGTGGTGGCGCAGGCCACGCTCATGGGGCTGCCAGTGCAGGCGCTGGCCTCGGCGGTGAGCTGGTTCGACGAGATCCGGCAGGCGCGCGGGACGGCGGACCTGCTGCAAGGGCTGCGGGACTATTTCGGGGCGCATTCCTTCGAGCGGCTCGACAAGGAGGGCAGCTTCCACGGGCCCTGGCACGACTGAGCCCCGGCACGACTGAGCCCTGGCACGACTGAGCCGTTGGGTCGTCCGAGCTCTCTGGGGCTCAGCCCTGGAAGCGTCTGTGCCCTGGGTCAGGGCCGCCCACGGCCATGGGCCCTGATCTCGGTGCTGCGCGCGCGGCAGGCGGCGGGACCGGCCTCCGGCGGAGGTACGGGGCACAAAGAAGCGAAGATCCTGACAATGTCTGCGGACAGTTGCGCCCCCGGCCACGGCGCGTGGGCCCTGGCCGAGGGCGGCTTCTTCGTGCGCAGCCATCGCTCCTCAGCTGTACTGCGCCACCACTATGGCGCGAGTTGGTTAATGGAAGGTTACCACCAGAACGCGTGCCTTTCCCTAGCCTCCGCGGCGCTTGGCGCGGAGCGTGGGCGCGGCCTCCGTCGGGTCCTCGGGCCAGGGATGGCGGGGGTAGCGGGCGCGCATGTCCTTGCGGACATCCGCATAGGAGCCCGCCCAGAAGCCGGGCAGGTCCTGGGTCGTCTGGACGGGGCGGCCTGCGGGCGACAGGAGCGTGATGAGGAGCGGCGTCTCCCCGACCATGGGGTGGCGCGTTTCGCCGAAGAGCTCCTGCAGTCGCAGCGAAATCGCGGGCGCCGCGCCGCCGTAATCGATGGGGATCCGGCGGCCCAGCGGGGTCTCGTAGGCCGGGGGAGCGGCGCGATCGAGGGCACGGCTCTCCTCGTAGCTCAGCATCGCCGCGAGGGCGGGGAGCGGGTCGAAGGCCCGCCAGGCCTCCGCCGTGGTGATGCCGGCGAGATGGGGCGCGAGCCAGCTTTCGAGCGTCTCGAGCAGGGCCGTGTCCTCGAACCGCGCATCGCCTGAGGCGCGCGCGCGGGCCTGGAAGAGAGCGGCCTTGCCCCGCAGCGCGAGGCCAAGCTGGCGGATCCCCTCGCACATGGCCGCGGCGCTCGCTTCCGGCGGCGCGTCGCTCCAGGGGAGATCGGAGAGGGCGAGGGCGCCGAGGCGCTCCTGCCGACGGGCCAGCACGCGCCCTTCGCGCTTTGACCAGGTGCAGAGCGTCTCTTCCCGGATGCGCGCCGCGAAGGTCTCGCGGATCTCGCTCTCGGTGAGGGGCAGGGCCAGTCTGATGCGGGCTTCGCGGGGCTTGCCGTCGGTCTCCACCGCGACGAGCCAGGGCGCCGCGGCGAGGCTGTCCTCGGCGGCGAGTTCCGCGCCCTTGCCACCGGAGAGGAGGTAGCGCGGCGCATCGCCGGGCCTGCGACCGCCGACGCGGTCCGGGAAGGCGAGGGCGGCGGCCACCGCATCGCCGGGATAGGGCCGCGCGGGCGCGAGGCGGGCGAGGCGCTTGGCCTCGGCCTTGATGTCCTTGAGGGCGCCGTCCCGGAGGCGCAGGGCGCGGTCGCGCCGGAAGCGGCCGGTGTCGCGCACGGCCTCGAGGCGGAGCGCGAGGCTGCTGTCGCGGCTTTCGACGGGGTCGCGGGCACCGAGGAGGGCCGCGAGCGGCGCGGCCTCTCTGCCGGCTTCGAGGAGCATGTGGGCGAGGCGCGGATGGGTGGGCATGGCGGCCATGGCGCGGCCATGGGCGGTGAGCGCGCCGCCCTCGAGCGCGCCCAGATCCTCGAGCAGCGTGCGGGCCTCGGCCATGGCCGGAGCCGGGGGCGGGGTCAGGAAGGCGAGCTCCGTCTCCGGCGCGCCCCAGGCGGCGAGCTCGAGGGCCATCGGGGCCAGATCCGCCGCCTCGATTTCGGCCGGTGGGTAGGCCGCGAGCGCGCCCTCCTCGCCCTTTGTCCAGAGCCGGAGACAGGTGCCCGCGCGCACGCGGCCCGCGCGGCCGGCGCGCTGCTCGGCCTCGGCGCGAGTGACGCGCTCTGTGACGAGGCGCGAGAAGCCCGATCCCGGATCGTGCCGCGCGCGGCGGGCGAGGCCCGCATCGACCACGTGGCTTACGTCCTCGATTGTGAGCGAGGTCTCGGCGATTGATGTGGCGAGGACGATCCGGGGGCCGCCCGTGGGGCGCAGCGCCTCCTGCTGTGCCTTGAAGGGCAGCGCCCCGTAGAGCGCGAAGACGGGGACCGAGACGTCGAGCACCGCCTTCACGCGCGCGATCTCGCCCTGGCCCGGCAGGAAGCACAGAAGCGCGCCGGTGACCTCGGGGAGGAGGGCCGTGATCTCGCGCGCCACCAGCGGCTCGAGCCGCATGTCCTTCGGGCGTGGCGCGTCGAGATGGCGGATCGTGACGGGGAAGCTGCGGCCCTCTGCGGTGAGCACGGGGGCCTGCCCCAGCATCTCGGCCACCGGCGCGGCATCGAGCGTCGCCGACATCACGAGGAGCTTCAGATCCGGGCGGAGCGCCTGCCGCACCTCCCAGGCGAGCGCGATGCCGAGATCGGCCTGCAACGAGCGCTCGTGGAATTCGTCGAAGATGATGCAGCCCACGCCTGGAAGCTCGGGGTCCGATTGCAGCATGCGCGTGAGGATGCCCTCGGTGACGACCTCGATGCGCGTGCCCGGCACGCTCTCGCCTCGCATCCGGAAGCCCACGCGCGCGCCGGGCGCCTCGCCCAGCTCGGCGGCGATGCGCATGGCGGCCCCCCGCGCGGCGAGGCGGCGTGGCTCGAGCATGAGGATCTTGCCGTCCACTGCCTCGAGGAGGGCGGGCGGTACCCGCGTCGTCTTGCCCGCCCCGGGCGGGGCCTGCAGGACCGCGCGCCCTTCGCGGGCGAGCGTCGCGGCGAGCTCCGGCAGGAGCGGATCGATGGGCAGGGCGCGCATGGGCCCTAGGAAGGCCGTTGCGTGTGCCAGGTCAAGCGCCTGACGGCTGGGGGCCATGGCAATGACGCATTGCTTGTCTAGGCGAGGCTAACCATGCGCGCGCTCATTGAACGGATCGATATCTTCAGGCTGGCCCGCCTCGCGTCGAGGGGATCTTCGGGCTGATCTTTCTCGCGACGGTGGAGGCGCTGGCCTTTCGCGCGCAGCCCAAGGACTTCATGGGCTTCTATCGCCTGGGCGTGGCCGAGCACGATTTCTCGGACGTGTTGCCGGACGGGCGGACCGGGCCCTTGCGCTACTACGCCCTGGTCGTGCTTCCGAACGGGAAGCTCGCGCGGATGGAGACCGAGCCGCGGGTCGTGGTCGATAACGAAGTCTGCGCGGAGATGTTCTACGGGCGCTGGTTCGCCTCCTACCACGTGACGATCCACGATCCGCGCCACTGCAGCTGAGGCCGCGCGGCCCCTATGCGCAAGCGCTGGACCTATGGCGGCGGCTGGGCCATCAAAGCGCCATGGACGAACTGGCCGCCAAAGTCGCCGAAGGGAACCGCCGCGCGCTGGCCCGGGCGATCACGCTCATCGAGAGCGGGCGCGCGGACCATCGCGCGCAGGCGGCCGCTCTCCTCGGCGCGCTGCCCACGGACCGGGCCGCGCTGCGCATCGGTCTCTCGGGCACGCCGGGCGTGGGCAAATCGACCTTCATCGAGGGCTTCGGCCTCATGCTCGCCGAGGCGGGCAAGAAGGTCGCCGTGCTTGCCGTCGATCCCTCCTCGGCGCGCACCGGGGGGTCGATCCTCGGCGACAAAACCCGCATGGAGCAGCTGTCGCGCCACCCGCTCGCCTATATCCGCCCCTCGCCCTCCCAGACCCATCTGGGCGGCGTGGCGCGGCGGACGCGGGAGGCGGTGAGCCTTTGCGAAGGGGCGGGGTTCGACGTGGTGCTCATCGAGACGGTGGGCGTGGGACAGTCTGAGACCGCCGTGGCGGAGATGTGCGATGTCTTCGTGCTTCTCCTCGCGCCTGCGGGGGGTGACGAGCTCCAGGGCGTGAAGCGCGGGATCATGGAGATCGCGGACCTCGTCGTCGTCAACAAGGCCGACGGGGCACTCAAATCCACCGCGACCCGCACCTGCGCGGATTATGCCGGGGCGCTGCGGCTCCTGAGGAAGCGCCCGCAGGACCCCGACGATATCCCCAAGGCGCTCATGGTCTCTGCGGTGGAGGGCACGGGCCTGCCCGAGCTCTGGTCGGAGATCGAGGCGCTGGCGATGTGGCGCATGGAAAAAGGCGTCTGGGCGGCGCGGCGCGCGGCACAGGCGGCCTACTGGTTTCGCGAGGAGCTCAGGCAGGGGATGGAGGCGCGGCTCAGGGCCCGCAAGGATCTCGCGGCGCTCGAGACGGAGGTCCGCGAGGGGCGGCTCACGGCGGCGATGGCCGCTGAAAAGGTGCTCTCGGAGCTGCTCTGAGAGCCAACCGGGGGAATCGGTGCGAAAATCGCGCCTCTATGCTAGGCTCGCGCCATGAAGACCGCCGCTTTCTCCACCTCGCTCGCCGTCAAGGACCTCGCCACCTCCCGTGCCTTCTACGAGGAGCTGGGCTTTGACACGATGGGGGGCGACCCGGATCAGGGCTGGCTCATCCTGAAGGCGGGGCCCACGATCATCGGCCTCTTCCAGGGCATGTTCGAGGGTAACCGGCTCACCTTCAATCCCGGATGGGACCAGAACGCCCAGCCGCAGGACCCATTCGAAGACGTGCGCGCGCTGGCCACGCGGCTCAAGGGGGCGGGGCTCGAACTGGGGGAGGCCAACCTGCCCGAGGACGGGCCGGGATCCTTCACCGTCATGGACCCGGACGGCAACATCATCCTTGTGGATCAGCACCGGTAGGGACGCACGCGCGCTGACGCGGCGCGCCGCACGCGGACATCGTACTGGGACGTCGTGCGGGGAGGTGTTGACGGGGCAGGGGGCCTTGCGTATAGCCCGCGGACGAATTTCGGGGCCAATGCTGGCCTCTGTCACCTAAGAGATGTCGCCCGCTGGCAAGGCCCGGGCCCGAGACGAGGATGAACCGATGTCGCGCGTTTGCGAACTGACCGGCAAGGGCCCGATGAGCGGCCACAACGTGTCCCACGCCAACAACAAGACGAAGCGCCGCTTCCTGCCGAACCTGAACGAGCAGACGCTGCGCTCCGACATCCTGGACCGCTCCTTCAAGCTGCGCATTTCGGCGGCGGCGCTGCGCACGGTGGATCACCGCGGCGGGCTCGACGGCTTCCTCGCCAAGGCAAAGGACGCAGAGCTTTCGCCCAACGCGCTCAAGATCAAGAAAGACATCGCGAAAGCACAGTCGTAAACGCCACGCTTTCCTCGGCAAGGCCCCGCCATGGCGGGGCTTTTTGCGTTTTATGCCGCGGGGAGATCGGCTTGCCTGCGGTGGGGGCGCGCCTTACCTTTTCAGTCATGAAGCCGCTGCTCTTTTCCCTTTTGGCGTGCCTGACGCTCGTGACGAGCGTCGCCGTGGGCCACGCCCGGGGAGCGGTGCCTGCGTCTGACGCCGTCGTGATCTGCCACGGTCTTTCGACGACCGTGATCTGGCTCGACGGCGAAGGCAACGAGGTGGAGCGCGCGGGCATCTGCCCGGAGGCCGCGCTGACCCTCTTCGGACAGGAGGCCGCGCCATCGCCGGCCCTGGCCCTCGACGGGCCTGCGCTGCGCACCGCCGCGACTTTCGCGCGCGATCGTGCCCCCGGTCGCGCCCCTGCCGCCACGCAAGCCAGGGGCCCACCTTTCATCGTCTGACCTCTCATCACTCAGACACTGAAAGGACAGTTACATGCTCAAGCACCTCACGATGACCGCCGCGCTGTTCGCGGCCTCCACCGCCTTCGCGGGCGATACCTCCATGTCCATGGCCGACAAGGACGGCGACATGGCGATGATGATGGAGGGCGATGCCCCCATGATCCACGACGCCTATGCCCGCGCCGCGACCCCCAATGCCCGCGCAGGGGCAGCGTTCATGGTGATCATGAACCCCACCGACACCGATGATCGGCTCATCGAAGCACGCTCCGACGTCTCGGCCCGCGTGGAGTTGCACACCCATGTCGAGGGCGAGAACGGCATGATGATGATGCGCGAGGTCGAAGACGGGCTCGTGATCCCCGCGGGCGGGAGCGCCACGCTCGCGCGCGGTGGGGACCACGTCATGTTCATGGGGCTCCGCGAGAGCTTTGAGCAGGGCAAGGAGATCCCCGTGACCCTCGTCTTCGAGAAGGCGGGCGAAATCGCCGTCACCATCCAAGTGGACCTCGACCGCGAGGATGGCCACGGGATGATGGATCACGGCGGCCACGGCGGCCACAGCCACGGCGAGGATAGCTGACCCGGATCGCCCCGCCCGCAGGCAGGGCCCCCTTAGGCCGGGCCACGGGCGTCAGCCCTTTGTAAATCCGAGCTCCTCGTTCCGCGCGAGGAGCTCGAGCTTCATCTCCTCGAGCATGCCCCGCGTGGGATCGGTGTGATCCTCGATGATGGCCTTGTCGATGGCGCTGGAGACGCGGTCTTCGAGGAGCTTTAGGCTCGCAGGCAGCTTGCCCGTGAGCGCGGCCTCAGCGGCCGCCGCCTGCACGCCAACCCAGCCCGCGATGGTGCCGTCGAGGCGCTTGTCATCGTCGAAATTGACGACGCGCCCGGCGATCTCGCGCATCTTTTCGGCGCGGGCGGAATGGAAGCTGGCCATGGTCTCCACCTTCTCCTTCAGACTGCCCTCCATGGCGCCGGCGAGCCCGCGATAGGCGGCCTCGGCGTCCCGGCTGCGATCGTAGAGCGCGGCGAAGGCGGGGCGGCTGTCGCTGATCTTGTCGGTGCGGTGGATGGGGCGGCTCATGGCGGTCTCCTTTGCGGTCTTGCTAAGGAAAACAAGCGTCCTGGGCTCGGGTTCCGCGCGAGGCGCGGGAAAGCCCTGGGGACTAACGGGGGAAACGTGGTGGAAACCTTGCCCCGCCTCCCTGCGTTAAGAGGCCATGAAACTGAAATCCGACCACCCGCTCATGAGCCCCGTTGTCCCCGGCTGGATGTACAAAGGCGTCCTCGGTGCGGGGGCACTCTCCGTCGTCCTCATCATCCTCGCCGCGTCGAACGGTAAGGATTACGTCGACGCGCAGAACAGCACCTATCGCACCATTCCCACCGACCAGTTGCACCAGGCGAACTAGACGCCGAAGTGCGCCGCCATCTCCGCGCACCAGCCCGGGACGGTCTCCGTGGCCTTCCCCGCGCGTGTCTCGTCGAAGAGAGGGTTGTTCGAGGGTGCAAGCGTGAGCTCCCATGTCTCCGCGCCGCGCCCCGCTGCAATGTCGACGAACCCGGCCGCCGGATAAACCTGCCCGGAGGTGCCGATGGCGGCGAAGACGGACGCGGCCTCGAGCGCGTCATGGATGCGGCCCATGTGTCGGGGCATCTCGCCGAACCACACGATATCGGGCCGTGTGGCCTGCGCCCCGCAGGAGGGGCAGGGGTTACGCACGTCCATGATGCGAGGGGCGGCCCACCCCGCGCCGCAGGCCGCGCAGGTGGCGCCATCCAGCGCGCCGTGCATGTGCAGCACGTCCCCGTGCCCCGCGGCCTCATGCAGCCCGTCCACGTTCTGCGTCACGAGCAACATCCGCGCCCCGAGCCGGGCCTGAAGATCGGCGAGCGCGGCATGGGCCACGTTGGGCCGCGCCGCCCGGGCGGCCTCGCGCCGGGCATTATAGAAGCGTTGCACCATCTCGGGGTCCCGCGCGAAGGCCTCGGGCGTCGCCACGTCCTCGGGGCGGTGACCCTCCTAGAGACCGCCCGCGTCGCGGAAGGTGGCGAGACCGCTTTCCGCCGAGACGCCCGCGCCGGTGAGAATGACGAGATCCATGCCGCATCATTGTGGCCCCGCGGCGCCCGTGCAAGCATGGGCCATGCGCATCCTCTTCGTCTGCCTGGGAAATATCTGCCGCTCGCCCGCCGCCGAGGCCGTGGCCCGCGCGCGCGGGCTCGATTGCGACAGCGCCGGGACGGGGGACTGGCACGTGGGCGATCCACCCTACGGCCCCATGCAGAAGGCGGCCCGTGCCCGGGGCTACGACATGGCCCCTCTCCGCGCGCGCCAGCTCGTGACGGCGGATTTCGACGCGTTCGACCTCCTCGTCGTCATGGATGATCAAAACGCCCGGGATGCCGAGCGCCTCCGCCCGCCGGGGAACCGGACCCCGCTCCGCAAGCTCACCGACTACGCCGCTCCGGGCGCGCGTGGCTCACCCCCGGATCACGTGCCCGACCCCTACTACACCCGCGATTTCGACGGCGCGCTCCGCCTCATCGAGGCCTGCATGGACGGGCTCGCGCGCGAGGTGTCCCAGAGCCAAAAGCCCAAGGCCTAAAGCACAGCCCGGCAGACATCCTCGGCCCGCGCGGCATAGGTCGTCCAACGTTCCCAGAAGGCATCGGCCCCCGGGCTGTCATTGAGGCGCACGTCCTGGCCCCGCTCGGGGTCGTCGAAGAAGCTCGCGCCGAGGCGCTGGTCCCCGCGGCTGAGCTTGTCATCGGCGACCCCCTGGATGCACTGGCACGAGGCACGATTGGCGTTCTGCCGGCCCGCGGCGAGGCAAGCCTCGCTGATGGGCCCGGCGGCGAAGGAGATGCCCGCCGGCGCACGGGCGGTACGCCCGCCACAGGCGGCCAGCGCGCACATCAGAAGAAGGGCGATGAATATCCGCATAAAATTGCCTCTGCTCGTTGCGTCCGTCGACGTCTTCACGCTCTCTGGCGCGTTGCACGCAGCATGCCACAACGCCGCCCAGCCGACAATCACGACGCCGTGTACCCCGGCGCGTGTGCGTTAAGGTCAATGCGACCGGCTGAGGGTCGCATTCATTCCTTGCCTTGGGCTCTGGAAGGCCGCGCTTTGGTCGGTGGCTCCCTAAGCATGACGCAGCCGCCTTCCCCATTCCATTGTGCTGCGCCCGCGACAAGAAAACCAACCGTCCCCGCGCCGCATTGACCAGCCCTCGGATGCGCCGCATATCCCACCCCATGACCCCGCTGAAAAACATCCGCAATTTCTCCATCGTCGCCCATATCGACCACGGGAAATCCACGCTCGCCGACCGGCTCATCCAGTCGACGAACACCGTGGCCGACCGCGACATGAAGGAGCAGCTCCTCGACGCGATGGATATCGAGCGCGAGCGGGGCATCACCATCAAGGCCAACACCGTGCGCATCGAGTACGTCGCGCGCGATGGCGAGCGCTACGTGCTCAATCTCATCGACACGCCCGGCCACGTGGATTTCTCCTACGAGGTGTCCCGCTCCATGCGCGCGGTGGAAGGCTCCCTCCTCGTGGTGGATAGCACGCAGGGCGTTGAGGCGCAGACGCTGGCCAATGTCTACCAGGCCATCGACGCCGATCACGAGATCGTCCCGGTCCTCAACAAGATAGACCTGCCGGCCTCCGAGCCCGAGCGCGTGGCCGAGCAGATCGAGGATGTCATCGGCATCGACGCCACCGACGCCTTGCACGTGAGCGCCAAGACGGGGCTCGGGATCGAGGACACGCTCGAGGCCATCGTCCACCGCCTCCCGCCCCCGACGGACGGCGACCCGGACGCGCCCTTGAAGGCCATGCTGGTGGACTCGAAATACGACCAGTATCTCGGCGTCATCTGTATCGTCCGCATCATCGAGGGCACGCTCAAGAAGGGCGACAAGATCCGCATGATGAAGACGGGCGGGACCTACGACGTGGACGATGTGGGCGTCTACCGCCCCGCCATGAGCGCCGTCGAGAGCCTCGGGCCCGGCGAAATCGGCTACCTCAACGCCTCCATCAAACAGGTCCGCGACACCCGCGTGGGCGACACGATCACCCATGAACGCCGCCCCTGCGCGGAGCCGCTCCCGGGCTTCAAGCCCTCGCAGCCGGTCGTCTTCTGCGGGCTCTTCCCGGTGGACAGCGCGCAGTTCGAGGATCTGCGGGACGCCATCGACAAGCTCGCGCTCAACGACGCCTCCTTCTCCCACGAGATGGAGACCTCCGCCGCGCTGGGCTTCGGCTTCCGCTGCGGCTTCCTCGGGCTCCTCCACCTCGAGGTCATCCGCGACCGGATCGAGCGGGAATACGATATCGAGCTCATCACCACCGCGCCCTCCGTGGTCTACCATGTCTATGACAAGACGGGCGAGATGACCGAGCTCCACAACCCCGCCGACATGCCCGACCCCTCGCTCATCGACCACATCGAGGAGCCGCGCATCAAGGCCACGATCCTCGTGCCCGACGAGTACCTGGGCGACGTGCTCAAGCTCTGCCAGGAGCGCCGCGGCATCCAGCTCGATCTCACCTATGCGGGGACGCGGGCGATGACGGTCTACGACCTGCCGCTCAACGAGGTGGTCTTCGACTTCTACGACCGGCTCAAATCGGTCACCAAGGGCTACGCCTCCTTCGACTACCAGATGGAGGGCTACCGCGCCGACAACCTCGTGAAGATGAGCCTGCTCGTGAACGAGGAGCCGGTGGACGCGCTCTCCATGATGGTCCACCGCGACCGCGCCGAGATGCGCGGGCGGGCCATGTGCGAGAAACTCAAGGACCTCATCCCCCGCCACATGTTCAAGATCCCGATCCAGGCAGCCATCGGCGGCAAGGTGATTGCGCGGGAGACGCTATCCGCTTTGCGCAAGGACGTGACCGCGAAATGCTACGGCGGCGACGCTTCCCGGAAGAAGAAGCTCCTGGAGAAGCAGAAGGCGGGCAAGAAGAAGATGCGCCAGTTCGGGAAGGTAGATATCCCTCAGGAGGCGTTCATTTCGGCGCTGAAGATGGATGGATGATGTTTCCCATCGTTGTTGCGCCGCTGTTATATCTCCAAGGCTTCGAGAGTTTTGGTAACGGACGGTGCGAGAGCCCACCGGTATGCGGGATGAACTTCCCAAGCGTAGCCGAAGTTGACTTTATTCGAGACTAAGTTTGGGTGATCTTGATAGTACAGCCGGTCAATTTCGCTCTCTCCATCTTTCCTCGCGATTGCAAAGTCGATCTTGAATAAAAACTCTAACAGAGATATCCCATTGGCCTTACCTCCTTTTGCAAAAAATACATTCTGATTGTTCGCGATACCATTGAGTTTCTTTACAATCTCGTCTTGAGTGTAAAGAAATTTTTTGTCCTTTTCCTTTTGCTCTTTGGTCGTGGGCTTCATTGAGTAGAGCACATCTTTGATTTGAGGAAGCTCGCTTCCAAACTCAGAGATTAGGTCCGCTATGCGTCCCTTCGAGTACTCGGGAAAGCTCTCGGCAAGGTCACGGGAGGTGATGTGTTTCCGATCCTCTCCATCTGCATGCTGCGCTGCACCCGTTAACAGCTTTACAAGGTCGCGTGGCCGACGCCTTGTCAGTGAAAGCAGCACGTTATGTATAGGCCGGTTGGCCCAATGACCGTTGCCAATAAAGACTTGCTCAACAACAGGAGCTAGATACCTTGAAATTTTCTTTTGTGATTGGTGCTCGAGCTCCTGCTCGCTCACATGCTCTCCCATGAAGGTGGCCACCCGTTTCGCCATCAAAACAAGCACTTCGTGATTATTCCATTGAATGGGAACGCGATAAGGTTCGAACTTGTCTCCCGACTCGTCGTGCTGGCGAACGAGATTATAGGCGTCAGATCTCAAGCCGATTCGAAACTTTATTCTTTCATCAGTGTTTACGATGTCTCTAACCGCATTAATAAGAGCGGAAACGTTCTCGACGTCTTTACTATTCGCTGACCAACCCCTGTCAATATCGTCGACATATACAAAGATTTCCTGATTCTTATTGAATTTATCGAAGATAGCCGCGTCGACGCCATTCAAACTCTCACCCACCACCTTGGTGAGCAGGATGGATATCACCTGTTTGGTAGTGAAAATGGTTGCGTTTTCACCGACGAGTTTCCCAAAAACCTCGAACTCATTTAGGCATTTTTGTGCGATGATTGCTAGGAGGTTACTCTTGATCTTTTCGACGCGCTCTACGAATTGACCATCCACGGACCACGCGTTCGCTATGTCGTTCGGTTGAAGCCATATGGCTAGTCTCTTTTGCTCTTTGTCAGCGCTGTGCGACATCTTCAAAAGAGCACTTTTCCCAATGCCCTTGTGGCCAACTAAAAGACGAATTTTAATGTCGGATCGAAGACGCTCGTATGCCTTATTTCGCACAAAATACTCTTTGAGGCGCTCGATGGATTCGTCTTCAGCAGCCTGAGCGCCAAACATCCGAAGTAATGTGGAGTCATCAAATCCTGAAACGCGCTTTGTTTCGTACTCTTCAAAATTGAACATATCGTCCCTCAGACCCGCCGGAATAGGGTTTCAGCGCGAACGGACGAGGTCAAGAGGATTGTTTGACGGTGGGCAATCGCATTATTTAGGTGCGGCGGCTCTGCTTCACGGGTCGTCTATTTGGACTGAAACCACCACCACCACCTCCTCCTCAGCTTCTCTTCCACCTCCACCGCCACTTCCCCGCCCGGCACCGGCTCCATCCCGTGGTTCGCGAGGATGCTGCGCTCCTCGGCGCGGGTGAGTTGGATGCGGCGGAGTTCTTCGGCGCTTTCGCGGCTCGAGCCGCGGAGGTGGAGGTGGAAGAACGTGCCCGGGAGCCCGCGCGGGTCGCCGGCGCGGATCTGCTCCATCGTGCGTTCCATCTCCTCCTCCGACCAGATGCGCTGCAGGTCGTAGATCGAGACGAGCGCGCCCACGCGGCGGCCGTGGCGCGTGAGCAGGACGAGCCCGTTCGGGCGCTGCACCCAGTCGAGGAGGGCGGGCAGCATCTTGCGCGCCTGGGTGGTGGACCGCGTGATCATGTGGCCGCGGTCGGGCGTCGTTTGCATGGTCGAAATCCCGTCTCATCCCGGTGTACAAAATGCGTCTCCGCCCCTGAGATTTTGTACAAAACGGTGCAAACCCGGTGTTTTGACCGCGCGGTGGGCCCCTTAACGCGCGTTAACCTGTGGCGCGTTCGGTGGTGGTTTACGCCGCCTGAATGGCCCTGCGGTGGAGGGAGCTGTAGGGCCAGTTCTCCGGGCGGTCGCAGAGCGACCATGTCACCGGCATCGCCTCGCAGGCGCGACAGGCCGCGGCAAGGCTGCCCTCGGGGATGCGGGCATGGGCCGGGGCCACGAGGCGGATCGCGCCCCCGCTATGGGCGCGGAGCGAGGCCGAGAGGCGGGTGAGGCGGAGGCAGATATCGTCGTCCTCAAGGGTGCCCAGCACAAAATAGAGGCCGTTGGGGAGGATGCAGGCGGCGTGCGTCTCCAGCGCCCCCCGCGCGCTTTCGGCGGCGAAGGCGCTGCGGACGAGGGCGATGTGATCGGTGACGGCGGTGCTCGCCCGGTCCTCGTGGAGGAGGGCGCAGCGGTGCGTGAGGCGGGCAGGGGCGAGGTCAAGCATGCGTTAACCATGCCCGCCCGCCCTTAAGGAAGCCTTAAAACGCCACGCCCGCCTGCAGGACGATATTGGCATAGGGCGTGGCCTCACCCGTGCGCACGACGAACCGCGCCCCCGCCGACATCCTCTTAAGCTCTTCATGTGAAACGGTTTTTACGGGCAAGCGGCGCTCGAAATCCGCCATGATCGCCGTGGCTTCCTCGGCCACGAAGGCCTCCTCCACGACCATCTCCGCGCGCACCGCGTCGAGCACGGGCCAGAAGGGCGGCAGGCCCGCCACGACCGCAAGGTCCACCAGCTCGACCCCGCGGGGGACCGGCAGCCCTGCATCGGCGATGACGAGCGTGTCAGTGTGCCCGAGCCCCGCGATGAGGCCCGCGAGGCGGGCGTTAAGAATTCCTGACGATTTCATGGGCTCTCCAGAAAGGTGGTGACGGCGGCTTCGAATTCCCGCGGCTTCTCGGCATGGAGCCAGTGCCCCGCGCCGGGAATCTTGGCAAAGCGCGCGCTGGGGAAACGCGCCTTGATGGCGGGGCGCGCCTCGCGCGTGACGTAGTCGGAGAGCGCGCCGGAGAGGAAGAGGGTGGGCCCGTCCCAGCGGGCGGCGATCTCGGGGAAGCCGATGATCTCGTCCATGCGGGCGCGGAGGGCGGGGAGGTTGAGCTTCCACGCGCGGGCCTTGACGTCGAGCGATTGGAGGAGGAAGGCGCGGATCGAAGCCTCGGGGACATCGGCGGCCAGCGCGGCGTCGGCCTCCGCGCGGGTGGAGACCTGCGCGAGATCGAGCCGCTCCATGGCGTCGATATAGGGCGTCTGGGTGTGGGTGTAGGTGACGGGCGCAATGTCGGCCACGACGAGGCGGCGGAGGGGCGCGCCCGCGAGCGCTGCCATCATGGCGGCCTTCCCGCCCATGGAATGGCCGAGGAGATCCACCTCTCCCAGCGGCGCCATGACCTCGGCGAGGTCAGCGGCCATGGCCGCGTAGCTCATGTCCTCGGACCAGAAGCTGCCGGCGTGGTTTCGCATGTCCACGCAGATCACCCGGCGCGTGGCGGCCATGCGCTTGGCGATGACGCCCCAGTTGCGCGCCGAGCCGAAGAGCCCGTGGGCGATGACGAGCGGGCGGCTGCCGGTGCCGTAAGTGATTGAATTCAACATGGCCCTGCCTAGCCCGGAAGGCGTTGGCATGGCCAGAGCGGGCGCGCTAGGCTTTGGTCCATGGACCCTCAGGATGCCGCCGACCGTCTCGCCGCGTTGCGCGCCGATATCGCCACGAGCTATGGCGTGGGCGGGGATCTGCGGCGGCAGGTGCGCAAGATCCGGAGGACGCTACCGCGCTACGAGCTGCGGCAGGCGGAGGATCTCGTGCGTGTGGAGGCGGAGCTGGCACAGCGGGAGGCCGGGGCCGAGATCGACGCAGCTGCCTTCGAGCGGGCCGAGACGGCGCTTCAGATGCATCTCGAGGGGCTCGACACGCTGGCGCGGCGGCGGGGCTTTGCGCTCGATCTGGCCACCTCTGTCATCGTGAACGTGGTGATCGGGGTCGGGGTGATCGCCGCGCTTTGGGCTCTTTTCAGCGCCCGGTGAGCGGCGCGCTGCGCGCGTTGCCGTCCCCGCACCGAAGAGGATCCGCCAACGAGGTGCAGGGTGACTTCATCAGGGTGGGCGACGGGTGGGGCCCCACCCCACCCGCGGCATCAGTAGAGCGGGAAGCGGGCGCAGAGCTCGGCGACTTCGGCGCGGACCTTCGCTTCCACGGCGCTGTTGCCCTCTTCGCCATGGTCCGCGAGGCCATCGACGACCTCGTTGATCCAGTCGCCGATCTGGCGGAATTCGCCTTCGCCGAAGCCCCGGGTCGTCCCCGCGGGGGAGCCCAGGCGGATGCCCGAGGTGACCATGGGCTTTTCCGGGTCGAAGGGCACGCCGTTCTTGTTGCAGGTGATGTGTGCGCGGCCGAGCGAGCGCTCGGTGGCGTTGCCTTTCACGCCCTTGGGGCGCAGATCCACCAGCATCACGTGCGTGTCGGTCCCGTTCGTCACGGTGGCGAGGCCGCCCTTGGCGAGCTGATCGGCGAGCGCCTGGGCGTTCTTGATGACCTGCTCCTGGTAGGTCTTGAACTCGGGGCGCAGCGCCTCGCCGAAGGCCACGGCCTTGGCCGCGATCACGTGCATGAGCGGACCGCCCTGGATGCCGGGGAAGATGGCGGAGTTGAACTTCTTGGCCATGGCCTCGTCGTTCGTCAGGATCATGCCGCCGCGCGGGCCGCGGAGGGTCTTGTGGGTCGTGGTCGTGGCCACATCCACATGGGGGAACGGATTGGGATAGACGCCCGCGGCGATCAGGCCCGCGAAATGCGCCACGTCGGCGAGGAGGTAGGCGCCCACGCTATCGGCGATCTCCCGGAACTTGGCGAAATCGAGGTGCCGCGGAATGGCGGAGCCGCCGGCGATGATCATCTGCGGCTTGTGCTCGAGGGCGAGGCGCGCGAGCTCGTCGTAATCGATGAGGTTTGTCTCCCGGCTTACGCCGTACTGGACCGCGTTGAACCATTTGCCGGACTGGTTGGGCTTCGCACCATGGGTGAGGTGGCCACCTGCATCGAGCGACATGCCGAGGATCGTGTCACCGGGCTGAAGCAGCGCCTGGAACACGCCCTGGTTGGCCTGGGAGCCGGAGTTCGGCTGCACATTCGCGAAGTCCACGCCGAAGAGCTTGCAGGCCCGTTCGATGGCGAGGTTTTCGGCCACGTCCACGTATTGGCACCCGCCATAGTAGCGGCGGCCCGGGTAGCCCTCGGCATACTTGTTCGTCATGACCGAGCCTTGCGCCTCGAGCACGGCCTTCGAGACGATGTTCTCGGAGGCGATCAGCTCGATCTCGTCGCGCTGGCGGCCCAGCTCCTGTTCGATGGCGCCGAAAAGCTCGGCGTCGGTGTCCGCGAGGGATTTGGAAAAGAAGGCGGCTTCACGGTGCGGGGCGTTCATAGTGCTCTCTCCAGATGAGGTCGCGTCTCTCTAGCGCGCGGGGTCAGGAGGGAATACCTCAATCGCGGCCATTTGCAACGTTCCGGCGCCCCGTGAGGAGCCGATTGGTGACTTGCCTTTCGGATCGTCACCGGCGCAGTCTTTGGGAAACACGCCCACTGGACCGCGGGAGGCAGCAGGTGGCCCAAAAGCAGAAGATCGCCTTTGTGGCCAGCGACGTGGCGCTCGCGCAAGAGGCGCGCGATGTGCTGACCGAGCGGCACGGGCATGTGGAGCCCTCCGAGGCGGAGGTGATCGTGGCGCTGGGGGGCGATGGCTTCATGCTTCAGACGCTACACGCCACGGAGGGCTCGCCCGTGCCCGTCTACGGGATGAACCGCGGCACGGTGGGCTTCCTGATGAACGAATACCGGGAGGAGGATCTCCTCTTCCGGCTGGCGGCCGCGGAGGAAGCCGTGATCAACCCGCTGCGCATGCGCGCGACCTGCGTGGACGGCTCGGTGACAGAGCGGCTGGCGATCAACGAGGTCTCGCTTCTCCGGCAGGGCCCGCAAGCGGCCAAGCTGCGGATCTATGTCGATGACAAGCTCCGCATGGCCGAGCTCGCCTGCGACGGCGCGCTCGTGGCCACGCCCGCGGGCTCCACGGCCTACAATTACAGCGCCCATGGGCCCATCGTGCCCATCGGCTCGGAGGTCCTGACGCTCACGCCCGTGGCGGCCTACCGGCCCCGGCGCTGGCGCGGGGCGCTCCTGCCCAAGCGCGCGAAGGTGCGTTTCGAGGTCATCGGCGGGGAGAAGCGGCCCGTCATGGCCGATGCCGACGGGCGCAACGTCCGCGACGTGGTGCAGGTCGAGATCGAAAGCTGGGGCGCGGTGGAGCACCGCATCCTCTTCGATCCGGGACACGGGCTGGAAGAACGGCTCATCCGCGAGCAGTTCGAGTAGCCGCGGCTCAGGCGGCACGCCCGGCGTTGCGCCCCGAGAAGATGCAGCCGCCGAGGAAGGTGCCTTCGAGCGCGTTGTAGCCGTGATACCCGCCGCCTCCGAAGCCCGCGACCTCGCCCGCGGCGAAGAGCCCCTCGATGGGGCTGCCATCGGTGGCAAGCATCTGACCGTCAAGGTTGGTCTCGAGGCCACCGAGGGTCTTGCGCGTGAGGATATGGAGGCGCACGGCAATGAGCGGCGCGTTGGCGGGATCGAGGAACTTGTGCGGCTTGGCTGTGCGGATGAGGCGGTCGCCCCGATAGTTGCGGGCGGCGTGGATCGCCATGATCTGCGCGTCCTTGGAAAAGGGATTGTCGATCTGAGCATCGCGGGCCTCGATCTGCGCGCGCAGTCGGGCCTCGTCGATGCGCTGTCCCCCGGCCACCTGGTTCATGCCTTGCACAAGCTGCGGCAGGTTCTGTGCCACCACGAAATCCTCGCCCCGCTCCTTGAAGGCCTCCACGGGCCCGGTGGCGCGCTTGCCGGACAGGATGCGCTCCTTGATGACCTCGAGCCAGCTGCCGGAGGTGAAGTCCGGGTTCTGCTCGGAGCCTGAAAGCGCGAATTCCTTCTTGATGATCTGCTGGGTGAGGATGAACCAGCTGTAGCTTTCGCCGGTGGCGAGGATGCTCTTCAGGGTGCCGAGGCTGTCGAAGCCCGGCAGGGCGGGGGGTGCGAGGCGGTTGCCATGGGCGTCGAACCACATGGACGAAGGGCCGGGCAGGATGCGGATGCCGTGGGAGGGCCAGATCGGATCCCAGTTCTTCACGCCTTCGGTGTAGTGCCACATGCGGTCGTTGTTGATCACGCGTCCGCCGGCGGCCTCGGAAATCGAGAGCATGCGCCCGTCGACATGGGCCGGGACGCCGGCGACCATGTCGTCGGGGACGGGGCCGAGACGCCCGGTGGGCCAGTTCTTCTTGACCATCTCGAAGTTGCCGCCGATCCCGCCGGAGGTGACGATGACCGCCTCCGCCTCCGCGCGGAATTCGCCCGCCGCGTCGCGCGTGGTCTTGGCGCCGCGGGGCGCGTCATCCTCGGCGAGGACGGTGCCCGAGATGCCGGTGGCCCGGCCGTCCTGCATCTCGATCCGGTCGACCTGGTGACGGAAGGCGTAGGTGAGACGGCCCGCCTTCTCGTGCTCGGCGCAACGGGCGATGAAAGGTGCGAGGACGCCGGGCCCGGTGCCCCAGGTGATGTGAAACCGTGGCACCGAATTGCCGTGGCCGGTGGCGAACCCGCCGCCGCGCTCGGCCCAACCCACGACAGGGAACCAGCGGTGGCCCATGGCGTGGAGCCAGCTCCGCATCTCGCCCGCGGCAAAATCGAGGTAGTGCTCGGCCCAGCGCCGCGGCCAGTGATCCTCCGCGCGGTCGAAGCCCGCCGCCCCCTGCCAGTCTGCGCTGGCGAGCGCGCGGCTGTCGCGGATGCCCATGCGGCGCTGCTCGGGGGTGTTCACCATGAAAAGGCCGCCGAGGGACCAGAAGGCCTGCCCGCCGAGGTTCTGCGGGCCCTCTTGATCGACGATAATGACGCGCTTGCCGCGGTCCCCGAGTTCCGCGGCGGCGGCGAGGCCCGCGAGACCCGCGCCGACGATGATGACGTCTGCTTTCATGCTCCACCTGTCGCGCGGCTCCGCGCTCCAGGCAAGCGTTACGGCGGGTCGGGCGCTGTTTGCCTCGCGGCAAAGGCGCCCCGCCCGCCGTCCCTAATGGCGCTCCGCCGCGTCTCACGCGCCTCGCGGCGGCAAGGCGCGGTCCACGGCTTCTTTGTGCTTTGTACCTCCGCCGGAGGCATCCAAAGCAACCAGCGCGCGCAGGTTTACGCGGCGAAGCCCAGTTTCGTCACGTGGATCTCGAAGGTCGGGTGCATCTCGGCCCCCACCACATCCGGGCGGTAGTGCCGGAAGATCGAGCGCCAGTAGGGCTGCACGACGACCCCTTCCTCCTGCATGATGGTCTGGATGCGGGCCATGACCTCGCGGCGCTGATCGGCGTCGGCGATGGCCGTGGCCTCCGCCAGAAGCGCGTCGAACTCCGCGTTCTCGAAGGCGCTCTCGTTCCACGCCTCGCCGGAGCGGTAGGCCAGCGCGAGGACCTGGACCCCGAGTGGCCGCTGGGCCCAGTCAGTGGCCGAGAAGGGGTATTGCGCCCAGTCGTTCCAGAAGGTCGCGCCGGGGAGCACCGTGCGCCGCACGTTGATGCCGGCATCGCGGAGCATGGCGGCGGCGGCGTCACAGGTCGCCCGGCGCCAATCGTCGTCGATGGAGATGAGCTCGTGCTCGAAATCGGCCATGCCGGCCTCTTCCATGAGCGCGAGCGCCGCGGCCGGGTCCGTTTCGATCGGCGGAAGCTCCGCGTATTCAGGGTGGATCGGCGAGACATGGTGGTTCTCGGCCACGGTGCCGTTGTCGGCGAAGCCCAGCGTCAGGCAGGTGGCGTTGTCGATGGCGAGCGCCATGGCCCGGCGCACGCGCGCATCGGCATAGGGCACCATGCCGCCCACCTCGGCCTTCTGGTTGCAGCGGATGCAGACGGTGTTGGCCGTCGTGGCTTCCGAGCGCGTCCAGTCGATGGAGTCAAAGAGCGGGATGAAGTCGCCCAGGCTCTCGTAGATCATGTCCACTTCCTCGGCCTCCACGGCGGCGAAGATCGCGGCCTGGTCATCGCCGAAATCGACGTAGACGATGCGCTCCAGCGCGGCGCCTTCGCCCCACCAGTCGTGGGCGTCGTTGCGGATGAGCTCGGCGGAGATGCCCACCGTGTATTCGCCCGGCAGGTAGGGGCCGGTGCCGATGGGATTGGCGAGCGGGTCGTTGCCGTCGAAGGACGGATGCACGATGGCGGCGGGATAATCCGAGAAGCCGGCGATGAGTGTGATGTCGGCCGTGGCCGGGCGCAGGACGACCGTCATGTCATCGGCCACCTCGATGGCGCCTTCGCGGGCCACGTCGGTCTCGGGGTCGATGAGGGAAGCCATGCGCGCGGCCATGGAATTGCCCTCTACGGCACGTTCGCACCAGCGCGCGATATTGAAGGCCACGTCCTGCGCGGTGAAGGCCTCGCCGTTGTTCCAGGTCACGCCGGGGCGGACCATGAGGCGGTACTCGGTGGCGTCGTCATTGACCTCCCAGCCTTCGAGGAGCATCGGCACGAAGGAGCCATCTGACTGGTATTCCACGAGATATTCCAGCCAGCCGCGCGTGTAGTTCGACATCTGCGGCCAGTCATAGGTCCGCGGGTCCTTGAGGGCGCGCACGGTGCTCTCGATCCTGAGGGTGCCGCCGTCGCGGGCATGGCCCGCGGAATTTGCGGGCGTCGCGCCGATGAGCGCGTAGGCGGCCGCGCTCGAGAGCCCGAGCGCCGTGGCACGCGTCAGGAATTCGCGGCGCGAGAGCGTGCCGGCTTCGACCTCGGCAGCGTAGGCCCGCGCGGCGGGGTGAAAATAGGGTGTTTTCATGAAAGGCGTCTCGACAGTTGCGCAGACGTTGGGTCAGAGGGCGCGCGCCTCTGCAGCACGGCGCTCGCCCTTGGGGTGTAACAACAGGTTAACGCCCGCCCGCGATGACGCAAGGGCAGGTTTGTCACGGCGCGTGCGCGGCCTCAGGCCGCCGCGTAGCCCAGGCCTTGGAGCGCCGTGCGGATCTCGTCGAGGATCGCCGGATCGTCGATCGTGGCGGGCATTTTGTAGGCCTCGTTGTCGGCGATCTTGACCATCGTGCCGCGCAGGATCTTGCCCGAGCGGGTCTTTGGCAGGCGCGGCACGACCGCGGCGAGCTTGAAGGTCGCCACGGGCCCGATCTCGTCGCGCACCTTGGCGATGACCTCGGCCACGATCTCGGGCTCGGGCCTCTCAGTGCCCGAGTTGAGGCACAGGAAGCCGAGCGGAAGCTGGCCCTTGAGCGCGTCGGTGACGCCGATGACGGCGCATTCGGCCACGTCGGGATGCCCGGCCAGCACCTCCTCCATCGCCCCGGTGGAGAGCCGGTGACCCGCCACGTTGATGACGTCATCGGTGCGCGCCATGATGTAGAGGTAGCCGTCCTCGTCGATCATGCCCGCGTCGCCCGTCTCATAGTAGCCCGGGAAGGCGTCGAGGTAGCTTTTGGTGAAGCGCTCCTCGGCGTTCCAGAGGGTGGGCAGAGTGCCCGGGGGCAGGGGAAGCTTCACGGCGATGGCGCCGAGCTCGTCCGGGGCGAGCGGGTGACCCTCGTCGGAGAGGATCTGCACGTCGTAGCCCGGCATGGGCACCGAGGGGGAGCCGAGCTTCACCGGCAGCTTCTCGATCCCCATGGGATTGGCGGCGATGGCATAGCCCGTCTCCGTCTGCCACCAGTGGTCGATGACGGGCACGCCGAGCTTTTCCTGCGCCCAGATGATCGTGTCTGGGTCGGCCCGCTCCCCGGCGAGGTAGAGGCATTCGAGGGACGACAGATCATAGTCCCCGATCAACGTGCCCTTGGGATCGTCCCGTTTGATGGCGCGGAAGGCGGTGGGCGCGGTGAAGAGCGCCTTCACCTTGTGATCCTCGATGACGCGCCAGAAGGTGCCGGCGTCGGGTGTGCCCACTGGCTTGCCCTCGAAGACGATGGTCGTATTGCCGTGGATGAGCGGCGCGTAGCAGATGTAGCTGTGGCCCACGACCCAGCCCACGTCCGAGGCGGCCCAGAAGACCTCCGTGCCCTCCGCGGTGGGCGGATTGATGTCGTAGACGTTCTTCATCGTCCAGTTCAGCGCCACGAGATGCCCGGCCGTGGGCCGGACGACGCCCTTGGGCTGGCCCGTGGTGCCGGAGGTGTAGAGGATATAGGCGGGATGGGTGCCGGGCACCGGCACGCAGGCCGCTGGGGCCACGCCCTCCTGCGCGGCGTGCCAATCCACGTCCGTGGGGCCCAGATCGCAGGGCCCTTCCTTGCGCTGCAGGATCATCTGAAAGTCGGGCTTGTGCCCCGCCATGTCGATCGCCTCGTCGAGCAGGGGCTTATAGGTGACGATGCGCCCGGGCTCGCAGCCGCAAGAGGCGGCGATGATCGCCTTTGGCGTGGCGTCGTCGATGCGGACGGCGAGCTCATTGGAGGCAAATCCGCCGAAGACGACGGAATGGATCGCCCCGATGCGGGCGCAGGCGAGCATCGCGACGAGCGCTTCGGGCACCATGGGCATGTAGATGATGACGCGGTCGCCAACGTTGATGCCGCGCGCCGTGAGGGCGCCGGCCAGGGCTGCGACGCGGTCCCGGAGCTCGGCATAGGTGATGCGGGCGGAGGTGCCGGTGATGGGGCTGTCGTGGATGATGGCGATGTGCCCGCCACGGCCCGCCGCCACGTGGCGGTCCACGGCGTTCCAGCAGGTGTTGACCCGCGCATCGGGAAACCATTCGTAGAGCGGGGCGCGGGAGGCGTCGAGCGCTCTCGTCGGGGCCCGATCCCAGTCGATGGCCTCTGCGGCCTCCATCCAGAAGCGCTCCGGATCGGCCTGCCAGCCTGCGTAGATGTCGGTGTATCCCATGGCTCTCTTCTCCCGTCCCGGCGGGTGTAGGCGAAGGGTGCGCCATGCGGCAAGAATGATTGCGCTCGCAGGGTGATGCGGGTGTGAATTCCTGCGCCGGGTGGCGTCCCGGGATCAGCCGCGCGCCGCGCCTTCGCCGCCCCGGGGCTGGCCCACCAGCGCGTGCACCGTGAGGCCCACGGCTACGCCGATGGCGATGAAGATGGCCGAGTTCTGCGCCACGACGAGCCAGCCATAGGCTGTGAGGATGCCGTCGACCGAGCGGACATAATCGCCACCGCCGATCTGCGAGTGAAAGCTGTCGTCCCGCGAGATGCGCAGCCCGTTCAAGCGACCGAGGAGGATCGAGATCGCGGCGAAGGTCGCGGCGCAGGCCCCGCCCGTGAGCGCCGCACGGCCGCGGCCCACGGGCCGGGCCATGACGCGCCAGAGCAGCGGCGCGCCGATGAGCCAGCAGAGCGCGAAGGCGATGGGCAGGCCGATCCCCGCCACCCATGGCAGGAGCGTGAAGTACTGGATCAGGCGCCCGGGCTCCTCGATCAAGATGCCCGCGGCAGAGACGAGGCACCATCCGGCCCAGCCGAGAAGGGCCGAGAGGTTCACCGCGCACCGCCACTGCGCCCGGCTGTAGGCCCTCTCAGCCATATTGCGCGACAGGCGTGCCGGCGAGGGCTGTCATGTTGAGCAGGCCCCGCGCGGTGATCGCCGGGGTCACGATATGGCAGCGATTGCCCATGCCCATGAGGATCGGCCCCACCTCGAGCCCGTTGGCCTTGTATTTCAGGATGTTGCGGACCCCAGAGGCCGCGTCCGAGATGCCGAAAATGAGCACGTTGGCCTGCCCCTCGAGGCGCGATCCCGGGAAGATGCGCTCCCTGTTCTCCGGGCTCAGCGCGGTGGCGGCATGCATCTCACCCTCGTAGACGAAATCGCGCGGCGCGGCGTCGAGGAGCGCCATGGCCTCGCGCATGGCGCGGCCGGTGCCGCAATCGGTATCGCCGAACTGGGAGCGCGACAGCAGCGCGATCTTGGGCTCCACGCCAAATCGGCGCACGTGGCGCGCGGCGGCGATCGTCGTCTCGAGGAGCTGGGCGGGCGTGGGCTGGTCATGGACATGGGTGTCGGCCAGAAAGAGCGGCCCGTCCTCGAGGATCATCATGGAGAGCGCCCCCACCGGGTGCAGCGCACCCGATCCGCCGCTCAGGACCTCGCTCACGTAGCGCAGATGCCACTGGTATTGTCCGAACGTCCCGCAAATCAGGCTGTCTGCTTCCTCCCGCGCCACCATGACCGCCGCGATGGCGGTGGTGTTGGTGCGCATGACCGCGCGGGCGATGTCCGGCGTCACGCCGCGCCGTGCCATGAGGCTGTGATAAGTGCCCCAGTAGTCGCGGTAACGCGGGTCGTCGTTGGGGTTCACCACCTCGAAATCGCCGGGCCTGATCTTGAGGCCCGCGCGCTCGCAGCGCGCGGCGATGACATCGGGCCGGCCGATGAGGATCGGCGTCTCGGTGAGATCCTCGAGCGTCGCCTGTGCGCAGCGGAGCACGCGCTCGTCCTCTCCCTCGGCGAAGACGATCCGGCGCGAGGCGGTGGAGGCGGCCTCGAAGACCGGGCGCATGATGAGCGCGGAGCGGAAGACGGAGCCGTCGAGCTTGGCCTTGTACGCGGGCACGTCGAGCGGCCGTTTGGCCACGCCCGTCTCGATGGCCGCGCCCGCGACGGCGGAGGCCACCACGCCCATGAGGCGGGGGTCGAAGGGCTTCGGGATCAGGTAATCCGCGCCAAAGCTCATCTGCTCGCCCTTATAGGCCGCCGCGGCTTCCGCGCTCGTCGTCGCCCGTGCGAGCGCCGCGATCCCCTCGATGCAGGCGATCTCCATGGCGTCGTTGATCTCGGTGGCGCCCACGTCGAGCGCGCCCCGGAAAATGAACGGAAAACACAGGACGTTGTTGACCTGGTTCGGGAAATCGCTCCGCCCCGTGGCGATGATGGCCTTGGGCGCCACCGCGCGCACCTCGTCGGGCAGGATCTCCGGCGTGGGATTGGCGAGGGCAAAGACAATGGGCCGCTCGGCCATCCTGGCGACCATCTCGGGCTTCAGGACGCCCGGCCCCGAGAGCCCGAGGAAGAGGTCGGCTCCGTCGATGACCTCGCCCAGCGTCGCGGGCGTGCTGCCCTGCGCGTAGGCGTCCTTCTGCGGGGTGGAGTTGCCGCGCCCCTCGTAGACCAGCCCGTCGATGTCGCAGAGCCAGACATTCTCGCGGCGCACGCCGAGCTTGAGTAGCATGTCGAGGCAGGCGATGCCCGCCGCGCCGCCCCCGGTGGAGACGATCTTGATGTCTTCGAAGCTCTTGCCCGCCACGCGGAGCGCGTTCGTCGCCGCGGCACCCACGACGATGGCCGTGCCGTGCTGGTCATCGTGGAAGACCGGGATGTTCATCCGCTCGCGGCAGAGCTTTTCGACGATGAAGCAGTCGGGCGCCTTGATGTCCTCGAGGTTGATCGCGCCGAAGGTGGGCTCGAGCGCGCAGACGATGTCGGCGAGTTTTTCAGGGTCTGTCTCGTCGATTTCGATGTCAAAGCAGTCGATATTCGCAAATTTCTTGAAGAGGACGGCCTTGCCTTCCATCACCGGCTTCGACGCCAGCGCCCCGATATTGCCGAGGCCGAGCACGGCGGACCCGTTGGAGACGACGGCCACGAGATTGCCGCGGGCGGTGTAGTCGCGCGCGGCGTCGGGGTCTGCCACGATGGCGCTCGAGGCCTCCGCCACGCCCGGCGAATAGGCCCGGGCCAGATCGCGGCCATTGGCGAGCGGCTTCGTGGCGCGGATCTCGAGCTTTCCGGGCTTCGGCAAGCGATGGTAGGCGAGGGCGGGGCTTTCGGCGGTGCTTGTGCTGTTGTCGTCTGCCATGCGGCCCTCCCAAGCGGTTTTTCTTTTGCTATGCGGCGGGTCGCGCGTTGTCCACGGCGGAGCTGCACCCGTCCCGGGCTTGACCCGGGACCTCCGCCCGTGGAGGTACCCACGGAGGGAGATGTCCCGGGCAAGGTCCGGCACGCGAGAGAGGGCGGCGCATGCAGAACATCAGAGCAGAGGTCGTGCTGCCGGCCCGTGACGTGCGGGAGGATATCCCGTTCTTCACCAAGCGCCTGGGATTTCGCCTGGACGAGATCTACCCGGCCGATGACCCGCGCGTCGTGGTGCTGTCGGGCTTTGGCCTGCGGCTCAGGTTCGACGCGGGCCTCGAGGGCCCCCCGGGGCACCTGCGCATCCTCTGCGATGATCCCGTGCTCATCGCGGGCGGCGAGACCGAGCTCACCGCGCCCTCCGGCACGCGCGTGGAGATCGCGCCCCTCGCGGCACCGGTCGTGATGCCCCCGACGGAACACGATTTCGTCGTCCGCCGCCTCGCCGATCAGGCACCCTGGGTGATCGGGCGCGCGGGCATGCAGTACCGCGATCTCATCCCCTCGCGGCTCGGCGGTTCCATCATCGCCTCCCATATCCGGATCCCGGATGGCGGGCCCGTGCCCGACACGGTGCATTACCACTCCATCGGGTTTCAGCTCATCTTCTGCTACCGGGGCTGGGTCGATCTCGTCTACGAAGACCAGGGCGAACCCTTCCGCCTCCATGCCGGGAATTGCGTGATCCAGCCGCCGGAGATCCGGCACCGCGTGCTCTATGCCTCCGACAATATCGAGGTGATCGAGATCGGCGTGCCTGCGGAACACGTGACCACGATCGACCACGAGATGGAGCTGCCCACCGCCGCGCTGCGCCCTGAGCGGGACTGGGACGGGCAGCGCTTTGTCCATCACCGGGCCGAGGGGGCCGCGTGGCAGCCCTTCCGGCTGCCGGGCTTTGAGAGCCGGGACACCACGATCGCCGACCACACCGGCGGGGTGGCCCATGTCCACGTCGTCCGTCGCGGCGAGGGCACCCCCGCCTGGGCGTCCCACGACGCTGACATCCATTTCAGCTTCGTGATGGCGGGCGAGGTGACGCTCGAGGGAGAAGGGCAGGCGCCGCAGGTGCTCGCCGCCGGGGATGCCTTCGTCATCCCGCCGGGGCTGTCCACGCGCCTCAGTGCGCCGAGCGCGGATGTCGAGATCCTCGAAGTGGCGCTGCCCGGCGCCTTCCGGACCGAGATCACGCCCTGAACGGGGCTGGGGCGGCGTCCTTCGGATGCGGCGGCGATGCCCGACCGCGCCGGGCTAACGTCGCAGGAGAAGCGCGGCTGCGGCCAAGAATCTTGTCCCGGCTCGGTTGCCATTTTCCGCCGCACTGGCCAGAACGGAGAGATGTCTGACGATCTCCTAGCCGCTGCGCGTGCCGTCCGGGAAAATGCCCACGCCCCCTATTCCGATTTCAAGGTGGGGGCGGCGATCCGGACCGCCTCGGGCGCGATCTACGCGGGCTGCAACGTGGAGAACGTCGCCTATCCTGAGGGCACCTGCGCGGAAGCGGGCGCCATCGCGGCCATGGCCGCGGCGGGGGAATACGAGATCACCGAGGTCGCCGTCATCGCCGACAGCCCGGAGCCTGTGCCGTGCTGCGGCGGGTGCCGCCAGAAGCTTGCGGAATTCGGCGCGGCAGGCGTGCGCGTGACGCTGGCGACCACCGGCGGGGCGACGCTCGTCACCAGCATCGGCGCGCTGCTACCCGGCGCCTTCGGTGCCGCGCACATGGACAAAAGCTGAGCCCGTGGATGCGCGGCTCCTGATCGACGGTCTGCGGCAGGGCCACCGCCCCGCCGCCGAAGACCTCGCCGCCTTCGCGCGCGGTCTGGGAGACGGCACCGTGAGCGATGCGCAGGGCGGGGCCTTTGCCATGGCGGTCTGCCTGCAGGGGCTCGGGGAGGCGGGCCGCGTCGCGCTGACGACGGGCATGCGGGATTCGGGCGATGTGATGCGCTGGGATCTGCCGGGGCCCGTGCTCGACAAGCATTCCACCGGCGGGGTGGGCGATGCCGTCTCGCTTCTCCTCGCGCCCATGCTCGCGGCGCTCGGGGTCTTCGTGCCGATGATCTCCGGGCGGGGGCTCGGGCATACCGGCGGCACCCTCGACAAGCTCGAGGCGATCCCGGGCGTGAGCGTCGACGTGAGCACCGAAGAGCTGCGCGGCCTCGTGCGCGCGGCAGGGGCCGCCATCGTCGGGCCCACGGAGCGGATCGCTCCGGCGGACCGGCGGCTCTACCGGATCCGCGATGTCTCCGGCACGGTCCCGTCGCTCGATCTGATCACGGCCTCGATCCTCTCGAAAAAGCTCGCCGCCGGGCTCGAGGCGCTCGTGCTCGACGTGAAGGTGGGCTCCGGGGCCTTCATGAAGACATCGGGCGAGGCGCGCGCGCTGGCCCAGAGCCTCGTGACGACGGCCAACGGGGCGGGATGCCCCACGGCGGCGCTCATCACCGACATGTCCCAGCCGCTTCTGCCGGCCTTGGGAAACGCGCTCGAGGTGGCGGCCGTGATCGACGTGCTCCGCGGCGAGGCGCGGGGGCCCGTGGTGGAGGTGGCGCTCGCCCTCGGGGCGGAGCTTCTCGTCCTTTCGGGCGTCTGCGAGACGGAAGCGGAGGCCAACCTCAAGCTCACCCGCGCGCTCGAGAAGGGGCAGGCGGCGGAGCGCTTCGCGCGGATGATCAGCGCGCAGGGCGGGCCGGAGAGCATCGTCGAGCGCCCCGGCGGGCACCTCGCCCAAGCCCCTGTCCAGCGCCCGGTGGAGGCCCCGGAGGACGGGTTCGTCACCGGCTGGGACGGCACGGCTCTCGGCCACGCGGTGGTGGCGCTCGGCGGCGGGCGACGGGTGGAGACCGACCGCATCGACCCGGCCGTGGGGCTCTCGCACGTGGCGCCCCTGGGCACCTCCGTGGAGGCCGGTGCCCCGCTGGCCTTCGTCCATGCGGCCAGCGAGGACGCCGCCGAGGCTGCCATCGCAGCCGTGCGCGCGGCAGTGGAGGTCGCTGGTGAACGGAGGGTCTCCCCGGACCTCATCCACGATCGGATCGGGCCATGAGCCGCGCGTTTCTCGTCGTCCTCGACTCCGTAGGCATCGGTGGTGCGCCTGACGCCGCCGATTTCGGAGACGAGGGAGCCAATACCGTGGGCCACATCGCGGAGACGGGCCTCGATGTCCCCCACCTGAGTGCGCTGGGCCTCGGCGCGGCGCTCGGGGCCGCCTCGGGCGTGGCGGCCCTCGGCCCCTGGAAAGCGGGGCATTGGGGCGCGGCCACCGAGGTGTCGCCCGGTAAGGACACGCCGTCAGGCCATTGGGAGCTCGCTGGCCTCCCCGTGCCGTGGGACTGGCACTTCTTCCCCCACGGAGTGCCGGCTTTCCCGGACGAGATCACCCGCGCCGCCGCGGAGGCCGCGGGCACCGACGGCATCCTCGGCAATTGCCACGCCTCCGGTACGGAGGTCATCGCGCGCCTCGGGGAAGAGCACCTGCGGACGGGATGGCCCATCTGCTACACCTCCGCCGACAGCGTCTTTCAGATCGCGGCCCACGAGGAAGCGTTCGGCCTCGATCGGCTGCTCGACCTCTGCAAGGCGCTCGCGCCACGGCTCCATGCCATGAAGGTAGGCCGGGTCATCGCGCGGCCCTTCGTGGGCGCGCCGGGCGCTTTCGAGCGTACCGGCAACCGCAAGGATTACGCGATCCTGCCGCCCGCCGACACGCTCTGCGACTGGGCTGAGAAGGCCGGGCGCCCCGTCCACGCCGTGGGCAAGATCGGCGACATCTTCTCCATGCGCGGGATCAGCGACGTCGTGAAGGGCTCGGACCGCGCCCTCTTCGAGCACCTCGTGCGCCTCGGAGAAGAGGCCGAGGACGGCAGTCTGACCTTCGCCAATTTCGTGGAATTCGACAGCCTCTACGGCCACCGGCGCGATATCCCGGGATACCGGGCGCATCTCGAATGGTTCGACGGCGCGCTGCCGCGCCTTCTCGAAACCCTGCGCGCGAGCGACATGCTCGTTATCACCGCCGATCACGGGAACGATCCGAGCTGGCCGGGAACGGAACACACGCGGGAGCAGGTGCCGGTCCTGATCCATCGGCCTGGCGATCCCGGCGGGGCGCTGCCCCCCATGGCCTTCGCCGATGTGGGTGCCACCGTGGCCGCTCATCTGGGGCTCGCCTCCGAAGGGCCGGGGAGGGCCGTGCTGTGAGCTATAAGGACATGCCCAAGATCGAGCTTCATCTCCATCTCGAAGGGGCCGCGCCGCCGGACTTCATCCGCGGCCTCGCCGCCGAGCAGGGCAAGGACCTGAGCGCGATCTTCAAGCCCGATGGCGGCTATGCCTACCGCGATTTCGACCACTTCCTGAGCGTCTACGAGGCGGCCTGTTCCGTCCTGACGGGTCCCGACGCCTTCAAGCGGCTCACGCAGGCGGTGCTCGAGGAGCTTGCGGCGCAAGGCGTCGTCTATGCCGAGACCTTCGTGAGCCCCGATTTCTGCGGCGGCGGCGACGTGGGCGCATGGCGCGAATATCTCGCCGCCATGGAGGAGGCGCATGTGGAAGGGGTGACGCTCAAGGGCATCGTCACGGCAATCCGCCATTTCGGACCCGAGCGCTCCAAGGCGCCCGCACTCTGCGCGGCGGAGACCTTCGGCAGCTTCGTGCGCGGCTTTGGCATCGCCGGGGCGGAGCTCATGGGCAAGCCGTCGGAGTTCACCTGGGCCTTCGATTGCGCCCGCGAAGCGGGGCTGCACCTCACCGGCCATGCCGGGGAATGGGGCGATGCGGCCAGCATTCGCGACGCCTGGCAGACATGGGGGCTCGCGCGGATCGGGCATGGCGTGCGCGCCGCCGAGGACCCCGCGCTGATGGACGATCTGGCGGAGGCGGGCGTGACGCTTGAATGCTGCCCGGGCTCGAACGTGTTTCTCGGGGTCTATCCGAGCCTCGACAAGCACCCGATCGAGACCCTCCGCGCGCGCGGCGTGAAGGTCACCGTTTCCACCGATGATCCGCCCTTTTTCGACACCACCATGACCCGCGAATTCGACGGGCTCGCCCGCACCTTCGGCTGGGGCGAAGAAGACTTCGCGGAGATGAACGCCAACGCGCTCGCCGCGGCCTTCTGCGATGAAGAGACCCGCGCCGAGATCGCCAAAAGACTGGACCAGCCATGACCAAGCTCACCATCGTCACGCACCCGCTCGTGCAGCACAAACTGACGCTCATGCGGGAACGGGACACGCCCACAGCGGTCTTCCGCCAGCTCCTGCGGGAGATCAGCCAGCTCCTCGCCTACGAGGTCACGCGCGCGCTGCCGCTCACCAAGAAAACGATCGACACCCCCATCGAAGAGATGGAGGCGCCGACGCTGGCGGGCAAGAAGCTGGCGCTGATCTCCATCCTGCGGGCGGGCAACGGGCTCCTCGACGGGGTGCTGGAGCTCATCCCCTCGGCGCGGGTGGGCTTCATCGGGCTCTACCGCGACGAGGCGACGCTGGAGCCGGTGGAGTACTATTTCAAGGTCCCGGAGGCGCTGGGCGAGCGGGTGGTGATTGCCGTCGATCCCATGCTGGCCACCGGCAACAGCTCCATCGCGGCCATCAATAAGCTCAAGGAGGCCGGTGCGCGCGATATCCGCTTCCTGTGCCTTCTTGCGGCGCCGGAGGGGGTCGCGGCCATGCAGGCGGCCCATCCGGACGTGGAGATCGTCACAGCGGCAGTGGACGCGCGCCTCAACGAGAAAGGATATATTGTGCCCGGCCTAGGGGATGCGGGTGATCGCATGTTCGGCACCAAATAAAGGGTCTGCGCGCTTTACTCAGTAGGGCAATTGGTGCATCTTACCCCAACATTTTGTGTTGGGGGATACATATGCGACTTTCATCCATGGCCGCTGCTGCCCTGATCGCGGGGCTGGGCTTCGCCTCCAGCGCCTCCGCCAAATCGCTCGCCGAAGGGTCGATCCCGGTGAACTTCCCCCCGGCCAGCTACGAAGGGCGGAGCTTCGTGGACAATGACGGATGCGTCTACCTGCGCGCCGGGGTGGACGGGAACGTGACCTGGGTACCCCGGGTCTCGCGCAACAGGCGGGTCATCTGCGGGCAGACGCCGACCTTCGGCGCGCCGTCTCGCGTGGCCGCGGCCCCGGCTCCGAGCGCCGCACCGGCCCCGAGCGCCACCCCAGCTCCGGCAGCCACGCCCGCGCAGGCCCCGCGACAGGCTCGTGCCGCCGCCGCGCCGCAACCCACAGCCGCACCGCGCACCGTGCGTCGCGTGGCAGCCGCGCCCGTGCTTGCCGCGCCTGCGCCCGCCGCGCCCCAACCGACGCAGGCCGCGCCGACGACCCAGACAGCCCAGACACAGCGCCTCGGCCCTACCGGTGGGCCGGGCAATTGCCCGAATGCCGACGCCGTCTCCAATGCATGGCACAACGCCACGGGCGTGCGCTGCGGACCGCAGGCCCAGAGCCCATCCTCGGGCATCCGCGTTATCTCCGCCGGTGCGGGCACCGCCGCCGTGGCCACGCGCGCCGCGCGCACGGTCTCCGTCCCCGCGATTCCGAAGGGCTATGAGGCGGCCTTCGACGATGGCCGGCTCAACCCGCAGCGTGGGCTTCCGGGCCGCGTGGACGTGGTCGCCGGTGTCACCGGCACGGCGCAGGGCTACGACCTGGCCTGGACCCGCTCGAAGCCGCACCGCCTCTATGACCGCCGCACGCGCCGGGTCGTGGGGCACGAGTTCCCCGGGCTGACCTATCCGAACACTGATGTCAGCAGCATCACCCGCCGCGATATCGCCGCCACCTACCGGGCGACGCCTGCGAACCGGGTGGGGGAGACCACGGCACAGGCGGCGGCAGGCCCAGCTGCCACGACACAGGCGACCGGGCAGAGCCCGGTGATCGCCACCCGCTCCGCGCCCGCCGTCACGGCGGCCCCTGCGCGCACGTTGGCCAACCGGCACATCCAGGTCGCGACTTTCGCGGACATGGAAGCGGCCAGGAGCGCGGCGCAAAAGCTGGCCAATGCAGGGATCCCCACGCGTATCGGCAAGTACACGCGGCAGGGGCAGAAGCGGCAGGTCATCGTGCTCGGGCCCTTTGCCAACGCCGCCGATCTCGATCGCGCGCTGGGCATCACGCGGGCGCAGGGCTTCACGCGGGCCTTCGCGCGCAAGTAGGCCCCTGCGTGGGCCCCTGCGCCTCAGCCGGCGCAGATTTCCTGAAGAGCGAGCCAGTCGCCGTCCTCGATGGGCTGCTCTGGCGGCGCGAGGGCGAACGGGTCCGCCTCAATGAGGCCGAGGGTCGTCTCGCCAGTGATGTCCACCGCATAGGCGAACGGGGTCGCCGCGACCCCACGCTCGGCAAAGGCGCGCAAGAGCGGCTCCTCGGGCACGGCGCGCGGCGGCGCGAGCAGCACGGCCTCGGCATAGCTTTCATAGGTCCGCGCGGAGAGGGCGCCCGTGGTCAGAAGCTGCATCGCGCCGAATGCCCCCGTATGCTCGAGAAGCTTGCCCAAGGGATCATGGACCTCCGCCCGCGCGATCTGCGCCACGACATAGCCCGCCAGCACCGCCGGATCGTCGTGATCTTCGATCACCGCGCGCCCGATGAGGATCTGCCCGCCGGGCAGCGCCGCCGTGGAGCGCAGACCATCGCGCAGGACATGGAGCGTGGCCTCCGGCGCCACGCGCGCCTCGAGCCGCCGGAGCGCGGCCGTCCCGAAAGGATCGGCGCAGGGTTGGCCCGCGATGCGCGCCGTCTCGGCCAGGAGCTGTCGCCCGATTTCCTCGCGCTTGACCTCGGGCAGCACGCGCAGCGTGTGCTCCTTCACCGCGCCGGGGAGCCAGAACACTCCGAGCCAGGCGAGGGTGGCCGTCGTGACGCCGAGGATCGCCCAGCGCAGGCGCCCGGGCTTCGGCCGCGCGCGCTGGATGGCGCGCTGCACCTGCCCGATGGCGTCGATCATGTGCGGATCTTCGATTTCGAGGGTCTCGGTCTCTTCCCCTGCGGCCGGCGCGAACAGGGCGGGGAGGTCTTTCGGGTTCACGCGGTCCACCGCCGCCAGCGACCAATGGGTAAGCGGGCGACCGGCGGTGTCGGAAATCACGAGCGTCGCATCGCCGAAGGACACCACGACCTCGCGCAGCTGTGCCTCCGCGTCAGCGCGCCAAAGGCCGGACGTCTCGAGCCGGACATATTCCTTGAGGGCTGTCATGTGAGTGGCTGCTCTGCCTTGTTTCCAAGGAAGATAGCCGATGCGCGCGCGTCCGGCAAACGCCGTCCCACGGGCCTAGGCGAGGTCCGCTGCCACTTTCCTCAGCTCGAATTTCTGGATCTTGCCGGTGGAGGTCTTGGGCAGCTCCATGAACTCCACGCGCTTCGGCGTCTTGAAGCCCGCGAGCCGTTCGCGGGCGAAGGCGATGAGCTCCTCGGCGCTCGCTTCTTTGCCGTCCTTGAGTTCGACAAAGGCGCAGGGCACCTCGCCCCACTTCTCGTCGGGCTTCGCGACGACGGCACATAGGGAGACGTTGGGGTGATGCATGAGCACGCCCTCGACCTCCACGGAAGAGACATTCTCGCCGCCGGAGATGATGATGTCCTTGGCGCGGTCGGCGATCTGGACGTAGCCGTTGGGGTGCCTGAGGGCGATGTCGCCAGAATGGAAATGCCCCCCGGCAAAGGCCTCTTCCGTGGCCTCGGGGTTCTTTAGGTAGCCTTTCATGACCGCGTTGCCCCGGATCACGATCTCGCCTGTGGCCGCGCCGTCGCGCGGGATTGGGGTGCCATCCGAGCTCACCACGTCGAGCCCCTCCATCATTGGGAAGGCCACGCCCTGCCGTGCCTTCATCGCGGCCTTCTCGGCTTGCGGGAGCGCGTCCCAGGCGGTGTCCCAGAGGCACTCGGTGACGTGGCCGTAGGTCTCGGTGAGCCCGTAGACCTGGGTCACGTTGAAGCCCAGATCGCCGATGGCGGCGAGGGTGGCGGCGGCGGGCGGCGCACCGGCTGTGAAGACTTCCACGGTGTGATCAAAGGGGCGGCGCGCGCTTTCGGGCGCGTTGACGATCATGTTGAGCACGATGGGGGCCCCGCCGAAATGCGTCACCCCGTGATCAGCGATGGCATCGTAGATCGCGCCCGGCGTGATATCACGGCAGCAAACGACAGCCCCGCCGAGGACGGGCATCATCCACGAATGGTTCCAGCCGTTGCAATGGAAGAGCGGGACGATGGCGAGGTAACGGGGGAGGAGCGTCATCCGCCAGGAGATGACCGTGCCCATCGTCATCAGGTAGGCACCGCGGTGATGGTAGACGACGCCCTTTGGACGCCCCGTCGTGCCCGAGGTGTAGTTGAGCGCGAGGCTCTCCCATTCATCCTCCGGCATCACCCAGGCGAAGTCGGCGTCTCCCTCCGCGATGAGGTCTTCGTAAGTCGGGTAGCGGCCCGTGGCGGGATGGCCCGCCGCCGCGTCCGGCACCTCGATGATTTGAGGGGCCGTGCCCTCCACGGCCGCGCAGGCGGCCTCGGCGAGGTCCATGAACTGGGTGTCGACCAGCGCGACCTTGGCCGCACCGTGATCGAAGATGTAGGCCACGGTGGCCACGTCGAGGCGGATGTTGATCGTGTTGAGCACCGCGCCCGTGGCGGGGACGGCGAAATGCGCCTCCACTTGCGCGGGCACGTTGGGCAGGATCGTGGCCACCACGTCGCCCGGGTTCACGCCGCGGGCCGCGAGGGCCGAGGCGACGCGGCTCACGCGGTCATGGTACTCCGCGTAGGTCAGCGAAAGATCTCCGTAAATCAGCGCGGTACGCTCCGGAAAGACCTCGCGCGCACGGCGCAGATGGGAGAGCGGCGTCAGCGGCACGAAATTCGCCGCGCGCTTGTCCAAGCCTACTTCGTCCTGCATCCAGCCCATGTCGCTTCCTCCCGTTTGGGCTGTCGTTATGGGGCGTGCGCGGCTGATTGCAAAGGGGCAAGGGAGGGGCATGGCCAGTCTCGACGAGCTTCCGCGCCTGAGCGCGCCCGATGGGCTGAAGGCGGCGGGGCTCGCTGTGGCGGGTATGGCGCTCATCGGGGTGGGTGACAATGCCATGCCCGAGGTCGCCGCGCATATGGGGCTCGCGCAGTTTCAGGTGGTGCGCTCGGGCATGGCGCTGGCGCTCATGCCCCTCGTCCTGATCTGGACGCGGCAGCGCCTCTGGCCGGTCAATCCATGGGGCGTGTTGGGTCGGTCGGCTCTTCTGACGGTCGCCATGGGCTTTTACTTCGCGAGCGTGGGCTTTCTCTCGGTGGCGCAGTCGCTGGCGGGGGTCTTCACCGCCCCGCTCTGGGTGATGCTCGTGACCCGTGCGCAGGGGCGGTCCGTGGATGGCCCTACCGCGGCCTGGATCATCCTCGGCTTCTTTGGCTGCCTCGCGGTGGTTCAGCCTGACCCGAGAGAGCTTGGCTGGCTGGCATTGGGGCCGCTTCTCGCGGGATTTTTCTACGGCATGACGGGCAAGGTCACGCGGTCCTGGACGGGGCAGGAAAGCGCATGGACGCTGGTTTCTGTTTATCTCGCGATGATCGGCTTGGCGGGGCTTCTGGCGCTGCCGTTTCTCGATCCCGAGAGCACGGATTACCTGAGCCGGGGGTGGGTGTCGGTGCCGCCTCATGTGCTCGCGCTCTGCTTTGCGCAGGCGCTCGTGGCGCTCGTCTCGGTGACGCTGCTCGCGCGGGCCTACCAGCTTGCCGCGCCAGCCTTCGTGGGGGCCTTTGAATATAGCGTGCTCCTCGTGGCCGCCGCCGTGGGCTTCGCCATCTGGGGGCACGAGATCGGGCCGCTCGGCCTCTCGGGGATCGCGCTTCTCCTTGTCTCGGGGGCGGCGCTCGCCTGGCGGGGAGACCGGGCGTGATCTACTCGCCCGAACGCGGATACCTCTTCATCCACATCCCCAAGACGGGCGGCACCTCGCTTGCCATGGCACTGGAAGCAAGGGCAAAACCGGGCGACATCATGGCCGGGGACACGCCGAAGGCCCGACGCAGGCGCCAGCGCCTGAAGGGATTGCCGGCCCGCGGGCGGCTTTGGAAGCACTCCATGCTCAGCGATCTCGACGGCTGGCTCGGGACGGATGACCTCGACGCGTTGGTCGTCTTCACGCTGGTGCGGAACCCGTGGGATCGCATGGTGAGCTACTACCACTGGCTGCGGGCCCAGAGCTTCGAGCATGAAGCGGTGACGCTGGCGAAGTCGCTCGACTTCGGCGCTTTTCTCGCCCATCCGCACACTGCTGCCTCGCTCGCCGCGGCGGATTATGCGGGATATGTCACCGACGCGGAGGGGCGCGAAAGATGCAGCTTTTTCATACGGTTGGAGCATTTCGTGGAGGACGTCGCACCGCTCGAGGCGCATCTGGGCTTCCGCGTGCACCTTCCCCACGAGAACCGCTCGGATCGCCCCGCGGACTACCGCACGGCCTATTCAGACGCCGAATCGGAGCGCGTCGCAAAGCTCTGCGCCACCGATATCGCGCGCTTCGGCTACCGCTTCGACGGCTAGATTGAAACGCGGCTGGAAACAATCGCGCGGCCGCCACGCATTTGACGCTAACTTTTCATAAAATGCCCCATTCTTGCCGCGCGCTGCCCCAAAGCTGGCCCCGGCGCGCCCCCATCCTGCCGGGGTGGTGCCTCGACTGCCCGAGGCGCCCGCTGCCAAGCACATGTTCATGGGGATGGACACATGTTCGATTTGAAAGAGGCCCTCGAGCCTTCCGGTCCGCCTGCGGATAGCCTTCCGATCAATCGCCGCTCGGGCCTCTTGCACAGCACCCGCGTGGCCACGCCCGGCGGCTGGCGCGTGGCCGAGAGCATCGCCCTGGGCGACGAGGTGCTGACATTCGACAACGGATTCCAGCGGGTCACCGGGATCGAGCGCGTGCTCAACTGGCCTGACAATGCGAGCTGCCCCGACCATGCCGCGCCCTTCGAGGTGCCGGCCCACGCGCTGGGCAACAGCGAACGGCTCCTGATGCTGCCGAACCAGCTTGTGCTTGTGGAGAGCGATCTCGCTGAGCAGATGACTGGCGATCCCTTCGCGCTTTTGACCGTGGAGATGCTCGCGGGCTGGAAAGGCATTTCTCGCGTCACGCCCCGGGCGCCGCATCTCGTGATCGTGCTGCATTTCGAGCAGGACGAGGTGATCTATGCCGGGGACGGGGCGCTGCTGCACTGCCAATCCGACGCCGGCATCCTCGATTATATCCATGGCGAGGTGGCTTATCTGCCGCTCGAGCGTGCCGAAGCTCGGGCCGTGGTCGAGGACCTGCACGCCCGGGAAGTGCTGGCGGCCTGAGCCTCCTGTGATCGCCCCGCATGGGGCGTTCATCAATTCAGCGTGCCCGCTTAACGCCTCGTCACCTCACACTCCGCTTCCGAGGAGGAACCGCTCCCGCTGTCATCCGTTGGGTGCCCACGGCCCGCGCCGCGGATCTTCGCGCCGGGCACAGCACGAGACAAAAGGAGTGATCTCCATGACCGAACGCATCCTCTTCGTCCTGACGTCCTGCGACGGCTTCGAGGCCGGCGGCGAGACGCGAGAGACGGGCTTTTATATGGATGAGATGGCGGCGCCCTACTGGGCGCTGCGCGACGCGGGCTACGCGGTGGACTTCGCCTCGATCGCGGGCGGCAAGGCCCCGGTGGACCCGATCTCCATCGCCGAAGACGCGGCAGAGCGCCCCGCCGCTGTCACGCGCTTCATGGCCGATGATGCCGCCATGGCCGCGCTTGAAACCACGATGTCGGTCTCCGAGGCGAAGGCCGCGGATTACGCGGCCGTCTTCCTGCCGGGTGGCCACGGCACGATGTTCGATTTCCGCCAGAACTCGGACCTTACGGCGCTGACATCCGCGGCCTGGCAGGGTGGCGCGGTGCTGGGCGCGGTCTGCCACGGGCCCGCCGGGCTCATCGAGGCGGTGGATGCCGAGGGCAAGCCGGTCGTCGCCGGGCGGCGCGTGAACGGCTTCACCGATGCCGAGGAAGAGGCGGTGGGTCTCACCGAGGCGGTGCCCTACCTGCTCGAGACCGAGCTGCGCGCCAAGGGCGCCATCTTCGAGCATGGCGGTGTCTTCGAGGAATACGCCGTGCGCGACGGCCGCCTCGTGACCGGGCAGAACCCGCAATCGGCGGAAGCCGTGGCGCGGCTCATGGTCGAGGCGCTGGGGACGGGGCGCGCAGAAGCCGCCTGAGCCCCCGCGAGAGCCAGACATGATAAAGGCCCCGCCGGATCACTCCGGCGGGGCCTCTTCTTTTGCGTTTTGCGCTTACTCGGCCGCGATGGCGGGCTGATAGCGGCCGTAGAACGTGTCGTTCTTGGCGGCGAGGTCCTTCAGAAGCGCGGGCGTCTCGAAGCGGGGCCCGAACTTGGCCGTAAGCTCCGCCGTCCGCTCCGAGGCGTAGGCCGCGCCGATCATGTCGAGCCAGGAAAGCGGCCCGCCGGACCAGGGCGCGAAGCCCCAGGCCAGGATCGCGCCCACATCACCCTCGCGGATATCCATGAGCACGTCTTCCTCGAGCGCGCGCACGGCCTCGAGCGACTGGATCATGAGCAAGCGGTGCTGGACTTCCAGAAGGTCGGGCTGCTCCTCGGCGACCGGATACTTGGCCGCGAGCCCGGACCAGAGGCCCGTGCGCTTGCCGCGCTCGTCGTACTCGTAGAAGCCCGCGTTGGACTTCTTGCCCAGTCGGCCCTCGTCGGCCATCCAGAACAGGATCTCGTCCACGGCGTCGTCATATTCCGCGCCCATGGCGCCCTTCGTGGCCTTGGCGATCTTGACGCCGAGGTCGATGGAGGTCTCGTCCACGAGCTGGAGCGGGCCGAGCGGCATCCCCACGAGGCGCGCGGCGTTCTCGATGAGCGCGGGCGCGACACCCTCCATGACCATCCGCATCCCTTCATTGATGTAGGGGATGATGCAGCGGTTGCAGTAGAAGAAGCGGGCATCGTTGACGACGATGGGCGTCTTCTTGATCTGGCGCACGTAATCGAGCGCCTTGGCCACCGCGCGGTCGCCGGTCTCTTTGCCCTTGATGATCTCCACGAGCATCATCTTTTCCACGGGGGAGAAGAAGTGGATGCCGATGAAGTTCTCCGGCGTGTCGGAGGCCTTCGCGAGCTCGGTGATGGGCAGGGTGGAGGTGTTGGTGGCGAAGATGCAGTCGGGGCCGACCACCTTCAGCACGTTTTTCGTCACCTCCGCCTTCACGCCCGGGTCCTCAAAAACGGCCTCGATGATGAGGTCCGCGCCCTTGAGCGCCTCGTAATCGGTCGTGGCGGTGATGAGGCCCATGGCGGCGGCCTTCTTCTCCTCGGTGATCTTCTTCCGGCTCACGCCCTTGGAGAAGTAGTCGTCGACATAGGCTTTACCCTTGTCCGCGCTTTCCTGCTGCTGATCGATCAACACGACTTCCATGCCCGCCTGGGCGGAGACGAGCGCGATGCCTGCCCCCATCATGCCCGCGCCCATGACGCCGATCTTCTTGACCTTCTGGTCGGGCACTCCGGGGCGCACAGCGCCTTTTTCCAGCGCTTCCTTGTTGATGAAGAGGGAGCGGATCATGGCGCCCGAAGACGGGTTCATGAGCACATTGGTGAACCAGCGCGCCTCGATCTTGAGCGCAGTGTCGAAGGGCACCATGGCGCCTTCGTAAACCGCCGACAGGAGCGCCTTGGCGGCGGGATAGACCCCGTTCGTGCTGGCGTTGACCATGGCCGAGGCACCCACGAAGGTCATGAAGCCTGCCGGATGGTAGGGCGCGCCGCCCGGATACTTGTAGCCCTTCTCGTCCCAGGGCTTCACGATCTTGGGCTCGGAAAGGACCCACTCGCGGGCCGCTTGGACGGGATCGTCGACCACCTCGTCGATCAGGCCCACGCCCTTGGCTTGCGCGGGCGCGTGCAGCTTGCCCTGGAACAGGATGGGCGAGCCCGCCATGGGGCCGAGCTTCCAGCTCACGCGCGTGGTGCCGCCCGCGCCGGGGAAGATGCCCACCATGATCTCCGGCAGGCCGATCTTGGCCTTGGGGTTGTCGGCGCAGAAGATGCGGTGCGTGGCCATGGGCAGCTCGAGCCCGATGCCGAGCGCCGTGCCCGGGAGCGCGGCCGCGATGGGCTTGCCGCCCTTGTTGGTCTTCGGCTCCATGCCCGCACGCTCGATCTTCCGGAGTAGGCGGTGGATATCCATGATGCCGTTGAAAAGTCCCTCGGCGGGGTTGTCTCCGGCCATCTCCTTCATCTTGGCGATGATGTTGAGATCCATGCCGCCGGCGAAGGTGCCTTCCTTGCCGGACGTGATGACCGCGCCCTTGATGGCATCGTCGCCGAGGACGGTGTCGATCAGCGCTTCCAGGTCGCGGAAGCCCTGCTCGTTCATGACGTTCATGCTCTTGCCCTGGGTGTCCCAGGTGATGATGGCGACGCCGTCGTCGCCCACGTTCATGCTGAAATCAGACATTCTCTGTTCTCCCTGGGATCAGACGCGCTCGAGCACGGTGGCCGCGCCCATGCCGGAGGCGACGCAGAGCGTGGCCATGCCGATCTCTTTGTCCTGCCGCTCGAGCTCGTCGAGGAGCGTGCCGATGATGATCGCGCCCGTGGCGCCGAGCGGGTGGCCCATGGCGATGGCGCCGCCGTTGACGTTGATCTTGTCGTGGTCGGCCTCAAAAGCCTGCATGAAGCGCAGCACCACCGACGAGAAGGCTTCGTTCACCTCGATGAGGTCGAAGTCGGAGACCTTGAGCCCGGTCTCGGCCATGAGCTTCTCGGTGACGGGCACCGGGCCGGTGAGGTTGATCGTGGGATCCGAGCCGATCTTGGCGGTGTAGCGGATGCGCGCGCGGGGCGTGAGGCCCCACTTCTCTCCGAACTCCTTCGAGCCGATGAGCACGGCCGCGGAACCATCCACGATGCCCGAGGAGTTCCCGGCGTGGTGGATGTGGTTCACCCGCTCGAGATGGGGGTACTTGATGAGCGCGACCTTGTCGAAGCCGGGCATGACCTCGCCCTGCTCCTTGAAGGCGGCTTTCAGCGCGCCGAGGGACTGCATGTCGGTGCCGCGGCGGATATATTCGTCTTCCGCGAGGATGGGCAGGCCGTTCTGGTCGCGCACGGTGATGATCGATTTCTCGAAGCGGTTCTCGTCCCAGGCCTGGGCGGCGCGCTTCTGGCTTTCCACGGCGAAGGCATCCGCGTCATCGCGGGAAAACCCGTACTCGGTGGCGATGATGTCGGCCCCGATGCCCTGGGGCACAAAATACTGCTCCATGGCGAGGCTGGGGTCTGCTGCGATGGCGGCGCCGTCGGCGCCCATGGGCACGCGGCCCATCATCTCCACGCCGCCAGCGATATAGGCCTCGCCCGCCCCGGCGCGGACCTGGTTCGCGGCGAGGTTCACCGCCTCCATTCCGCTGGCGCAGAACCGGTTGATCGAGAGACCGGGGATCGATTCATCGAGGTCGGAGCCCAGCACCGCCGTGCGCGCGAGGCAGCCGCCCTGCTCCATGACCTGCGTGACGTTGCCCCAGATCACGTCCTCGACGCAGTGGCCCTCGAGCCCGTTGCGCGCCTTGATGGCGTTGAGCATCTGGATCGACAGCCGCGCGGACGTGACTTCGTGCAGCGCGCCGTCCTTGCGGCCCTTGCCGCGCGGGGAGCGCACGGCGTCGTAGATATAGGCGTCGGTGGTCATGAACCTCTCCTTTGAGCACCGCGGGGGAGGGCCCGCCGCAGGCAGCGTGAATTGCAGCCAACCTAAGGGCTTTCGCAGGGTGACGCGAACGTCACGTGGCGTTACGAAGCGCGGCTTTCAGCCGATTTCAGCCCCGCATGGGTTCAGGCGCGGTCGCTCGGATGCCCGGGCATGAGATCGTAGGGGTGCTTCCAGCCAGGAAGCGCCGCGATGCGCGCGAGCCAGCGGTCGATATTGGGCCAGTGCGCGCGGTCAAAGCCAAAGGGCTCCGGGTAGAAGAGATATCCGCAGGCGGAGATGTCGGCATTGGTGAGCCCGTCGCCTACGATCCAGTCGCGCCCTGCAAGATGGGTGTCGAGGGTGGTGTAGGCGGCCTGGAGGCGGCCCTGAGTGAAGGCGATGACCTCCGCGGGCCGTTTCTCTTCCGGCAGGAAATTTATGAGAAACCGAAGCATGCCCGCCTGGGAGGAGAGCTTGTGATTGTCCCAGAGCACCCAGCGGAGCACTTCGTATTTCTCCTCTGCCGCGCCGCCATGCTTGCCGGTCTTGTCCGTCACCCATTGCTGGATCGCGCCCGATTGCGTGAGGCGGAAATCGCCATCCTCCAGCACGGGCGCCTCGGCCATGGCGTTGAAGGCGCGGTAGCCGTCGGCGCGGGTGGCGCCCCCGAAGAAATCCACCTTCACGGGTTTCCAGTCGAGCCCCGCGAGCTCGAGCGCGAGCGCCGCCTTGTAGGAATTTCCGCTCTCGCCGAAGCAGTGGAGTCTGAGGGTCATGGATATGCTCCCGATGTCACCGGCGGGATCGGGGGTTTCAAATCCCGTCGCCATTCTTGCTTGAACCACTGGCGCAAACATCGGCGCCCCCCCGTGGAGAATTTGAGGCCCAAGGAAGCGGGTAACGGTTCCTTAACCACGTTCTACGAGCATGTGTGCAGGGTACAGGCTGGAGAGTCGATGGCCCTGCCAGTGGAAGCTCCGTTGCCCGACGTGATGCATGAGAGTGCCCCAGCGTCTGGCGGCGGGGTGGACCTCCTTGCGCGGTCCCTCCCTTCCATTGGCCATAAAAACTCCCCCCGGAGGGTCCGTTGGTCGCCGCGCACACGAAAGGCGGCAGCAGCGCGCCCCACGGGCAGTACGTGAAAGCGCGGCGCTTCCCCGGCGGAGTGCCGCGCCTTTCGTCCCGAGAGAGCCGAGCCCAGGCCGGTTGAGGCCACTGGCAGCCACCAGCGCCCCGCGCGCAGCGCGCCACCGAAGGTTCAAGCCAGCGTGAGCTGGCGAAGAAGGGAGGTGGGTGGGCCCATCCTCGGGAAAAGCGCGGCGTCCGTGGAGGAGCGCCGCGCCTTTCGTCCCGTGAGTGAACGTGTCGTCGCTTAGAAGTTCGCGGCCTTCAGCGCCATCACCGTCTCGCCGCCGGTCTGGATGCGGGCGAGGTGGGTGCCGGTCATCTTCAGCGGGCGCGCCATGTAGTAGCGGCCCGTGGCGAGCTTCGTCTCGTAGAATTCGGTGTCGGAGGCACCGCCCTCGAGCGCCGCGTGGGCGGCCTTCGCCATCCGCGCCCACATAAGGCCGAGGGCCACGTGACCGAAGAGATGCATGAAGTCGTAGCTGCCCGAGAGTGCATTGTTGGGGTTCTTCATGCCTTCCTGCATGAAGTACATCCCCGCCGCCTGCAGGTCTTTCGAGGCCGCCTTGAGCGGGTCGAGGAAGTCGCGCTTCAGCGCCTCATTGCCCTCGTTCTCCTTGATGAAGTCCTTGACCATGTCGAAGAAGGCCATGACCGTCTTGCCGCCGTTCATGCCGAGCTTGCGGCCCACGAGGTCCAGCGACTGCACGCCGTTCGTGCCCTCGTAGATCATCGTGATCCGAGCGTCGCGGACGAACTGCTCGAGGCCCCATTCCTGGGTGAAGCCCGAGCCGCCCAGCGTTTGCTGCGCGTTCACGGCCGTCTCGAAGCCCTTGTCGGTGAGGAAGCCTTTGATGACCGGCGTCAGCAGGCTCATCATGTCCTCGGCCTCTTTGTCCTCGAGCCTGTGGGCGCGGTCGAGCATGGTCGAGCCCCAGTATGTCAGCGCGCGGGCGCCTTCCACGAAACTCTTCTGGTCCATCAGGTTCCGGCGCACATCGGGGTGCACGATGATCGGGTCCGCGGCCTTCTCGGGCGCCTCGGCGCCGGTGACGGCGCGGCCCTGGATGCGGTCCTGGGCGAAGCCCAGCGCGTTCTGGTAGGCGATCTCGCCCTGCGCGAAGCCCTGGAGGCCCACGCCGAGGCGCGCTTCGTTCATCATGATGAACATGGCGCGCATGCCCTTGTGCGCTTCGCCGATGAGGTAGCCCGTGGCCCCGTCATAGTTCATCACGCAGGTGGCGTTGCCGTGGATGCCCATCTTCTCTTCGAGGCCGCCGCAGGAGAGCGAGTTCCGCTCACCCAGCGAGCCGTCCTCGTTGACGAGGAATTTCGGCACGATGAAGAGCGAGATGCCCTTCACGCCCTCGGGGCCGCCGGGGATCTTCGCGAGCACGAGGTGGATGATGTTCTCGGCCATCTCGTGCTCACCGGCGGAGATCCAGATCTTCTGGCCGGAGATCTTGTAGGTGCCGTCGTCCTGGGGCTCGGCCTTCGTGCGCATGAGGCCGAGATCGGTGCCGCAATGGGGCTCGGTCAGGTTCATCGTCCCCGACCATTCGCCGGTGGACATCTTGGGCAGGTAGGTTTGCTTCTGCTCCTCGGTGCCGTTGGCGAGGATCGCGGCCATGTTCCCGTGGGAGAGCCCCGGATACATGTTGAACGCCATGTTCGCCGACACCATGGGCTCCATGGCAGCAGTGTGCATGATGTAGGGCAGGCCCTGGCCGCCGTATTGCTCAGGGATGTCCATGGCCATCCAGCCGCCCTCGGCCATCTGGTCATAGGCCTCCTTGAAGCCCGAGGGCACGCGGACCACGCCGTTTTCCAGCCGGCAGCCTTCCTTGTCGCCCGTGGCGTTGAGCGGATGAAGTACCTCCACGGCGAGCTTGCCTGCCTCGGTGAGGACGGCGTCGGTGAAGTCTCGGTCCAGATCGGCGTAGCCCGGCACGTCCTGCTCGGCGATCTTCAGGAGATCATGCAGGATGAACTGCTGGTCTTTCGTCGGGGCGGTGAAGGTCGGCATTGGGGTCTCCCTGAGTGCGTATTTTACTGCGCGGCTTCGGTCTGGGTCATGTCCGCGAGGACTTTGTCGGCCCAGTTCAGCTGCTCACGCAGGTCGTCGATGGCGGAGGTCAGCTCGTCGCGCTGGGCGACCATGCCCTCCAGGTGTTTTTGGGCCACCTCGCGGGTGGCGCGGATTTGCGTCGCCTGGCTGTCGCCGAGGTCATAGAGCGCCAGCAGCTGGCGGATCTCTTCGAGCGAAAACCCGAAGCGCTTGCCGCGCAGGATGAGCTTCAGCCGTGCGCGGTCGCGCTTGGTGAAGAGGCGCTTGGTGCCCTGGCGGATGGGCGACAGAAGTTCCTTGGCTTCGTAGAAACGGAGCGTGCGCGGTGTTACGTCGTAGGTGTCGCACATCTCCCGGATGGTCATGGTTGTCTCGGTCATGGTTCGGGTCTCTCAGCTCTCTCGCATCGCGGCATAGCTGAAGATTCGAAGGTCATGTTACAAGCAAAGGTGACGTGCGCGTAAACATGACGCCGCGTCAGAAATTCCGGGCGATAGCTTCGTACTTTTGCCGCCCCGTCTCGCGCAATTTTCTTCAATCCAAAGCGGTTTGGTCAGTCTTCCGAGGGTCGGGTTTTCCGCACCCTCTCAGGTGCCTGCTGACGCTGGGTCATCGAGTCAGCTCTTTGCGAGGTCGGCCTCGATGCTCGTCTTCAAGCCCTCGAGCTCGCCGATGACCTCGTCGAGTTCGACGCGCTTGGCCTGCAGCTCGCGCAGCTGGCGCTCGGCATATTCCACGAAGGTCGCGAGCTGTTTCTGGCTGCCCTCGTTTTCGTAGATCAGGAGCCACTGCCGCAGGTCCTCGAGCGAAAAGCCCCAGCGCCGCCCCCGGAGGATGAGGGTCATCCGCGCGATCTCGGTGGGCCCGTAGAAGCGCGACCGCCCCTCCCGCTCGGGCGAGAGGAGTTCGATGTATTCGTAGTAGCGAAGCGTGCGCGGCGTGACGTCGAACTTCGCGCACATCTCCTTGAACGACAGGCGTGTCTCGGCCATCGGTCTCCTCCCGCCCCGACGCTATCCCAAGGCCGCGCGATTTCCAACGCCCTCGAGGCTTGCAAAGGTGCGACCCAATGCGAATAGAAGATGCCGCAGCCAAGAGGGAACTCCCATGCCAGCCGACCCCGCGCAGATCGCCCGTCTCTTCATCGAAGCGATCCCCCATGCCAAGGCGCTGGGCATGGAAATCACGGAGATCTCCGGCGGCGTGGCGGAGATCACCATGCCCTATGACGCGCGCCTCGTGGGGGACCCGGCCACCGGCGTCATCGCGGGCGGGGCGGTCTCGGCGCTGATGGATACCTGCGGGGGCGCGGCGGTGATGTGCCACCCCGACCAGCCGGTGGGCACGGCTACGATCGACCTGCGCATCGATTACATGCGCTCGGCCACGCCCGGGCAGGCCATCACAGCGCGGGCGGAATGCTATCACATGACCCGCGCGGTGGCCTTCGTGCGTGCCTCGGCCTTCGACGACAATCGCGCCGAGCCCGTGGCCGCGGCCACGGGCGCCTTCACCGTAGAGCGCAGCCGATGATGCGCCAGCCCGAGAAGGTGCAGGTCGTCAAGCAGCGGCGCGACGCGCTCCTCGGCGCGCTCGTGGGCAACATCCCCTATCTCGAGTTCATGGGGATTGGCTTTGACCGGCGTGGCGACGAGCTCACCGGCGTGCTTGCCTACGACGAAAAGCTCATCGGGAACCCGATGCTGCCCGCGCTCCATGGCGGGGTGACGGCGGCCTTCCTCGAGGCCACGGCGGTGGTGACGCTGAGCTGGGCCACGCTTTGGGACGATCTGGAGGCAGGCGTGATCGAGACCGACGACCCCGCGCGGATCACGCTGCCGCGGCTTCCCAAGACCATCGATTTCACGGTGGATTACCTCCGCTCGGGGCTGCCGCGCGACGCCTATGCCCGCGCGCGGATCACGCGGCGGGGGCGGCGCTATGCCAGCGTGCAGGTGGAAGGCTGGCAGGACAACCGCGAGCGGCCCTTCGCCCATGCCACCTGCCATTTCGTGATGCCCCGAAAGGATGGCTGAGACCGCCGCGCCGGAGGCCGTGACCCACGGCCGGGTGCTCAGGATCGCGGTGCCGGTTGTGCTCTCGAACGTCACGGTGCCACTCCTCGGGATCGTGGACACCGCCGTCGTGGGCCAGATCGGGGAGGCCGCGCCCATCGGCGCCGTGGGCCTCGGCGCGGCGATCCTGACGACGCTCTACTGGTTCTTCGGGTTCCTGAGGATGGGGACGACGGGCCTCGCGGGCCAAGCGCTGGGGCAGGGCGATGCAGGCGAGGTGGATGCGATCCTCTCCCGCGCGCTCCTCATCGCGCTGGGCGCGGGGCTTTTGCTGATCCTACTGCAGGCCCCGCTCTTTGCGCTGGCGCTCCGCGTGGCGCCCGCCACGCCCGCCGTGGAGGCGATGGTGGCGAGTTATCTCGCGATCCGCATCGTCACGGCGCCGGCGGCCATCGCTGTCTTCGGCATCAATGGCTGGCTCATCGCGGCGGAGCGGACGCGCGCGGTGCTCGCGCTCCAGCTCGTCATGAACGGGCTCAACATCGCGCTGAGCGCGTGGTTCGTCCTCGGCCTCGGCTGGGGCGTGCCCGGCGTGGCCGCGGCCACGGCCATCGCGGAGGTCGCGGGTGCCGCGCTCGGGCTCTGGTTTTGCCGCGCGGTCTTCGCCCGGCCCCATTGGCGCGAGCGTGCGCGCCTCTTGGCGCCGGTGCGCCTCGCGCGGCTCCTGGCCGTGAGCACCGACATCACCATCCGCTCTGTCTTTCTCATGGCCGCCTTCACGAGCTTCATCTTCCTCTCGGCGCGGTTCGGGGAAGTGACGCTGGCGGCCAACCAAGTGCTGATCCAGTTCCTCTTCGTGGCGAGCTACGGGCTCGACGGGTTTGCCTTCGCGGTGGAGGCGCTGGTTGCGCGGATGCTGGGCGCGGGCCGTGCGCGGGCCCTGCGGCGGGCGGTGGTGCTTTGCGGGATCTGGACCTTTGGCACGGCGGCGGTGCTGGCGCTTGGCTATGCCGCGTTCGGCGGGGCGATGATCGACACGATGACCACCGCGCCGGATGTGCGCGCGGCGGCGCGGGACTTCCTGCCCTGGCTCGTGGCGATGCCGCTCATCGCGGCGGGCTCTTTCCTGCTCGACGGGGTCTTCATCGGGGCCACGCGGACGCGGGAGATGCGCAACATGATGGCGCTCTCCTTCGCGGCCTACCTCGTCGCGGTTCTGGCGCTGCTCGAGCCCTTGGGCAATCACGGGCTCTGGGCGGCGATCGTCGTGCTCTTCGTGGCGCGGGCCCTGACGCTCATGCTGGTCTACGGCCGGGTGGAGGCATCGGCGGCCTCCGGCGGAGGGGTGTGAGGACAGACGAAGCGGGCTCAGGTGAGCCAGCGGTCGCGATCGGTGCCGATGGCGCTTTCAAGCGTCGCATGGCCGTCGCGCGCGAGAAGCGCATCGAGGCCCTGCGTGATCTCGCCCACGAGCCCGAGGCCGCGATAGATGAAGCCGGTATAGAGCTGCACCGCCGAGGCACCCGCTTTGATCTTGGCATAGGCGTCTTCGGCGCTCGAGATGCCGCCCACGCCGATGAGCGGGAGGTCGGTGAGCGCGGAGAGGCGCGCGAGGACGCGGGTGCTTTTCTCGAAGAGCGGCGCGCCGGAGAGGCCACCTTTCTCATGGGCGTGTTTCGAGGCGAGCCCCGCCCGGTCGAGCGTCGTGTTGGTGGCGATAATGCCGTCGAGGCCGGCCTCCTCGGCGATGCGCGCGATATCCTCGAGCTCGCGCGCCTTCAGGTCCGGCGCGATCTTCAGAAGGACAGGGCAGGGGGTGACGGCGCGCGCGTCCATGACGCCCGCGAGAAGCGCGCGGAGTGCGTCGGCCCCCTGCAGGTCGCGCAGTTTCTCGGTGTTGGGCGAGGAGATGTTGACCGTGCAGAACGCCACATGCGGCGCGCAGCGATTGAAGACAGTGACGTAGTCCCGCGCGCGGTCCGCGCTCTCCTTGTTGGCGCCGAGGTTGAGGCCCACGGGCACTGCGCCGACATAGGCTTCCAGTCGGGCGGCGATGGCCTCCATCCCGTCATTGTTAAAGCCGAAGCGATTGATGGCTGCACGGTCCTCGCTGAGGCGAAAGAGGCGGGGCTTCGGGTTGCCGGGCTGGGGCAGAGGCGTTGCGGCGCCCACTTCGATGAAGCCCAGCCCCGCGCGCGCCAGCGGTGCCATGGCCTCCGCATTTTTGTCGAAGCCCGCCGCAAGGCCCACGGGATTGGAGAAGGAGAGGGGGCCTACCCGGCTGGCGAGGCGTGGGCTGCGGGTCGCCTTGGCCGGGGGGACGAGGCCCACGCGCAGGGCCTTGAGCGCGAGGTCATGGGCGCGCTCGGGCTCGAAGCGGTGGAGAGCCGCCAGCGCGGCGCGGTCGACGAGGCGCAAGGGTCAGGCCTCCTCCGCGAGCTCGGGCAGCTCTGGGAAGGCGTGACCCGCCTCCGTCTTTGCGAGTGGCGCGGTCCAAGCCACCTCCGCCCGGGCGAGCGCGCGGTAGAGATGGGGAAAGAGCGCGTCCCCGCGCGACACTTCCCACTTGAGGTCCTGCCCAAGGGACGCGGCCTCCACCGCGGCGAGCACGAGATCCCCCGCCTCCGCGAAATGCTTCGCAGCCGTCTCGCGCACCTGGGCTGCGGTTGAAAAGTGGATGAAGCCATCGGCCCGGTCGATGGGCGCGCCCGCGGTGCTGCCCGCATGCTCGAGCTGCGCCCATTCTTCGGGCAAGAAGATTTTATAGATCAGCATCAGGGGCCAATTGCCCGCGCTCCTGCCGCGCGGTCAAGGCAAATGCGGCACAGAAGTGTTGCATTGTCGCGCCCGCGCGGCGCAGCATGAGCAGGTCCAACTTCAAGGAGAACACCCCCATGCGTCTGCTCACAACCGCCTCAGCCCTCGCCCTCATGGGCTCCGTGGCGAGCGCCGATTACACGCTGCACATCATTCATATCAACGACCTGCACAGCCGCATCCAGCCGATCAACCGCTTCGATTCGACCTGCAACGCGGAAGATGACGCGGCGGGCGAGTGCTTCGGTGGGGTGGCGCGGGTCAAGACCGCCATCGACGCGCTGCGGGCCGATCTGGCGGGCGAGAACGTCATCGTCGTCGATGCGGGCGACCAGTTCCAGGGCTCGCCCTTCTTCACGACCTATGGCGGCGCGGCGGCAGCCGAGTTCATGAACGCCATCGGTTTTGACGTGATGGCCTCGGGCAACCACGAATTCAACAACGGTCCAGAGGGGCTCGCCTCCTTCATCGGGATGGTGGATTTCCCGGTCATCTCGGGGAACCTCGACGTCTCCGCTTCGCCGGAGCTGAACGGGGTCCTCGAGGATAGCGTGATGCTCGAGGTGGGCGGCGAGACCATCGGGATCGTCTCCGCGCTCACGGGCGACACCGCCGAGATCTCCTCGCCGGGGCCGAACGTTGTCTTCATGGACGAGATCGAGGCGCTCCGCGAGGATGTGGCGGCCATGGAAGCCGCGGGCGTCGACAAGATTATCGCGCTCACCCATGTGGGCCTCGTGAAAGACCTCGAGATCGCGCAGGAGGTGGCGGGGCTCGACGCGGTCGTGGGCGGGCATTCGCATACGCTGCTTTCCAACACCGAGGAGGGCGCGGAAGCCTATCCGCTCCTGAACGCGTCGGGCGTGCCGGTGGTGCAGGCCTATGCCTATTCGAAATATGTCGGTCACCTGATCCTGAATTTTGACGATGACGGCAATGTCACCGCCTCGAACGGCGCCACGAAAGTGCTCGATGCCTCCGTTGAGCCCGACACGGCCATCGCAGCCCGCGTGGCCGAGCTCGGCGCGCCCATCGAAGCCATGCAGCAGGAGGTCATCGGTTTCTCCGAGACGGCCGTGGAGGGCGACCGCTCCTTCTGCCGGGCCGAGGAATGCGAGATGGGCAATCTCGTCTCTACCGCGATCCTCGAGCGGGTGAAGGACCAGGGCATCCAGATCGTCTTCCAGAACGGGGGAGGTTTGCGCGCTTCGCTCGATGCGGGTGACGTGACCATGGGCGAGGTGCTCACCGTGCTGCCCTTCCAGAACACGCTGGCGACCTTCCAGCTCTCGGGCGCGGGCGTGCTCGCGGCGCTGGAGAACGGCGTGTCGCGGCTCGAGGACGGCGGCGGCCGCTTCCCGCAGGTGGCGGGGATGAAGTACACCTTCGATCCCGCGGCCGAGGTGGGCGCGCGCATCTCCGACGTGATGGTGGAAGTGGACGGCGCGTTAGTGCCGCTCGATCCGGCGGCGACCTACGGAGTGGCCTCGAACAACTTCATGCGCGGCGGTGGCGACGGCTATTCCGTCTTCGCGGAAGAGGGCATGAACGCCTACGATTTCGGGCCTGATCTGGCGGACGTGGTGGCCGAATACATCGCCGAGAACGGCACGGGCGCGGCCATGCTCGATGGCCGCATCACCAAGGTCGAGTAACCGAACGACCCTTTCGACCAAGGCCGGGGCGCTTGCGTGCCCCGGCCTGCCTATCTAGCCTCCGGCCATGTGCGGACGGTTTGTCATCACCCTTCCCGACGACGAGATGGCGCGCCTCTTCGAGGCCACGCTGTCCAATGATCTGCCCGAGACACCCCGCTACAATGTCTGCCCGACGACGCAGGTCGCCACCGTGACCTCGGAGGACGGTGCGCGGCGGCTGCGGCCCATGCGCTGGGGCTTCCTGCCGCACTGGTACAAGACGACGAATGGCGGGCCGCTCCTGATCAATGCGCGGGCGGAGACGATCGTCGAGAAGCCTGCCTTCAAGCAGGCGGCGCGTGAGCGGCGATGCCTGATCCCGGCGACCGGCTTCTACGAATGGACGAAGACGCCCGAGGGCGCGCGCCTGCCATGGTACATCTTTCGCCGCGATGGCGCGCCGCTCGTCTTCGCGGGCGTCTGGCAGGACTGGGAGCGCGACGGGGAGCGACACAGCACCTGCGCCATCGTCACCTGCGCAGCCAACGCGCCCATGGCGCGCATCCACAAGCGGATGCCCGTGATCCTCGAGCCGGCGCGCTGGGGTCTCTGGCTCGGCGAGGAGGGCAAGGGGGCGGCGGCGCTGATGGTGCCGGCCGCCGAGGATGTGCTCGACACCTACCGCGTGGACCCCGCGGTGAATTCCAATCGCGCCACGGGTCCCGCTCTGACCCAACCGCTCAAAGGGGCGACCTGAACGCGGGAAGGCTTTTGCGAAAAGCCTTGGCAAATTCCTTGCGAAGGAATTTCTGGCGCGGGTCTTCCGTTCGCGCTTTGCCGCATCGCAGGACGACTGGTGCGTCCAGCGCCCAAGGCTTTTCGGAAAAGCCTTTGCAATTTTCTTCGAAGAAATTTGTGTCGCGTCAGTCCGTCTTGGTCTCCACGGGGCCGCCAGCCGCCACCCAGCCCTTGAAGCCCTCGCGCAGATGCGCCGCCTCGAAGCCCATCTCCTGCAACGTCAGCGTGCTCAGCGCCGAACGCCACCCGGAGGCGCAGTGAAAGACGAAGCTCTTGTCCGCCGCGCTGAAGATCGGCTTGTGGTAGGGGCTGTCGGGATCCACCCAGAATTCAAGCATGCCGCGAGGCGCGTGGACGCTGCCCGGGATCCAGCCGTCGCGCTCGCGCTCGCGTGGGTCCCTGATATCCACGATGACGAGGCCCTCTTCGCCCAGCCGCGCCAGGAGGTCGGCGGTCTCGATCTCCACGATCTGGCTCCGCGCATCGGCCACCATCTCGGCGGCGGTCATTTTCAGCTGTGCCATGGCGGGCCTCTCTGGTGTTCGCCTCTCCCCCCTGCTTAGGTGCCCGAGGAGCGAAGGGAGGACAAGCATGGCTCAGACATTTGCACTCGTCACCGGGGGCGCGCAGGGGATCGGGCTTGCCTGCGCCGAGGCCCTCGCCGAGGACGGGCACACCGTTATCGTGGCTGATCTCAACGCAGAGGGTGCCGCTGCCGCGGGCAAGGCACTCGGCGGCGCGGGCTATGGCGTGGACATGGGCCAGCCCGATCAGATCGCGGCGCTCTTCGACCGCATCGAGGCGGAGCACGGCGCGGTTTCGGTGCTCGTCAACAATGCCGGGCTCGCGCTCCCGCAGGACTTTCTCGAAACCACGCTCGAAGGCTGGCAGCGCGTGATCGACGTCAATCTGAGCGGTGTGTTTCTGGCCACGCAGCGCGCGGCACGTGGCATGGTGGCAGCGGGGCTCGAGGGCGCGATCGTCAACATGAGCTCGATCAACGCCCAGGTCGCCATCCCCTCCATCGCGGCTTATTGCGCCTCGAAGGGCGGGGTGATGCAGCTCACGAAATCAGCGGCGCTCGCGCTCGCGCCCCATGGCATCCGGGTCAACGCCGTGGGCCCCGGCTCCATCGACACCGCCATGCTCGGCACCGTCAACGAGGATCCCGCCGCCAAGGCGCGCATCCTGTCCCGCACGCCCTTGGGCCGCATCGGAACCGCGCGCGAAATCGGCGATATCGTCGCCTTCCTTGCCTCGCCCAAAGCGAGCTATATCACCGGTGAGACGATCTACGCCGATGGCGGGCGGCTCGGGCTGAACTACACGGTTTGAGCGTAACGCGGGCGTGAAGGGTGTTGACCGGGAAAGGCGGCTCAAGTAGCGCAATAGCCCTGGGCGGGCATGGTGAAATGGTATCACACGAGCCTTCCAAGCTCTTGGTGCGGGTTCGATTCCCGCTGCCCGCTCCATCCCAGACCATGATCGTCAGTTGAAAGAAGCTGCCCGCGCGACGGTCCTGCCGCGCGGAGCCGAGCACGAGGGGTATGGCATGGCCGAGACGGGACAGGCGGCGGCACCCGGCGCCGCGGGCGCAGGCAGTGACGAACGCGCGCTGTCAAAGCGCGTGGGCGTGCTGCGCGCGATCCTGCCCTTTCTCGCCCCCTATGCCGGCTGGGTGGCGCTGGCTGTCGCGGCGCTTCTCCTGACGGCCTCGGTCTCGCTCCTCTTGCCCATGGCCGCGCGGCGCGTTGTGGACGGCTTCGCCTCCTCGAATTTCGAGATCCTCGACCTCTATTTCGCGGCCGCCCTCGGGCTCGCGGCCGTCTTCGCGCTGGGCTCGGCCTTTCGCTATTGGATGGTGACGCGGCTCGGCGAGCGGGTCGTGGCCGACATGCGCAAGCGGGTCTTCGACCGCATGATCTCCATGTCGCCGCGCTATTTCGAGACGCTGATGACCGGCGAGGTGCTGAGCCGGATCACCACCGACACCACGCTTCTTCTGAGCGTTATCGGCTCCTCCGTCTCGTGGTTCCTCCGGAATATCCTGCTCTTCGCGGGCGGGCTCGTGATGATGATCGTGACCTCGGTGAAGCTCACGGGGCTCGTGCTGCTCCTCGTGCCGCTAGTGCTCCTGCCGATCCTCGCGCTGGGCCAGCGGCTCCGGCGGCTGAGCCGTGAAAACCAGGATTGGATCGCGGTCTCCTCCGGCAACGCCTCCGAGGCGCTGGGCGCGGTGCAGACGGTGCAGGCCTTCACCGGCGAGGCCCGCGCCTCGCGCGCCTTCTCTGACGTGACCGAGACGTCCTATCGCTCGGCCAAGCAGCGCATCAACGTGCGCGCGCTCATCACGGCGATCATCATCTTCGTCGTCTTCTCCGGCATCCTGGGCGTGCTCTGGATCGGGGCCACGGACGTGCAAGCTGGAGCGATGAGCCCGGGCGAACTGGTGCAGTTCCTCATCTATGCGGGCATCGTGGCCTCCTCCGTGGCCGCGCTCACCGAGCTCTGGACGGAGCTTCAGCGCGCAGCGGGAGCCACAGAGCGGCTGATCGAGCTCATGGAGGCGGTGGATCTCCTCGAGGATCCGGCGGCGCCCGTGGCGGCCGCGCCCGGCATTCTCGCCTTCGAAGACGTGAGCTTTTCCTTCCCCTCGCGGCCCGGAGAACGGGCGCTCAACGGCGTGAGTTTCGAGGTCCGACCCGGCGAGACGGTGGCCATCGTGGGGCCATCCGGCGCGGGCAAGTCCACGATCATCCAGCTTCTCCTGCGCTTCTTCGACCCCGCCGAGGGGCGGATCACGCTGGCGGGCACCCCGCTCACCGCCATGGCGCGCGAGGATCTCCGCGGCCTCATGGCGCTCGTGCCGCAGGACCCGGTCATCTTCGCGAGCTCCGCCCGCGAGAACATCCTCTTCGGGCGCCCGGAGGCCAGCGCGGACGAGGTCATCGCGGCGGCAAAGGCCGCGGCGGCCCATGATTTCATCGAGGCACTACCGCAGGGCTACGAGACCTATGTGGGCGAGCGCGGCGTCATGCTCTCGGGCGGTCAGAAGCAGCGCATCGCCATTGCCCGCGCGATCCTGCGCGACGCGCCGATCCTGCTCCTCGACGAGGCGACCTCGGCGCTCGACGCCGAGAGCGAGGCCGCGGTGCAGGCGGCATTCGACGCGCTGGCCGAGGCGCGGACCACGATCGTGGTGGCGCACCGGCTCGCCACCGTGAAGAAGGCCGACCGGATCATCGTGCTGGAGAGGGGCGAGATCCAAGCCATAGGCACCCATGAGGAGCTTGTGGCCCAGGGCGGGCTCTACGCCCGCCTCGCGCGGCTCCAGTTCACTGCCGACCTCGCCGCCGAGTAACCTTCCGACGGGCGCGGGCGGTCCGACCAGCGCGGTCGGCTGCCCCTTCTGGCCCCGCTTGCCGCGCGGCACGCACCTCAACGCGGGGTAAACCTTGCGCCGCGCCTGCTTTCTTCCCATCGTTGCATGCAAAGCCAAGACGAGAGGCCGGAACGGCCCGACGGGGAGACCACAGCCATGAAGTTTTCGTCCAAAGACGACGCGCGCCGCATCGAAGCCGAGATGCCCTGGGCCGACCGCGACCGGCCCGTCACGATGCTCGATTTCGTCGAGAGCGTGGCCGCCGGGCACGGCAGCCGCCCTGGCATCTCCTTCCAGATCACCTCGGGCCCAAAGGACAAGGCGGTGACGCTGAGCTGGCGCGAGGTGCGCGACGAGGTGGTGCGCGCCGCCAACCTCTTCCGCGGGCTCGGCGTGGGCCCGAATGATGCCGTGGCCTACATGCTGCCCATCTGCCCCGAGGCCGCCGTCACGCTTCTGGGCGGGGCCATTGCGGGGATCGCCAACCCGGTGAACCCGCTCCTCGAGGCCGAGCAGATCGCCGCGATCCTGCGCGAGACCAATGCCAAGGTCCTGGTGACGCTGAAAGCGTTCCCGAAGACGGACGTGCCGCAGAAGGCCGCCGAGGCCGCGCGGCTCGCGCCCAACGTCGAGCACGTGATCGAGGTCGATCTCCTGCCCTACCTCTCGCCGCCCAAGAGCTGGATCGCGGGCCTTATCCGCCCGAAGAACCCGGCCGCGCACAAGGCCAAGATCCACGACTGGAAGAAGGCGCTCGGCGCGCAATCCACCGCGCTCGCCTTTGTCGATCCCAAGGAAAGCCGCGTGGGTGCGTATTTCCACACCGGCGGCACCACGGGCATGCCCAAGGTCGCGCAGCACACCTATGAGGGCATGATCTACAATGGCTGGCTGGGGGCGAACCTGCTCTTTGACGCGGACGACACGATCCTGTGCCCGCTGCCTCTCTTTCACGTCTTCGCCTGCCACCCGATCCTGATGTCGATGCTGGCCTCGGGCGCCCATGTCGTCTTTCCCACGCCGCAGGGGTACCGGGGCGAGGGTGTCTTCGACAATTTCTGGAAGCTCATCGAGCGCTGGAACGCGACCTTCATGATCACCGTGCCCACGGCGATCTCGGCGCTCATGCAGCGCCCGGTGGATGCCGATGTCTCCTCGCTGCGCACGGCCTTCTCCGGCTCCGCGCCCCTGCCGGTGGAGCTTTTCAAGCGCTTCGAGAAGGCCTCCGGCGTGGAGATCATCGAGGGCTACGGCCTCACGGAAGCCACCTGCCTCGTCTCCTGCAACCCGATCGGCGGGGACAAGAAGATCGGCTCCATCGGGATCACCTTCCCTTATACCGACGTCAAGATCGTCCATGACACGCCCGAGGGGCCGAAGGAGGCCGCCGTGGACGAGGTGGGCGAGATTTGCATCTCGAACCCGGGCGTCTATGCCGGCAAGACCTACACCGAAGAGGCCAAGAACAAGGACCTCTTCCACTGGGGCACGCATCTCAGGACGGGCGATCTCGGCCGCGTGGACGCCGATGGCTATGTCTGGATCACGGGGCGCGCGAAGGATCTCATCATCCGGGGCGGCCACAATATTGACCCCGCCGAGATCGAGGAGGCGCTCTCGGGCCACGAGCAGGTGGCCTTTGCCGGCGCCATCGGGCAGCCCGACGCCCATGCGGGCGAGCTGCCCTGCGCCTATGTGGAGCTCGTGGCGGGGGCCACGGTGACGGCCGAGGAGCTCAAGCGCTATTGCGAGAGCCACATCCACGAACGCGCGGCGCATCCAAAGCACCTCGAGATCCTGGGCGAGCTGCCGAAGACGGCCGTGGGCAAGGTCTTCAAGCCCGATCTGAGGCGGATGGCGATCACGCGCATCTACGATGCGGCGCTCGCGGAGGCAGGCGTGCCCGCGAAGGTGAGCGCGGTCATCGAGGACAAGAAACGCGGGCTCGTGGCGCAGCTCGAGAAGACCGGTGCGGCCGATGACGGGACCGTCACGGGGGTGCTCGGGATCTATACGCGGCCTTGGGAATGGGCGGCCTAACCTGCGCCTGGGATGGACGGGGGTGACGCTGTTTGCCTGACGGCAAAGGCGCCCCACCCACCGTCCCTTGGGCCCCGCACGCCACGGGTGGCCCCGCGCCGGGCCTCTCCCCGCGCTTTGCGGCCCCATCAGCGCCGAGGTCTCGCGTCCCGCGCCCCGCCGCGCAGCGGCGCCACCGAAGGCCGAAGCCTTCCAGGCTGAGGGGGAGGCGGGCGGGACCGTCCTCGAAACGCGCGCGTTGCCTGAGGGATGCGGGGCGTTGAAAGCCGCGGGGATGCCCTAGCTCAGGGCCTATGGCAGAGCTCAGACCTATCCCGCGCGTGCTCACCTCCCTGGGCTACGGCGCGCTCACCCACGTGGCCTTCGGCCTCGGCGTGGGCTCCATGGTGCTCTGCATGGGCTTTGGCATGCAGCTCGGACAGGGTCCCTTCGCGGGCTGGCTCGCCTGGGCCGTCAACGCGCTCCTCCTCCTGCAATTCCCGCTCGGCCATTCCTTCTTTCTCACCGGCCCTGGCCGAGCCTGGCTGGCGCGGCTCTCGCCCGCTCCGGGCGACGATGCCAAGACGCTCGCCATCACCACCTACGCGCTCATCGCCTCGATCCAGCTCTTCGTCCTCTTCTGGGGCTGGTCGCCCACCGGCACGGTCTGGTGGCAGGCCTCGGGCGGCGCGCTCTACGCCATGCTCGCGCTTTACGCAGCGGCCTGGGGCTTTCTTGGCCTCGCGATCCTCAACGGCGGCATCGGCCTGCAATCGGGCTTCATCGGCTGGTGGGCGCTCCTGCGGGACCGCGCGCCCAACTTCCCGGACATGCCCACGCGCTATCTCTACGCGGTCACGCGCAATCCGATCTACCTCGCCTTCACCTGCACGCTCTGGACGGTGCCCACCTGGTCGCCCGACCAGCTTTTCGTGGCGCTCGCCTGGACGCTCTATTGCGTGCTGGCCCCGCGCCTGAAGGAGAAGCGGTTCCTCAAGATGCACGGCGATCGCTTCGCCCGCTACCAGGGGCGCGTGCCCTATTTCCTGCCCTTTCCGAAAGCGTGCAAAGATGGCCAAAGACACCCTGCGGAATGATCTCGAGCTCTATGACCGCGTCGCCGATCAATGGTGGTCCGACGAGGTGCGCTGGATCCGGACGCTCAAGAACATGGTGCCCGGTCGGCTGAGCTATTTCGACATGCTCGTGGACTGGCAGGGGCGCGATGTGCTCGATCTGGGCTGCGCGGGCGGTTTCATGGCCGAGGCGCTCGCCGCGCGCGGGGCGCGGGTGACGGGGATCGACCCCGCCGCTGATGCCATCGCCGCCGCGGAGGCGCATGGGCTGGGCAAGGGAATCCGCTACGACGTGGGCGTGGGTGAGGCCTTGCCTTACGACGATGCGAGCTTCGATCACGTGGTCTGCGTGGATGTCCTCGAGCACGTGCAGGATCTTGGGCAGGTCTGCCGCGAAGTGGCGCGGGTGCTGCGGCCCGGGGGCACGTTTCTCTTCGACACGATCAACCGCAACATCGTGGCGCGGCTCGCGGTCATCACCGCCGCCGAGGATATCCTGCGCCTCCTGCCCAAGGGCACCCACGACCCGGCCATGTTCATCAAGCCGGGCGAGCTCAAGGACGCGCTCTCGGCAGCGGGGCTCGAGATGCAGAAGATCACGGGGCTCGGCCCCAGGGGCCTCACGCGGCGCGGCGATCCGCGCTTCGGGCGGCTGCCCTTCACCTTCATCCTCTACATGGGCCATGCCACGAAGGCAGCCTGAGCCAGACTGATCCCGCGAGGCGCGTTCAGCGCGGCGCCATGCGGATCGCGCCGTCGAGGCGGATGACCTCGCCGTTGAGCATCGGGTTCTGCGTGATGTGGCTCACGAGCGCTGCGAATTCATCGGGCGCGCCCAGCCGGGAGGGGTAGGGGACCTGCGCGCCGAGCGAGGCCTGCACCTCCTCCGGCAGCCCCTCGAGAAGCGGTGTCAGGAAGAGGCCCGGCGCGATGGAGACCACGCGCACGCCCTTGTCGGCGAGGTCCCGCGCCATGGGGAGCGTCATGCCCACCACGCCGCCCTTTGAGGCGGCGTATGCCACTTGCCCAACTTGCCCGTCCGAGGCCGCCACGGAGGCGGTGTTGACGATGACCCCGCGCGCCCCGTCGGGGCCCATGGGCGCGGCGTCCACCATCTGCGCGGCGGCCTGGCTTGCGGCGTAGAAGCTCCCGAGGAGATTGACCTTGATCACCGTCTCGAAGAGCGCGGGATCGTGGGCCGCCCCGCGGGAGACGGTCCTGGCGGCCGGCGCGATGCCCGCGCAATTGACGAGGATGCGCGTGGGGCCGTGGGCGTCCGCCGCGGCGGCGAGGCCGCGGGCCACGGCGGCGGGATCTGAGATATCGACCTCCTCGAAGCGCCCGCCGATGCGCGCCGCGTGGGCCGCGCCCTTCGCGGCGTCGAGATCGAAGAGGCTCACGCGGAGCCCGTCCGCCGCGAGCCGCGCCGCCGCGGCCGCGCCGAGGCCCGACGCGCCGCCGGTGACCACCGCGGCCTGCCCCAACCAATCCATGCTCCCCATATCCGTGCCTCCCCGGTGTTCCAGCAGAGCCCGAGGAATGAAGCATTTTCCGGGCGCGTCAAGCGCGCGGCATGGTCTGGGATGGGGGCTGGTGCTGCTGGGGAGGATTGAACTCCCGACCTCACCCTTACCAAGGGTGCGCTCTACCACTGAGCTACAGCAGCGCCGTGGCGGGCGTGTAGACCAAAGATCGCAAGGCACGCAAGGGCAAATGGCGCGGCTGGACGGCGCGCCGGGGCTGCGGTAACTCCAAGAAATGGCAACGGGTGGCACAGGGCCGAAAGACGCTGGAAAAGGCGGCGCGGAAACGCGGGAAGACCGTCTTAAAAAGGCGCTGAAAGCCAATATGGCGCGTAGAAAATCGCAGGCACGGGCGCGCAGCGAGCGCGCTTCCACTGAGACTGGCGACGGGACGGGCGGCAGGCCCGCCGACGTGACAGCAAGCGACACGTCTGGCAGAGCCGCGAACGCCGCCGAACGAGAGGGCGAGTAGCATGGATTCCATCGTCGTGACCGGGGGCGGTGCGCTCCACGGCACCATTCCCATCGCGGGGGCGAAAAACGCCTGTCTCGCCTTGATGCCGGCCACGCTTCTGAGCGAGGAGCCAGTGACACTCACCAACGCGCCGCGCCTCAGCGACATCAAGACGATGACCCTCCTCCTCGAGAGCCTCGGCGCGGAGGTCTCGCCCATGGCCGACGGGCGCGTGCTTGCCATGTCGAGCCACGGCGCGATCAATCACGTGGCCGAGTACGACATCGTGCGGAAGATGCGTGCTTCGAACCTCGTGCTCGGTCCGCTTCTGGCGCGCGAGGGGCGCGCCGTGGTCTCGCTGCCGGGGGGCTGCGCCATCGGTGCGCGCCCCATGGACATCCACATTACTGGTCTCGAGGCGCTCGGCGCCGAGATCGAGCTGCGCGACGGCTACCTCCATGCCAAGGCCCCCGCGGGGGGGCTCCGGGGCGCGCGGCTGCGCTTTGCCATGCCCTCGGTCGGGGCCACTGAGAACGTTCTGATGGCCGCCACGCTCGCCAAGGGCACGACAGTCATCGAGAACGCCGCGCGCGAGCCCGAGATCGTGGACCTCGCAGATTGCCTGCGTGCCATGGGCGCGGCCATCGAGGGCGACGGGACGGATACGATCACCATCGAGGGCAAGGACCGCCTGGGCGGCGCGACACATGCCGTGGTGCCCGACCGCATCGAGCTCGGCACCTACATGCTCGCTCCCGCCATCGCGGGCGGCGAGGTGACGCTCGAGGGCGGGAAGCGCGCGCTCATCGGCGCCTTCGCGGACAAGCTCGAGGCCGCGGGGATCGGCATCGAGGAGAGCGCCGCTGGCCTCACCGTGCGCAGCAACGGTCGCGCGCGGGCCGTGGACGTCGTCACCGAGCCCTTCCCGGGCTTTCCCACCGATCTGCAGGCCCAGATGATGGCGCTCATGTGCACCGCAGAGGGCACGGCGCATCTCGAGGAGCGCATCTTCGAGAACCGCTTCATGCACGCGCCGGAACTGGGGCGCATGGGCGCGCGGATCGAGGTCCATGGCGGCACAGCGACGGTCACGGGCGTCGAGCGGCTCAAGGGCGCGCCCGTCATGGCGACGGACCTGCGCGCCTCTGTCTCGCTCATCCTCGCCGGGCTCGCGGCGGAGGGGGAGACGATCGTGAACCGCGTCTATCACCTCGACCGGGGCTATGAGCGCCTTGAAGACAAGCTCGGCGCCTGTGGTGTCACCATCGAACGGGTGCCCGGGATATGAGCGACGCAAGATTTGAAGACGGCGCCGAGAAGCCGCTGCGCCTCGTGGCCTTCGAAGCGCCCGATCTGGAGGTGATCTCCTCGCTCTGCCAGGACGCGGTCTTTCCGGCCACGGAGATGAGCTGGCGCCCGAAGGAGCGGCGCTTTGCCGTGCTGCTCAATCGCTTCCGTTGGGAGGACGAGGCCGGTGCCGTGCGGCGCGGTGCGGCCTATGAGCGGGTGCAATCGGTGCTCACGGTCGAAGGCGGGCTCAAGGTCCGGAGCCAGGGTGTGGACCGGCGCGACGCCGATCTCGTGCTTTCGCTTCTTTCGGTGAGCTTCACCGGCGAGGATGGCGGCACGGGCGCGGTGCACCTGACGCTGGCAGGCGACGGGCTCATCGAGGTGGAGGTCGACGCGCTCGAGGTCACGCTGCGCGACGTCACACGGCCCTATCTCGCGCCGTCGAAGGCCCAGCCGCGCCACCCGGACTAGCGCTGATGAGCTACGCCTGCCGGGTTCTTGAAGCTGCCGACGCAGCCGATTTCCGCGCCGTGCGCCTCGATGCTCTGGAGCGCTATCCCACGGCGTTTCTGACAACGGCGGAGGAGTTCCGCGTGCGGCCGCTCTCGGCCCACGAAGAGGCCCTCGCGCAAGGCAAAAGCTGGGGTGTCTTCGACGGCCCGGCGCTGGCCGGTATCGGGGCGCTTCTGCCGCTCCCCTATGCTGCCGCGGCGCACCGCGCGGAGATCGGCGCCTTTTACGTGTGTCTCGCGCATCAGGGCCGGGGCGCTGCCGATGCGCTCCTGCAGGCGATGGCCACTTCGGCGCGGGCGCGAGGTATCTGGCAGCTCGAACTCTTCGTCGCAGAGGACAATCCGCGGGCGCGCGCCTTTTACGCGCGGCACGGCTTTGCCGAGCTGGGCCGTTTGCCCAATGCGGCGCTCATCGCGGATGTTATGACCTCCGACATCTTCATGGTGGCCGATCTGCGTTGAGGCTGGCCAAGGCCCGCGCTAGAGGGACGCCATGGAATTCCTGAACACGAAGCAGTCCGATTTCGAGGCCCGGTTCCGGGCGCTTCTCTCCGCCAAGCGGGAAGACGCGCCGGACGTGGACGAGGCCGTGGCCGCGATCATCGCCGAGGTGCGCGCCAAGGGGGATGCGGCGCTCCGGGCCTACACGGCGAAATTCGACCGGATGGAGCTCGACGCGCTCGCCTTCACCCGCGAGGAGGTCGACGCCCATTGCGCCAAGGTGCCCGAGGCGGAGGCCGAGGCCTTGCGCCTCGCGGCGGAGCGCATCCGCGCCTACCATGCGCGGCAGCTGCCCGAGGATGCCCGCTGGACAGATGAGGCGGGGGCCGAGCTCGGCTGGCGCTGGACACCTGTCTCGGCGGCGGGGCTTTACGTGCCAGGCGGGCTCGCCTCCTATCCCTCCTCGGTGCTCATGAACGCCGTGCCCGCGAAGGTGGCGGGGGTGGAGCGGCTCGTCATCGTGACGCCCACGCCGGGCGGCATCGTCAATCCGCTCGTGCTCATGGCTGCAAGGATCGCGGGCGTGGACGAAATCTACCGCGTGGGCGGCGCGCAGGCCGTCGCGGCCCTGGCCTATGGCACAGAGACCATCGCGCCGGTGGACAAGATCACCGGGCCGGGCAACGCCTTCGTGGCGGCGGCCAAGCGGCGGGTGTTCGGGAAGGTCGGGATCGACATGATCGCCGGGCCCTCCGAGATCCTCGTGGTGGCCGATGCCGAGAACGATCCGGCGTGGATCGCCACAGATCTCCTCAGCCAGGCCGAGCATGACGAGAGCGCGCAATCGATCCTCATCACCACGGACGAGGCCTTCGGGCAGGCCGTGGCGGCGGAGGTGGAGCGGCAGCTTCAGACGCTCCAGCGCCGCGCCATCGCAGGGCCGAGCTGGCGCGATTACGGCGCCGTCATCACGGTGCGCGATCTAGACGAGGCGGTGGCCCTCACCGACCGCATCGCGCCCGAGCATCTCGAGCTCTGCACCGCGGAGGCCGAAGACCTAGCCGAGCGCATCACCCATGCGGGCGCGATCTTCATCGGCGCGTGGACGCCCGAGGCCATTGGCGACTACGTGGGCGGGCCCAACCACGTCTTGCCCACGGCGCGCTCTGCGCGCTTCTCCTCGGGCCTTTCGGTGCTCGATTTCATGAAGCGCACGACGCTGGCGCGGATGACGCCGGAGGCGCTCAAGGCCATCGGTCCTGCCGCCGAGACGCTGGCGCAGTCCGAGAGCCTCGAGGCGCACGGGCTGAGCGTGCGTGCGCGGCTCGACCGTCTCAACGAGTGACCGCAAGCTCGGGGTGGTGATACGCCTCGGGGTAGGGCAGCGGCATGAGCGGGCCGAGTGGCACGGTGCGGTTCCACGTCCGCCCGAAATAGCCCTGCCTGCAATGGAGGAGCGAGCCCGCCCCGGCCACGCCCGGCAGCGCGTAGACCCGGCAGAGCCACCGCCAGAGATGGGGATAGTCGAGGATGCGCGCGCCGTTCAGCTTCATGCGCACCATGTAGATGGGATCGTGCCGGTAGAGCGTCGGGAAAAGTCGGAGATCGGCCTCCGTGAAGGCCGCGCCCGCGAGAAACGGGCGCCCGTCCGAGAGCCGCGCCTCGAGGCGTGCGAGCATTTCGAAATAGGCGGTGAAGGCCGCGGCATAGACGGCCTGATCCGAGGAAAAGCCCGCCTTGTAGGCGCCATTGTTGATCGCGGTGTAGATATCGGCGTTGAGCGCGTCGATCTCGGGGCGCAGGGGCTCGGGGTAGAGATCCGCGCCGCTGCCGCCGAGGGCCGCGCGATGGGCCGAGAGCATGCGCAGGATCTCGGCGCTTTCATTGGATACGATGCGGCCTGCGCCCTTGTCGTAGAGGATAGGGAGGGAGCGCTCTTCTCCGTCCTCCCGCGCATAGATGTCCACGGCGAGCCGGAGGCCCGCGCCGGTGCCTGTCTCTGGCGTGCATTCGGGGAGCGTCTCTCCCGTGAGCGAGGCCACGCGCGCGGGCGCGAATTCCCAGAGGCCCTTTCCACCCGGGTCGTCCTCGCCGGTGCGGTTGGGGAAGGCCACGTCCATCGAGATGCTCTCGGTAAGTCCCAGCACCGCGCGCGCGAGCGTCACCCGGTGGCACCACGGGCAATTGAGCGCCACGAAGAGGTGATAGCGCCCGGGCTCTGCCGGAAAGTCAGCCTCGCCGATGGCATGGCGGAAGCCGCTGACGCCGCGCACGAACTCGCCACTCGCGCGGCGTTCGGCGGCGCGCTCCTGGCTCTCCTCGGTGGATTTGTCGGTCATGACCGTGATGGTAGCGCCGCGCGCCCGGGCAAGCCACGGCGGCCATGGGGGAGGGGCTGTGCGCGGGCGCAGCGCAGGGTGGTGCCCCCGCACGCCCCATGCTAGCCCGCCGGAATGACGCGCATCACCCATATCGAGCTCGACGATGCCGGGCTGCCAGCCCCCACGCCCGAGATCGAGCAGGAGCGGCGCGTGGCGATCTTCGATCTGATGGAAGACAATTCCTTCGCGCTGCCCGCCCGTGACGGTCGCGCGCCTGCGCCGGGGCCGTATCGCCTGAGGCTGTCGATCCGGGAGAAGCGGCTCGTCTTCGATGTGGCCACGGAAGACGGCGCGCCGGCGGCGCAGTTCCTCTTCTCGCTCGGGCCCTTCCGGCAGGTGGTGAAGGATTACTTCTCGATCTGCAAAAGCTACTTCGAGGCGGTCAAGACGCTCCCGCCCAGCCAGATCGAGACGATCGACATGGCCCGGCGCGGCATCCACAACGAGGGGGCCGAGGTCCTCAAGGAGCGTCTGGCGGGCAAGGCGGAGGTGGATCACGACACTGCGCGCCGCCTCTTCACGCTGATCTGCGTCTTGCATTTCGGGGGCTGAGGTGGCGGAGGCATTGCCGCAATCGGTGCTCTTCTGCTGCGATCACAACGCGGTCCGTTCGCCCATGGCCGAAGGCCTCATGAAGAAGTTCTACGGCACGGAGGCCTATGTCCAATCGGCGGGGGTCTTCAACGATCTGGAGATCGATGGCTTTTCCATCGCCGTCTGCCAGGAGCTGGGGGTGGAGCTCTCACGGCACCGCTCGCGCAGCTTCGACGAGATGGAGGAATGGGGCGACGATCTCAGCTCCTTCGACATCGTCATCGCGCTTTCGCCTGCGAGCCAGCGCCGGGCGCTGGAACTGACACGCTTCTACCATTTGACGGTCGAGTACTGGCCGATCCTCGATCCCACCGGGCTGGGCGAGGTGCGCGAGGCGAAGCTGGCGAGCTACCGGCAGGCGCGGGACCAGATCTCCGAGCGGCTCCTGGCGAAGTGGGGACCGCCCACGGAGAGCACGGGGTCTTGAGGCCGCGCGCCGGAACCCCGCGCTAGGCCACGCTGTCGACTGCGTCGAGCTGATCGCGCGCGTCGCGATGGGCCGCCGCGGCCGCCACGAGCGCTCGAAAGAGGGCGCGGTGACGCCGGGCATAGAACAGATGCTCCGGATGCCATTGAACGCCCAGCATGAACGGGTCGCGCTCGCGCTCGATGGCCTGCGGCATGCCGCGCGGCCCACGGGCGGCGACACGGAGGCCCCGCCCGAGCCGCGCAACCGCCTGCGAATGGAGCGCATTGACCTGCATGGGCCGTGCGCCCGCGAGCGCGGCGAGCCGCGTGCCCGCCTCGATGGAGACGGTCTTACGCGGCAGGATGGTCTTAGTGTTCTTCGTGCCGAAGGTGGCGTAGGCGTCCTGGTCGAGGGTGCCGCCCAAGGCCACGTTGATCATCTGGCTACCTCTGCAGATGCCGAGAAGAGGCACGTTGCGCTCCCAGGCTTCGGTGACGATCCCGTGCTCGAGCGCGTCGCGGTCCGGGTCGAGCCGCGCCACGAGGCGGGGCGTTGCGCCGTAGAGCGCGGGCGCGATGTCATCCCCGCCGCCGATGACGATGCCGTCGACCTCGCCGATGTCGGGCGTGGCCGGGGCCTGCCAGCGGATGGCGCGCCCACCGGCCAGCCAGATGTTGAATGCGATGAGCGGGAAGATGCGCCAACTCGAGCGCCGCGAGACGGTGACGCCGATGCGGGGTCGCTCGGTCATGCGCCCTGAGGCGCCGCCAGCTCAGGCGCGTGGCGCTTGACGAGGCGTTCGAAGGTCTGGGGCCAGTGTGTGCGGAGTTTGAACCACGCTGCGCGGTGCTGCCGCCAGGCGGTGCGCAGGGCGGCCATCAGCTTCGGGTGGTTGGCCACGCGCTCCACGATGACCCAGCGGTTCCATTCGACGGCCACGGACCATCTCTCGTCCCCGAGCCGCGCATCGGGGATTCGCGTGTGGAAGGCCGGGCGTGGCTTCAGCTTCTCCCCCGGCACGAGCTCGTCACAGTCGCTGAGCGCGGCGAGGGCGGGCAGCAGGTCGAGCGCGCGGTTGCGGGTGGCGGAATAGGTGAGCACCGCGTCCCGGAGGGCCTCGAGACTGGGCTCCGGGTTCTCCACGAGCCAATCGATGAACTTGCGCGGAAAGGCGGAGACGAAGGGCGTCAGTCGGCGGGAGACATCCACCGCGCCCGCGGCACGCCAGCTGTCATCCATGAGCGCGAAGGCCGTGGCGATGCGCGCCATGTCGGCGGCGTCCTCGGAGGTGAGCGCGATATTGAGATGCAGACCGTAGCCGAGGAAGACACCCTCGCGCGTCCCCGTGGCTCCGGCGTGTGAGAGCACATCGCAGAGCTCGGCGAAGCGGCCCAGCTGGTCTTCGTGCAGGGGCTCGGTGACGAGTTCGATGGGCACGACGCCCGTCACGAGGGGCATGAGCCCGTAGGTTTCGAGCTTCGACGCGAAGGCGCTGTCGGGGTAGATCTCGATCTTGCCCAGCTCGGTGTCGCGCAGCGTGACCTTCACGCCGCGGGTATGGACCGTCCCGCCCACGAGGGACTGCACCGCCGCCGCGGCCTCGTCCGCGTTCAGGCCGCCGAACTCGATCTCGAAACCGCAGGCGCGCATTTCGCCGTCAGGCAGCGGCAAGAACCGCGTGCGGGGAAGGTCTGTTAACACTGGCATGCGTCGAGAACGCGAAAGGGCGCGTTAGGTTGCATCGCTTGATCGGGCATGGGTCAGAGAGTAGCAGCGGCCCATGGAGCGAGAGGCGATCCCAGCCGCCACGCGGGCGGATCTGCGCGTGGAAGAGTTGCGCGGCGCGCGGCTCCTCGACGCGCTCGATGCGATCGCCGCGCTCCGCATCGCGGTCTTTCGCGACTGGCCCTATCTCTACGATGGCGACAGGGACTACGAGGCCCGGTACCTCGCAGCCTATGCCGCGCCGGGCGCGCTCTGCGTGGCGGTCTGGCATGGCACGGAGATGGTGGGGGCCTCCACCGGCGCCCCCATGACCGATCACGCCGAGGACTTCGCCACCGGCTTGCCGCCGGACTGGGCGGTGGAAGACGTCTTCTACTGCGCGGAATCCGTGCTCCTGCCGGGCTATCGCGGATTGGGGCTGGGTCACGCATTCTTCGATAGGCGCGAGACGGCGGCGCGGGCGCAGGGGCTCGGTCGTGCGGTCTTTGCCAGCGTCCTGCGCTCTGCCGATCATCCTGCCCGCCCGCCCGACTACCGGCCACTCGATCCGTTCTGGGAGGCGCGCGGCTATGCCAAGCTTCCGGGCGCGCTGGCCCGTTTTGCGTGGAAGGACGTGGGCGAGGCAGGGGAGAGCGAGAAGCCGCTCCAGCTCTGGGGGCGCGTGCTGTGAAAATCGCAGCGGCCGCCTATCCGCTCGATGCGCTTCCGAGCTTCGAGGCCTATGCCGAAAAGCTCGAACACTGGGTGGCGGGGGCCGCGGCGGACCTGATCGTGTTCCCCGAATACGGGGCCATGGAGCTCGCCGCGATCGTGGGCGCGACCGGCGAGCTTCAGCGCTCCATCGACGCGGTGACGGAACTCGTCGCCCAGGCAGATGCGCTTCACGCGGCCCTCGCGGCCAAATACGGGGTCCACATCCTCGCAGCCTCCGCGCCCGTGCGGGAGGCTGTTGCCGCGGAGGGAGGGGCAGACCGAGAGGAACACGGGCGCGCGGGCGTAACGGGCCGCCGCGCCGTGAACCGCGCGCGACTTTTCTCTCCCGGCGGCGCAGTGCTCGCGCAGGATAAGCAGATCATGACCCGCTTCGAGCGCGAGCTCTGGGGCATCTCGCCCGGCGCGCCGCTCGCCGTGGCCGAGACCGCGCTCGGCCCCATCGCCACGCTCATCTGCTATGACGCGGAATTCCCGCTGCTGGCGCGCGCGGTCGTGGAGGCCGGCGCGGAGATCCTGCTGGTGCCATCCTGCACGGACAGCCACCATGGCTGGAGCCGGGTGCGCGTGGGCGCCATGGCGCGCGCCCTCGAGAACCAGTGCATCACCGTGCAGGCCCCCACCGTGGGCCCGGCGCCCTGGTGCCCGGCGGTGGACGAAAACCATGGCGCCGCCGCTCTCTACGCGCCGCCCGATGCGGGCTTTCCGGCGGACGGGGTCCTCGCCATGGGCGCCGCCGACCGCCCCGGCTGGGCCCGCGCCGAGATCGACTGCGCCGCCATCGCCCGCGTCCGCAGCGAAGGCGCGCAGGCCAACCACGCGCACTGGGGCGAGCAGGGCGCGCGCGGCCCGGCCCGCCGCGTCACGCTGCGCTGAATTCCCTTGAAAACCGGCCCGGGCCGCCGCATATCGTGGCACGCCTGCCTCTGGGGTGGGCATCAGATTAGGAGAGACCATGGCCAAGGAAGAACCGCTCGAATTCCCCGGTGTCGTGAAGGAACTCCTGCCGAACGCGACATTCAGGGTCGAGCTGGAAAACGGCCATGAGATCGTCGCCACGATGGCAGGCAAGATGCGCAAGAACCGCATCCGTGTCCTCACCGGTGACAAGGTGCAGGTGGAAATGACGCCCTACGACCTGTCGAAGGGCCGCATCAACTACCGCTTCAAGTAACATGTGGCGTCGCGGCGCAGTGGCTCGAGGCGCTCGGGCCCGCTCGGCATGAGCGCGCCGCGGCTCATCCTGGGCTCCGGCTCGCCCCGGCGGCGCGAGCTGCTCGGAGTGCTGGGCCTCGAGCCTGCCGAGATCCGCGCGCCCGACGTGGACGAGACGCCGCTCCCGTCGGAGCTGCCGCGGGCCTATTGCACTCGCGTCACCCGGCTCAAGGCCGAGGCGCTTCCCGCCGCCGAGGGCGAGGTCATCCTGTGCGCTGACACCACCGTGGCGCTCGGGCGCCGCATCCTCGGAAAGGCGTCTGACGCCGCCGAGGCGCGGGCCTTCCTCGAAAAGCTCAGCGGGCGGCGGCACCAGGTCATCACCTCCGTCGCCGTGAAGACCCCGGCGCGGGTCTGGCAGCGCGATGTCGTGAGCCAGGTCCGCATGAAACGGCTGAGTGCGCAGGAGGTCGACGCCTACCTCGCCACCGGCGATTGGCAGGGCAAGGCTGGCGCCTACGGCATCCAGGGGCCCGCTGGCGCGTTCATCCCATGGATATCCGGCTCCTATGCTGCGATCATGGGCCTCCCCCTCGTGGAGACAGCGCACCTCCTGCGCGCCGCGGGCCTCGGCATCCTGGAGGGCGCATGAAGGGCCGTCTCGTCGCGCTCGATCACTGGGAGGGCCGCGAAGCCGCCGCTCTCATGGTCGATGGTCGGCTCGAGGATCTGATCGTCGATCCCGTGGGCGCGCCGCGCCTCGGCACGGTCATCGCCGTCCGCGTGGAGCGGCCGATGAAAGGGCAAGGCGGCGTCATCGTCTCCTGGGAGGGCGGGGAGGCATTCCTGCGCCGCGCCAAGGGCCTGAAGCCCGGGGCGCGCATCCTCGTGCAGATCTCGGGCTTCGCCGAGCCCGGCAAGGCCCCGCCCGCCAGCGACCGCCTCCTCTTCAAGAGCCGCTATGCCATCGTCACGCCCGGGGCAGGGGGGCTCAACATCTCCCGCCTGGTCCGCGACGACGACCGCCGCGACGCGCTCAAGGGCCTCGCCGTGGCCGCCATGGAGGGCACCCCCGAAGAGATGGGCCTCATCCTGCGCAGCGCTGCCGCGAGCGCCGAAGACGACGAGATCCTCGAGGATATCGCCGCCATGCGCGCGGCCTGCGCGGAGGCGCTTGAGAGCACGGGGGACGGCCTCGTGCTCGAGGGCGACGGGCCCCACCTCGCCGCCTGGCGCGACTGGACCGCGCCCGCCCAGATCGAGACGCAGGACGGCTCCTTCGCCGAGACGGGCATCCTCGAGGCCATCGACTCGCTCTTTTCGCCCGACGTCGCGCTCGGGCCGCACTGCATGACGATCGAGCCTACCCGCGCACTCACGGCCGTCGATGTCGATACCGGCCGCGACCTGAGCCCCGCGGCCGCGCTCAAAGCCAACATGGCCGCCGCGAAGGAGCTGCCCCGCCAGCTCCGCCTGCGCGGGATCGGCGGGCAGGTGACCATAGATTTTGCTCCCCTGGCCAAGCGTGACCGCCGCCAGATCGAAACGACGCTCCGTGCCGCCTTCCGCGCCGACAGCGTGGAAACCGAGGTCATCGGCTGGACGCCGCTCGGCCACATGGAGCTCAAGCGCAAACGCGAACGCCCGGCGCTCGCGCGCGGCTGACGCGCGACCGGGACGAGGCTGAGGAGAGGCCCATGGCACGCTGCCCGATCTGCAATGCTGAGACCGCGCCCGACTGGCGCCCGTTCTGCTCGCGGCGCTGCGCGGACGTGGATCTCGCCCGCTGGATGGGCGAGCGCTACGTGGTGGAGGGCCGCGACGGCGAGGCCGACCCCGACGCGGCCGCCTCCATCAAGGATGCGGACGACACCCCTCCCAGGCGCCACTAGGCGCCGCGAGGAGGCGGCGACCGACGGCCCTCCAAAACCCGAGTTTTGCCCCTAGACACCCAAGCCCACCTCTTCTAAGTGGTCGCCACCCGACCGGCATCTCCCGGTCCCCGTGCCCGGGTAGCTCAGGGGTAGAGCAGTGGATTGAAAATCCTCGTGTCGGTGGTTCGATTCCGCCCCCGGGCACCATAAAAATCCAAGACTTAGGCTGAGATACGCTGACCGAAAACGGTCATTGTCTCACTCTTGTCTCACCATTTGAGCGAGGAATTAAGGATGGATTGGGCGAAAATCCGTAAATATCGACTCTCGACCGAGAGGCCGGATCAGTGGCCAGAAGGTGTCTTTGGTATCTCAAGTCAGAGAGTGAGCCTGCTGGGCGTCCACGAGACGAGCAACAAGCTCTACTGGGACGGCAAAGAGATCGTTACGCGCATTGTCGTCCGACTGGGTACAAAAGAGCTATGGCTTGCGGCCATAGCGTCTTTCTCAACTCTCGGGATGTTCGTACTTGCCCTAGGCAGCACTTTTGGTTGGTTCTAGACACCCGTTCTTTGGAATTTAAGAAAGTGAGCTGAGGTGCTGTGAATTAAGCTTGTCGATGACAGTAAGAGTGCCGCGCACTTCATGCGTGTTTGACGCATCTGGTCGTCGTTGGCGCGAGGAGATCGGTTGGCTGATGGAGTGATTGCCGGTGTCCGGCTCCGTACTGTCAATCACGCCTTTATTCGCCCCTGATCTGGAATTCGACCAATTCGGCCGCTCCTGTGTATTGAGCGAACAGGCCCCCTCGCGACTACGCCGGCGGCGCGGCGCGGAAGGTGAGGATGGGCCAGGTGCCTTCGCGCAAAGCGGTCCGGCGGAACCAGGCGTCCTGATCGCCGAAATTGGCGCGGCACCAGAGCCCGTCCGTGGCGGTCAGGCATTCATCAACCACCACCGTCGAGCCGGTAGGGATGACACCGCTGACCGAGGCATCGCCGCGCGGCTGGCTGCGGGCGTTGAGGTTGACGACCGTCTCAATGCGGGCCTGGCCGTTTGCGTCGAAGACAGGCTGGCGGAGGTCGTCCTCCTCGGCGCATTCGGAGGTGAAGCCGAAGAAGAGGCAGCGATATTCCCCGACCGCCTCGCGGATGGCTGCCGTGTCGCCGCCGCCGGCGGCGCGTTCGAGGATGAGGGTCCGATCCCCGTCGGCAAAAGCGCCCGAGATGCGAAACTGGGTGCCGCCGAGGGACACCACATCGCCCGCGCTTGCGGCGAGACGGATCTGGCCGTCTTCAATGCGCCAGGCGGTGACAGTGTCGAGGGGGGCGGCGCAGCCGGTCGCCTCTGCCGTCGCTTCTCCGGAGCCGATCGCTGTCTGCAAAGAGACGGAGCACGTCGCTCCCCCTTGGCTAGAGGCGGGATCGAAGCTGAACCAGTCGCCGGCGAAGGCGCTCACGAGCGCGGAGGGCATGGGGGCGGCCTCGGCGGGCTGCGCTTCCCCGCTGGTCTGGGCGGACAGGGCTGAGACGGCACAGCAGAGCATGAGGGCCGCGGCGCCAGCACATGGTCTAAGTGTCAAAGCTCTTCTCCACCCAAGATCAGGACTGTCTGCGCGATGATGCCTGTGTCATTGCGCACCACGAGGCGCGCGGAGAGCGTCTGCCCCTCAACCATGTTCAAGGCCACGCTCGCGATGCTGGCGCTTTCGTTCGGCGCGAGGTCAAGCGTTCGGCCCTGGCTCGAATTGAGGGCGCCCGCGCTGCTGCGTCGTTCCACCGTCATCATCGCGGACACGCCGCTTGCGGCGGTCAGTGCGGTCAGCTTGCCGACGAGTTCGATGGTTCCGTCGCTTTCGGCGACTTCGATGGATGGGACGACCGACATTTCCGCCACGGCCAGGTTGGGCAGCAGGAAAAGCAGCGCGAGGAGGCGACCGAGGCGGGCCATGTCGCCTAGTTGGTCTGGGTCTGCGTGATGATCACGGTCCCGCCATTGGACACGACGCTCGGCCCGACAGTGTTCGTGAGGTTGTTGCCTTCCACGATCAGCGTCACGGTCGCGCCCTGGACGCTCAGCGTGCTGTCGTTGTTGTCGCCGCGTTGGAGGAGGGTCCCGCTGGCCCCTTGGCCTTCGACGGTGAGGTCTGCCAGGTTCCCGTTGCCGTCCTGCTCCACGAGGCCCTGCGCGCCGAGACCGTTGACGACGATGTTCGCAGCGTTGCCATTGCCGGTTTGCGTTAGGCCCACCAACGCGTCGATGCCCTGTCCGCCGAGCGCCGAAAGGTTGCCGTCGAGCGACGGTGCGAGGATGCCCTGAGCGAAAAGCGTTTCGGCGTTCGCGTCATTCTGGACGGTGATATCGGCCGAGTTTCCAGAGCCATCCTGCACCACAGGTGCATCCTGGAGGCCCACGGATGAAGAGCTCGCAAGCTCTTGGGTGATGGAAATCGTATTCCCGGGCGCTCCGTTCGTCGGATTCGTCTGGAGCAGGAAGACGGAATTATTCTCGGCCACCGCCAGCGACGCGGAAAAGATCAGCGCGGCCGAGGCAGGCAAAAGCGGAGCGAATTTAGATACTTGTGACATACGGCACGTTACCACGCGGTTTGAGAAATGCTCAATCGGTTTCTCAGGCCCATTTGCCGTGCTTTCGCGACATTGCCCGCGCCGCTTTGCATGATGCTCGCCTGATTGAGCGTGCCGGACGCAAAAAGCGAGGCGGTATTGTTAGAGCCTGATTGCGTGACGGCGAAGAGATTGCTCACTCCCTGCACCGCGAGGACGGCCGTGTTGAGCGCGCCGTCTTGCATGACGCGGCCCGAGGCGAGCGGCGTGTCGGCCGCGAAGGCCGGCGTCAGCCAGCTGCCATCGCTGAGGCCGCCGTTGCGCGTGCCTGTCATCGTGATCTCGAGGCTGTTGTCGGAGCCTGCCTGAAGCGCGGCGAGGACGTTGCCCTCTCCGCTCAGGGTCTGGACGAGGATGTTGCCGTTATTCGCAGCCAAGGGCGACGCGATGACGAGCGCGGCGCAGGCCGCGGCAATGCGAGGAAGTTTGAAGCTCTCGAACACGTAGTGACCTCCGATATGTCTCGGAGGTCATCGCGCATCACTGTGTTCTCCTCAGGATGAAAGGCCGGCTTTGGGCCGGCCTTTTCGCGTCAGGAATGAAATCGAATTGTGGCGATCAACCGACGATTTCGTCGCTGTCCGGAGTATTGGGCGGCGGGGCAGGGCGCCGGGCGCGGGGCAATTGGCTCACCGCGGGCTCGGGCGCGGATGCGCGCGGCGTCACGGGCACGGTCCGCGGGATCGCGGTATTCCCCGTGGCGGTGGCGGGCTGGTTTCGCGCGCGTGCCGGTACGTTGCCGTCGAAGGTCTGGTTGTTGAAGCCGTCGATGAAGCGCGCGCCCTCCTGCGCGCTGGCAAAGGACCAGAGCCCCACTTGCGCGCCTTCGGCGATGAGCGCCATGACGGCCTTTTCGACGGCTTGCTCGATCGCCACTTGCTTGGGCTCGTTGAAGGTCTGGCCGACCTCGGTCTCGAGGAGCTCATCGAGGGCGACATAGGTGAAGATGCTGCCGCGCTTGGAGACGGAGGCCAGCGGCTTGCGTACGGTCACGGCCGCGAGCACTTCGCTGGTTTCAGTGGAGACGGCGCGCAGGCTCACGGTGACGGTGTCGAGCTTGTAACGCGTATCGCCGCCGATCCCGAGATACCGTGCGCCGGCGCCGCCGGTGACGGTGTTGGTGTCATAGCCCACGATCGCCCCTTCGACGAGGATGCCGGAATGGGCAAGGGGCCCGAGCACGCCGGGATTGATGTTTTGTTCGTTGCGGTAGATGCGGCGCATCTCGGTGATGATCTGCCGCTCGCGGATGACGTTTTCGAGGTTGGACCGGTCGAGGATCGTGAACCAGCGCCGCTCGCCCGCATCGCGCAGAGCCTTGATGAGCACGGCCGCCCCGCCCTGGGTAACGGCCCGCGAAAGGGTTTGGCCGGTGTCGTCCTCTTTGTATTGGCCGGTCAGATCGGGGAGGCCGTAGACCGAAACCGTCACCCGGTGGGCGGGGGCCGGAATGGCGCGCAGGGCACGGTTCTGGGTGGTCATCATGCCGGTGGTGGGCACCATGCCATCGGGCTCGAAAGCCGCGGCATAGGTGTTCTCTTCGCACCCAGCGAGAAGCATGGGGAAGACGACGGCTGCAATGATTGCTTTTTTCATGGTCTGCGCTCTCTTCAGTCGCCGGTGATGAGCTGCGGGACGACGATTTCCGTCACCGTTCCGTCGAGCGCGTCTGTGATGATGAGCGTGATCGAGCCGACCGCGTTGATGAATTCAACCGACGTGGTTCCGAAAATGATCTCGCCCGAGTCCTGGGGGTTGTCGCCGAAGATGGCCTCGGTCACCTGGCCTGCGAGGGCTGACAGGAGCCGGCCTTCGAGCTGGCGGATGAAGAGATCGGCGTCGGACGTCCCGGTGCCGCTGCCCGCATCTCCGCCTGATCCGAAGAGGCTGTCCTCATTCGCATCCCGCGCTGTTGCTTCTCGCTGGGCATTTGCGATCCCGAGTAGGTGGGAAGAATTCAAAGCGTTTCCGCCGAAAGACGGATTAACCGGCGTGTAGACCAGGTCTTGCGCGCTCACTGCCGTTCCAAAAATTAATGAAATGCTAAAAGACGCGTATAATGCGAATTTCCGCCGCGTATTCATACTGACCACTCCTCAACCCCCGATGGTGCTTGCGTCGCATGACGAGCACAGCCCTTCGTTCCCGTGAGAGGCGTAGGCAGGCCGCTTGTATTTTTGCAAGGCGCCCGCACTAAGCCCATCAAATGTAAAGATTATGCGTGGCGGATGCGCCACACGCGGATTCGGACGTTGCATGACGGGGGCCGGAAAGCAAGGGCAGGTATCTGGCAAAAAGGTGGCAAAGTGAATGCCGTATTTCGCGAGTTTTTTAGAAAAACTATTCCTATGGTTGTGCCGCGGGTCTGAAATGAACCTAGGTGTTGTGGACGATCCGCGATCTCTCGCGTGTTATGTTGAGCCATCGACGACAATGCGGCTCAAATGTGGCAATTTTGAAATCAGAATGCGGAAATAGCTTGCCCAAATCTGAGCAGGCGTTCAGGTTCCAGTCACTGCCTGTACCGTGCTGCTGCAATGCATCCCAACCGGCGTATTTTATCCGACCGCTTCCGGCGGACGGCCTCGTTTTGGAATTTGGTAAGTCTTGGAGGACTACATGAACATCCGCACTCTCGCGCTCGCAACCACGGCGCTCGTGTTGCCACTAGCTGCGTCGGCAAACGACAACAGCGCTTTCCTCGACCAGTTCGGCAACAACAACGAAGCTCTCGTGACACAGGATGGGAATGCAAACCGCGCTGGTACGGATGCTGAGACGCGCAACAACCCGACGCTCACGCGCGAGGCGCGTCAGGTGATGACGCAGAACGGCAACAACAACTCGCTCATCCTCACTCAGACCGGGCGAAGCAACGAGTTCACCAACTTCTCCGAGCAGCGTATCGGTCGTGGCAGCGATGCAGACGGGTTCGGGATCGGCTTCGATCAGACCGGCAACGCAAACCGCGCCGAGGTCACGCAGACCGGGCGCGACAACGGCATGGCCCGCCTGCAACAACTCAACGGCAACAGCGCGTTCATCGATCAATTCGGTGGTGAATACACTGGCGGACAATCGCGTCCTGCCAACTACATCACAACGCTTTTCCAAGAAAACACTGGCGGAATGCGCAACGTGGCGCGCGTGGACCAGTCCCGCACTGACTTCTCGAATGCAGCTGGCGGAAACAACGGCGCGAACATCATCGGTGAAGCAGGCGGACCCTCCCGCGTGGGCCGCGGTGGCGGCGGCATGTTCCAGGTCGGTGTGGAAAACACGCTCCGCATCATCCAGGACGGCAGCCGGAACGAGATCTTCTCCACCGATCAGAGCGGCGCGAGCAACCAACTCTTGATGCGCCAGGAAGGCTTCAACAACTTCGTCGGCACGGTCACGCAGAACAGCACTGGCGCAAACGGCAATGAGGCAACCATTCGCCAGATCGGCGAAGGGAACAACCGCTCGGGCTTCACCTCGCTCAGCTTCTCGAACGCGACGTCTCTCCTTGGCGGTGCGGCGTTCGCCGATGTCACCCAGCTCGGCGAGAACAACTCCCTCAACTACCTGGCGCGCGGCGACTTCAACGCCATGGGCTTCCTGCAGGACGGCAACAACAACACCGTCGGCAATGTGACCGTGATCGGTGACGGCAATGAGACCGCTGCTGTTCAAATCGGTGACGGCAACACAGCCTCCATCGCGCCGATCGTCGGGACGGACAACGATGTGGGTGTCGGCCAGGGTGGCGACGGCAACATGGCGACCGTGACCATCTCCGCCGGGGGGTCTTTCAACAACTTCGGCGTAGGTCAGATCGGAAACACGAACACCGCAACCCTGACCGGTTCTGGTAATGGCAATATCGGGGCGATCGTTCAGTTCGGTGACCTTAACACTGCCACCGTTTCCGCCGATGGCGACGGCAACATCGTTGGTGGTGCGTCGATCGGCGATATGAACACGATCACGGTCGCCGTCACCGGCAGCGGCAACCTCGCAGCCGTCGGTCAGCTGGGCTTCATGAACTCCGCCTCGCTTACCGTTATCGGAAATGGCAATGGCGGCGGCGCCTTCTCGGGTGACGCGCAGTCCGCGAACTTCGCCGGCCAGTTCCTGAATGTGGCGCTCTCTGGGTTCGTTCCTGCCACCTTCGGCAGCGGTCTCGTTGGTCAGATCGGTGACATGAACGCCTTCACCGGCGAAATCACCGGCAACAACAACGAGTTCGGCGCTGTTCAGCTCGGCGACGACAACACGATCACGGCCACCGTCACCGGCAACATGAACCAGTTCGCGGTTGCTCAGCTGAGCTCTTCGAACGTGGCGACGGTCACCCAGATGGGCAACGGCAACAACGCAGGCGTCCTCCAGTAAGGAAGGCCGCCTCGGCACAAGCGCCGCTCGAGGCGCCTCGCCAGCCGCGGATCCCCGCGGCTGGCACAGTCTTTGAAGGACATCGCGTATGTATCGGTCCCTGCTCCTAGCGCTCCCGCTTGCCACGCTCGCCTCGCTGGCCTGCGCGCAAAACCTGCTCGGCGACAATGACGCCTTCATCGACCAGCTCGGCGATGACAATGCCGGTGCCATCACGCAGACGGGCGCGGGCAACCAGGCCGGACTCGAGGCCGACGTGATGCTGCAGGACGGGCAGTTCAACGCGCTGACCATCACGCAGACGGGGATCGGCAATGCCGTCGGCACGGAGGGGGAGGGGCTCTTCCAGCTCGGGCGTCAGAACACGCCCACAGTCTTCAACCAGATCACCATCACGCAGGCCGGGAACGGGCAGCTTGTGGGGGAGGTGGATCAGCAATCGGTTGGCTCCATTGCGAACGGGGCCAACGAGATGGTCATTCTCCAGAATGGCGGCGACGGGAACGTCGTCTCGGAGGCGCGGCAGCTGCAGGCATCCGGCATGGCGCGCAACATCATGGATATCACGCAGACGGGGGAGGCGAACCGCATCTCCCTCGCAACGCAGCTCGCCACGTCCGACGAGCTGAGCGGCGCGCCGAACACGATCCGCGTGCGCATCGTGGGCAGCCGTAACGGGCAGAGCGCCCTGCGCGCCCCGGCCATTGTCCCCTTTGCCCGCGATTCCGCCTTCGTGCAGGAGGGCGGCTCTGCCGACAATCGCTCCAACGGCAACAGTATCGACGTACTAATCCTCGGCAATGACACCGCCTTCGGCATCCGCCAGGGCGGACGCGACAACGATGTGGGCTTCATCACCATCGAAGGGGATTTCAACGATCTCGGTATCCGGCAGGACGGCGATCAGAACACGGTGACGATGACCACCGTGGAAGGCTCTGGCAACGTCATGGGCATCGACCAGCTTGGCACGAATACCACCCAGCTTTCGCTCATCGGCTTCTCGGACGACAATCTGGTTTCCGTCTTTCAGCAGGGCACCAACGACGCGTTCCTCGTCATCGAGGGCGATGCGAATAGCATCACGGTCGCTCAGAATTTTCTCGACGCCCTCGGCGGCGACAATTCGGCCAGCATCGAGGTGCGCGGCACGTCCAACGCCGTCGACCTGACGCAGGAAGGGCAGAACACGGCGGAGATCGTCATCGAGGGCAGCGCCAACAACGCGCCGCTCTTTTCCCTGCCGCGCACCACGTTCGAGGGGGTCATGATCGGCAGCTATGCCCAACGTGGTTTCGACAACCGGCTCGATATCGGGGTGATCGGGGACAGTAACGTTTCCACCACCCTGCAGGCCGGCGATCTAAACAGTATCTTGCTGCGCGTCTCAGGGGACGACAACGAGGCGCTGCTCTTGCAACGCGGCAACGCGAACACGGCCCATCTCACTCAGCGCGGGACGGGAAACACGGCGACCATTCGGCAATAGGCCCAAGGCGCCCGCGCGGCGCATGCAATGAGCCTGCCCGAGCCCTAGGACTTTCTACGCCTAGCGCGACACACCGTCAGGCGATGAGAACCCGCTACTCCCCTGCGCGGGCGGCGCGGTACCAGGCCACGATCATGGCGCGGTCCTCCTCCGTGATGGTCCAGGAGGCGGAGGGTGGGGGCATGGCGTGGCTCACGCCGGATTGCAGGTAGATCTCCCGCGCTTGCCGCGCCACATCGGCCTCGGTTTCGAGCACCACGCCTTTCGGGGCCCAGAGCATGGTGGCACTGTAGACGGGCTCCCGCGCGTGGCACATGGCGCAGTTCCCGAGCACGATGGAATAGGCATCCTCGAACCCCGCCGCCTTGGCAAAGCGCGCCTCGTGGGCCGTGAGCGGGCGGGCCTCAGCCTCTTCCCATGTCTCGCCGCCGCGCATCTGGGCCGTGGACAGCCAGGCGATCAGCAGCATGAGCCCTGCCGTGACGGCCCATGTCCAGTGCGGCCCGCGGCCCGTGAGGTGCATGGTGTTGAAGTAATGCCGGATGGTGACGCCGGTGAGGAAGATCAGGCTCGCGATGATCCAGGCATGCTCGGTCCCGAAGGCGAGGGGGTAGTGGTTGGAGAGCATGAGGAAGACGACCGGCAACGTCAGGTAGTTGTTATGGGTCGATCTCAGCTTGGCGATCTTGCCGTACTTGGGATCGGGCGTGCGCCCGGCCTTGAGATCGGCCACGACGATCCGCTGGTTGGGCATGATGATAAAAAAGACGTTGGCCGTCATGATCGTGGCGGTGAAGGCGCCGAGATGGAGAAGGGCGGCGCGACCGGTGAAGACCTGGTTGAGCCCCCAGCTCATGGCCACGATGACGACGAAGAGCGCGAGCATCATGGCATTGGGGAAATCGCCCAGCCGGGATTTGCAGAGCCAGTCGTAGATGAGCCAGCCCACGCCGATGGACGCCGCCGAGATCAGGATGCCCTGCCAGAGCATGAGCTCCGCCTTCTGGGGATCGAGCAGGTAGATCTCGCCGCCCACCCAGTAGACGATGGCCAGAAGAGCCGCGCCCGAGAGCCAGGTCGTGTAGCTTTGCCATTTGTGCCAGGTCAGGTGCTCGGGCAAGCGCGCCGGGGCCACCATGTATTTCGTCGTGTGGTAAAACCCGCCGCCATGGACCTCCCATTCCTCGCCGGAGGCGCCCTCTGGCATGTCGGGGGCGGGCTTCAGCATGAGGTCGAGCGCGATGAAGTAGAAGCTTGCGCCGATCCATGCCATGCCTGCGATGACGTGGAGCCAGCGGACGGCGAAGCCGATCCAATCCCACAATACCACAAGGTCGTACATGCGTGCCCTCTCGTCTCGCCGCGGTGCAGCCTATGCCACCCGGTGGCGGACTTGAACGGGTCATTTGGCGCAGCCGCGGGTCGTGGTGATCGCGGGTAGCGCGCGGCATCGGCGGGAGCCAGCCTATGCTGTGGCGCGGGCGCTACGCTGCAGTGCGGCATGACGTCGGGGCCATTGTGCGGACGCAGAAACGCTCGTATCGGCGCGCCATCGGCAATCAACAGTCATTTCGGGATGAAAACCATGACGACCCCAATGCTCGACGACGCGCAGATCCGCGACGCGGCCTATTTCCTGTGGCTCGACGAGGGCCAGCCGGAGGGCCGCGATGAGGCTCACTGGCTCAAGGCCATCGACGCGCTGACCCCGGCCAAGCCCGCATCGAAGCCCCGCACGGCCAAGGCGCCCGCGGCGAAGGCACCGGCCAAGAAGGCGGCTGCGAAGGCCCCGGCCAAGGCATCCGCGAAAGCGGGCGCAAAGACCGCCGCCAAGACGCCGCGCGCAAAGGCAAAAGCCTGAGAGTGCAAGAGGCGCGGGGGACCCTCGCGCCTCAGCTGCCCCGGTAGGTCGAATAGCCGAACGGGGAAAGGAGGAGCGGCACGTGGTAGTGCGCATCCTCTGCCATGCCGAAGCGGATCGGCACCTCGTCGAGGAAGAGCACGTCGCCCGTCTGTCCGTGCTTTCGAAGATACTCTCCCGCGAAGAACACCAACTCGTAGGTCCCCGTTTTGAAGTCCGTTTCGGGCAGGATCGGCGCGTCGGTGCGTCCGTCTTCGTTCGTTACTGTCTCGGCGATCTTGCGATGGGACTGGCCCGAGAGCCGGTAGAGCGCGATGCGCACGCCCGCCGCGGGCACGCCCCGCGCGGTGTCGAGGACATGGGTGGTGAGGAAGCCGGGCATGGCGGGCCTTTCATCTGGTCAGTCGCGGGAGCATCCTGCGCCGCCCCGGGCGTGGCAAGCCGGAAATCGCGGCATGGGCGCTTCAAATGCCGGGGCAAAGCGGGTTAGCTGCGATGGAGCCGCGCCCGCCACGCGGCGCCACAGACGATGGAGCCCCGATGCAGCGCTATCCCCGCGACATGGCCGGCCACGGCGCCACGCCCCCTGATCCGGCCTGGCCCGGCGGTGCGAAGATCGCCGTGCAGATCGTGCTGAACTACGAAGAGGGCGGCGAGAACAATATCCTCCACGGGGATGCGGCCTCCGAGGCGTTCCTTTCCGAGATCACGGGCGCACAGCCCTGGCCCGGGCAGCGCCACTGGAACATGGAGTCGCTCTACGAATACGGCGCGCGGGCGGGCTTCTGGCGGGTGCACCGCCTGCTCGGGCATCTCCCGGTGACGGTCTACGGCGTGGCGACAGCGCTTGCGCGGGCGCCCGAACAGGTGCGCGCAATGCAGACCTCCGGCTGGGAGATCGCGAGCCACGGTCTCAAATGGATCGAGCACCGCGACATGGGCGAGGAAGAAGAGCGCGCCCAGATTGCCGAGGCGATACGATTGCACGCGGAGGTCACCGGCGCGCCGCCCCGGGGCTGGTATACCGGGCGCTGCTCCATGAACACCGAGCGCCTCGTGGCGGAGACGGGGCAGTTCGCCTATGTCGCGGACAGCTACGCCGACGATCTGCCCTACTGGGTGCGATACGGCGCACGCGATCAGCTCGTCGTGCCCTACACGATGGATGTCAACGACATGCGCTTTGCCATCCAGGCGGGCTACACCGAGGCGCGCCAGTTCGAGGCGACGATCCGGGACGCGTTTGATCTTCTCTACGCCGAAGGCACGGCAGGCGCGCCGAAGATGCTCTCGATCGGGCTCCACTGCCGCATCATCGGGCGACCCTCGCGGGCAGCGGCGCTCAAGCGGGCGATCGAATACATGGAGGGCCATGAAGGCGTCTGGTTCGCCACGAGGCTCGAGATCGCGGAGCACTGGGCGCGGACACACCCGCCTGTGACGCGCGTGCGCCCGTCCGAGATGAGCCGCGAGGCCTTCGTCGACGCCTTTGGAGGGATCTTCGAGCATAGTCCCTGGATTGCCGAGCGGGCGCACCGTCTGGAGCTGGGGCCGGCCCATGACAGCGCCGCGGGCGTGCATTCTGCCCTTGCGCGGGCCTTCCGCACGGCGGGCGACGAAAAGCGCCTCGGCGTCCTCCGGGCGCATCCCGATCTCGCGGGCAAGCTCGCCGCCGCGGGCCGCCTCACCGCCGACAGCACCGCCGAGCAGGCGAGCGCGGGGCTCGACATGCTCACCGATGCCGAGCGGGCCGCGTTCACCGGGCTCAATGCGGACTACGTGGAGAAGTTCGGCTTCCCGTTCATCATCGCCGTGAAGGACAACACCAAGGCCAGCATCCTCGATGCCTTCGAGCGGCGCCTAGCCAATGATGCGGAGACCGAATTCGCGGGGGCCTGCCGTCAGGTGGAGCGCATCGCCGAGTTGCGTCTCATCGAGAAGCTGGGCCCGTGAGCGCGCCGGGGAGCACGATCGCGATCGAGCCGCTGACGGCGGAGGCCTTCGCCCACTTCGGCGACGTGCTCGACACCTCGGGCGCGCCGGACAAGATCATCAACCAGGGTCTCTGTGGGCGCTTCCATGATCGCGCCGCGCTCGATTTCAGCGACGGGCGGGCCGGGGTGAGCCTCTTTCAGGCGGAGCCGCGCGCGCTGCCGCTCACGCTCGAGATGGTGGAGCGGCATCCCGCGGGCAGCCAGTGCTTCGTGCCGATGAGCATGGATGCGTTTCTCGTCGTCGTGGCCCCCGATGATGCGGGCCGACCCGGCGCGCCGCGCGCGTTCCGCACCGCGCCCGGGCAGGCGATCAACTTTCACCGCGGGACGTGGCACGGGGTCCTGACACCGCTCGCGGCGCCGGGGCTTTTCGCGGTGATCGACCGGATCGGACCGGGCGCCAATCTTGAAGAGCACTGGTTCGAGACGCCTTACACTGTGGCCTAGGGCCTCAGCCGCGGGTGACGGTTGACGTCCTTGTAGAGCAGATAGCGGAAATTCCCGGGGCCCCCAGCATAGCAGGCCTGCGGGCAGAAGGCACGGAGCCAGAGGAAATCGCCCGCCTCCACCTCGACCCAATCCTGATTGAGCCGGTAGACGGCCTTGCCCTCGAGCACGTAGAGCCCGTGCTCCATCACGTGCGTCTCCGCGAAAGGGATCACGGCGCCCGGCGCGAAGGTGACGATATTGACGTGCATGTCATGGCGCAGGTCGCCCGGCTCCACGAAGCGGGAGGTGGCCCAGCGGCCCTCCGTCCCCGGCATGGGCGTGGGTGTGACGGCGGCGTCCGAGGTGACAAAGCCCTCGGGCGCGTCGATCCCGTCGACCGCCTCGTAGAGCTTTCGGATCCAGTGAAAGCTGAGCGCCGCGTCGCCCGTGTTCTGCAGCGCCCAGTCCGCGCCCGGCGGCAGGTAGGCATAGCTGCCCGCGCCGAGCGCGTGGTCCGTGCCGTCGAGCGTCAGCTGGCCCTCGCCCCCGAGCACGAAGAGCACCGCCTCCGCGCCCGGATCGAGCTCGGGGCGCGCGGAGCCCCCGCCCGGCGCCACTTCGAGGATCGATTGCGAGAAGGTCTCGGCAAAGCCCGAGAGGGGCCGCGCCAGCACCCAGGCGCGCGTGGCCTCCCAATGGGGCAGGGCGCTTGTCACGATGTCCCGCATCGTCCCGCGCGGGATGACGGCATAGGCTTCGGTGAAGACCGCACGCCCGGTCAGCAGCTCTTCCTGCCCCGGATGCCCGCCCTGCGGCGCGTAGTAGTTGGCTGTCATCGCTGTCCTCTTCTTCCCCTGCATGCACCATGCCTCGCCCCGCGCAGGCGGGCCAGAGCGATTCCTCGGCGCTGACATGGCATGGGCGCGCCGGGCGCGCTGCTCATTCCTTGGGCAGGACGAAGAAGCCTTGCGCGCGCTTGGGAATTGTTGAGCGCACACGTTTTGAGCGAATGCTAGGTTCCCGGCGAAAAATTGTGCGGACGGGCCGGCCTTTTCGCGAAACGCCGCTGAATTGACTTCAATCGACGCAATCGGGCTCGCAAACAAGGCGCGCGGCCCACGGGGGGAGACCCAAGCCGACAGACAATGAGCGTGCGAAGGCCTCGGCCTAGGAAACTGAACACCTTCGCACGACGCAACAATCTGCGTGAGCGGTATGTGGGCGATGACTGTTGATTGCTCAAGCCTCTCCACGCGCAAAGGAGAGAAATTCATGAACAAATCTCTTATGAGCACGACCGCTGCCGCGCTGCTTTTGAGCGCGGGCGCGGCCTATGCCTGCGATGACCCGGTGAAGGTGGGCGTGCTGCACTCGCTGTCCGGCACGATGGCGATCTCGGAGACGACGCTCAAGGACACGATGGAAATGCTCATCGAGATCCAGAACGAGCAGGGCGGCGTGCTCGACTGCCAGATCGAGGCGGTCGTGGTGGACCCGGCCTCTGACTGGCCGCTCTTTGCTGAAAAGGCGCGTGAGCTGCTCACGGTGCACGATGTCGACGTGATCTTCGGCAACTGGACTTCGGTGAGCCGGAAGTCCGTGCTGCCCGTGATCGAGGAACTCAACGGCCTCCTCTTCTACCCCGTGCAGTACGAGGGCGAGGAGAGCTCCAAGAACGTCTTCTACACCGGCGCGGCGCCCAACCAGCAGGCGATCCCGGCCACCGACTACTTCCTTGAAGAGCTCGAGGTGGAGAAGTTCGCGCTGCTCGGCACCGACTACGTCTATCCGCGCACGACGAACAACATCCTCGAGGCCTATCTGCAGGACAACGGGATCGCGAGCGAAGACATCTTCGTGAACTACACGCCCTTCGGGCATTCCGACTGGTCCTCCATCGTGGCCGACGTCGTGGCGCTGGGCGCGGACGGCAAGAAGGTGGGCGTGATCTCGACCATCAATGGCGACGCCAATATCGGCTTCTACAAGGAGCTGGCGGCCGCGGGCATCTCTGCCGACGACATCCCCGTCGTCGCGTTCTCGGTGGGTGAGGAAGAGCTCTCCGGCCTCGACACGACGAACCTCGTCGGTCACCTCGCGGCGTGGAACTATTTTCAGTCCGCCGACACCGAGGCCAACGAAGAGTGGGTCGCCTCTTGGAAGGAGCGCATGGGCGAAGAGCGGGTGACGAACGATCCCATGGAGGCGCATTACATCGGCTTCAACATGTGGGTGAACGCCGTCACCGAGGCTGGCACGACCGATGTCGATGCCGTGCGCGCGGCCATGTACGGGCAGGAATTCCCGAACCTGACCGGCGGGACGGCCGTGATGCTTCCCAACCATCACCTCGCCAAGCCCGTGCTCATCGGCGAAATCCAGGAGGACGGCCAGTTCGACATCATCTCCGAGACCGATGTCGTCCCCGGCGATGCCTGGACGGACTACCTGCCCGAGAGCGCGGTTCTCGTCTCCGACTGGCAGGAGCTCGGGTGCGGGATGTTCAATACCGAGACCGAGACCTGCGTGCAGATCCAGTCCAACTACTGAGCCTGGTGGGGTCAGACCCCACCTGTGGTCGGGGCGCTTGCCGTCCCGACCTGACCCGTAGGGTGCGTGTGCAACGCACCGTGCTGCCGAGGATCCCATGCTGCGACGTTTCCTGATCATCGCCCTGCTCTGGGCCGGGACGGCCTCTGCGCAAGACATGGACGCGCCGATCCAGACGGTGCTCCAAGAGCACGGCGAGATCATCCAGAAGAGCTCCCGCCGCACGATCCAGCCCGCCATCGACGCGCTTGCCGAAAGCGACCTCGGTGACGCGCGCGTGGTGCTCGAGCGCTGGCAGGCGCGGGAGATGTGGTTTGAGGAGGAGACAGGCCTCTTCGTCTTCGCCGAGGAGGGGCCCGACCGGACGCTCGTGCTTTTCGACGTGGCCGGAGGCGCCGAAATCGGCACCGCGCCCAAGGGCGACTACAAGCAATTGAAGCCAAATTCGGGGATCCGCGGCCTGATCGGGGCGGCGCTCGTGCAGTTCCAGCTGCGCGATCCGGAGATGGCCGCGCGCCGGGACGCGCTCGATGCGATCGAGCGCAACGCGGAGGCCTCGCATCTGGGCGCGCTTCGGGCAGTGAAGGACAGCGAGGAAGACCCGGCGCTTGCCGCGCGGATGGACCGGCTGGAACGGCTCCTCACCATCGCCTTCGACGAGGATGACACGGCCCGGATCGCGGCCATCGAGAGCTTTGCCGGCGATCTTGCCGTGGACGTGCGCGCCGCGCTCAATCCGCTCGTGGAGACGCGCCTCGACGTCGCCGAGAGCACGGACGCCACGCCGCTTGTGCTCGGCCGCGACATCTCGGAAGCGGACGCCTATGCGCGCCTCGTGGCCGAGGGCCTCGCGCCCGCGCGCCCGGGGGCGGACGCGATCCGCGACGCGCTCATAGCCAATATCGACGACGGCGCTGTCCAGGGGATCGCCGTCGCGAGCCTCGACACCGACGACGCCCGCGCCGCCACCTATGCGCGCCTCGTGGAGGCCGGGCTCGCCGACGCGCTGATCACCGACGCAGAGGCCGAGAGCCTCCTGCGCTCTTTCGTTTTCTACGAGAGCTTCATCGGAGCGCCACTCGAGGTGGCCGAGGCCGCCGAGCGCGTCCTTGCGGGCATCGAGACGAAGGTGGCGCTCAACCAGGGGCTCGATCTCGGGCTCGACGCGCTCTCGCTCGCCTCGATCTATTTCCTCGCGGCCATCGGGCTCGCCATCACCTTCGGCGTGATGGGGGTCATCAACATGGCCCATGGGGAGTTCATCATGATGGGGGCCTATACCGGCTACGTCGTGCAGCTCTTCGTGCCCGATTACACGCTCTCGATCCTCGTGGCGATCCCGCTGGCCTTTGCCGTCACCTTCGGCGCGGGCGTGGCCATGGAACGCCTGGTGATCCGCTGGCTCTATCACCGCCCGCTCGAGACGCTGCTTGCCACCTTTGGCATCTCCATCGCGCTGCAACAGCTCGCCAAGAACATCTTTGGCACCCAGGCGCGGCCGCTCACCGCGCCGGGCTGGCTCGACGGGAGCTGGGTGCTCAACGACGTCGTCTCGATCAGCTACATTCGCATCGCGATCTTCGTACTGGCGCTGCTGTTCCTCGCGCTCTTCCTCTTCGTGATGAACCGCACGCGGCTCGGCCTCGAAGTGCGCGCCGTCACGCAAAACCCGCGCATGGCCGCCTCCATGGGCATCAACCCGGACCGCATCAACATGCTCACCTTCGGCTTCGGCTCGGGCATCGCGGGCATCGCGGGCGTCGCCATCGGGCTCTACGCGAAAGTCACCTCCGAGATGGGCGCCGACTACATCGTCCAAAGCTTCATGACCGTCGTCGTGGGCGGCGTGGGCAACATATGGGGTACGCTGCTGGGCGCCACGATGGTGGGCACGCTGCAAAAGGGGATCGAGTGGCTCAACCCGTCGAACACGCTGGCTGCGCAGACCTACATGATCCTTTTCATCATCCTCTTCATCCAGTTCAGGCCCCGCGGGATCATCCCGCTCAAGGGCCGGGCGGCAGAGGCATGAGGCGCGCCGCCGCTCCCAAATTCCTTGGAAAGGAATTTGCCAAGACTTTTGGGAAAAGTCTTCACACCGCGGCGGGGCAGGTGCGCCATGTCTGACGTTGCACTCGGGCTGCCGCGCCGGAGGCCCTTCGTGGCCCGCCACCCCTCCCTGCTGATCTTTTTGGCGCTTCTGGGCCTCTTCACGGTCGCTGTCACCGTTCTGGCCGAGGGGTCCGGTATCGGCGTCATCTCGACGTCCTTCGTCAAGACGCTGGGCAAGACGCTTTGCCTCTGCCTCGTGGCCCTCGCGATGGATCTCGTCTGGGGCTACACGGGCATTCTCTCGCTCGGGCACATGGCGTTCTTCGGGATCGGCGGCTACGCCATCGGCATGTGGCTCATGTATGCGCGTACGGAGATCATCGTGCGCGAGAGCTTGGCCGCCGCACCGCTTCCGCCCACGCCGCAGGAGATCTCCGATGGGATCGCCACGCAGATTTTCGGCGTTGTGGGCGCTTCAGAGTTTCCGCCGATCTGGGCCTTCGCCCATTCCTTCCCGCTGCAACTGGCCTTCGTCGTCCTCGTCCCGGGGCTTCTCGCGCTCGTTTTCGGCTGGCTTGCCTTCCGGAGCCGGGTCACCGGCGTCTACCTGTCGATCCTCACCCAGGCCATGACGCTCGCGCTCTCGCTTTACCTCTTCCAGAACGACAGCGGCCTGCGCGGCAACAACGGCCTTTCGGGCCTGCAGAACCTGCCGGGGCTCGATCAGGTCCCACAGGCGACGGTGTCGATCTGGTTCTTCTGGGGCTCGGCGCTGGCACTGGGCGCGGGCTATCTCTTGAGCACCTGGATCGTCTCGGGGGCCTTCGGCTCCGTCCTGCGGGCGATCCGGGACGACGAGGCGCGCGTGCGCTTCCTCGGCTACTCGGTGGAAGGCTACAAGCTCTTCATCTTTACAGTCACTGCCATGCTCGCCGGCGTCGCCGGCGCGCTCTACTACCCGCAGGCCGGGATCATCAACCCGGCAGAGATCGCACCCATCGCATCGATCTACCTCGCGGTCTGGGTGGCCATCGGCGGCCGGGGCCGGCTTTACGGTGCCGTCATCGGCGCGGCCTTCGTCTCGCTCCTCTCCACCTGGTTCACGGGCGGGCAGGCGCCCGACATCAACCTCGGGTTCTACACCATCGAATGGGTGAACTGGTGGACCGTGCTGCTCGGCCTCTCCTTTGTCGCGGTCACGCTCTTCGCGCCCAAGGGCATCGGCGGCCTCATAGACCTCCTCGTAGAGAGGAAGAGCCCCGATCGCCACGGCGCCGATCTCGGCCCCGACCAGAGCGCACTCCGCGAGAAGGAGGCCGACACGTGACCCTCGCGCTTCACGCCCCGGGGCTGACCCGGGGCCCCATGGCTGAAAATAGAGGTCCCGGGTCGCGCCCGGGACGGGCGAGGCAGGGATGAGCCAGCTCCTTGAGGTCAACGGCGTTTCCGTCTCCTTTGACGGGTTCAAGGCCATCAACAACCTTTCCTTCAACATCGGCGCGGCGGAGCTGCGCGCGGTCATCGGGCCCAATGGGGCGGGCAAGACGACCTTCATGGACATCATCACCGGCAAGACGAGGCCCGACGCCGGCAGCGTCCTCTGGGGGGAGAAATCCCTGTCGCTCCTCAAGCTCTCCGAGAGCCGCATCGCGCAGGAGGGCGTGGGGCGCAAATTCCAGCGGCCCACCGTGTTCGAGGATCAGACCGTCTCCGCCAATCTCTTCCTCGCGCTGAAAAAGGCGCGCGGCCCCTTCGCCGTCCTCCGCTTCCGCCCCTCGGCGGCAGACGAGGCGCGCGTAGCGGAGCTCGCGGAAGAGATCGGGCTCGCGCCCGCCATCCACCGCAAGGCGGGCGAACTCTCCCACGGGCAAAAGCAGTGGCTCGAGATCGGGATGCTCCTCGCGCAGGACCCGAAGCTCCTGCTGGTGGACGAGCCGGCCGCGGGGATGACCCCCGCCGAGCGGGAGCACACGACAGAGCTTCTGGTGAATGCCGCCAAGACGCGCGCGGTCGTCGTCGTCGAGCATGACATGGAGTTCGTCCGGCGGCTGAACTGCAAGGTGACGGTGCTCCATGAAGGCGCTGTGCTCGCCGAGGGCTCGCTCGATCATGTGACGGCCAACGAGAAGGTCATAGAGGTGTATCTTGGACGGTAGCCTCGACACCGCCTTCGCCGAGGCCAGCGGCCTCACGCTCCACTACGGCGGCAGCCAGATCCTCAACGGTGTCTCGCTCGAGGCGCGGCTGGGGGAGGTGACCTGCGTGATGGGCACGAACGGCGTAGGCAAGACCTCGCTCCTGAAGGCCCTTTCCGGCAGTCACGCGCGCTCCGGCGGGTCGTATCGGCTGGACGGGAAGGAGATCGGACGCGCCACGGCCCATGGGCTGGCCAAGGACGGCGTGGCCTATGTCCCGCAGGGGCGCGAGATCTTCCCGTTTCTCACTGTGCGCGAAAATCTCGAGACGGGCTTTGCCTGCCTGCCGCGATCCGAGCATCGCATCCCGGAGGCGATCTTCGAGCTCTTCCCGATCCTAAAGGACTTCCTCGGCCGCCGCGGCGGGGACCTCTCGGGCGGGCAACAGCAGCAACTGGCCATCGCGCGCGCGCTCATCACGCGACCGCGCCTTCTGCTGCTCGACGAGCCCACCGAGGGTATCCAGCCCAACATCATCGCGCAGATCGGGGAGGTCATTTCCACCCTGCGAGAGAGGGGTGACATGGCCATCATCCTCGTGGAGCAGTATTTCGACTTCGCCTACCGGCTGGGAGACCGCTTCGTCGTGCTGGAGCGGGGCGCCGTGAAGCTCGCGGGCAAGAAGGCTGAGATCGAACGCGCGGCGCTTCTCGCCGCCGTCTCCGTCTAGCCGCTTTACATGGGCGCGCGCGCGGAAGAACGTGCGCCCATGGACGTCCCCGCCACCATTCTCGCCGTCACCAGGGAAATCTGGGAAGACCGCGGCGTCGCCACGCTCACACGGCACTACGCGCCCGGTATCGTCGTGCGCTCTCCCGCCTCCATCGTCGTGGGCAACCAAGGCGTCATCGCGGCGACGCTTGCCACGCTGCACGAGTTTCCGGACAGGCAGCTCTACGGCGAGGATGTGATCTGGTGCGCGGCCCCGAACGGGGCCGCCCTCTCGTCCCACCGGCTCATTTGCACTGCCACCCACGCGCGTGAAGGGGCCTATGGCGCGCCCACGGGGCGGCAGCTCCGCTACCGCATCCTCGCCGACTGCCACCTCCGCGCCGACGGCCAGATCGACGATGAATGGCTCGTGCGGGACCAAGGCGCCATCGCCACGCAGCTCGGACTGTCGGCGGAGGATTATGCCCGCCAGCTCATCGTGCAGGAGGGGGGGCCGGAGAGCTGCGTGCCGCCCTTTACGCCCGCGCGCGACGTCGTGGGGCCCTATGCCGGGACAGGGAACGACGACCCCCTCGGCGCGCACCACGCGAGCCTTCTGACCGAGATCATGGCGGGGAACCTCGCCGTGATCCGCGACCGCTACGACCGCGCCTGCTGGATCGCGAAGCCGGGCGGCATGGAGGATGTGGGCATCGCAGCCGCCGATGCCTTCTGGCTCGGGTTGCGGAGCGCCTTCCCCGATGCAGCCTTTGAGATCCACCACGTCATCGGACGTGATGATCCCGGCATGCCGCCCCGGTCTGCCTTGCGCTGGAGCCTCACGGGCACCCATTCGGGCTGGGGGCGCTACGGGCGGCCGACGGGCGCGCCGGTCCACGTCATGGGGATCAGTCACGCCGAATTCGGCGCGCTCAGCGGCGGCGAGATGCGCCTGCGCCGGGAATGGACGCTGGTGGACGACACCGCCATCTGGAAGCAGATCCTGCTTCACACGGGCGAGCTATGATGGACAGCCGGCGGCGGTGCGGAACGCCGTTCCAGCCAGCGGACCGCCGGAAGACCCCCGTACCACGCTGACAGTCATTTGGGACGATGTTCCCTAATTGGCCCGCATCGCTTTCCGTTCCAGTAAGATTGTTCCATTTTCAGCCGCATCATCAGCGGTTTGGAGCACGCCATGCGCCACTTTCCCATTTTCGTCGACACCCGGGATGCGCGCATCGTGGTGGTGGGCGGTGGTGCCTGCGCCGCCGCGAAGCTCCGTCTCCTGATGAAGACCGAGGCGGCGATCCATGTCTTCGCACCGGCGCCCGAGGCGCTTGTGGAGAGCTGGGCCGAGGCGGGCCGTCTGACGCTCTACCGCCGCCTGCCGGCGCTCGGCGAGGTACAGGGCGCGCTGCTTCTCTATGCTGCTCAGGACGATGAGTGGGCCGATCTCGAGACGGCCGAGCTCGGCCGCCGCGCGGGGGTCAAGACGCTGGTCGTGGACAATCTCGAAGCCTCCGACTTCATCACGCCCGCCATCGTCGACCGGGACCCGGTCACCGTGGCCGTGGGCACCGAGGGCGCGGCACCGGTGCTCGCCCGCAAGATCAAGGCCGAGTTGGAGGAGATGCTCCCCTCCGCCACGGGCCCGCTTGCCCGCGCGGGCCAGCATTTCCGCGACGCCGCCGAGATCATTCCGCAAGGGCCGCGCCGCCGGGCCTTCTGGTCGGAGTACTATTTTGACGTGGGGCCGCAAGCTGCGGCGCAGGGGTCCATCGAGGCGGCGCTGCATGATCTGCTCACCCGCCATGTCAACGAAGCGGAGGCGAAGGGCCACGTGGCTTTCGTCGGCGCGGGGCCGGGCGATCCGGAGCTTTTGACGCTGAAGGCGCGGAAGGCGCTGCACGACGCAGATGTCGTCATCCATGACGGCCTCGTCTCCCCGGAGATCCTCGAGCTCGCCCGGCGCGAGGCCGAGATCATCTCGGTGGCCAAGAAGGGCTTTGGCCCCGCCTGGGCACAGGACGACATCAACGCGCTCCTCGTCCGGCATGGAGCCACGGCGCGCGTCGTCCGGCTGAAATCCGGCGATGGCGGCATCTTCGGGCGGCTCGACGAGGAGATCGACGCCCTCGACGCCAGCGATATCCCGTACGCGATCGTCCCCGGTATCACGAGCGCCGTGGCTGCGGCCGCGAGCATGGGTGTGAGCCTCACGCGGCGCGGGCGCAACTCGGCCATCCAGTTTCTCACCGGGCACGATCTCAAAGGCTTTGCCGATCACGACTGGGCACGCCTCGCGGAGCCCGGCGGCGTGGCTGCCATCTACATGGGCCGCCACGCCGCGCGCTTCATCCAGGGGCGGATGATGATGCACGGTGCACGGGGCACGCTTCCGGTGAGCATCGTCTTCAATGCGTCGCGCGCCGATCAGCGCATCGTGGCCACGACCCTGGCAGAGCTGCCCGAGCATACCGAGGCGAAGGCGCCCGCGATCCTCTTCACGGGCCTCGCGCCCCGCGCCGTCGCTGCGCGGATGCTTCCCCAGCCCGCCGCCACGAAGGAGGCCAGCCATGCGCGATAATCCGGACACGCCACTGATCGTCGAGGGCCCGCTCGCCGACAACGAGCGCATGAAGGCGCAGTCGGATTACCTGCGCGGCACCATCGCGGAGGACCTTCGAGACCCGCTCACCGGCGGCTTCACGCCCGACAACTTCCAGCTCATCCGCTTCCACGGGATGTACCAGCAGGACGACCGCGACATTCGCGCAGAGCGCGCCGCGCAGAAGCTCGAACCGCTCCACAACGTGATGCTTCGCGCGCGGATGCCGGGCGGGATCATCATGCCCGAGCAATGGCTGACGATCGAGCGCTTCGCCGAGGAGCACACGATGTATGGCTCCGTGCGCCTCACGACGCGGCAGACCTTCCAGTTCCACGGGGTGCTGAAGCCGCACATCAAGGACATGCACAAGGTCATCAATTCGGCCGGGATCGACTCCATCGCGACGGCGGGCGACGTGAACCGCAACGTGCTCTGCACCACGAACCCGGTGGAGAGCGCCTTGCACGCCGAGGCCTACGAATGGTCAAAGCGGATCAGCGAGCACCTTTTGCCGAATACCAAGGCCTACGCGGAAATCTGGCTCGACGGCGAAAAGCAGAAAACGACCGAAGAGCCGATCCTCGGCGAGACTTACCTGCCGCGCAAATTCAAGACGACCGTCTCGATCCCGCCGAATAACGAGGTCGACATCCACGCCAATGACCTCAACTTCGTGGCCATCGCGGAGGACGGCAGGCTTGTCGGCTGGAACGTCCTCGTCGGCGGCGGGCTCGCGATGACCCACGGCGACACGGGCACCTATCCGCGAAAGGCCGACGATTTCGGCTTCATCCCGCTCGAGCACACGCTGGCGGTGGCAGAGCACGTCGTCAGCGTCCAGCGCGACTGGGGCAACCGCGTGAACCGCAAGAACGCGAAGACGAAGTACACACTCGACCGGGTGGGGACGGAAACCTTCAAGGCCGAGGTGGAAAAGCGAGCCGGGGTGACATTCGCGCCCTCGCGACCCTACGAGTTCACCTCCCGTGGCGACCGGTTCGGCTGGGTGGAGGGCGTGGACGGCCGGCACCACCTGACGCTCTATATCCTCTCCGGTCGCATCAAGGACCTGCCGCAGGCCAAGCTGAAGACGGGGCTCCGCAAGATCGCCGAGCGGCTGCGGCGCGATCCTGTAGCGAGCTTCCGCATGACGGCGAACCAGAACCTCATCATCGCGGGCGTCGCCCCGGAGGATCGCGCGGAGATCGAGGCCCTCGCGCGGGAGCACGGGCTCATGAGCGATCTCGACACGCCCCAGCTGCGCTATTCCATGGCCTGCGTCGCGCTGCCCACGTGCCCGCTTGCCATGGCGGAGGCCGAGCGCTTCCTGCCGGAGCTCGTGGCCGGCGTGGATGCGATCCTGGCCCGCCACGGAGTCGCGGACGACCCGATCGTGCTGCGCGTCGTAGGCTGCCCCAATGGCTGCGGACGCGCGATGCTCGCCGAGGCCGGCCTCGTCGGCAAGGGCCCGGGCACCTACAACCTCTACCTTGGCGGCAATCGCGTGGGCACGCGGATCCCCAAGCTGCACTTGGAGAACAAGGATGCCGCGACCATCCTCGCCGAGCTCGACCGTCTCATCGGGCTCTGGAGCGTCGAGCGCATCGGGACGGAAGGCTTTGGCGACTTCGTCATCCGCGCCGGCATCGTGGCCGAGGTCAAAGTCTCCAAGACGGATTTCCACGCGTGAGGATCGATCCATGACCCAATCCGCCCTCCTGACGCTCTCCGCCGGATCGCAGCGGCTCATTCTCCACGAGATGAACGAGTACCTGCGCCCGATGTCGGCGAAGGCGCGCGTGCGCTGGGCCCTCGGCACCTTGCCGGGTGCCCATGTCGTCTCGTCGAGCTTCGGCGTGCAGGCCGCGGTCATGCTGCACCTGATGACACGGGAGAGGCCCGATATCCCGGTGGTGCTCGTCGATACCGGCTATCTCTTCGCGGAGACCTACCAGTTCATCGATGCGCTCACGGAGCGTCTTTCGCTCAACCTCACAGTGACGCGCGCAGCGGAAAGCCCGGCATGGCAGGAGGCGCGCCACGGCGAGCTCTGGACCAAGGGCGAGGCGGGGCTTCGGGCCTACAACCGGATGACCAAGGTCGAGCCGATGGAGCGCGCTCTGCAGGATCTGGGCGCGGCCACGTGGTATTCCGGCGTGCGCCGCCAGCAATCGAAGAGCCGTGCGCAGCGCGAGATCGTGGAGGTGAGCGGGGGCCGCGCCCGCGTCCATCCCATCGTCGACTGGTCCGCGCGCGACGTGCACCGCTACCTGACCGCCCACGGGCTCCCTTACCACCCGCTCTGGGAGGAAGGCTACGTGAGCATCGGCGACCGCCACACCACGAGACCCCTCACCGACGGCATGACCGAAGAGGCCACCCGTTTCGGCGGCGCGCTTCGGGAATGCGGCTTGCACCCGGAAGGCTGACCTCATGTTTCTGAAAGAAATCCCCGGTGCCATGGCCCCGCTCAGCGCCGATCAGATGGCTGCGATGGAGGCGCTCGTGAGGGGTCTCGATCCGATGCAGCAGGCCTGGGTTTCGGGCTACATGGCGGCCTCGGCCAGGGGCGCGTCTCCCGTGCTGCCGGTGGCCGCCGAGCCCGCGACCCTCACCGTGCTCTACGGGTCGCAGACCGGCAATGCCAAGCACGTGGCCTCCGAGCTGGCCGAGGTGGCCCAGGCGCGGGGGCTCAACGCGGCGCTGGTGAACATGGCCGACTACAAGCCCGCGCGGCTCAAAGACGAGACCCATATCGCCATCGTCGTCAGTACTTACGGCGAAGGGGAGCCACCGGAAAGCGCGCAGAAGCTCTACGATTTCCTCGCCTCCCGGAAGGCTCCGAAGCTCGCGGGCACCCAGATCGCCGTCATGGGGCTGGGGGACACCTCCTATGCGCAATTCTGCCAGACGGCCGTGGATTTCGAGGAGCGGCTCGTTGCGCTGGGGGCCAATGTGGCCGTGGAGCGCGTGCTGCTCGACGTGGATTACGAGGATCATACGGAGGCCTGGATCACCGGAGCGCTCGACACGCTGGCACCCACCCTCGAGACGGCCGCGCCCGCCTCGAATGTGGTGCCACTCGTCGCGCCGCAAGCGCCCTATTCCAAGAAGTCGCCCTTCGAAGCGGAGGTGCTCACCGTCCAGAAGATCACGGGTCGAGACTCCTCGAAGGATGTCCGCCACATCGAGTTTTCGCTCGAGGGCTCGGGCCTCACATACATGCCCGGAGACGCGCTGGGCGTCTACTTCGAGAATGATCCCGCGGACGTGGACGCGGTGCTGGAGTGTCTCGGGCTCGCCGACGCGGCGCTGCGCAAGGCGCTCATCGAGGATTACGAGCTGACCCAGAGCTACCCGGGCTTCGTCACCGCCTATGCCGAGGCCACGGGCAATGCAGAGCTGGCAGCGCTCGCCGAAGACAAGGCCGCCCTGCGCGCCTATCTCGAGCCGCGCCAGATCTATGACATCCTCCACGAGCACCCGGCGGAGATCGACGCGCCCACGCTCACATCCTGCCTGCGCAAGATGCAGCCCCGGCTCTATTCAATCGCCTCGTCTCAGGCGGACGTGGAGGACGAGGTGCACCTGACGCTGGCGGTCGTGGCCTACGAGGCCCATGGCCGCGACCATCTCGGCGGGGCGTCAGGCCATCTGGGGCGCCGCATCGAACCCGGGCAGCGGGTGCGCATCTATGTCGAGGAGAACGAGGGATTTCGCCTTCCGGCGGCCGACGTGCCGGTGATCATGATCGGGCCGGGCACGGGCATCGCGCCGTTTCGCGCGTTCCTCCAGGAGCGCGAGGCGACGGGGGCCACGGGCGAGAACTGGCTTTTCTTCGGCAACCCGCATTTCACGCAGGATTTCCTCTACCAGACGGAGCTCATGGGCTGGCGGAAAGACGGGCTCCTGACGCGGTTCGACGTGGCCTTTTCCCGTGATCAGCCGGAGAAGATTTACGTGCAGGACCGTATCCGCGAACGGGGCGCGGAGATCGTGGACTGGCTGGCGCGCGGGGCGCATCTCTACGTCTGCGGGGATGCCGCGCGGATGGCGAGGGATGTCCATACCGCGCTGACCGAAGTGCTCCGCGAGGCCGGCGAAGACGCGGAGGCGTATCTCGGCGCGCTGCGCGATGCGGGCCGTTACCAGCGCGACGTCTACTGAGCCGCGGGTTCAGGTGCCCGGGCCAGGGTCGCGGGGGGCGTTCTGACCGAGCAGGTCCCGGTTCTCTTCGGTGGGGGCGTCGGGCTGCGCGTGCGCCTTGTCTTCGCCCCACGGCGTGATGCCCAGCCTCAGCGCGGCGCGCCCGATCATGTGCGCCCCGATGGGGGCCGTGAGCAGCAGGAAAAAGACGATCAGCACGGCGCGGATGATGACGTCCGAGGTACCGAAGAAGACCGCCGCCCCGGCCATGATGAAGCCCGAGCCCAGCGTGCCGACCTTCGTGGCCGCGTGCATCCGCGTGAAGACGTCCGGCAACCGCAGGATCCCCACGCCCGCGAGGAGCGACAGGACCCCGCCGAGGAGCAGGAGGAGGGCGACGATCGTCTCAGACATCGCGGTCGTCCCGTCCGGCGCGGCGCTCCACCGCGCGTTCTGCAAATCGTGCGAGGGCCACCGTCGCGAGAAAGCCCACGAGCGCCAGCACAAGCGCCACGTCGAGAAAGGCCGCCTGGCCCGTACGCACGGCCGCGAGCCCGCAGAAGGCCACGATGGCGATGGTCATCATGTCGAGTGCCACGACCCTGTCGGGCAGGGTAGGCCCCTTGATGAGCCTGTATAGCGCGAGCACGACGGCCGCGAAGATGAGCGCGAAGCCGATCATCACGACCGGGGCGAGAAATCCGGCAGCGGGCATCATGCGGGCGTGTCCTCCATGGCGTCGATCACCCAGCGCTCCATGCCGGATTTGAGCTCGTGGCACACCGCGTCCGGATCGTCGGCGAACATCGCGTGGATGCGCAGTGTCTTGCGGTCCGGGCTCACATCGATGGAGAGCGTGCCGGGCGTGAGCGAGATCAGGTTGGTGACGAGGAGGATGCCGGTGTCGGATTTGACGTCGAGCGGCATGTCGATGATCGCAGGCCGCGCCTGCAGCGTGGGCGTGATGATGTCGTAGATGACGGCCAGCGAGGATACGAGCAACTCGTAGAAGAACATCACGATGAGCTTGATCCAGAAGTAGACCCGCTTGAAATAGCTCGATTTCACGCCCGTGAGCGGCTGGAGAAGCCAAAGGATGCCGTAGCCGAGGACGAAGCCGAAGGTCATGGAGATCCAGGAAAACCCTCCCGAGAAGATGGCCCAAACGGCGGCGAAGAGGAGGTTGGCGGCAAAATTGTTCATTGCTGTGCCCCCAGGACGGCGGCGATGTAGCCCGAAGGATCGAGAAGCTCGGCGGACGCGTCATTGGCGAAGGCGATGAAGGGCTCCGGGAAGAACCCGATCACGCAGGTCAGTGCGGCCAGCGAGCCGATGGGCAGGAGGAGATGGCCGCGCGCCGTGGGCGTGAGCGCCGCCAGCGTCGGGTCACGGTCCTCGGGATGCGCCTTCCAGAAGGCCTCGGCCCAGATCTTCGTCATCGAGAAGATCGTGAGCAGACCCACGAGAAGCGCCACGCCCGCGATGACCCAGCCCTGATCCTCCAGCGCGGCCTGAACGAGGACGTACTTGGCCCAGAACCCCGAGAGCGGCGGAAAGCCCGCGAGCGAGAAGGCGGGCACGAAAAAGAGCACGGCCAGAAGCGGGGCTGTCTTGTAGAGCCCACCGATCTTGCCGAGCTCCGTGGAGCCCGCCGTGCGCTCGGCCACGCCCGCGATCAGAAAGAGGTTCGCCTTCACGATGATGTGGTGGACGAGGTAAAACACCGCCCCCGCGATCGCGAGCGGGGTCAGGATCGCCAGCCCCATGATCATGTAGCCGATCTGGGAGACGATGTGGAATGACAGGATCTTGCGCATGTCGTTCTGCGCGGCGGCTCCGAGGACGCCGGTGACCATCGTGAAGCCCGCGATCCAGAGGAGCACCTCGTGGGTGAAGCCTGTGTCCCCGTTGAAAACGAGCGTGAAGAGCCGGATGAGCGAGTAGACCCCGACCTTGGTCAAAAGCCCGGCGAAGACGGCCGAGACCGCGAAGGCGGGCGTATGATAGCTCGCCGGCAGCCAGAAGAAGAGCGGGAAGACCGCCGCCTTCACCCCGAACGCCACGAGGAACATCATCGCGATGACCGTCACGAGGCCCTGGTTTTCGAGCGTAGGCACGACGCGGGCGAGATCGGCCATATTGAGCGTGCCGGTCATGCCGTAAAGAAGGCCGATGCCGCTCAGGAAGAGGATGGTCGAGATCAGGTTGAGCATGACATAGCGCACGCCGCCGTCGATCTGCTCGGGCTTGCCGCCGAGGATGAGCAGGCCGAAGGAGGAGATCAGCATGACCTCGAACCAGACGTAGAGATTGAAAAGGTCGCCCGTGATGAAGGCGCCCGTCACGCCGCCGATGAGCACGTTGAAGAGCGCGTGGTAGCCGAGATATTCCTTGCGGCGATTGATGTCGGTGAGGGCGTAGACCGCCACCGCGAGCGCGGTGATGGCGGTGATGACCACCATGACCGCCGAGAGCCTGTCTGCCACGAGCGTGATGCCGAAGGGGGCGGGCCAGCTGCCCATCTGCCCCGCGATGATCCCGTCCTGCAGCACCCGCGCGAGAAGGAGGAACGAAGCGATCAGAAAGAGGAAGTTGCCCGCCACGCTGACCCAGCGCCCCGAGGACCGCTCCCGCGTGAGGAAGGCGGCAACGGCGGTCAGGAACGGCAGGACGAGGGGAGTGGCGAGAAGCCAGGTCATTTCTTCTCCTCGCGGGGCTCGGCGAGGGACATGCGATCGCTGTCGAGGGTGCCGAGCGACGTGTAGGCGCGGAACATGAGGATGAGCGCGAAGGCGAAAAGGCCGAAGCCGATGACGATGGCCGTGAGCACCAGCGCCTGGGGCAGGGCGTTCGCGGCATTCGCGACAGGGGCATCGGCGCCGTAGGAGATGAGCGGCGGGCGGCCCTCCGTCAGGCGGCCCGCGGTGAAGATCGTCAGGTTCGCCGCGTTCGAGATAAGCACGAGCCCGAAGATGAAGCGCAGCACATGCCGGCACAGCATCAGGTAGGCCGCCGCTGCCACGAGCACGCCGATGGATATGGCCATGAGGGCTTCCATCAGATCTCCTCCTCCATGGCGAAGACGAGGGCGATGATGGAGCCGAAGACGACGAGGTAGACCCCGATATCGAAGACGAGCACCGAGGAGAGCGGGATGTAGTCCCCGCTTTCGCGATCCCCGATGAAGAGCCATTGCCCGGTGAAGAGCGCGTCCCCGAAGAGCGCGGCCATGAGCCCGGCGAGGAGCGCGATGCCGAGGCCCGCCATGGCGATGTTCTGCGGCGAGAGGCGCAGCGCGCTCCGCGCGTCCTTCGTGCCGCAGGCAATGGCGTAGAGCACAAAGCCGGTGGATCCGATGAGCCCGCCTATGAAGCCGCCGCCCGGCTCGTTGTGCCCGCGCAGGAGCATGTAGATCGAAAAGAGGAGGAGAAGGCCGGCGAGGTAGCGGGTGCCCGCCCGGAGGATGATCGATTTCACACGTCTTTCCTCTCGCTGGTTGTGCGCAGGAGCGCGTAGGCGGAGAGCGCAGCGATCACGACCACCGCGATCTCGCCGAAGGTGTCGAGCGCGCGGAAATCGACGAGGATGACGTTGACGATGTTGCGTCCGAAGGCCTCGGGCCAGCTCGTTGCCTCGAAGTATTCGGTCAGCCGCAGGTCGAGGGGTGTCTCAAGCACGGCCAGCAGCACGAGGGTCACGGTGAGGCCGAGCGCCGCCGAGAGCGCGGCGTCGAGCGGGCGCCAGCTCGCGTCCCCTTCGAGGCGGAGCGTCGGGAGCCTGAGAAGGGCCACCGCCACCAGCACGATCACAAGCGTCTCCACGAGTAGCTGCGTGATGGCCACGTCGGGCGCAGAGAACGTGATGAAGATGATGGCCACGCCGATGCCCACCACGCCGAGCGCCGCCATGGCCGTGATCCGCGACCGCGTGAGGCAGGTGAGGACGGCGCCCACGATCAGTAGCGCCACAAGCGCCCAGTTCTTCCAGGTGACGTCCGAGAGGTCCGGCATGGCGGGGACCGCGCCCTTGACGATCATCGTACCGCTGATGGCCACGAGCACGGTGGTGAAGGTCGCGAACACGTAGACGCGCAGGATGCCCGGCTGGATGACCCGCGTTTGCCACGCTGCAAAGCCCTTCAGCCCGTCGAGGAACTTGTCCCACATGCTGTCGAAGTTCGGCAGCGCCGGCGCCATGCCGTTGAGCGCCGCGCGGAAGGCGCGATGGACCACGTAGAGCAGGAAGCCCAGCACGAAGGTCGCCAGCGACAGGAAAAGCGGCACATTCACCCCCGCCCAAAGTTTGAGCGTCTTGGGGTCTGCCGCCTCGCCCATGAAACCTATGACCGTGGGATTGACGAGCGTGCCTTGCAGCAGCCCGGGCGTAAGGCCGAAGACGAGGCCGAGCACGGCGAGGAGAAGCGGGCCAAAGAGCATGGGCCAGGGCGCCTCCTTGGGCGTGCGCGGCGTCTCAGTCCCGCCCGCCGGTCGCCAGAAGGGTTTGAAGGCCACGATACCCGCCACCGCGAACATCAGCGCGTTGGCCGCGAGCGAGGCCCCGGCCACGAGGAGCACCGAGGACGGGACCTCGAGCGCGCCCGCATAGGCGAGCTCCTTGGCGATGAAGCCGATGAACGGGGGCAGTCCCGCCATGGAAAGCGCCGCGAGCCCGGCCGCGGCGGCCGTGACCGGCATCCGCCGCCCAAGGCCGCCCAATACGTCCGCGTCCCGCGTGCCGGTGCCGTAATCCACGCAGCCGATCATGAGAAAGAGCGAGGCTTTGTAGAGCGAGTGCGTCACGAGGAAGGTCACGAAGGCGGTCATCGAATACCCGCCCGCCTGCCCGAGGATGAGCGTCAGCGTCCCGAGCGCCATGAGGGTCGTGTAGGCCAGCGTCTGTTTCAGGTCGGTCTGCTTGACGGCAAGAACGGAAGCGAAGACCGTCGTGAAGCCCCCGGCGATGGTCAGCGTCCAGATCCAGGCGTCCGTCCCCGAGAGGCCGGGATAGAGCCGCGCCATGAGGTAGACGCCCGCCTTCACCATGGTGGCCGAGTGCAGGAAGGCGGAGACCGGCGTAGGCGCGGCCATGGCATTGGGCAGCCAGAAGTGAAACGGGAACTGGGCTGATTTCGTGAAGGCGCCCGCCAGCACCAGGATGAGGATCGGCACGTAGAGCTCGCTCTCCTGCAGGCCGCCCTGGGCCAGGATCTCGGAGATCTCGAAGGTCCCCGCTTCGAGGCCCATGAGGATAAGACCTGCAAGGAGGGCCAGCGCCCCGGCGCCGGTGACAAAGAGCGCCTGCAGCGCGGAGCGTCGCCCGTTGGTCGTCTCATGGCCGAAACCGATGAGAAGGTAGGAGGTGATGGTCGTCAGCTCCCAAAACACGAAGAGCGCGATGAGGTTGTCGGCGAGCACCAGCCCGAGCATCGCCAGCATGAAGGCCGTGAGGAACCACATGAAGCGGCCGAAATGCTTGTACCCGGCGAGGTACGTGTTCGAGTAAAGGAACACGAGCGCGCCGATCCCGCTGATAAGGAGCGCGAAGGTGAGCGAGAGACCGTCGAAGACGAAGCTGAGCGCGATGCCCATGGACGGCACCCAGTCCCACGCGAGGCGCACGACCTCGCCCGCCGCCACCTCCGGCAGAAACGTCGCGAACCACGTGAATAGGCCCGCGGCCAGCGCCGTGGGCACGAGCCCACCGATCGGTTTCCTTGCGGGGTCAGCGGGAGCGCTCATGCCTGTCGTGCCCTTCGCCCCTCAAGCTGCGCAAATGCGAAAAGACCAAGAGAAGCCTGCGTCATGTCGTCCCGTTCCAAAGTAGGCCTGTAAGTGGGGCGTCCGCCGCGCCCGTCAACCGCGCGGAGGGCCGGAATACGTCTTGCGACGCAGGTGGGGCGAAACTTGCCAAAGGCGGGCTAACCTGTTTGGCTTACCGAAATCTTATGCAAGGGACGCAGCATGACCGAAGCCGCCGCCGATCAGGCAGACACCCCCACGCCACGACCGATCCTCGAGATCAAGAATCTTTCGATCGAGTTGCCGAAGGGCTCTGACCGGAAATACGCGGTGAACGACGTGTCGCTGACGCTTAATCGCGGGGAGATCCTCTGCGTGGTGGGCGAGTCCGGGTCAGGCAAATCCGTCATGACCTCGGCCATCATGAACGATGTCCCCGGGCGGCTGACGATCTCCCAAGGCGATGTGATCTTTGACGGGATGGACATGCTGCGCATGCCCGACAAACAGCTCAACGATATCCGCGGCGCGCGGATCTCGATGATCTATCAGGAGCCCATGGCGGCGCTGAACCCTTCCATCAAGATCGGCGCGCAAGTCGATGAAGTCTTTGAGCTTCACCGCCCCGAGATCAAGCCGGAGGACCGCAAGAAGGAGACGCTGAAGCTCCTCGAGCAGATGAAGCTGCCCACGCCCCCGCGCATCTATGACAGCTACCCTCACCAGGTGTCAGGCGGCCAGTGCCAGCGGATCGTCATCGCCATGGCGCTCGCCTGCAAGCCCGATATCCTCATCGCCGACGAGCCCACGACGGCGCTCGATGTGACGACGCAGGCAGAGATCCTGCGCCTCATCAACGACCTCAAGGACGTCTACGACAACGCTACGATTTTCATCACCCACGATTTCGGCGTGGTGGCGGACGTGGCCGACCGCGTGGCGGTGATGTGCTGGGGGCGGCTCATAGAAGAGGGGATGAAAGAGAAGATCCTGCTCGATCCGCAGCAGCCTTATACGCAGCTTCTCGTGGACGCGATGCCGCTCCTCGAGACCGAGCGCACGCCCGACCTCGGGCGCAACGACGCGCCGCTCGTCGAAGTGAAGAACATGCACAAGGTCTATGGCTCGGGGAGCAAGCAGGTCCATGCGCTCAACGATGCAAGCTTCGTGCTCCGCGCGGGAGAGACGCTGGGCGTGGTGGGGGAGTCGGGCTCCGGCAAGTCGACGCTCGCCAAGACGCTCATCCGGCTGCAGGAGCCGACGGACGGTGCCGTGATCATCAACGAGGAGGACTTCCTCGGCAAGAGCGGCGACGAGCTCGTTCAGGCGCGCAAGAACATCCAGATGATCTTCCAGGATCCCTACGGCTCGCTCAATCCGAGCCAGACGGTGGGCTACATGATCACGCGGGGTCTTGAGCTCCAGGGTGTCACGAACGAGGAGGCGCGGCAACGCGCCGTAGAGCTGCTGGAGCAGGTGGGCCTCGGTGAGCCCGCGCTGAAGCGCACCCCGCGCAACTTCTCCGGCGGCCAGCGGCAGCGCATCGGGATCGCGCGCGCGCTCGCCATGGGGCCCGACGTGGTGATCGCCGATGAGTCCGTTTCCGCGCTCGATCTTTCCGTGCAGAAGCAAGTGCTGCGCCTGATGAATGACCTGCAGGAAGAGTACAAGATGGCGATCATCTTCATCACGCATGACCTGAGGGTCGCCGCGCAAATCTCTGATTACATTACGGTCATGGAGAAGGGCGTGATGGTGGAGATGGGGCCCGCGGACGAGGTCTTCAACAACCCGAAGCACCCCTACACCAAGAAGCTGCTCGAGGCGGCGCCGGGGCGCGATTGGCACCCGCCGCGCCTCACGCCCGAGGAGGCCGAGCGCATCGCCGCCTCCATCGAGCGGACCTGAGGCTTCTTCGAGGCAGACGCCGCTTAAGACGTTTGGAAACGCCTTTCGCCTGTGGCACGCATGGGCGAGAAGCCGCGCGATCCTGAGCGTGGCGACAGCGCTGGCGCCCTCAAGTGGGCGTACGGCCCAGACGTGAAAGACCGCGCCATGCCGCCCAACATCGTGCTCATCATGGCCGACCAGCTCGCGCCGCAATTCATGGCGACCTATGGCGGCGCGGCGATCACGCCGCACATGGATGCCCTCGCCGCCCGTGGGACGCGCTTTGACCGCGCCTATTGCAACTCGCCACTCTGCGTCCCCTCCCGCGCCTCGTTCATGACGGGCCAGCACGTCACCGATATCGCCGCCTGGGACAACGCCGCCGAATTCCCCGCCTCGATCCCGACCTTCGCGCATTACCTCGGCGCGTTGGGCTACCGGACCTGCCTTTCGGGCAAGATGCACTTCGTGGGCCCCGATCAGAAGCACGGCTTCACCGACCGGGTGACGACCGACTATTATCCCTCGGACTTCGCCTGGACGCCGGACTGGACGCGGAACGATGATCGCATCGACATCTGGTATCACAACATGCGCACCGTCACGGAGGCGGGCAGCGCGGTGGCGACGGATCAGGCGGATTTCGACGAGGAGGCCGATTTCGCCGCCCGCCGCTGGCTCATGGAGCGCGCGCGGGACAAGGCCGCGGGGCAGGGGCAGCCTTTCTGCCTCGTGCTGAGCCTTTTTCACCCCCACGACCCCTATATCGCGCTCCAGCCCTTCTGGGATCTCTACGAGGACGTGGACATCCCCATGCCGGAAACGGAGATGCCGCCCGACCGGCTCGACCCGTTCTCGCGGCGGGTGGCCGACGGGGTGGAGGCCTCCACGGATACCCTTTCCCCGGAGGACACGCGCGCCGCCCGCCGGGCCTATCTCGCCAATGTCAGCTATTTCGACAGCAAGGTGGGCGCGCTCATGGCGCAGATCGAGGCCATGGGGGAGACGGAGAACACCGTCTTCATCGTCACCTCGGACCACGGCGACATGCTGGGCGAGCGCGGCATGTGGTTCAAGATGAGCTTTCTGGAGCATTCCGCGCGCGTGCCTCTGATCATGGCCGGGCCGGGCGTGGCACAGGGCGCGAGAGACACGCTGTGTTCCCTCATCGACCTCTTGCCCACGCTCACCGACATCGCGGGGGGCGATGAGAGCCTCTATGCACAGCCCATCGCGGGCCGGTCGCTCCTTCCCGCCGCGCGCGGTGAGGCGCAGGAGGGCGAGGTCATCGGGCAATACTGCGCCGAATGCGCGGGCGCGCCCGTCTTCATGATCCGCCGGGACGACGACCAGGGCGATCTCAAATACATCCATTGCGACCTCGACCCGCCGGTTTTTTACGATCTCGCCGCCGACCCCCATGAGCTGACCAACCTCGCCGAAGACCCGGCCTATGCCGAGGCGGCCCGCGCATTCGCGCGGGAGGTCCGGGAGAGATGGGACAGCGCGGCCATTTCCGCTCAGGTCATCCGAAGCCAGCAAACACGCCTTAAGCTCAACGCGATGATGGACACCACAGGCGACAATGCCTGGGACTATTCCCCGCCCCGTGACGCGTCCAACGAATATGTCCGCAACCACCGTGATTGGGTCATGTCCGCGGCCCGGGCGAGATTTCCACCCTTCGAACGCTAGGCACGCGGTCCGGTCTCCGCGCAGCTTAAAGGAGAGTGAAACTGCGCAGGAAAGCGCCGCTGACGCGACGCCAAGCCCCGCGTTCCGGTGATTGTCCTTCCCTTCTTCGCTGCCTTGGCCCTACGCTGGTGGGGATTATTGATCAGACAGGGAGAGTTCACATGACACTGGTCCGCAAACCACTCATCTCAGGGTTGCTCGCAACGACCCTTCTCGCCACGCCGCTCTTGGCCCCGGCGGCCTTTGCCATGGGCAATGTGCCCGCGGGCGTCACGCTCGCCGAAGACCAGACCTTCACTTACCGCGTGCTCGACGAGCATTCCTCGGTCGATCCCCAGGTGGTGGAAGACGTGTCCGGCTCCGAGATCGTGCGCGACCTCTTCGAAGGCCTCATGAGCCAGGATGCCGAGGGCAATCTCGTGCCGGGCGTGGCGACGGGGTTCTCAACGAACGAAGACAACACCGTCTACACCTTCACGCTGCGCGACGACGCGCGCTGGTCTGACGGGACGCGGGTGACGGCGAATGATTTCGTCTTTGCCTGGCAGCGTGCCGTCGATCCCGCGCTGGCCTCGCCCTACGCGTGGTACATGGAGATCACGGCCATCGAGAATGCCGCCGACATCATCGCCGGCGAGGCCGCGCCGGACACGCTCGGCGTTCGCGCCGTGGACGACCTGACGCTGGAGGTCACGCTCTCCTCGCCGCTGCCGTATTTCGCGCAGATGACGACCCACGCCACGCTGTTCCCCGCGCCGAGCTGGACGATCGAGGAGCACGGCACGGAGTGGACGCGGCCCGAGAACATCGTGTCCAACGGCGCATACGTCCTGACAGAGCATGCCCCCGCGGAGCGTTCGGTGCGCGAGCGGAACTCCATGTACTGGGACAACGAGAACACGGTCATCGAGAAGGTCGTGGCGCTCGTCATCAACGACGAGAACGTTGCGCTCACGCGCTACCTCGCCGGTGAGCTCGACCGGACCGAGGTCCCAGCGGGCCAATTCCCGCGCCTGAGCGAGGAATACCCGGAGGAGGCGATCTCCTTCCCGCGGCTCTGCAACTATTATTACACCTTCAACCTGACGGAAAACGGCCCCGAGGCATTCCAGGACGCCCGTGTCCGCAAGGCGCTCGCGCTCGCGGTTGACCGCAAGGTGATCGTGGAAAACGTGCTGGCCGGTGGCCAGACCGAGGCCTACACCTTCACGCCGGTCTCCGTGGCCGATTTCGAGCCGCCGCTTCCAGAATTCGCTGGCATGAGCCAGGCGGAGAAGGATCAGATGGCCAAGGATCTCCTCGCGGAGGCAGGCTATGGCCCGGACAACCCGCTTTCCTTCAACATGATCTACAACACGTCCGAGGCGCACAAGAAGATCGCCGTGGCGATGTCGCAGATGTGGAAGCAGAAGCTCGGCGTCGAAACCGAGCTCGGCAACATGGAATGGAAGGTCTTCCTCGAAGAGCGCGGCAACCAGAACTTCGAACTGGCGCGCGGCGCCTGGTGCGGGGACTACAACGAAGCCTCCACCTTCCTCGATCTCCTGACCTCGCCCTCGGGCTACAATGACGGCAAGTTCTCCAACGCCAAGGTCGACGAGCTGATGCAGCAGGCCCGCACGGCAGACGATGCCGGCGCGCTCTACGCCCAGGTCGAACAGATCGTGGCCGAGGAAATGCCGATCATCCCGATCTATCACTATGCCGGCGTCTACATGCTGGATTCCGATGTCGGGAACTGGCCGGTGAACAACGTGGAGCAGAACTGGTACTCCAAGAACCTCTACAAGATCGCCGAGTAACCTCCTGAAACCGAAGGCCCCCGGCGCCGTGCCGGGGGCCTTTGCTATGGTGACCCCATGCTAGCCTATTCGATCCGCCGAATCCTGGGTGCCGTGCCCACGATCCTGCTTTTGATCATCGCCTCTTTCTTTCTGATGCAGGTCGCCCCCGGCGGCCCGTTCACGTCCGAGCGCCCCCTGCCGCCGCAGGTTCTGGCCAATCTGGAGGCCCGCTACGGCCTCGATCAGCCGCTCTGGAAGCAGCTCTGGGACTATCTCACCAACATCGTCCTCTATTTCGATTTCGGCCCGTCCTTCAAATTCAAGGACCGGGACGTCAACGACATCATCGCGAGCGGTCTGCCGATCTCGCTGACCTACGGAGCCCTGAGCTTTCTCGCCGCCACCACCGTGGGCGTGGCCCTCGGCATCGCAGCAGCGCTCAGGCACAACAGCTGGATCGACTATCTGGCCGTGTCGCTCGGCATCGCCGCGCAGGCGCTGCCGAATTTCATCATGGGCCCGATCCTGATCCTGACCTTCACGCTCTATCTCGGCTGGCTGCCGGGGGGCGGCTGGAACGGGGGACAGTGGCAATACCTCATCATGCCCGTCATTGCGCTTTCCACTTCCTACATGGGCTCGATTGCGCGGATCACGCGGTCGTCCATGCTCGAAGTGCTGAATTCCAACTACATCCGCACCGCCCGCGCCAAGGGGCTGCCCGACGGGCTCGTGATCTGGCGCCATGCGCTCAAGCCCACGCTTCTCCCCGTGATTTCCTATCTCGGGCCGGTCTTCGTCTACGTGCTCACCGGCTCCGTCTTCGTGGATATCTACTTCTCCACGGGCGGGCTCGGGCAGAGCTATGTGAACAGCGCGCTCTCCCGCGACTACTCCGTCCTCCTTGGCGTCACGATCCTCTACGGCGTGCTCACCGTGGCCGTGAATCTCCTCACCGACCTCGCCTATGCGTGGTTCGACCCGAAAATCAGGTACTGACCCATGTTCGGAAAGTCAGAAGCCCAAGCCGCTCGCGCCGAAACCATCGGCGACGCTCAGATCGCGGAGGCCGTTCAGGGCCGCTCGCTCATGCGCGACGCCTACGAGCGCTTTGTCCAGAACAAGGCCGCCATGGCCTGCGTCTTCGTCTTGGGCCTCGTCGTGGCCTTCGTCCTCTTCGGGCCGCTCTTCGCGCAATGGTCGAACGAGGAGATCGACTGGGCCGCCATGGGCGACGTGCGTGGCTTGGGCGGGCCGTCCATCGAGACTGGGCATTACTTTGGCACCGATGACCTCGGTCGCGATCTCTATTCCCGCACCATCCAGGCCACGCAGACCTCGCTCCTCGTGGGCCTCATCGGCGCGCTGATGGCGCTCGTCGTGGGCACGACCTACGGCATCATCGCGGGATATGTGGGCGGGCGGACGGACGCGATCATGATGCGCATTGTCGATATCCTGCTGTCGCTGCCCACCGTGCTCGTCATCATCCTGCTCCTCGTCATCGCCGGGCGCTCGTTCCTCATGCTCTTCGTGGCGCTGGGGGCGGTCTCGTGGCTCACCATGGCGCGGATCGTGCGCGGCCAGACGCTCAGCCTCAAGAACCGCGAATTCGTGGAGGCGGCGCGCGCGAGCGGGGTCTCCGAGATCACCATCATGATCCGACACATCCTACCCAACCTCGCGGGCGTCATCATCGTCTATGCATCGCTGCTTGTCCCCGACATGATCCTCGCGGAAAGCTTCGTGAGCTTCCTCGGCTTAGGCATCTCCGAGCCCTATACCTCCCTCGGCGCGCTCATCGCCGAAGGGGCGGGGACCATGGCCTACGGCACGCTCTGGCAACTCGCCTTCCCGCTTTTCTTCTACGTCGTCATCATCATCACGATGTTCTTCATCGGCGATGGGTTGCGCGACGCGCTCGATCCGAAGGACCGCTGAGATGGCACTCTTCTCCGTCCGCGATCTTCACGTGAGCTTCGACACGCTCGACGGCCATGTCGAGGCCGTCAAAGGCGTGAGCTTCGACATCGCACCGGGCGAATGCCTCGGCATCGTGGGCGAGAGCGGCTCCGGCAAGAGCCAGACCTTCATGGCCGCCATGGGCCTTCTCGCAACGAACGGCACCGCCACGGGCTCCGCCACCCTGCGCGGCGAAGAGATGCTGAACCGCTCGCCCCAGGCCCTCAACAAGATCCGCGGCTCCGCCGTCTCCATGATCTTCCAGGACCCGCTCACCGCGCTCACGCCGCATCTGCGCGTGGGCCAGCAGATGAAAGAGGTGCTGCGCGCTCACAAGGGCCTAACCGGCTCGAAAGCCGATGCGCTCTGCCTCGACTGGCTTGAGCGGGTGAAAATCCCGGAGGCGCGCCTAAGGCTCGGCCAGTATCCCCATGAGCTTTCCGGCGGGATGCGCCAGCGCGTGATGATCGCCATGGCGATGCTCTGCGGGCCGGAGCTCCTCATCGCCGACGAGCCCACCACCGCGCTCGACGTGACCGTACAAGCCGACATCCTCGATCTCATGTCCACCCTCCAGCGCGAGGAAAACACGTCCATCGCGCTCATCACACACGACATGGGCGTGGTGGCGCGCATGTGTGACCACGTCCATGTCATGCGTCATGGGGCGTTCGTGGAGGGCGGGACTACGCGGGAGATCTTTCAGAGCCCGGCGCAGCCCTATACGCAGGATCTACTCGCCGCGATGCCCCGTCTCGACGGCGCAGACATCCGGCCACCGATCCCCGACACCTCCGAGATCGTGCTCGACGCCCGCGACGTGGAGGTGACATTCCAGGTCGCCGGGAGGCGGGGCTTCTTCAATCGCGTGCGCCCGCTCAACGCCGTGAAGGGGGTGAGCTTTGCGCTGGCCGAGGGGGAGACCCTCGGGATCGTCGGCGAAAGCGGGTGTGGAAAATCCACGTTGGCGCGCGCGGTGCTTCAGCTGATTCCGCCCTCGGGGGGCGAAATCCTCTGGCTCGGGCGCGATCTCGCCGCGCTCAAGCCTGCCGAGATGAAGCCTTACCGGCAGGACCTCCAGATCGTTTTCCAGGACCCGCTCGCCTCGCTCGACCCGCGCATGACGATCTCCGCCTCCATCGCGGAGCCGCTCCGGGTGGCCCAGCCGGGCCTCTCCAAGCAGGACGTCCGGGCGCGCGTCGTGGAGATGATGGAGCGCGTGGGGCTGCCGCAGACCATGATCAACCGCTACCCGCACGAACTGTCGGGCGGCCAGAACCAGCGCGTGGGCATCGCGCGCGCCATGATCAACCGCCCGAAGCTCCTGATCTGCGACGAGGCCGTGAGCGCGCTCGACGTCTCCGTACAAGCGCAGGTGCTCACGCTCCTCAAGGAGCTTCAGGCCGAATTCGGGATGTCCATGCTCTTCATCTCCCACGACCTTTCCGTCGTGCGCAGTGTGTCGAACCGGATCATGGTCCTCTACCTCGGGCGCGTGGTGGAGATGGCCGACCGCGACACGATCTTCGACGAGCCGCTTCATCCCTATACGCAAAGCCTGATCTCGGCCGTCCCGATCCCGGACCCGGGCGTGGAGGCCTCTCGCACGCGCCTGAAACTGCCCGGGGAGCTACCGAGCCCCCTCGATCCCGTGGCCGGGCTGCGATTTTTGCCCTCCAAGGCCGGCCGCGTGGGCTACGTGCCGCGGCTCGAGCAGGTGGCGCCGGGACACTGGGTGGAGGAGCATGACGGGCTTGAAGCGATCCTCGGCCAGGCCGCGTCGGCTGCCTAAAAATCGGGCAGCCGCAACAAAGTGGCGATAAAATAGGTTAAAGCCCTGTCACATCGCTTCACGCGAGGTAAACAGGACCATGGCAAAAGACACGCCGCATTTTGACGAGATGCTCGGCTCGGACGGGACCACGCGCGAACCCTACGCTGCCCTGGGCACCTGGATCGAAGCCTCCGACCCCGCCGATCTGCGCGCGAAGCAGCGCGAGGCCGAGGACCTCTTCCGCCTCACCGGTATTACCTTCAACGTCTATGGGCGCGAGGAAGCCGAGGAGCGCCTCATCCCCTTCGACATCGTGCCCCGGGTGATTTCGGGGAACGAATGGCGCAAGCTCACGCGCGGGATCGAGCAGCGCGTGCGTGCGATCAACATGTTCCTCCATGACATCTACCATCGTCAGGAGATCATAAAGGCCGGTCGCGTCCCCCAGGAGATGATCGCGCGGAACGAGGCCTTCCTGCCCCAGATGTGCGGCGTGCACGTGCCGGGCGGTGTCTATACCCACATCGTCGGCATCGACCTCGTGCGCACGGGGGAGGACGAATTCTACGTCCTCGAAGACAATGCCCGGACGCCCTCTGGCGTGAGCTACATGCTCGAGAACCGTGAGACGATGCTCCACATGTTTCCCGAGCTCTTTTCGGCGAACCGGGTGCGCACTGTGCAGAACTATCCCGCGGATCTCTGCGCGTCGCTGTCCGCGTCCACGCCGCCCGCCACCGGGCAGGAGACGCCAACCACGGCCGTTCTCACCCCGGGCATCTACAACTCCGCCTATTTCGAGCACGCCTTCCTGGCCGACCAGATGGGTGTCGAACTCGTGGAGGGCCATGACCTGCGCATCGTGGATGGCCGCGTGGCCATGCGCACGACGCGCGGCTACCAGCCCATCGACGTGCTCTACCGCCGGGTGGACGATGATTTCCTCGATCCGCTGAATTTCAATCCCGACAGCCAGCTGGGCGTGCCGGGCATCTTCGATGTCTACCGCGCGGGGGGGATCACCATCGCCAACGCGCCGGGCACGGGCATCGCCGATGACAAGGCGATCTACAGCTACATGCCCGATATCGTCGAGTTCTACACCGGCGAGCGGCCGCTTCTCGAAAACGTGCCCACCTGGCGCTGCAACGACCCCGAGGCGCTGACCTACGTGCTCGACAATCTCAAGGATCTCGTCGTCAAGGAGGTCCATGGCTCGGGCGGCTACGGCATGCTGATCGGCCCGACGGCCTCCAAAAAGGAGATCGCGGCCTTCCGCGACAAGCTCAAGGCCAAGCCCGGCGCCTATATCGCCCAGCCCACGCTTTCGCTCTCCACAGTGCCGATCTTCACGAAGGCGGGCCTCGCACCCCGGCACGTGGACCTGCGCCCCTTCGTGCTCGTCTCGCCTGAGGGGGTCCGCATCACGCCGGGCGGGCTCACGCGGGTGGCGCTGAAGAAGGGCAGTCTCGTCGTGAATTCCTCGCAGGGCGGCGGCACCAAGGACACCTGGGTGCTGGAAGACTGATGCTCGGAAGAACTGCCAACGGCCTCTACTGGATGTACCGCTACCTCGAGCGCGCGGAGAACACTTCGCGCCTCGTGGAAACGGGACAGCGCCTCGCGCTGACGCGCCTTGAATCATCCGATGACGAATGGCGCAGCGTGCTTCAGTCGGCGGGTGTGTGGGAGGCCTACCAGGCCCATAACGAGCACCTGACGAAGGACGCGGCCATCGACTGGATGCTCCGCTCTCCCAACAACGGATCGTCGGTGAAATGCTGTCTTGAGGCGGCGCGCTCCAACGCGCGATCGGTGCGCGTGGCGCTCACCGAGGAAAGCTGGGAGGCCGTGAACGGCGCCTACATGGAGCTGAAGGAGCTTTTGTCGCGCAAGCTGCGCGAAAGGGACCTGCCGCAGGCGCTCACCCGCATTCGCCGGCACACGGCCCTCGTGCGCGGCATGACCCACGGCACGATGCTTCGGAATGACATCTACGATTTCGTGCGGCTCGGGACCTTTCTCGAGCGGGCCGACAACACCGCCCGTATCCTCGACGTGAAATACTACGTCTTACTGCCCTCCGCCTTCGGGGTAGGGTCGTCGATCGACAACGTTCAGTGGGAGACCATCCTGAGCTCGAACTCGGCGCGCGGCGGCTACCGCATGGCCTATGGCAATGCCGTGCGTCCGCGCGAAGTGGCGCATTTCCTCATCCTCGATCGGCGCATGCCGCGGAGCCTTGCCTTCTGCGTCTCCAAGATCCGGGACAACCTCGCCTATCTCGCCGAAGATTACGGCGGCCGCAGTCCCTCCCATGACCTTGCCGATGATCTCAACCGCGCCTGCGCGGTCCACGACATCGACGTCATCATCAACGAAGGCCTTCACGAGTATCTGCAGGACTTCCTGGGGCGCCTCGGAGCGCTGGGCCGTCAGATCGAGATCGACTACAGGTTCATCGAATGACGCGCCTCTTTATCCGACACGTGACCTCCTACCAGTTCGCGGGGGCAGGGACGCGAGGCCTGCAACAGGTGCGTAAGCTGCCCAAAAGCGGCAATGGGCAACTCGTGCACCGCTGGGACACGATCATGGATGGCGGGCGCGTGGAGCTTGTCTTCGACGATGAACACCACAATCGCGTGGAGCTTTTGAGCTTCGACACGGAGGCTGACACCCTCACCATCACCTCCGAGGGCGAGGTGGAAGTGGCGGATCAGGCGGGCGTCGTCGGGCCCCACCGCGCGGCGGCCCCTCTGTGGCTCTACACGCGCCCGACGAAGATGACGCAAACGGGCGCGGGCATTCGCACGCTCCTCAAGGAGATCAGCGGCGAGGAGCCGCTTGACCGCCTCCACGCGCTCAACAAGGCCACTGCGGAGGCGGTCACCTACGAGGTCGGGGCTTCCGAGCCCGACTGGACTGCGGAGGACGCGCTCAAGGCCGGGAAGGGGGTCTGCCAGGACCACGCCCACGTCTTCATCGCCGCCGCGCGGGAGATGGGCCTGCCCGCGCGCTACGTGTCAGGCTACCTGATGCTCGACGACCGCATCGAGCAGGAGGCCATGCATGCCTGGGCCGAGGCCTATCTGGAGGGGCTCGGCTGGGTCGGTTTCGATCCCTCGAACGGTATATCCCCCGATCCACGCTACGTTCGCGTGGCGACCGGGCTTGATTACCGCGAGGCGGCCCCCATAAGAGGGGTGAGAAGCGGCGATGCGCGCGAAGCGCTCAGTGTCGCCATCGAAGTGGCAGAACAACCCCAGTAAAGATCCTCAGATGAGCTTCCGCCCGTGACCTACTGCGTCGGCATGGCCTTGAACAAAGGCCTCGTCTTCATGGCCGATACCCGCACCAACGCGGGGCTCGACAACATATCCACCTATCGCAAGCTCTATGTCTGGGAGGAGCCCGGCGAGCGCGTGCTCACGCTCATGACCGCCGGCAACCTCGCCACGACCCAGAGCGTCATCAGCCTTCTTGAAGAGCGTACGAAGGCCCCCGATGAGCGCCGGCCCTCGCTCCTTGCCGTCCCGTCCATGTTCCAGGCGGCGCGCCTAGTCGGTGACACGCTCCGCGAATGCATCGCGCGCCAGGCGGACAGTGGGCAATCTGGCGAAAGCTTCAACGCCACGATCATCCTCGGCGGCCAGATCGCCGGCGGGCCGCCGCGCCTATTCCTGATCTATCCCGAGGGCAATTTCATCGAGGCCGGAGATGACACGCCGTTCTTCCAGACCGGCGAGATCAAGTATGGCCGCCCGATCCTCGTGCGGGCCTATGACCCGAAGCTCAGCTTCGAGGATGCGATCCGCCTCCTCCTCGTCAGCTTCGACTCGACGGTGAAGGCGAACCTGACGGTGGGCAGCCCCTTTGATTTCCACGTTTACGAGGAAGGCTCCCTCGTGCGCGGGCGGACCGGGCGGCTCCTCGGAGACGATCCCTACGTGCAGACCGTCTCGAAAGGGTGGGGTGACGCGCTCAAGGACGCGCTCGAAAGCCTGCCCCCCTTCGGCTTCGGCGACTAGCGCGCGCGCTAAACACCCGCCACGACCTGGGGGCCAGCCCCCACACCCCCGAGGTACGGAGGCACAAAGAAGGGTGGGGGCGCGGCTTCATTGTGCCTGAGTACCTCCGCCGGAGGCAATACCGCCGGTGCGACCCGTGCCGCAGTCAGAGGCAGGCGCTCATGCCGCCATCGACGTAGATCACCGTCCCGTTGACGTAGCTCGACGCCTCCGATGCCAGAAAGATCGCGGCGCCCACGAGCTCGGGCAACTGGCCCCAGCGCCCGGCGGGCGTGCGCTTCTCGATCCAGGCGGTGAAGTCCCGGTCCTCCACGAGCGCCTTGTTGAGCGGCGTGTCGAAATAGCCCGGTGCGATGCCGTTGCATTGCAGCCCGTAGCGCGCCCAATCCGTGGCCATCCCCTTGGTCAGGTTTGCCACGGCACCCTTCGTGGCGGTGTAGGGCGCGATGGAGGTCCGTGCGAGCGCGGTCTGGATGGAACAGATGTTGATGATCTTGCCCTCGCCGCGCCCGATCATGTGCCGCGCCGCGGCCTGTCCCACGTGGAAGACGGAGGCGATATTGGTCTGGAGAAGCGCCTCGAAGCGGTCCGCCGGGAACTCCTCGAGGGGCGCGCGGTGCTGCATGCCGGCGTTGTTCACGAGCACGTCGATCGCGCCGAAGCGGTCCTCGTAGGTGTCGATGGCCTCGCGGACCGCGTCGTGGCGCGTGACGTCGAACTGGAGGATGTCCGCGCGCCCGCCCTGCGCCTTGATCCGCTCTTTGGCGGCACGGAGCTTGCCCGGATCGCGCCCGTTGAGCACGATCTCCGCGCCTGCGGCCGACATGCCCTTGGCCAGCGCGTGACCGATCCCCTGAGAGGAGCCCGTGATGAGGGCGCGTTTGCCGCTCAGGTCGAATAGTCCGAGGCCCATGATGGTTCCTTTCCCGGGGCATGTGCCGCGACAGCACGCCCCCTGCATTCCCGTTGTCTGACGTGACATAGCATCGCCATGACGAATGACGCCCTCATTTCCACCTTTCGCGCCATCTGCGGCGCAAAGCACGTGTTGACCAACGCCAAGAGCACCGAACGCTTCCGCAAGGGCTACCGATCAGGGCAGGGGGAGGCGATCTGCGTCGTGAAGCCCGGCACGCTGCTCGAGCAGTGGAAGGTTCTCGAGGCGGCAGTGGCCGCCGACAAGATCGTGGTCATGCAGGCCTCCAATACCGGTCTCACAGAGGGCTCGACGCCGAAGGGCACCTACGACCGCGACGTCGTGCTGCTCAATGCAAGCCGCATCGAGGGGCTGCACCTTCTGGACGGCGGCAAGCAGATCATCGGCCTGCCGGGGGCCACGCTATTTGACCTCGAGCAGAAGCTGCGCCCGCTCGGTCGCAATCCTCATTCCGTCATCGGTTCCTCGAGCATCGGTGCCTCGATCGTGGGCGGCGTGTGCAACAATTCCGGGGGCTCGCTCTGCGAACGGGGGCCGAGCTACACCGAGCTTGCGCTCTATGCCCAGGTCACCGCCAACGGCGATTTGAAGCTCGTGAACGAACTTGGGATCGATCTGGGCGAGAGCACGGAAGAGATCCTCACGCGCCTCGAGGCGGGTGAGTTCGACATGTCCGCCCCCGCGCCCGAGGGCAAGAACGCCTCGGACCCCGATTACACGCGCATCCTGCGCGACGTGGACAGCGACCGGCCCTCGCGCTTCAACAACGACAAGCGCCTGCTGCACGGGGTTTCGGGCTGTGCGGGCAAGCTCGCCGTCTTTGCCGTCCGCCTCGACACCTTTCCGAACTACGAGCGCGAGAAGGTCTTCTATATCGGCGCGAACGATCCTGCCGTGTTCACCGAGCTGCGCCGCCGCATCCTCAAGGATTTCGAGACCCTACCGGTCTCGGCCGAATACATGCACCGGGAGTGCTTCGACATCTCCGCGAAGTACGGCAAGGACACGCTCGTGTTGATCGACAAGCTCGGCACCGACCGGCTGCCCATGTTTTTCGCCCTGAAGGGAGCGGTGGATGCGCGGCTCAACAAGCTTCGCCTGACGCGCGGTTTCACGGACAAGTTCATGCAGCTTCTCTCGAAGCTCTGGCCCCAGCATTTGCCCGCCTTCCTGCTCGACTACCGGGATCGGTTCGAGCATCACCTGATCCTGAAAATGCACGATGGCGGGATCGAGGAGGCGGAGGCCTTCCTGCCGGACTTCCTCGAGGCGCACGGCGCCGAGATGCGCATCTGCACGGCCCGCGAAGCCAAGATCGCAGGGCTTCACCGCTTCGCGGCCGCCGGCGCGGCGGTCCGCTATGGTCATGTCCATGCAAACGAAGTGGAGGAGATCCTCGCCCTCGACATCGCGCTCCGGCGCAACGATCGCGACTGGTTCGAGAAGCTGCCCGGGGAGATCACGAAGGACCTCGTGGGTCGCGTCTATTACGGGCACATGATGTGCCACGTGATGCACCAGGATTACATCGTGAAGAAGGGCGTGGACCCGAAAGCGCTGAAAGCCAAGATGCTCGCCATCCTCGACGAGCGTGGCGCCGAATACCCGTCCGAGCACAATGTGGGGCACCTCTACGAGGCGAAGGAAGACCTCGCCGCGTTCTACAAATCCATCGACCCAACCAATTCGCTCAATCCGGGCCTCGGCAAGATGTCGAAGGCGAAGAACTACGCCTGAGGTCGCCGGGCGGCTCTGTTTCTCCGCGCGGGCCCGTGCCCGTGCTCGAAAGGCGCCCGCCCACCGACCCGCGCACCAAACTGCCCGCCACGTGCTCGGGGCCAATGCGAAGGCGCTATCCCCGCTTCTTTGTGCCCCGTACCTCCGCCGGAGGCATCCGAATGCACCCCGCGCGCGAAGCCCTACATTTCCGCGAATTCTCGCTCCAGCTGGCCGATATCGGCGCCACCGGCCATGAGGCGGCGGATGTCCTGGCCCTCGAGGCTTTCCTTCGTCCCTGCCCCGATGACCTGGCCCAGGGCAAGGAAGGTGAAGCGGTCGCCCACGAGATTCGAATGGATCTCATTGTGGGTGATGAAGATGATGGCGATATCGCCTCGCGCGCGCACGCGCTTGATCGTCTTAAGGACCTCCATCTGCTGCTTTTGGCCGAGCGCGGAGGTTGGCTCGTCGAGGATGAGGACGCGCGCGCCGAAATAGATCGCGCGGGCGATGGCGAGCGTTTGCCGCTGGCCGCCCGACATCGTGCCCACGGCCTGCGTGGGATCGGAGAAATCGATGCCGATCTTGAGCATCTCGTCATGGGCGATCTTGTCCATCTCGTCCATCCGGAGGCGTCCGAAACTCCCCTTGAGTTCCCGGCCCATGAAGAAGTTTCGCGTCACGCTCATGAGCTGATTGAGGGCGAGGTCCTGATAGACGGTGCCGATCCCGGCGGCCGTCGCGTCCCGCGGCGAGCGGAAATTGACGGGCTTGCCCTCGATGTAGATCTGGCCTTGCGTGGGCTGGTGGACACCCGCGAGCGTCTTGATCAGCGTGGACTTGCCCGCGCCATTGTCACCCAGAAGTGCGTGGACCTCGCCGGAATGGACTTCGAGGTCGACGCCGTTGAGCGCCTTGAAGGGCCCGAACTGCTTTACCAGCCCTTCGACGCGGAGATAGGGATCGGCCATCTCAGATACCTCCCGTGATACGTTTGCGGATGCGTTCGTTGGCAAAGACCGCGGCGAGCAGGATCGCGCCGAGGAAGACGCGGAACCACGCGCCATCGATGGCCGGGATGAAGAAGACGGCGTTGGCCACGAGCCCCACCGTGATCGCCCCGAAGATGACGCCGAGGACCGAGCCGAAGCCGCCGGTCATGAGCGTGCCGCCCACGACGGCGATGGCGATGGCGAAGAGCTCCATGAGGTTGCCCTTGGCGGCGTCCGACGTGTTAGTCTCGTAGACCTGGCAAGCTGCGAAGACGGTGGCGCAGAAGGCGGTGAACATGAAGAGGCCGATCTTCACGCGGTTGACCGGCACGCCGTTTGCGCGCGCGGCCTCCTTGTTGTCACCCGTGGCGTAGATCCAGTTGCCGAGCTGCGTGCGCGACAGGACGAAATAGGCCACCGCCGCGATGGCGATCCACCAGGCGAAGCGGGCGTCGAAGCCCTCCACCCATTGCTCACCGCGGCGGTTGAGGTTCCCGCCGAGGAGGAACCACTGGTCCGGTCGCTCGTAGCCCAGCGTCTGGAAATAGGCACCGAGCCAATACCAGCCGTCATAGAACCATCCGAAGACCTCGCCGCCGAAGGCATAGGCGACCCAGCTTTCCTCTTTGAAGTCGGGGAGCCCCGAGACCTGCGTGGATTGGTTGATGAGGCGGAAGGCCACTTCCGTGACGCCGCGCAGGAAGAAGAGGAAGGCGAGGGTGACGATGAAGCTCGAGAGCCCCGAGCGCACGACGATGACCCCGATGATCCAGCCGAGCGTGAGCGTCATGAGGAGGGTGACCGCGAAGGCCGCGAGCGGCGTCGCCTCGCCCAATCCGAAGGGCAGGCCCCATTTGAGCATGAGCGCCATGGACATGCCCGCGAAGCCGATCATGGAGCCGATGGAAAGATCGAACTCGCCGGCGATCATCAGGAGCGCGGCACCCGTGGCGATGATCCCGTATTGCGCGATGATCTGGATGTTGTTCTTGAGGCCCAGCGCATTGAAGGCGCGCCCGTCCGAGGCCCAGAGCAGCGCTACGACGATGACGATCATCACGATGAAGGCGCCGATCTCCGGCCGCCGGATCAGCCTTTGCAGGCGCGTTTCTTCCACCAATCTGTCGGATTCGCTGCGGTCCGCCATGTGTCCCTCTTCTGCTCCCTTTCAGACAAAACAGGCGGAGCATCGCCCCGCCTGTTTTTCGTTTCTTGGCTGAGGCCCGACCTTAACGGTCGATGCCTGCGAGCTCCTTCACGGATGCGGCGTTGGATGCGTCCACGAAGCCCGGGCCGGAGTTGATGTTGTTGCCCGGCAGAAGGCCCGCATGGTTGTTGTAGAGGTGGAGCACGATCACCGGCATGTAGCCCTGCAGGCGCTGCTGCTGGTCGATCGTGAAGGCCACTTCGCCCGCATCGATGAGGTCCATCACGCCGGGGCTGAGGTCGAAGCACGAGAGGTGCACTTCGGCGCCTACGGCCTCGATGGCGCGATGTGCGGCTTCGCAGACATGGGGACCCACGGCGAGGACGCCGTCGATGCTCTCGTCAGCTTCGAGCGCGGCCGCGGTGCGGGTCTCGATCTGGGCGGGGTCGTTGGACACGTCGATCTGGTTGAGATCGGCGCCCATGGCATCGAAGTAACCGGTGCAGCGATCCACGAGCGCGGTGTTGAACGCCTCCTGGTTCAGGCAGAGGCCCTTGGTGACCCCCTCGGCCATGGCGCGCTGGCCTGCGGCGAGGCCTGCGTCACGCTCGGGCTGGCCCACATGCATGAGCGCGCCGAGCTCGCGGGAGCTCTCGAGGCCGGAGTTCATGGTCACGACCGGGATGCCGTCGGCCACGGCGGCCTCGATCGCGGGCCCGAGGGCTGCGGCATCGGGGAGCGAGACGATGATGCCATCGGGCTCGGAGGCCGCGGCGGCCTCGATGAGGGCTGCCATGGCGGACATGTCGCCCGAGACGTCGAAGTTGTATTCAAGCGTGGCGCCGATGGCCGCAGCAGCATCACGGCCGCCCTTCTCAACGACGGGCCAGAACGGATCGGTGCCCTGCGTGTGCGTGATCATCACGTAGCGCTCACCATGGCCGTCGGCCATGACGCCGCCCGCCACAAGAGCCGCGGCGGAAGCCGCGATCAGAAGCTTTTTCATGGATGTCCTCCCAAGACTTTAATGTCGACGCCTCGGTTTATCCGAAGCTGTCCGCGGAAATGTTTGCGCTAGCGCCGTTTCTGTCAATGGAAACTTTCCCTTGGCCGGACCGTGCGCAATTGAGTTGCAAGGCCGTCGAATTCGGGTCACCCAAGCCCGGTCACTCCGAGGAAAGGCGCGCGCCATGGTCAAGATCGGCATTTCTCCCATCTGCTGGCAAAACGATGACCTGCCCGATCTCACCGCGGAGTTCACCATGGAGCAGGCGCTGCGCGAGGCGCGGGAGATCGGATATACCGGCGTGGAGCGGGGCCAGCGTATGCCCGGTGACACCGATGGATTGCGGGCGTATCTCGATGCGGCTGACATCGCGCTGTGCGGGGGCTGGTGCTCGGGCAATCTTCTCGTCAACGACGTGCAATCCGAGATCACCGCGATCGCGGGGCAGGTGAAGCAGTTCGTGGCGCTGGGCGCGCCTTGCATCGTCTACGCGGAGTGTTCGAACACGGTGCAGGGGCAGGCGGGGACACCAGTGAATGCGCGCCCCAAGCTCGATCGAGATGCGCTTCGTGCCTACGGCGCCAAGCTTACCGAGGTGGCGAAGTGGAGCGCGGACCAGGGGATGCCTCTGGCCTATCATCACCACATGGGCACCATCGTGGAGAGCGAGGCGGATGTGGACGCTCTCATGGAGGGCTCGGGCGAAGCGCTTGAGCTGACCTTCGACACAGGACACCTCCTCTTTGGGGGCGGGGATGTCATGGCCACCATGAAGCGCTGGGCCCATCGCATCCGGCACGTGCATTTCAAGGATATCAGGCCCGATGTCGTCGCCGATGTGCGCGCGGCGGACCGCTCGTTTCTCGACGCCGTTGTCGCGGGCGCGTTCACCGTCCCGGGAGACGGATGCATCGACTTCCAGGCCGTGGCCCACCAGCTGCGCGCGATGGACTATGATGGATGGATTGTGGTGGAGGCGGAGCAAGACCCGGCGAAGGCGCCGCCCTACGAGTACTCGAAGATGGGATACGCGCACATTCTCAAGGTCTGCGCCGAAGCCGGGTTCGAGATCAGCGCCTAGGCGATCCAGGGCGCGAAGAGCGCGCGCAGATTGACTCGCGCGCGCAGCTTCGCGGCGAGAAGGAACATGCCCGCGAGCTTGCGCTGGACGTAGAGCGTATCCATGGGCGGGATGTGCAGGAAGGCCTGGTCCTCGGCGAGGTTCATGCCCGTCTGCGCCAGTTCGCGGCGGAGCTTTTCCGCGCCGAAGTCAAACCAGCCATCGTCGTCGACACCGTCCATCCCCTTCAGGATGAGATCGAGGATCGCCTGCTTGTGCACCTCCGACGTCTCCTCGGTGTAGACCCCGAGCGCCACGGAGGCCTTGTCCATCTCGGCCCGGTCCCGCGCCATCAGCGCGGTGAGCATCATGCGATACCCCTCCGCCGTGGCCGGCGCGATCTCCCGCGCCGCGCCGAAATCGAGGAGCAGGATCTGACCCGTTTCCGGGACCACGCGGTAGTTGGCGAAGTTCGGATCCGATTGCATGTGCCCCAGTTCGAAGAGCTCGCGCAGCGTGAGTTCCAGGAGCCGCCGCACGGCCGTGTCCCGTGTGGCCTGATCGGCGGAGACAAGGCTCTCGATGGGCTGACCGGCGAGGTAGTCCATGGCGAGCACGCGCGACCCCGAGAATTCCGCGACGTAGCCCGGCACGGCATAGTCGTCCTCGGATGACAGCCACGCGCCAAACCTCTGAAGTTCCTCGGCTTCCCGCGTGTAATCCGCCTCTTCATGGAGCTGTCGCTTGGCTTCCTCGAGGAGCGGCTTAATGTCGATGCCAGGAGGCACGATACCCGACATGCGGACGAGCGCGCCGACATTCGAGACATCGCTGTCGATGCTCTCCTTCACGCCCGGATACTGCACCTTGATCGCCATGCGCCGCCCGTCATGGCCCGTCGCTTCGTGCACCTGACCTATGGAGGCCGCCGCCATGGGCCGCACGTTGAAGCGCTTGAAGCGGCGCATCCAGCCCGTGCCCCACTGGGCATCGAGCACGTCGCGGAGCTGCTTCGGCGGCATGAAATCGGCATCCGCGCGCAGCCGCCCGATGATCTCGGCCAATTCCGGAGGGAGAACGTCGCCCGCATCCATGGAAATGAGCTGCCCCACCTTCATGGCCGCGCCGCGCATCCGTGCGAGCTCGCTCGTGAGGCGGCTGATATTGCCGGGGGTGAGCATGAGACCGCGCAACTCGGGCCGCCGACCGCTCAGGAGCTCGCGCGCGCCGCCGAGCGCCACGTTGGAGGCGATGGAAAGGCCCGCGCCCCCGATCCGCGCCGCGCGTGACGTGCGCCCCACGGGGACAGCGCGCGCCTGTGCCTTCGAGGGAGGTGTGCTCTCTTCGGTCATGGGCGAGAGCTAGGGCCCGCTCACTCTGCGGCGAGGTCGCCCGCGCTGGATGCGGCAAGGAGCTCCGCGTTGCCGCCCGAGGCCGTGGTGTCGATGCACACGGTCTGTTCCAGTGTGAGCCAGCGCGCCAGATCCTTCGAGGTCACGAGCGGTACGATGGCGCCCTTTCGCGCCGCACAGGCCTCGGCCCATTCCGCGCCGGGCGTTCCCCAGTGGACGACGGCGCTGATGCTATCTTCCGGGAGGTCCGTGGGCGTGGCTTCAGGGGCGGCACGCACATCGGTGCACCCGAGCGCCCTGGCCGCGGCGGCGGCATCTGTCGCATCGGGCCCACACAGAGCACACCGCGCCGCGGCAGGGTGCGGTAGCTGTTGGCCTCGCCGGTGGGACCGGGCAGCGCGGTGAACTCGGGCGAGATGTCCGCGATCGCACCTTTCACAAAGGCCCGGAGATATCTCGGCCCGCCCGCCTTGGGCCCGGTGCCGGAGAGCCCATGCCCGCCGAAGGGCTGGGAGCCCACGATCGCACCGATCTGGTTGCGGTTGATGTAGAGATTGCCGGCCTCCACGCGGTCGATGATGTGCTGCACGCGGCCGTCGATCCGGGTGTGAAGCCCGAAGGTGAGCCCATAGCCCGTGGCGTTGATCGCATCGATGACGCGGTCGAGGTCGCGCGCCTTGAAGGTGGCGATGTGGAGGACGGGCCCGAAGACCTCCTCCGGAACGTCCTCTATCCCTGCGACGCGGAGCACGGTGGGGGCCACGAAGGTGCCCTCTTCGGGGGCTCCGAGGCGCTTCAGGACGCGGTCCTTGCGGGTTTCAATGTATCCCTCGATGCGCTCCTTCGCGGTCGCATCGATAACTGGCCCGATATCGGTCGCGGGGTCTGACGGATCGCCCAGGGTCAGCGCGTCCATCGCGCCGAAAAGCATCTTCTCGAGCGTGGGTGCGATGTCTTCTTGCACGTAAAGCACGCGAAGTGCAGAGCAGCGCTGCCCGGCGGACTGGAAGGCCGAGGCGACGATATCGGCGACGGCCTGCTCCGGGAGCGCGGTGGAATCCACGATCATCGCGTTGATCCCGCCCGTTTCGGCAATGAGCGGTACCCCGCGGGGGGCCACGCAGCGATTGATGGCCTGCGCCGTGGCGGTGGAGCCCGTGAAGCAGACCCCGTTCACCGAGGGCAGCTTTGTCAGGGCGGGGCCCACCTCGGACCCGTATCCCGGCACGAGTGCGAGGGAGCGCGCGGGGATCCCTGCCTCATGCAGGAGAGAGACCGCGCGCGCGGCAATGAGAGAGGTCGTCTCCGCCGGTTTCGCGATGACGCCGTTGCCCGTGGCAAGCGCGGCGGCGATCTGGCCGGTGAAGATCGCGAGCGGGAAGTTCCAGGGTGAGATGCAGAGCATCGTGCCCAGCGGCTCTTCCTTCATCGGCTCTGCTGCGTCCGCGTAGTAGCGCAGGAAATCAACGGCTTCGCGCACCTCGCCGATGCAATCAAGGAGCGTCTTGCCCGCCTCGTCCTGCAGGAGCCCGTAAAGCTCCGGGGCATGGTCTTCGAAGAGATCGGCCGCCTTGCGCAGAGCCGCTCCGCGTTCTGCGCTGTCGGACCCCCAGGGCGCGACCTGCCCGCCGATCTCTGCGGCCTGCGCGGCGCTCAACATCTCGATATGGCCGACGGTTGCGCCCGTTGCCGGGTTCAGCACCGCTTCGCCTGCGCCGGAGGAGCGTTGAGGACGGGACGCCTCGATCCGGGCGACGAGTTCGCCCATCTCCACCGGGTCGCCGAGGAAATGCCCGCGGGAATTGATACGTGCACCGAAAAGATCGGACGGGGGGACGACCGAGGCATTGCCGCCCATGAGCTGGCTGAACGGATCCTTGGCGACGATCTCGGCGGGCACGTCTTCATCGACGATCTGGTTGACGAAGGACGAGTTCGCACCGTTTTCGAGGAGCCTCCGGACAAGGTAGGCCAGCAAGTCCTTGTGTGCGCCTACCGGCGCGTAGATCCGGCAGCGCGTGCCGTGCTCGGCCATGACATTTGCATGCAGGCTCTCGCCCATCCCGTGGAGCCGCTGGAATTCGTAGGCCACGCCCTCCGGCGCCATCTCGAGGATCGCGGCCACGGTGTGGGCGTTGTGGGTCGCGAATTGCGGATAGATGCGGTCGCCCATCCCCAGAAGCTTCCGCGCGCAGGCGATGTAGCTCACATCGGTGGCGGCCTTCTGTGTGAAGACCGGAAAGCCGGGCCAGGCCTCCACCTGCGCGAGCTTGATCTCGCTGTCCCAGTAGGCGCCCTTCACGAGGCGGACCATGACGCGGCGCCCTAGCGCCTCGGCGCGCGCGTAGAGCCAGTCGATGACCGCCGGCGCGCGCTTGGAATAGGCCTGGATCACCACTCCGAACCCGTCCCAGCCCTTGAGCGCGGGGTCCGATAGCACCCGGTCGATGATCTCGAGCGACAGGTCGAGGCGCTCGGCCTCCTCGGCGTCGATGTTGAGCCCGATCCCGGCGGAGCGGGCGAGGGAGGCGAGCGAGAGAACCCGCGGCGCAAGCTCCTCGAGCACGCGGTCGCGCTGGAGCGGCTCGTAGCGGGGGTGCAAGGCGGAGAGCTTGATCGAGATGCCGGGATTGTCCCGGATGTCACCCGCCGTCGCCGCCTCCGCGATCTCGGCGATCGCGTCGGCATAGGCCATGTGGTAGCGCCGCGCATCGGCCTCCGTGCGCGCGGCCTCGCCCAGCATGTCGTAGGAATAGGTGAAGCCCTTCGCCTCCATCTTCGCGGCGCGGGTCATGGCAGCCTCGATGGTCTCGCCCAGCACGAACTGGTTGCCCATCTCGCGCATGGCGCGGCCCACGGCGGTGCGGATGACAGGCTCGCCCAACCGCTTCACCGCGCCTCGCAGGACGGCGGAGACGCCTTTGCCGCTGTCATCGAGCACGCGGCCCGTGAGCATGAGCGCCCAAGTGGAGGCGTTGATGAGCGGGGAGTGCGAATGGCCCAGATGCTGCCCCCAGGCGGAGGGCACGATCTTGTCCTCGATGAGGTCGTCGATGGTGGGAGCGTCGGGCACGCGGAGCAGTGCCTCGGCCAGGCACATGAGCGCGATGCCCTCATCAGTGGAGAGGCCATATTCTTCGAGGAAGAGCTCCATGAGCGAGGGGTCTGAGCCGTCGCGGATCTCGCGGACGAGGTCCGCGCCCCGTGCGGCGATGCGGGCGCGGTCTATCTCGGAGAGGGCGGCCATCTCGGTGAGGCGGCTCAAGACCTCGGTCTCGTCGGCGAAGGTGGCGGCGCGAATGGCGTCTCTCATCGTCGTCTCTCCCTTGTCGTCGTCTCCGCCTCGGATCAGGCCCTGGCGCGCATGACCATGCCGAACAAATCGCGCGGGTCGTCCGGATCGGCGATCATGTCGAGCTCGGCGTAGTGTCCGGTATCCTGCAAACGCGCATGGACGTAGCGGAGTGCCGAGAAATCTTCGGTGGCAAAGCCAACGGAGTCAAAGAGGGTGATCTGGCGCCCATCTTTGCGCCCCTGTGCCTGCCCGGTGATCACTTGCCAAAGCTCGGTCACCGGGTGGTCAGGGTCGAGTTGCTGGATCTCGCCCTCGATGCGGGTCTGGGGCGGGTATTCGACGAAGATCGACGAGCGCAGGAGGATGTCGCGGTGCAGCTCCGTCTTGCCCGGGCAATCCCCGCCGATGGCGTTTATGTGGACGCCCGCACCCACCATGTTGTCAGTGAGGATGGTGGCGTATTGCTTGTCGGCGGTGCAGGTGGTGATGATCTCGGCGCCTTCGACGGCCTCTTGCGCTGATGCGCATTTGACGATGGTCAGGCCTGATCCGGCGAGGTTTTTCGCTGCTTTGTCAGTGGCTTGTCCGTCGATGTCGAAGAGGCGCACGGTCTCGATCCCAAGGCAGCGCTGGAAGCCCAGCGCCTGGAACTCGCACTGCGCGCCGTTGCCGATGATGGCGAGGGTGCGGGCCTCTTTCGGCGCCAGGTGGCGCGCGGCGACGACGGACATGGCCGCCGTGCGGAGCGCGGTGAGCACGGTCATTTCGCTCAAGAGGATCGGGTAGCCCGTATCCACCCGCGCGAGGAGCCCGAAGGCCGTCACCGTCTGGTAACCGCGGGCCATGTTGGCCGGGTGGCCGTTGACGTATTTGAAGCCGTAGGTGACGCCGTCGGAGGTGGGCATGAGCTCGATCACACCTTCCTCGGAATGGCTGGGGATGCGGGGCGTCTTGTCGAAATCGGGCCAGCGTTTGTAGTCGGCTTCGATCTCCGCGGCGATGCCGTCGATCATCTCGGCCACGCCGATCGTGTTCACGAGCGCCATCATGTCGGCCACGGAGACGAAGGGGACCATGGCGAGGGGGGAGGGCTTGAGCATCGAGGTCTCCTTTTGGTGCATCACGCCCCGGGCCTGACCCGGGGCCTCGTGGTTTGAGGGCGGAGGCCCCAGGTCAGGCCCGGGGCGTGGCGTGCTTTGTGCGGACGCCCGGCCATCAGGCGGCCGTCGGGCGGTCGAGGATGGTGCGGCCGAGGGCAGAGGCGGCGAGGTCCACCATGAGGCGGGCGGTCTTGCCGCGCTCGTCGAGGAAGGGATTGAGTTCCACGAGATCCATGGAGGTGACGAGCCCGCTGTCGTGGAGCATCTCCATCACGAGATGCGCCTCGCGGAAGGTAGCGCCGCCGGGCACCGTGGTGCCCACGGCGGGCGCGATGCCAGGGTCGAGGAAGTCGACATCGAAGCTCACATGGAGCCGCCCGCGGGATGCGGCGACGCGGTCGAGAAAGCGCATGAGCGGCGCGCGGATGCCGTGCTCGTCGATGGCGCGCATGTCGTGGCTGTCGAGGCCGCGGTCGCGGATGAGGGTGCGCTCGGCGGGATCGACGGAGCGCAGGCCCAGCGCGCAAAACTGAGCGTGGGGCACAGGGTGCTGCAGGGGCGGATAGTGGCCCTCGAAGCCGTCCTCTCCGAGAAAGTAGGCCACGGGCGTGCCGTGCAGGTTGCCGCTCGTGGTCGTGTGGAGGCGGTGGAGGTCGGGATGCGCGTCAAGCCAGAGGACGAAGAGCGGCTGCGCCATATCGGCGGCATGGGTCGCAAGCGCGGGGACAGTGCCGGCGGAGAGGGAATGATCCCCGCCGAGGATGACTGGCATGTCAGAGCTGCGGGCCGCGGCGAGAGTCGCGCCGTGGATCGCCTGCGTCCATGCCGCGACCTCGCCCAGCCTCGTGATCGCGCTGTTCTCATGGTTGCGGGGGTGGATCTCCGGCGTGGCGATATTGCCCATGTCGGTCACGATGTGGCCGAGAGCACGAAACGCGTCCGGGAGGCCCGCGCAGCGATAGGCATCCGGGCCCATGAGGCAGCCCTTGGCATGGGTGCCTGCCTGCACAGGCGCGCCGATGAGCGTGATGTGGGTCATGTCGTCCTCCTGGGATCAAAACTAGGCGCAGCGCGGGGATGGGAGGAGTGACCAAAGTGGTCGTTTCGTGATACATGCTTTGCAAAATACTAATTATGGAGTCAAAACGCATGGATCGCACGGATCGCGCACTCCTCACACTCTTGCGCCAGGATGCCCGCGCATCCGTCACGGAGCTGGCCGCACGCGCCGGCCTTTCGCGCGTGACAGTGGCCGCGCGGCTCAAGGCCCTGAAGGAAAGCGGCACCATCCGACGCTTCACGGTCGAGCTGTCGGAGCCCATGGAGGAGGACACGGTCCGCGCCACCTCGCTCCTCGCGCTCGACCTCTCGAAGACCGATCGTGTCCACCGCGCGCTGCGCCGCATGCCGGAGATCACCGGGCTTTTCACGACCAACGGGACCTGGGCGCTCGTTGCCGTGCACGAGACGCGCAGCCTCGAGGCTTTCGACGCGCTCCTCAATGCCATGGGCAAGCTCGACGGGGTCACCAACGTGGAGACCTGCCTGCATCTCACCCGGCTGGTGTGAGCGACGTAGCAAGCGGTGCGGCAAGCTCGGGGCGGTGATCCCGTGCAAATCGAAGCTTGTGCGAATGCGGTGTGCCGGGTTCAATGGAGCGCGGGCCGCACATGCCGCCCGAAGACACGCGCACGGGCGGCGAAGATCGCTCGGCACCATGGGAGGAAAACCGAATGACTTTCGAGATGGGCCGTCGCGCCCTGATGGCTGCCGTGGCAGCCTTCGCTTTCACCGGACCGGCCGCCGCGGGCGGGCACCAGGTGGTCGATGAAATCCACTTTCTCATTCCCGGCGGCGCCGGCGGCGGCTGGGACGGCACCGCGCGGGGCACGGGCGAGGCTCTGACGAATGCCGGCCTCGTGGGCTCGGCCTCCTACGAGAACATGTCGGGCGGCGGCGGTGGCGTGGCCATCGCGCACCTGATCGAGAATGCCGAAAGCATGGACAACACCTTGATGGTGAACTCCACGCCCATCGTCATTCGCTCGCTGACGGGGGTTTTCCCGCAAAGCTTCCGCGATCTCACGCTCGTGGCGGGCACCATCGGGGACTACGCCGCGATCGTGGTGAACGCCGACAGCGACATCGGCTCCATGGACGAGCTTCTCGCGGCCTACCGCGCGGACGGCAACCGTTTTGCCATCGGCGGTGGCTCCGTGCCCGGCGGTATGGACCACCTCGTGGCCGCCATGGCGATGCAGGCGGCGGGCGAGGATCCCACCGCGTTCAACTACATTCCCTATGATGCGGGCGGCGAGGCCATGGCGGGGCTTCTCTCCGGCGAGATCCAGGCGCTCTCCACCGGCTTCTCCGAGGCCGTGGCGCTCGCTGAGCAAGGCGAGGTGCGCATCCTCGGCGTGACCGCCGAGGAGCGGGTCCCGGCCTTCGCCGACGCGCCCACCATGATGGAGCAGGGCCTCGACACGACGTTCGTGAACTGGCGCGGCTTCTTCGCGGCGCCGGGCCTGCCGGAGGAGACGCTGGCGGCCTACCAGGACGCGATCACGAAGATGTACGAGACACCCGAATGGGAAGAAGTCCGGGCCCGGAACGGTTGGGTCAACATCCACAACAACGGTGACGAGTTCCGCGTCTTCCTTGAAGACCAGGAGCAGGTGATCGGCGATCTCATGCGGACGCTGGGCTTCCTGTGATCTGACACCGGCGGTGCGCGGTGCACAGTCTACGGTTCTCCGTGGGCCGCGCCGCGCACCCCTGTTTCGGGAGATATCCATGGCCCTTGACCGCTGGATCGCGCTTCTTTTCGTGGCGTTCTGCTGCGTCTACGGCTACGCGGCGTTCTTCACGATGGACGGCCTCTTGCCGCCCTTCATGCAGCGCAACCCCGTCTGGCCCTCCACCTTTCCCAAGATGCTGGCCGTGGCGGGCTGCCTCATCGGTCTCATCGTGCTGCTCGGGCTGGAGAAGCCGACGGAGGAAAAGACACCGGGCGCCACCGACATCAACATTGCCCGGCTCGGGGAATACAAGGTGGGGCAGGCGGTGCTGCTCCTGTCTCTCATGGTGGCTTATGCGCTCTTTCTCCGTCCGGCCGGGTTCCTGCTCGCCACGACCTCTTTCCTTGTCGCGGGGAGCTTCGTGCTCGGCGAGCGCAAATTCCACGTGATGATCCCCGTGGCGCTGCTCGCGACGGTCGGGGTCTGGTATCTGGTCCAGGAGGTGCTTGGCATCTTCCTGCGGCCCTTTCCGTTCTTCCTGGGGAACTGAGCCATGCTTGAAGGCATCCTGATCGGCCTCGAAGCGGCCTTTTCCATCCAGAATCTCCTGATGGTCATCGCGGGCTGCCTCATCGGCACGTTCATCGGCATGCTGCCGGGGCTTGGGCCGATGTCGATCATCGCGATCATGATCCCTGTGGCCATCGGTATCGGCGATCCCGCGGCGGCGCTGATCCTGCTTGCAGGCGTGTATTACGGCGCCATCTTCGGTGGCTCGACCTCCTCGATCCTGCTCAATGCGCCCGGTGTGGCCGGCACGGTGGCGACCTCCTTTGATGGCTATCCCATGGCGCGCAATGGCCAGGCCGGGAAGGCGCTCACGATTGCCGCGGTGGCGTCCTTCGCCGGCGGCACCATCGGCGCGATTCTCCTGATGATCTTTGCACCGGCCCTGTCGTCCGTGGCGCTGCTCTTCCACTCCGCCGAGTATTTCGCGCTGATGGTCGTGGGGCTTTCGGCGATCGCGGCCTTTGCGGGCACCGGGCAGGTGGCCAAGGCGCTGATGATGACGATCCTCGGGCTCATCCTCGCCACCGTGGGCGAAGGCGCCCTCTTCAACATGCCGCGCTTCACGATGGGGCTCATGGACCTGCAATCGGGCATCTCCTTCATCACGCTGGCGATGGCCATGTTCGCGCTGCCCGAGGCGCTTTTCCTCGTCCTCAATCCCGCGCGGGGCGCCGGGCAGGGCGACAGCGGCAAGATCGAGAACCTGCGCTTCTCTCGCGCGGAGGGAAAGGCGATGGTGCCCGTGATCGGGCGGCAATCGCTGCAGGGCTTCTTCATCGGCGTCCTGCCCGGCGCAGGCGCGACGATCGCGTCCTTTCTCGGCTACGCGGTGGAGCGCAATATCGCGAAGGGCGAAGAGCAGGCGGAATTCGGAAAAGGCTCCGTGAAGGGGCTGGCGGCCCCGGAGACGGCGAACAACGCGGCCTGCACGGGCTCCTTCGTGCCGCTTCTGACGTTGGGCATCCCCGGCTCGGGGACGACGGCGATCCTGCTGGGCGCGCTCATCGCATTGAACGTGACGCCGGGCCCGCGGCTGATGGTGGATACGCCGGAAATCTTCTGGGCGGTGATCATCTCCATGTTCATCGGCAATCTCGTGCTGCTCATCCTGAACCTGCCGCTCATCCCTTACATCGCGAAAATTCTCGCGATCCCGCGGAATTACCTCATTCCCTTCATCCTCTTTTTCACCCTGATGGGCGCCTATATCGGGCAGAACAACGCGACGGAGCTTCTTATCCTCGTCGGGCTCGGGGTGATGGCCACGGTCTTCCGCTTCGCGGACTATCCTCTCGCGCCGCTTCTGATCGGCTTCATCCTCGGCACCATGCTCGAGGACAACTTCGCACGCTCCATGCAGCTCTACCGTGGGCTCGGCTTCGTTCTCGAGCGCCCCATGACGCTGGCGCTTCTCGTGCTGGCGGCGATCCTCGTGCTTTTGCCCAGCTACCGCGCGCGACGGGCGCGGCTCCGGGCGCAGGGCGTGGCGGACGGGGATTGATGCGCGCCGAGCACCCCTTGGCGGGCGTCCGGGTGCTCGATCTGACGAACGTGCTCGCGGGCCCCTTCGCGTGCCACCAGCTCGCGCATCTGGGCGCGGAGGTCATCAAGATCGAAGCGGTGGAGCGCGGTGATCTCGCGCGCGGGTTAGGGGCGTCGGCTGACCTCTCCGCCCGTGGCATGGGGATCAGCTTTCTCGCGCAGAACGCCGGAAAGAAATCGGTGACCCTCAATCTCAAGACGGATGCGGGCAAGGACATCCTGAAGGCCCTCGTGCGCGAGGCCGATGTCCTCGTGGAGAATTTCCGGCCGGGCGTCATGGCCCGGCTGGGACTGAGCCCGGACGCATTGCGCGCCGAGAACCCACGCCTCGTCTATTGCGCGATATCCGGCTTCGGGCAAACCGGCCCCTGGGCCGCACGCCCGGCCTATGACCAGATCATCCAGGGCGCCGCGGGCGTGATGGAGGCCACGGGTGCGCCGGATGGCGACCCCACGCGGGTGGGCTATCCCCTGGCCGACACGGTGGGTGGGCTCACGGCGGCCATGGCGATCAGCGCCGCGCTCAATGCCCGCCCGCGCGGTTGCGTCATCGACGTGGCCATGCTCGATGCCGTGCTCGCCACCATGGGCTGGGTCGTCTCCAACCATCTCATCGGCGGCGCGCATCCGGCACGGCACGGCAACGAAAACCCGACCTCGGCGCCCTCCGGCGCCTTTCAGTGCGCCGACGGGCTTCTCAACATCGCCGCCAACAAGGACGAGCAGTGGAGGCTTCTCGCGCAGCATCTCGGGCGGGAAGATCTGCTCTCCCATCCCGACTTCGCGACGCGGGAAGACAGGAAGGCCCATCGTCTCCGGCTCCGGGCCGAGCTGGAAACCGTCCTGACCACGCGCCCGGCCGCCGCATGGGAGGCCGAGCTCAATGCGCTCGGCGTTCCCGCCGGCGCGGTCCTCGACGTGGCGACGGTGCTCTCGCATCCCCAGATCCGGAACCGCGATTTTCTCGCGCGCTTTGCGGACGTGCCGGGCATCGAGGACGAGATCGAGCTCGTCCGGATCGGCGCGATGATCGACGGGGCGCGCCCGTCGGTCGACGCGCCGCCGCCGGTCCTCGGGCAGGATACCGACGCCGTCCTCGGCGACATTGGCTACGACGCCATCGCCCGGGCCGCGCTGCGCGAGGGCGGGGTGATATGACAAGCGATGTCTCGGACTGGTGGTCCACCGCCATCATCGACATGGAGCCCGGGCGCATCGCTTTGCGCGGAGAACGGATCGAGGGGCTCATCGGGGCCATGGGCTTTGCCGAGATGATCTGGTTTCTCGTGCGCGGTGACAGGCCGTCGGCCCCGCAGCTCAGCCTCTTCGAGGCCGCGCTCGTGGCCGCGGTGGACCACGGCCCCCAGGCCCCTTCCATTGCCGCCGCGCGCATGGCCGTGACCTGCGGCTTGCCGCTGAACAATGCCATGGCGAGCGCCGTCAACATGCTGGGCGATGTCCATGGCGGGGCCGGGGAGCAGGCGGTGGAGCTTTTCCACCATCTGCACGCCGATGGTACCCTCGACGCCTGGATCGAGGCGCACGGCGAGATCATCCCGGGCTATGGGCACCGGTTTCACAAACCCGTCGACCCCCGCGCGCCGCGGCTCATGGCCTTGGTAGACGAGGCGGTACGGGCTGGGGGATGCACCGGACGGTTCGCCGAGATCGCGCAGGCCTTGGAGGCCGAGCTTTCGGCGAGAAAGGGCGTGGCCCTGCCGATGAACATCGATGGGGCCACGGCCGTCATTTACGCTGAGCTTGGATTTGCGCCGCCGCTCGCGCGTGGCCTCTTTTGCCTGTCGCGCTCCGTGGGGATCCTGGCCCATGCCTGGGAGCAAGTGGAGCAGGGGGGCCGTAACAAGGGACCGACCCCACCCGACTACCGATGGACCTACACCGGGCCCTGAGACCTACCTGCGCTTCCGCGCCTCCGTGCGCCGCTCATTCTCGGCTTCGAGCGTTGCGAGGTGCCGACGCTCCTGCCTCAGGAGGAGCGCGACGACGAGCGCCGTGCCCAGAAGGATGTTCGCGAGAAAAAGGACGAAGATGGCTGTTTGCATGATGTGGCTCTCGTCGGCTTGGGGAGGCCACAGCATGTAGGGCGACACGTCAAAATGTCGCACATTCGTCGAAAATCAGCGTCCGAAGCAGGCACTCTCAGGCAGGATGGAGCCGCTGCCAGGCGTCACGGACAAAGAGCGCCCCGGCGACCGGGAAGGCCACGATGAGCGCATCCACGCCCAGCGGCGCCACGGACGTGGACCAAAGGCTGATGACGGCGGAGGTGGTGAAAGCCGTCCACAGGACGGCGAGAAACATGCGGAGCATCGGGCGGTTCCAAACGCGGGTGGTTAACACGGTATACCGTTGCATGTGTTGTGCAGTCGAGAAAGACGGTGATACGTCGCCCGGACAAAATGTCCGGTATTTGAGTGGAGGTGACGCATGACCGCGACGGACGCGCCGCGAATCTATCTCCACGGGGCAGGCCTGAGCGCCGCGAGCTGGGGTGATGTACCGGGCCGGGCGCTTGATCTGCCGGGCCATGGCGGGCGCGAGCGCGCCCCGCGCGCGACGGCGGAGGCCTTTGCCGCCGAGATCGCGGGCGACGTGCCCGAGGGGGCGGTGCTGATCGGCTATTCGCTTGGCGGTATGGTGGGCATGGCCTTCGCGGCGGCGTTTCCCGATCGCCTCCGCGCCCTCGTGCTCGTGGATACACCCATTCGGGCGCCCTTGAAGGTCATCAGTTGGTACACGCCCTTCGTGGCACCCGTCGTAACCCGCGTGCCTGGCCTCAGGGCCATCGGCAAGGCCGTGGGCTCCCGCATCGAGAACCCGGATGGGCAGGCGCGGTTTCGCGCGCATATTGAGGCGGCGTCACCCTCGGGCATGGCTGACGCGCTCTGCGTGGCCGGCAGCTATGACGGAGAGCGGGACCTGCCCGCGCTCACGCTGCCCATGCTCGTCCTGTGCGGGAAACGCTCTCTCCTGACAGGAGAGGCCTACCGGAGGCTCGTGGCTGAAAAGGCGCCCCATGCCAAGATCGTGGAGATGGATACCGGTCACCACATCCCCTTTGATGACCCCGTCGGCACGGAGGCTGAAATCTTCAAGTTTCTCTACGACCTCGGCGCGTGAGCGTTTCGCGTTTCCGGCCTCATCCGGCGCTACGCAACGCCTTTCGAATGTAGGTATTTGCCGATCGGAAATGCGATGGCCCCGATGCTTCCGCGAAGCGGCCAAGCGTCCACTTGCCGGTCCACGCGTGCGCGCCGCCGGTGTAGAGCGATTGCTCGTCTTCTGCTGCGATAAAGCGGCGTAACTTGTCGCAAGCCGCCTCAAAGTCTGAAAGCAAATCTGCCCAAGGCGTCTTGTTGCCTTTCTCATAGAGCGAGGCGTTGTAGTCTTTCAGTTGGTTCCATTTGTAGCCCTTGGCGGGGACATGAACCTCGCGGCCCGCAACACCATCGTCGTACCAACCGTGAAACATGCCCATCCAGTGAGTGCGGTGCGCGATCACGCCCTTGATCGTGGCGGTGTCATCGGGGGGCGATAAGGAGGCCTTTGTGTCGTCGATGCCCTCCAGCGTCTTGCGGAGTTTGGCCAGGTCTCTATCGAAAACGGCGAGGAGCTCGGTTTTGTTGGTTGCTGCAGGCATGCCAGAACCTTCGCAGCTGAGCAGCTTAAATCATTGATTGGGATCAAGATCGTAGCACCGTCTCGCAAAAGATGCGGGTTTTTGGGAGGACGACCAAGAAAGCGATTTGTCCGCGCTCTAGCCTCGGCGAATGCTTCGCGCGCGAAACAATTTACGAAGCTTGGCAGAGGGTTAAGGGCCCCGCGTTATGCGGAGCCCTGTTTTTCCTGGTCGAAGTCAGGCCCGCATCGCCGCGCCGTTCGGGTCATAGGGCGAGGGCGTGAGGACCTTGGCCGCGCGTTCGACGCCCACGACGTGAACGGAGAGCTCGGTCCCGGGCTCGGCATAGGCGCTGTCGACCATGGCCATTGCGATGGAGGTCCCCAGCGTGTGGCCGTAGGCGCCCGAGGTCGTGAAGCCCACGCGCGTGCCGTTCGACCAGACGGGCTCGTAGCCCGAGCAGTCCGCCTCGGGGCTCTCGAGACCGAGCGTCACAAGGCGTTGTGCGGGGCCGGTGCTGCGCTCTTTCTCGGCGGCGTCCTTGCCGATGAAGGCCGGTTTCGACCAGTCGATCCAGCGGTCCATCCCCGTCATCGCTGGGGTGCGGTCCTGCGTGAATTCCGCCGACCAGATGCCGAAGCTCTTTTCGATCCGCGTGGAGAGCAGCGCGTTGAAGCCCACCTCGCGCAGGCCGTGGCCTTCGCCCGCCGCGAGCAGCATCGTGCGGAGCGCGATGTGTTCGTTGGCGTGGCAATGGATTTCGTAGCCCAACTCCCCCGTCACGGAGAGCCGCGCCACGTCGCAGCGCAGCAGCCCGAGGTCGAAGGTCCCGCAGCCCATAAATTTCAGGTCGACATCGGGATTGATCGTGTGGAGGATCTTTTTCGAGTTCGGGCCGCTGAGCGAGAAGCCGCAGATATCGTCAGAAATGTCCGAGACGTTGACCTCTGCCCCCTCACCGCGCCCTTTCAGGTGGTCCTTGAACCAGCGCAGGTGCCATGCGCGCAGGTAGTAGGATCCCATGATCCAGTATTCGCCATTGCCCCAGTTGAAGAGGGTCAGGTCACCCTTGAGGCGCCCTTCCTCCGAGAGCATGACGGCCAGCCGCGCGCGCCCTGGCGCGGGCAGTTTCGTGGCAAAAAGCTGATCGAGCCACGCCTCCGCCCCCGGTCCCGTCACCTCGAAGCGGGAGAAGCCGGTGATGTCGAGAAGGCCCGCGGCCTCCCGGATTGCCTTGTGCTCGGCTTCCACGAAGGGGGTGGCGTCGGTCCGGTCGAGGCTCGGTGTTTCCTCGAAGTCCTTCGGGGCGAAGTAAAGCGGGGTCTCGAGGCCCCAAGAGCAGCCCCAGCGCGCGCCGGCCTCGGTCATGTCGCTATAGGCCGGCGCCATGCGCAGCGGGCGACCGGCGGGAAGCTGTTCGTTGGGATAGCTCATCACGAAGCGGCGGGAGTAGAATTGGCCCGTGGTCTGCTTGATGTATTCCTTGTTGGAATGCTGGGGCCCGTAGCGCGCGATATCCATGGACCACGCATCGGTCTCCGGCTCGCCGTGGATCATCCATTCCGCCAGCGTCTTGCCCACGCCGCCGCCCTGAAGGAAGCCCGCCATCACGCCGCATGCGAGCCAGTAGTTCGGCACGCTCGACACAGGGCCCACGAGCGGGTTGCCATCGGGCGAGAAGGTGAAGGCGCCGTTGACCCAGCTCTGGATGCCCACGTCATTGAGGCAAGGGTAGCGTTCGAAGGCGAGCATCAGCTCCTTTTCAATCCGGTCGGGGTCTTCCTGCAGAAGCTCGATGCCGTAGTTCCACGGCGCGCCGTCCATCATCCAGTGCTGGTGGTCGACCTCGTAGATGCCCACGAGGATGCCCTTCTTGTCCTGGCGCATGTAGGTGAAGCCCTCGAGGTCCACGGTCATGGGCATCTCGAAATCGAGCATCTCGAGCTCGGGGATGGTCTCTGTCAGGAAGTAGTGGTGGGCGAGAGGGGATACCGGCAGGTCGAGCCCCACCATGCGCCCGCATTGCTTGGCCCAGAGCCCACCCGCATTCACGACGTGCTCGGCGCGGATCTTGCCCTTTTCAGTGACGACCTCCCAGTGGTCGCCCTTCCAGTTCAGTTCCTCGACCTTGTTGTGCTCGATGATGTCCGCGCCCCGGTTCTTGGCGGCGCGGGCATAGGCGTGGACGGTGCCGGTGGTGTCCACGTATCCCTCCCGATCCGCCCAGAGGCCGCCGATGACGCCCTCGGTGGACATGATCGGGCAGCGCTCCTTGATCTCCTCGGGGGTCATCAGGTGACAATCCTCGATCCCGATGGTCTGGAAGGTGCGGTAGGCCGATTGCAGCCACTGCCAGCGCTCCGGCGCGCAGGCGACGGTGACGCCGCCCGTGACATGGAAGCCGATATTGATGCCGCTCTCCTCCTCGATCTCGGAGAGCAGGTCGATCGTGTAGGCTTGCAGCGCGGCCATGTTGGGATCGGCATTGAGCGCGTGGACGCCGCCTGCCGCGTGCCAGGACGAGCCCGCGGTAAGCACGTTGCGCTCGACGATGGCGATGTCGGTCCAGCCGTACTTCGTGAGGTGATAGGCGACCGAGGCGCCCACGACGCCGCCGCCGATGACGACCACCCTGTATTGATCTTTCATGACGCTCTCCCTGCGGATCTGCCCGAAGCTTACGGGAGCGCCGCGCCCTCACAAGCCGGGAGGGCCGGGTTCTGGCCTGTTTGCGACACGAGGCCGCTTCCTGCATCCCGAGCGCGGGCGGTCAGCGATCATAAACGATGCGGAAACCCTGGTGCGTCGTCGTGGCGTCAGGCCCGTTCCCGATCCGCGCGGCGATGCGGTATCTGAAGCAGTACGAGGCGTGGCAAAGAAAACTGCCGCCCTTCAGCGTCTTGTATCCCCGCATCTCCCGCTCCCGCGCCTTGGCGGCGCGTTTCAGCGACCGGAGGCGGAAGGGATCGGCCGTCCACTCCCAAACGTTCCCGACCATGTTGTGGAGGCCGTAGCCGTTTGGAGGAAAGCTGTGGGACGGCGCGGTGGCCGCGTGGCCGTCAGCGGCGGTGTTTCGGCCCGGGAACCGGCCTTGCCAGATATTGCAGGGGTAGCGTTCCATCTCGTCCTCCGGGGCAGCCTCGCCCCAGGGGAAGGTCACCGCGCCAAGCCCGCCCCGCGCCGCGTGCTCCCATTCGGCCTCCGTGGGCAGCCGCCCGCCGGCCCACGCGGCGTAGGCCCGTGCATCGGACCAGGCGACTTGGGTGACTGGGTGGTCTGGCTGGCGGGCAGCCTCGGTGCCCGGACCGTTGGGCGCCAGCCACGTGGCACCGGACACGCGCCGCCACCATTCAGCGCCCACGACGCCCTGCGTGGGCGGGTGATCTTCGGGCAGATGCCCTGCGAAGACGAAGGACCAGCCCAGCGTCTCCGCCAGCGTGACGTGGCCTGTTGCGGCGATGAAGGCCGCGAATTGCGCGTTGGTGACCGTCCCGCGCTCCATGGCGAACGGCCTGATCCTGGTCTTTCGCAAGGGGGCTTCGCCATCCTGCGGGAGGATCGGGGCCTTCGTCCCGAGGAGGCCCTCGCCGCCGGGTATCTCCACCGCGTCTTTTGGGGGCGCGCCCGGAGCATATCGGATCGGGGCATATCGTATATCAGCCGGGGCCGATTGCCCCGCGCGGCTCGGTGCGCAGCAAGTCCCGGATCCGTCATCCATGGCGGCGATGTGGCCCGTCGGACCGTGGCCACGCAAGCCCTTCTTCGCTCAAAGCGCCTGCGTGCCCATCGCTTTGCTTGCAACGCAGGAGCCCGCGCGCGATGAAGCCCGCAAGGAAGAAAAGGGCGTGGGACGATGGGCAAATCACTCTTTGGCACCGACGGCATCCGAGGCGAGGCAAACACTTACCCCATGACGCCAGAGGCCGTGCTGCGCCTCGGCGCAGCGGCGGGCCATTATTTCCGCCGGGACGAGCGGGTGCATCAGGTCGTGATCGGCAAGGACACGCGCCGCTCCGGCTACATGCTGGAGACGGCGCTGGCGGCGGGGTTCACCTCTGCGGGCCTCGACGTGATCTTCGTCGGCCCCGTTCCGACGCCGGCCGTGGGGATGTTGACGGTGTCCATGCGGGCCGATGTCGGCGTCATGATCTCGGCCTCGCACAACCCGCACCAAGACAACGGGATCAAGTTCTTCGGACCCGACGGGTTCAAGCTCTCCGACGACGCACAAGCAGAAATCGAGGCGCTCTTCCACGCTGGCGTCCCGCTCTGCCAGCCGGCGAAGATCGGGCGCGCGAACCGGGTCGAAAGCGCCACGGGCCGCTACGTGGAGGTCGTGAAATCCACGCTGCCCCGGGGGCAGCGGCTCGGCGGGCTCAAGATCGTCGTCGATTGCGCAAATGGCGCAGCCTACAAGACCGCGCCGCAGGTGCTCTGGGAACTCGGGGCTGACGTGGTGACGCTCGGCGCGAGCCCCGATGGCTACAACATCAACAAGGGCTGCGGCTCCACGGCACCGCAAGCGCTCGCGGACCGCGTGGTCATCGAAGGGGCGCATATCGGCATCGCGCTCGACGGGGACGCAGACCGCATCATCGTCGTCGATGAGACCGGTGCCATCGTCGATGGGGATCAGCTGATGGCACTCATCGCCGGGCGCTGGGCCAAGGAAGGCAGGCTCAAGCACAACACGCTGGCCGCCACGGTGATGTCCAATCTCGGGCTTGAGCAATGGCTCGCGGGGCAGGGGCTCACGCTGCACCGGACCGCCGTGGGCGACCGCTACGTCGTGGAGGCCATGCGCGAGCACGGCTTCAACCTCGGCGGAGAACAATCCGGTCACATCGTGATGTCCGACTACGCCACGACAGGCGACGGTCTTCTGGCCGGGCTCCAGATCCTGAGCGCGATGGTGGAAACGGGCGATGCGGCGAGCGCACTGACACGGGTCTTCGAGCGCTGCCCGCAAAAGCTTGAAAACGTCCGTTATGCCGCGGGGCGCGAGCCCCTTGAAGCAGACCACGTCAAGGCAACCATCCGTGAGGCCGAAGCCGCGCTCGATGGCAAGGGCAGGCTTCTCATCAGGAAATCCGGCACCGAGCCCCTGATCCGTGTGATGGCCGAGGCCAGCGACGAGGCCCTCCTCGCGCAGGTCGTGCGGGCCGTGGCGGATGCGGTCTCCGAAGCCGCCTGAATTTTTGGCCCGGGCTTAACCCGCGATTCATCCGCCAGGGCATACGGTTCTCGAAATATCGAGGGACGGAGGTCATGCAGGTGGATTTTCGGGGTCGGGAGCGAGCTCCCGGGGTGTTTTCAGATCGGCTTAACCCGTGACGTGCGTTGCGAAAATCGCTCCGGTGCGTCCCGGCGCACGCGCCCGGGCAGGTCGAGGCGGTGTTGAATGACCGCTCCGCACGGCAGATTCCTCGTCTTCGGGGCGACCAGCCAGATCGGGCGCGCCTTGTCCGGGCAGCCGGGGGTCACGGTACTGTCGCGTCAGCAGGCTGATCTCACCGATGCGCGCCGCTGCGTGCAGCGCATGGAGGAGCACGCCCCGACCGCGGTCATCAACGCGGCCTGCCACGGCGACATCGACGGGGCCGAGACATCGCGCGGGCGTGCCTTTCTCGTCAACGGGCGGGCGCCCGGTGTCCTCGCCCGCCATTGCGCATCGCGCGGGATCCCGTTCATCCACATGTCGAGCGAGTTCGTCTTTTCCGGGGACGGGTCCGCGCCATGGACGCCGGAGAGCCCGACGGCACCGTGCCAGGCCTTCGGCAGATCTCGCCTGCGCGGAGAGCAGCAGGTGCGCGCCGCCGCCGGCGTGCATGCCATTCTGCGCACGTCTTGGCTTTTCAGCGCGCAAGGTCGCAACGTGCTGCGGTCCCTTTTGCGCGCCGCCGGTGCGAGAGACCGGCTGGCGGTGCGCGGCGACCTCGTCGCCCAGCCGACACCGGCGGTCGCTGCAGCCGCGGCGGCCGTGCAGATCGCCAAGACACTTGCTGAAAGGCCGGACCTTTCCGGCACCTATCACTTCGCCGGGGACGCGCCCGCTTCGCTCGCCGATGTCGCGCGCGAGGCCGTGGCCGCCGCGGGGCTCGATGTGAAGATCACCTCGCAGCACCATGCGTCGGCGGTCCCTTGGCTTGCACCGCGCCCTTTGAACGGGCGGCTCGACACTCGGAGAACGTCGGAGGTTTTCGGGATCGCCGCGCCAGATTGGCGCGCGGATCTGGCGCGCACCGCGCGACGCTTCCAGGACGCGCGTCGTGCCGCGGGCAAGGCGGCCTAGAGACATGAAAAGAGCGCCCACATTCCAGAGATACATCGCCCGTCGAGGCCTTCTGTGGCTGCCCTCGGAGAAGATGGACCCCCTGCAGCAGGTCCAGAAGCAGAGCCTTCTCGACTACGGGCTCGCCCTGCTGATTTCACTCGGGGCAGAAGATGTATCGGTCGCGGTGCCAGAGGCGCGGCACGCCGCCGTCACGGCCGCCATACGCATGGGGCGGGATCTCGGGATCAATGTGCGTTTGATCGGCTCCGAGCCCGGATTGCCCGAAGCCTTACGCGCTGGAAGACAGGAGCTCCTCGGCAGCCCTCTCATGGCCGCGCCGCTCGGCCTTTTCCTGAGCGCCAAGAACCCGCTGGAGCTCGCATTGCAGGACACGCGGCAACGCGGCGCGACCGTCTTCGTCGCGCCGGCAACCGGGGGAGGGCGCGGGATCCACGTCACCGCGGACGCGCTCGGGCTCGTGAACGATATCTCGCCCTGTGCCGACATGGGCGCCATGTCGCGCGGTGCGGCGGCGCTGGGCCTGACATTCCTAGATCCCCGCGCCCTCGATTTTGCCTCCTGGCTGTCCGTGGCCTCCACCTCGGAGGAGGGGCAGGCCGCGCTGCTGCGCCTTTACGCGAGCGAGCGCGGGCTGCGCGCGGGCACGCTGCCCGCGGTGGCGGCCTGGCACCAGCTACGGCCAGATACCGGTGTGACCGAGGCGCATCGCTTCGTCGTGCGCCAGCGCAAGGCCGGCAGCGGCCTCTTCGGCCTGCCGGAAGTGGCCGCCTTCGAGCGCGGCCTCATCGGCGTGCCCGAGCTTCAGGACGCCGCCATCCATCACGCGGGCTCACGGCTGGGCGAGGCTCTGGAGAGACGGCTCAACGAGGGCGTTCCGGATATCTTCGACCCGCGCATCATCCCGCTGCGGGCGATCTCTTCGGGCTAGGCGCGTGGCGGTGGCGCTTCCCTCGGCTTTGAGCATAGGGTGCGGCCATGGCGCGAGATCAGACACAGAGCGACGAGCGCGACGGCGCGACATCGCAGGGCGCAGCGACGCGGAGCGGCGGCGCCCTCTTGGTGGCTTGCATGGAGGCCCTTGGCGCAAGGCAGGCTTTCGGGGTTCCGGGCGAAAGCTATCTGGCGGTGCTCGATGCCCTGCATGACAGCCCGATCTCGCTGACACTGAGCCGGCACGAGGGCGGCGCGGCCTTCATGGCTTGCGCGTGGGGCCAGCTCACCGGGGAGCCGGGGATCTGCATGGTCACGCGGGGCCCGGGGGCGACGAACGCCTCCATCGGCGTGCATACGGCCATGCAAGGCTCCGTGCCCATGATCCTCTTCGTGGGCCAGGTGGCGCGCTGGATGCGCGGCAGGGAGGCCTTTCAGGAGCTGGATTACCGCGCGGTGTTCGGGCGCATGGCGAAATGGGCAACCGAGATCGACGATCCCGCGCGCATCCCGGAAGTGCTCGCACGCGCCTGGCGGGTGGCGACCACGGGCCGCCCCGGGCCCGTGGTGATCGCGCTCCCCGAGGACATGCTCGTCGAGCTCACGGACGCCGCACCGCTCGCTGCGCCGTCCACCTTGAGCCTCGAGGCGTCGCCCGGCGATCTCTCCGCGGTCAAATCCCGGCTAGAGGGTGCGGAGCGCCCCCTCGTGATAGTCGGCGGTGGCGGCTGGACGGACGTAGGCCGCGCGGCCCTCCATGACTGGCTCTCAGATGCGGGCCTCCCTGCGCTGGCCGCATTCCGCTTTCACGATCTCCTCGATCACCACGCGCCCTACTTTGCAGGGGTCGCGGGCGTGGGCATGACAGCGCAGGTCAAGGCGCTGATCCGCGACGCCGACCTGATCCTCGCGCTCAATATCCGCTTCGGGGAGATGACGACCGATGGCTACACGCTGTTCGATGCGCCGGTGCCGCGGCAGGCGATCATTCACAGCCACGCCGACGCAGGCGAGCTGGGCAAGATATACCAGCCGGACATCGCCATCCATGCAGGCCCGAACGAGATGGCCCGGGCGCTAAAGGGGGTGCGCCATCGGGGCCAGCCTGCCGCGCGCCTCGCCTACGAGGAGAGCCTCGTTGCACCTGCGCAGCCCGGCGCCCTCGACATGCGTGAGGTGGTCGCGCGTCTCGAGGCACGCCTCGACGACGATGCCATTTTGACCAACGGAGCGGGGAACTTTGCTGTCTGGACCAACCGCTTCTTCCGCTTTGGCCAAGGGCAGAGGCTCCTTGCGCCGCAATCGGGGGCCATGGGGTATGGCATTCCGGCCGCCATCGCCGCAAAGATCGCCCATCCCGAGCGGCAGGTCGTCTGCATGGCAGGCGACGGGGATTTCCAGATGACGTGCAACGAGCTAGGCGCGGCGATGCAGGCCGGCGCATGTCCCGTGATCCTCGTGGTCAACAACGGCTCCTACGGGACGATCCGGATGCACCAAGAACGCACGTACCCGGCGCGGGTCTCGGGCACGGAGCTTGAGAACCCTGATTTCCCGGCGCTTGCGGAGGCTTACGGCTTTCTCGGGGTTCGCGTGAGCGAAACAGAGGCCTTCGCCCCAGCGCTCGATGCAGCGCTCGCCGCGCCCGGCGGGGCGGTGATCGAGCTTGTGCTCGGGATCGAGGCGCTGACGCCAAGCGCGACCTTGAGCCAGATCAGGGGACAGTGATCACCTCTCGGTTGGTTTGCCATCTTGGCTGCGTTACCCTCCGCCACCAATCACCTGCCTGAAGGGTCCCCCGAGGTGTCAGCATTTCTGAAAGTCTGCGATCTCAAGGTGTTCGCGCGGTCCGGCCGCTTGATCCTCGATGTGCCGGAGCTCAGCCTCGCCGCGGGCGCGACGCTCGGGATTCAAGGGGCCTCGGGCGCGGGAAAGTCCACCTTGCTCAAGGCGCTGATGGGCCGGGCAGAGCGGACGGAGGGAGATATCCACTGGGGCGACACGGACCTTCTGAGCCGCCGAGCGCCCGCACGCGCGCGCTTTCGCGCGGAACGGATCGGGGTGATCTTCCAGGATTATTTGCTCTTCGATGAGCTCTCGGCTCCATCGAATGCTGGGATCCAGGCGCTCTTTCGTCCGCGCTCGGAACGTCGCGAGATTGCCCGCGCGGCGCAGGGGCTCCTCGAGACGGTCGAGATCACGGAGGAGAAGCGACCGGTGGCGAGCTTTTCGGGCGGTGAACGGCAGCGCGTGGCGCTTGCCCGCGCTCTGGCCCACCGGCCTGACATCATTCTCGCCGATGAGCCGACTGCGAGCCTTCCCGCCGTGGCGGGGGCGGCTCTCATCGACACGCTTCTTGGCGAAGTGCGCGCGCGCGACGCCACCCTCATCGTGGTCAGCCACGACCCGGCCGTGCTGACGCGGATGGAGAGCGTGGTCACCCTCGATCACGGAAGGCTGGCCACGTGAGCAACGCGGCGGTGCTTCTTGCCGTCCTCCTGCCCGGGCTGGCCCTCGGCGTCGTGCTCCTGCGCGGGTTCAGGCCGTGGCCCCTCGTGGGGGCGCTTCTCAAGCGGTACCGCTGGATCAACGTCGTCTTTGTCCTTTTGATTGCGGTCGCCACGTCCATGGGCATCGGAGTGACAGCCGTGGAACGGGCGGTGCGCGAGGGGACGGCGCGGGCCGCTGACAAGTTCGACCTCGTCATCGGCGCGCCCGGTAGCGAGCTGACGCTCCTCTTTGCATCCGTGTTCGCGGAGCCCTCGGATGTGGGGCTTGTGGGCGGGCAGGATTTCGTCGCCGTGGCGGAGAGCGCGGGCGTCGAATTCGCCGCACCGCTCGGATTTGGCGACAGCCATGAGGGCGCGCCCATTATCGGGACGACCATGGAACTCGTGGAGCACATGTCGGGCGGTGTCCTTTTGGAGGGGCGCGGATTTGAGCAGCCCTTCGACGTGATCGCAGGGGCGCTCAATCCCATCGAGATCGGCGCGCGCTTCGAGCCCGCCCACGGATTCGGCGAGAGCGCCGAGGAAGGGCTGCACGGGGACACCCTCACCGTGGTCGGCCGGCTGTCGGTGACGGGCGCACCGTGGGATCACGCGCTCCTGACCCCGATCGAAGGCGTCTGGCTCACCCACGGTCTTGCCGCGGGGCACGCGCCAGGAAATGACTGGCTCGGCCCGCCCTTCGATGCGCGTTTCTTTCCCGGGACACCGGCCATCGTGGTGAAGCCGGAGAGCCTTTCGGCCGCCTATGCGCTCCGCGCGCGTTTCGATGCCGAAGAGGCCCTCATGGCGATCTTTCCCGGGACGGAATTGGCAAATCTTTACAGCATCTTGGGGGACGCGCGCGCCGCCATGGGCGCGCTCGTGACGATCACGCAGGTCATCATCGTCATCGGTGTCCTCACCGCGCTCTTCGTGCTCACGAAGCTCTTTGCCCGCCAGATCGAGCTTCTATCCATCCTCGGGGCACCGGTCCGCTTCCAGCTTGCCGTGATCTGGGCCTATGCGGCCGCGCTCCTCACGGCGGGCACGGTGCTCGGCGTCGCGCTGGGCTACCTTGCCGCGCGGACATTCGCGGCCCTGGCCACCGCACAGACGAATACGCTCATCACCGCCCGCCTTGGCTGGGAGGAAGCCCATGCCGCTGGCATCTTCCTCTCCATTGTCCTGCTGCTTTCACTGGCGTCCAGCGCCATCGGTCTCCGCGCGGCGGCGCGCTAGACGAAGCGGCTGACGTAGTTTTCCAGCCTTTCCTGCCGACCGGATTTCGGCTCAGGGGCGGGCGCTTCGAGCATGCGCGCGTGCAGGTCGCCAAGGCTCTCCTGTGTGGGATCAAAGCGTTCGTAACCCGCGTATCGCGCGGCGCGCATCTCTTCGAGACCGCCATCCTCGAGCATCGCGGCGGCGGCCTTCAGCCCCCGCGCGCAGGTATCCATGGCGCCGACATGGGCGAGCAGCAGATCCTCGGGATCGAGTGACTGGCGCCGCAGCTTTGCATCGAAATTCGTGCCCCCCGTCGTGAAGCCACCCGCTTTCAGGATCTCGTAATAGGCCAGGGCGATCTCGCGCGGATTGTCGGGGAATTGGTCGGTGTCCCAGCCGGATTGATAGTCGTTCCGGTTCATGTCCACCGAGCCGAGGATGCCGAGGGAGGCCGCGAGCGCGAGCTCGTGCTCGAAGGAATGCCCCGCGAGGATCGCGTGACCTTGCTCGATGTTGACCTTCACCTCACTCTCGAGGCCGAACTCCTTGAGGAAGCCGTAAACGGTCGCGACATCGTAGTCGTATTGGTGCTTGGTGGGCTCCTGGGGCTTCGGTTCGATCAGGATCGTCCCGGTGAACCCGATCTTGTGCTTGTACTCGATGACACGGCTCAGGAACGCGCCCGCCTGCGCGCGTTCGCGGGCGAGGTCGGTGTTGAGGAGCGTCTCATACCCCTCGCGCCCACCCCAGAGCACGTAATTCTGCCCACCGAGCGCTTTCGTGGCGTCCATGCAGCTTTTGACGGTGGCCGCCGCGTAGGCGTAGACCTCGGGATCGGGGTTGGTGGCCGCGCCAGCCATGAAGCGGCGGTGCGAAAATAGGTTCGCCGTGCCCCAGAGGAGCCCGACCCCCGTCTCCTCGATCTTGGCCGCGAAGACATCTGTCATCTCCTTCAGGCGCGCCTCGCTCTCCGCGAAGGTCGCGCCCTCGGGGCGCACATCGGCGTCGTGAAAGCAGAAGTACGGAACGCCGAGGCGGGCGAACATGTCAAAGGCCACGTCTGCCTTGAGCTTCGCGTGGTCCATGGTGTCCCCGAACCAGGGGCGTTCGAAGGTCTGTCCGCCGAACGGGTCGCCGCCCGGCCAGGCAAAAGAGTGCCAATAGGCCACCGCGAAGCGCAGGTGCTCGGCCATGGATTTCCCCAAGATGCGGGCCGACGCGTCATAGTGGCGAAAAGCGAACTCGTTCTCGGTGTCCGGCCCTTCGAAAGCGATCGGCGGGCAATGGGCGAAGAAATCTGACATGGCGGTCCTCCCTTGCGCGGACGGGAGCACGGGCAGGGGGCGCCTGTCCAGCGCCGCAGGTTCTTGGAGTTGGAGGATGGAGGCGTCACCCGGAATCGAACCGGGGTGCACGGATTTGCAATCCGCTGCGTAACCACTCCGCCATGACGCCGCGCTGTGCGAGGTAGTGGAATGGCCCCTCGAGCGCAAGCGAAAGCGGCGAGCCTCCGCGTCGGCCTGCCTGTTTCGAGACCATCAAGGAGTGTGGAGGTCACACTGGCACAGAAAGAGCCGCTTTGCGCGTGCAGCGGTGTTGCGGGGCGATGGCCCCTGTGCAACGGTTTCCGCGCTGATGCGTGGCCTCAAAGCGTATCACGTCCGTATTGTTCATCTGGCGAGGAAACCAATGATCTCAATGGCTTTGCAGCGCGCGGCACGCCTGTGCCGACGCCCCACGCACCTTGCGGCATTGGTGGCTGGCCTCTCCGTTGCGGCTGTGGCTCCGGCGAGCGCGGAGACCATCACCCAAAGCCTCGCGGACACCTACCGGAATTCCGGCCTTCTCGAGCGTAACCGGGCGGTGCTGCGCGCCGCCGATGAAGACGTGGCCCAGGCCGTATCGGTGTTGCGGCCGCAGATCGGCTATGCGCTGCAAACGACCTACACCAACCCGACCGTGTTCCAGGACGAGGTCAACTCGACCTTTGCCCTGTCGCTCGATCTGACCCTCTTCGATTTTGGCCGCAACGCTCTCACCGTCGAGACGCAAAAAGAGCTCGTCCTCGCGACGCGCCAATCGCTGCTTCGCGTGGAAAGCCAGGTCTTGTTCAATTCTGTGACTGCCTTCTTCGATGTGCGGGAAGGCTTCGAAACCGTGGCCCTGCGCGAAAACAACGTGCGCCTCATCACGCAGGAATTGCGCGCCGCAGAGGACCGGTTCGAGGTCGGTGAGGTCACTCGGACCGATGTGGCGATTGCCCAAAGCCGCTTGGCCGCCGCCCGCTCAAGTCTTGCGACGGCGCAGGGAGAACTCTCAATCGCGGTCGCCCAGTTTCGCGAGGCCGTGGGGCGCGCTCCCGGCAATCTTACCCAGCCGACACGGCTTCCGGCCATCCCGGCGACAGTCGCGGAGGCGAAGGCGATCGCGCGCCGGACGGCCCCCGATATCCTTCAGGCGCGCAACCAGATCACGGCGAACGAGCTCGGTCTCGAGCGGGCGAAGCGGCTTTTGCAGCCAACGCTCGCGGGTGATCTTTCGCTGTCTTTCGACCTCGATGAGGGCGACAATTTCGATTCCACGACGCAGCTCGGCTTGGCGCTCAGAGGACCCATCTCCCAGGGCGGGCGGATCAATTCCCTGATACGGCAGGCGCAAGCGTCGCTCGATCAGGCCCGCGCTGACCTGCATCAGGCGCACCTCCTGGTCGATCAAAACGTGGAGAGCGCCTATGCGCGTCTCGCGGTGGCGCGGGCGAGCCTCGTGGCCAGCGATGAGCAGATCCGCGCCGCGACCGTGGCATTCCGGGGCGTGCGTGAAGAAGCCACCCTTGGCGCCCGGACGACGCTGGACGTGCTAGACGCCGAGCAGGAGCTTCTTGATGCGCGCGCGGCGCGTGTCACCGCCGCCGCGGCAGAGTTCCGCGCGGCCTACGGGATCATGCAGGCCATCGGTCGGCTGACGGCAAAGGATCTCGGGCTGCCCGTGCAGCTTTACGATCCGGCGGCCTATTACGAGCTGGTGCGGAACGCGCCGCAATATGCCCCGGGCTCCGCCGTGGGCGAACGGCTGGACCGCGTGCTCGAAAGCCTCGGAAAAAACTAAGACTTTTCGTATCTGTTGTGCGGTATGGCGCTTTGGCGTAGCGTCTTGGCGAGGCAAAAAGTGGTGCGACGATGAGCGATCCCGTGACAAACGTGGACATTGAGGACGTGCTTTCGTCCATTCGACGGCTTGTTTCCCAGGACAACGCGCCGCGGCAGGAGACGCCGCCTGCGCCCGATGCGCTCATTCTCACGGAGTCGCAACGCGTGGCCGAGCCCAAGGGGGACGCGGCTGGCGCGGTCGAGCCGGAAGAGGAGGAGACCCCCGAAGCCGAGCCGGACGAGCCCACCGAGACAGTGCTCCTGGATGATCAGGAAGCCGACTCGCATGACGACGCGGTTCAAGTCGAGCCGGTCGAGGACATGGTCGACGATCTGCCCCCAGAGGACGTGCCCGAAATGGATGCCGGGCAGGATGCACTCGTGTTTCGCACCAGCCACGTTGTCCGCACGGAGCTCGAGCGGGCGATCGAGGAGCTCGAGGCGTCGATGAGCGCCGCGCCCGAAGACGGGGACGGGGCGAAGGATGACACCCTCGCCGGACTTCAGGATATCGACTGGGACGCCCGCGTTGTCGGGCGCGCTGCCGACGGCGAGTTTGAGGAGAGCGTCGCGGCAGAGGCCGAACCCGAATTCGCCGACGCCCCCGATGAAGCGCATGCGGCGGGGGAAAACGAGGAGCCGGAGCAAGCGGATGCCGAGCCCACGGCTCCTGCGGCGCCACGCTCATCCCTCGAGGGCCTGCGGCTCGTGACGCGCGCCTCCGATGCAAGCGCCGAAGACTTCGATGGCGACTACGACACGGGTCTCGATACCCTGTCCCCGTCATTTGCACCTCAAGTGGACGAAGAGGTCTCCGACGACGATGAGCAGGGTGACGTCCACGAAGCGGTCGCCGGCGTCCCTTGGGAAGACGTCTCGGACGAGGACGGCACAGACGCGGATGAGCCGGCCAGCGCGCCGATGGACTTCGAGCACGCCGAGGATGAGGACGAGGCGGAGGCCTTCCGCGCCCCGGAGCCGCCTTTCGACAGCGACCAAGACGACCATTTCACGGATTTCGAGGGCGTCGACGCCCCCGCGTCCCCAGCCGCGCAGATCGACGAAGAGCAACTGCGCGAGATGGTGACCGAGATCGTCCGCACCGAGCTTCAGGGCGAGCTGGGCGAACGCATCACCCGCAATGTCCGGAAGCTGGTGCGACGCGAGATCAACCGTGCCCTTGCGGGCCAGGACCTGATCTAGACGTCCGCCGCGAGCGCGAAGAGGGCGTCGAGATCGAGCGCTGCCTCGAGGTGATCCGCGAGCGCATTCAGCGTGTCTTCCACGGTATCCTCGTAGTTCGAAAGCGCTGACTGCCCGCCAATATCGGCCAGCCATTCCGCGCGGAACGCATCGCTCGTGAAAAGACCGTGGATGTAGCAGCCGCGGAGCCGCCCGCCCTTGGCGGAGGCGCCCTCGGGGCGACCGTCCAGCTCCAGCCAGGACTGTGCGCGACCTTCCGTCTTGCCGAGGTGGATTTCGTAGCCCCAGATCGCCGTGCCGTCCCGGGTCGATGCTTGTGAGAGTGCGAGGCGCTTCATGGGCTCCATGACCGTGTCCACATCGAGGAGGCCGAGGCCGGAGACACTTTGCGGCGATCCTTCGAGGCCCGCCGGATCATGGATCGTGTTGCCCATCATCTGGTAGCCGCCACAGATGCCGAGGACATGGCCCCCTCGGCGAATATGGGCGGTGATGTCCACGTCCCACCCTTCGGTGCGGAGCGCCGCGAGGTCCGCGATCGTGGATTTCGAGCCCGGCAGGATGATCGCGGCGGCGTCTCCGGGCAGAGCCCGGCCGGGCTCCACGATGTCCACCTCGACGCCGGGCTCGGCGGAGAGCGGGTCCAGATCGTCGAAATTCGCGATGCGGGGCAGGCGAGGCACCGCGATCTTCACGCCCTCGCCGGAGGAGCTGGCGATATCGAGGATGTCTTCTGCGGGGAGCTTCGAGGCCATGCCGAACCAGGGAATAATGCCGAGCGGGGCCCAGCCCGTGGCCTCGGCGATCATGGTCATGCCGTCATGGAAGAGGGTAGGGTCGCCTCGAAACTTGTTGACCGCAAAGCCCTTGATGCGTGCAGCGTCCGGGCCGGGGAGCACGGCCTGCGTGCCCACGAGCTGGGCAATGACGCCGCCGCGGTCGATGTCTCCGATGAGGATGACGGGCACCTCCGCCGACTCCGCAAAGCCCATGTTCGCGATATCGCCCGGCCGAAGGTTCACCTCGGCCGGCGAGCCCGCTCCTTCGACGATGATCCAGTCAAAACCCGCCGCGAGCCGATGAAAGCTCTCTAGCACCCGGGGCAGGAGCGTCGGCTTCAGCTTCGCGTAATCCCGCGCCTTTGCTGTCGTGAGGCGCTGACCCTGCACGATGACCTGCGCGCCGATCTCGCTCTCGGGTTTCAGGAGGACGGGGTTCATGTCGACGCGGGGGAGAATGCCACCCGCACGCGCCTGGAGCGCCTGCGCGCGCCCGATCTCGCCGCCATCTTCCGTCACGGCCGCATTGTTGGACATGTTCTGGGGCTTGAAGGGGGCCACGCGCTGGCCCCTGCGGTGGAGCACCCGCACCAGCCCGGCCACGAGCACCGACTTGCCGACATTCGATCCGGCTCCCTGGATCATCAGCGCCTTGGCCATGCTCGAACTCTCCCCTAGGCTCCGCGCCATGAACACACCCGCGCATCTCATCATGGGGGCCGCAGCCTTTGGCAAGCCCCTGGAGGCCCAGGTGACATGGGCAGCGCTTCTGGGCGCCACGCTCCCTGATCTCTCGCTCTACCTTTTGGCGGGATGGCACCTCCTCGTGCTCGGGACGTCGCCCGACATCGTCTTCGGGCAGCTCTATTTTTCGGAGGCCTGGCAGCGGGTTTTTGCCGTCGACAATTCGTTCGTGCTCTGGGGGATCGCGCTGGGGCTCGCCCTTTGGCTTCGCTCCGGCTGGGCCATCGCACTCAGTGGCGCGGCGCTCCTTCACATCGCCTTCGACTTCCCGCTCCACAACGAAGATGCGCGGATGCATTTCTGGCCGCTGACGGACTGGAAGTTCTTCTCGCCGATTTCCTACTGGGACAGCGCCAGCGGTGCGCAAGTCGTGGGCGTGATCGAGCTCGGGCTCGTCCTCGTGCTGACCGCGTATCTCCTCTGGCGCTATCACTCCTGGCTGTGGCGGGCAGGCTTCCTCTTGCTTGCAAGCCTGCAGGTGGTGCCATTCTTTGCGTGGTACGTCTTCTTCTGAAATGAAAAACGCGCCCGCGGGGAGCCCGGGGCGCGCTTCTTTAAAACGGTGTGTCGTCGCGTTACGCGGCTTCCGCCTGCGCTGCAGCGCGACGCTCGCTTTCCTCGCGGCTCAGCGCGACGGAGGTGCGCACGCCTTTGGACACGAATTCCATCAGACCATCTACAACACGCTCGTTGGGGTCGATCCCCGCGCAGGAAAGCACTTCGCGACCGTCACGCGAGCGTGCCCAGCGAGCAATTTGCTCGGGGCCATTCCCGTACTTCTTGTCATCTGCGATGGCATCGTCCAAAGCAGCAAGGACCACGGCGGCGAACAGCTTGCGCGCGCGGTTACCTTGTTCGTTATTAAAAGCAGTCCCGTCGACGAAATCGATCATCGTGCGTCCTTCATTATTGCTCTTGCGGTCTGGCAGCGTCCGCCCTGTATGCCGGATTGCTCCCGATTCGGGGGAGAGTTTATTGCATGCCAGCCATGCGATGAGCGCATGACTTCCCGTTTTCGCATACAAATGGGAGCGCTTGTCTCCGGCACTGGCGGGAGATATAGGCACGTTCACACTTCCTTCAACCTTTCGTCGCGGTTTTGACACATGCCGAAAATCAACGGAAACGAGATCCGTCCTGGAAACGTGCTCGAGCACAATGATGGGCTGTGGTCCGCTGTGAAAGTCGATCATGTGAAGCCCGGCAAGGGCGGTGCCTTCGCGCAGGTCGAGCTGCGCAACCTGCGCAACGGCTCGAAGCTCAACGAGCGGTTCAGAAGCGCCGACAAGGTGGAGCGCGTGCGCCTCGAGCAGAAGGACCAGCAATTCCTCTACGAGACCGACGGGATGCTCGTCTTCATGGACATGGAAAGCTACGAGCAGATCGAGCTTCCGTCCGAGATCCTCGGTGATCGTCGTCCGTTCCTGCAGGACGGCATGACAGTGCAGATCGAGTATTACGAAAGCGAGGCGCTCAACGCGACGGTGCCCCAGAAGGTCACCTGCCAGGTGGTGGAGACCGAACCCGTCGTGAAAGGGCAGACCGCCGCCAATTCGTTCAAGCCCGCGATCCTCGACAATGGTGTGAAAGTGATGGTGCCGCCCTTCGTGGGGCAGGACGAGATGATCGTCGTGAACACCGAGACGATGGAATACTCCGAACGCGCCTAAACTTGCTGACCTCCGCGCTCCTTGCGCGAGCGGATGCCTCCGGCGGAGGTACGGGGCACAAAGAAGCCGTGCCTTGCGCTCCTATTTTTGCGGCCCTCTTAGAGGCGCGTGACGCTTGCGTAGCCTGCCGACATCTCATCTGAAACGCGCTTGAACCGCAGAAAGGCGATGGCCTCGTCGCCCACCCGCGTGTGAAGCGTCCCCGCGGGTTTGCCTTGGGAGGTGATCTCCGTGCCCGGCGTGGCGGGGCCCTCGACGCGAACGCGGACGAAGCCCTTCTGCAGCTCGGTCTTGTGCTTCATGCGGGCCGTGACCTCCTGGCCCACATAGCAGCCCTTGCGGAAATCCACGCCGGAGAGGCGTTCGAACCCGGCTTCGAGGATGAAGGTGTCGGCGGTGAGCTCCGCGCCCCATTCGGGAATGCAGGCCGCCACGCGGCGGGCGTCCCAATCCTCGAGCGTTGCAGGCGTCGCGCCGTACTGGCGCCAGCCGAGGGTGGCGTGGCGCGGATCGGGAAAGGCGCCCTCGGGCATCGGGCCCGCCCCCTGCGCGACCTCGCGGGGATCCCAATCGAGGGAGACGTCAGCCCGGAGCTTGTACATGGTGAGCCGCTGTGCCAGCGCCTGCGCGACGCCGCTGTCCACGTCGATGAGGATCGTATCGTCATCAGGTACGAGGAAGAAATCCGCGATGAGCTTCCCCTGGGGCGTGAGCAGGGCGGAATAGACAAGCCCGTCCTCGTGGCCGGTCACGTGGTTCGTCACGAGGTTCTCGAGGAAATCGACCCGGTCGGCCCCGCTGACGCGGATGAGCTTGCGCGTCACGCCCCTTCCTCCCGGAACTGGAGCGCGTGGAGGCGGGCATAGGCCCCGCCCAGGGCGAGCAGCTCTTCATGGGTGCCCTCTTCGACGGCGCGTCCGCGGTCCATCACCACGATGCGGTCGGCATCCCGGATGGTGGAGAGGCGGTGCGCGATGACGAGCGTCGTCCGCCCGGTGCTGAGCCGGGACAGCGCCTCCTGCACCTTGAGCTCGCTCTCGGCGTCGAGGGCGGAGGTGGCCTCGTCGAGGAGGAGGATCGGCGCATCCTTGAGGAGGGCGCGAGCGATCGAGACCCGCTGACGCTGGCCGCCGGAGAGGTTCGAGCCGCGCGGCCCGGCGGGGCTTTCAAGGCCCGCGGGCAGCTTTGGCAGGAAATCTGCCACGTGGGCCGCTTCGAGCGCCTGCTCGAGCTGATCGTCCTCAATCGGCAGGCCGAAGGTGATGTTCTCTCGCAGCGTATCGTCGAAGAGCAACGCGTCCTGGCTGACGACCGAGATGAGCCCGCGGAGGTCCGAGGGCAGAACCTCGGTGATGTCTGTGCCATTGACGCTCACCCGGCCGCTGGTGAGCGGGGAGAGGCGGGTGAGGGCGTTGAAGACCGTGCTCTTGCCCGCGCCCGAGGCCCCGACGAGCGCGGTCACCTTTCCCTCTGCAGCCCTGAGGCTCAAACCGTCGAGCGCATGCGTTTCGCCGTAGGCCACGTGCACGTCCTCGAAGCGGATCTCGCCTGCTTGGGCGGGCTTCGGGTTGGCCGGAATGGTCAGGGTCGGTCTCGTCGAGAAGATCGTTTGGATCCGCTCGAGGCTCGCGGCCAGCGTCTTCGACGCGCCTGAAAGGTTGCCCAAGCGGCGCACCGGTTCGAAGGCGAGAGCGATGGCGGTGAAAAAGGACATGAACTGGCCGACGGTCTTCTCGCCGCTCACGATCTCGCCGCCGCCATAGGCCAGCACCCCGAGGATGCCCACGCCTGTGAGCACGTCGATCAGGCCGGGGATCATGGCGCGCCCGAGCTCGCTCTCGGTCTCGGAGCGGTTGAATGTGTCGGTGGCGCCCTGGTAGCGGTCAGATTGGTATCGCTCGAGCCTGGAAAGCTTGACCGTGTTGATGCCATGAAAGACCTCGTCGAGCCGCAAGGCCATGCGCGCGGCGGCCTCCCGGGCGCGCGTTGAGCGGTCTCGGATGAACTTCTGGATCGCGATTGCGGGGGCAAAGAGCAGGGGAATGCCGATGAGCGCCACGGCCGTCCAAACTGGGTCCACGCTGATGGCGACGCCGAAGAGGACGATGAGCGAGATGATGTCACGCCCGACGCCCGTCACGATGGACTTGCCGTTTGCGACAACGACGCCGGTATCTCCCTTCACGCGCTCGATCATGTAGCCGGGCGGATGCGTCGAGTGAAAATCTCCGTCGAGGCCCATGGTGTGGTTGAGGAGGTCGAGCCGGATGGAGGCCGAAACGCGGAGGCCGATGACCGTCATCAGCACGCGTTGGGCCGAGGATGTGAGCGCGCGCAGCGTAAAGAGCGCGAAAAATCCGCCCCCCACGAAGATGAGCGCGGAGGTGGAACCCTCCACGAAAACGCGATCGAACATGGGCTCCATCAAGAGGCTCACAGCCCCGAGGATCGAGCCCTCGATAGACATGAGAAAGATCGCGAGGAGGAGCAGGGGCAGGTGCCGACGCCCATAGCTGCGCCAAAGCCAGCGCAAGCGGGCAGTGTCGCTCATCTCACTTTCTAGGCCAGGGCTTGCCATGACGGCGTCCTTCTTGGAATTCCTTGGTCAGCCGCGCGCGGTCATACCTCGTCTCTAGCCAGGTCTTGATGTCCATCGGCTCCTCTTCGAGCGTCTCTTCATACTGGTCCAGCAGGACATCAAGGACGCCGGTGAGCGTGCTCTTGAGGTGAACATAGCGCCAGGAGAGCTGCTTGCGCGCTTCTGAAAGCGGCCGCCCGATGGAGAGCAGATAGAGCGCGGAGGCAAGGCCCGCCCGGTCCGCGCCCGATTTGCAGTGCATGAGCCACGGGCCTTCGATCTCCTCGAAGGTCTTAAGGAGCGCGAGGAGGGCGCTTGCGCGATCTGCTTTGCGCGCATGGATGCCGAGGATGTGGAGCTTGATGCCGTGTCGCGCGGCGGCCTCCTGCTCCAACTGAAAGTGGGCCTTCTCACCGCTGCCACGCAGGATAAGGACGCTCTTGATCCCCATGCGGGCGTATTGCGCCATCCGCTGCGGCCCGGGCTGGTTCGAGCGCCACACGCCCGGCGCGATTTCCTCGAGGTTGGTCCACCAGATCCGGAGAAAGCCGTGGTCGAACAGATTGTAGCAGACGTAAGCCCACACGCGCCCTAGCCGCGTCGAGAGGGTCTCGGGCGTGATGCGGGCCAAGCCCTTTATGCTCTGTCGGAGGGAGGTCATGTCGGTCTGCTCGGGTGCCCATGATTTGGGCTGTGCCACCTCTAGGCGCAAGGCCCGGGCCAAGCAAGGTTTGACGGGGCGTGGGCCTCGGCATACCTCGCAAGCATGAACAATCAAACGCGTGCCATTCGACAGTCTCTCGCGGCAGGTCGCCCCATGCTGGCGATCCCAGGGCCTTCCGTGATCCCCGACCGGGTGCTCCAGGCGATGCATCGCCCCGCGCCGAACATCTATGCGGGCCAGCTCGTGGAAATGACGGCGTCCATCATCCCCGATCTCAAGGCCGTGGCGCGATCCACGGGACATGTGGCGATGTACATTGCCAATGGGCACGGGGCTTGGGAGGCGGCGCTCGCGAATACGCTCTCTCCGGGCGACAAGGTCCTCGTGCTGGCAACGGGCTTTTTCGCCCATGGTTGGTCCAACATGGCCGGGTATCTCGGGATCGAGTGCGAGTTCATCGACTTCGGGAAGCGGTCCGCCATGGGCTACACACAGGTCGAAGACGCGCTGCGTGCCGACAAGGACCACCAGATCAAGGCGATCCTGTGTGTTCAGGTGGACACCTCCACCTCCGTGAAGAGCGATATCGGCGCCCTCCGGGCCGCCATGGACGCAGCCGGGCACCCGGCGATGCTCATGGTGGACTGTATCGCCTGCCTCGGCTGCGACGATTTTCGGATGGATGACTGGGGCGTCGATGTCATGGTGGCGGGCTGCCAGAAGGGCCTGATGACCCCGCCGGGCATGGGCTTCGTCTTCTTCTCCGACAAGGCCGATGCGGCGCGCGAGGAGGCCGCCTGCGTCACCCATTACTGGGACTGGCGTCCGCGCGCCAATCCAGGGCAATACTACCAGCTCTTTGACGGGACGGCGCCCACGCACCATCTTTACGGGTTGCGCACAGCGCTCGACATGATCGTTCACGAAGAGGGGCTCGACGCCGTGATCGACCGGCACGCCACGCTGGCGCGCGCCGTCTGGGCGGCATTTGAGGCCTGGGGCGAAGAGGGACCCTTGGAGCTCAACGTCCCCGATCCGTCACACCGCTCCAACGCTGTTACGTCGCTCAGGATCGGCGCCCCGCATGGGACGGCGCTCCGCGAATGGATGGATCAGGTGGCCGGCGTGACGCTCGGCATCGGGCTCGGCATGGCGCCGAGCGACGATCCGGCATGGCACGGCTTCTTCCGCGTCGGGCATATGGGGCATGTGAACGCGCACTCGATCCTGGGCACGCTGGGGTCCATCGAGGCTGGGCTCACCGCGCTGGGCATCCCCCACGGAGAGGGCGGCACACGTGCGGCGGCCTCGGTGATTTCAGGAGCGGCTGCCGGTGAACCGACGATAGGCGACCTCGGCCCCCATGGCTGAGAGGATGACCCAGGCAAACCCGAAGAGACCCGCAATGATCCAGAGCGCGAAGAACGCGATGGGGAGCATGATAGCCAGAAACGCGTTGGTGTAGTTGGGCGCTTCCTTAGGGGTAAAATTCTCGTTGCTCATCTGGCCTCCTGTCGCAACGGTAGCGGCAGATCTGCCCAAGAAAAGCGAAAGTTTCGTTACCGCCTAGCTCGGTGCGCAGGCGCGCAAGAAACGCGCAGCTTTTCAGCCGCTTGCCTCTTCGAGGGCTTCGGGCAAGGCCTTGCTGAAGGCGGCCATGTCCTCCGGGCGCCCGCAGCTCACACGGATGCAGCGGTCGAGCGGTGGCACCATGGGCTTGCGCACGAAGATGCCGCGCTTGAGCAACCCTTCGAGGACGAGCACGGCGAAGGAGCCATCTCGCCCGCAGTCGATGGTGACGAAGTTGGTGGCCGAGGGCAGGGCCGTCAGCTTGTTCTCGCGGGCGATCCGCGTGAGTTCGCTCCGCGAAGCCTGGATGGCGCGCAGAGTCTCGGCGAGGTGCTCCTGGTCGCTCAAAGCCGCGATGGCAGCGGCCTGGCTCACGCGGCTCATGCCGAAGTGATTGCGCACGCGGTCGAACGCGGAAATGAGCGCGGTCGGTCCGATCGCATAGCCCACGCGCGCGCCTGCGAGCCCGTAAGCCTTTGAAAACGTGCGCATCCGGATGACCCGCGCATCCGCCGGGTCGAGCGCAGGGGCAGTGCCCGCAGGGGCTGTGTCGATATAGGCTTCGTCAAGGACGAGGAGCGCGCCCGGGGGTACATGGCTGATCGCGCGAGAGACCACACCCGCGGGGTGCCACGTCCCCATGGGATTGTCCGGGTTGGACCAGTAGATCAGCTTGGCCCTGACCTCGGTTGCCTTGGACAGAAGGGCCGCGGGATCCTCGGCGTCATTGCGGTAGGGGACGCGGACGATCTCCCCACCGAAGCCGGCGACATGGTAGTCGAAGGTCGGGTAGGCACCGGCGGATGTGACGACGCGGTCGCCCGGGCTCACAACGAGGCGCGCCACGAGGCCGAGGAGGCCGTCTATGCCCTCTCCGACGATGATGTGCTTGGCGTCGATTTCATGATGTGCGGCAAGGGCTTGGCGGAGGTCGTTCATCTCCGGATCGCCGTATTTCCATGCCTCTGACGCCGCCTTGGCCATCGCCTCGACTGCCCGCGGCGAGGGGCCGAATACACTCTCGTTGGCCCCGAGCCGGGATTGGAACGCCGCGCCGCGCGCGCGCTCCATGGCCTCCGGACCCACGAACGGGACCGATGCCGGCAGAGATTTTGCGAGCTCTGTCAGTCGCTTATCGGTCATGGCTTATGCCATTTCCTCCAGTCGCTCCACGGCGGCCGACAGCGTGTCCCGCTCTTCCTTGCGGGCGGCGAGATTGGCGCGGGCTTCTTCGACGACGTCGTCAGGGGCGGAGGCAACGAACTTCGGATTGTTCACACGCCCTTCCAAGCCCTTGATTTCCTTGTCGAGTTTGCCAACGCTCTTCGTCAGTCGCGCGCGCTCGGCGTCGACGTCGATGAGATCGGCGACGGGAAGGCCGAGGGTGCATCCGGGCGCGGAGATGACGAGCGCGCCCTTGGGCATTTCGCCAGTGTTTTCAGGGCCTTCGACCCTGGCGAGGCGCTCGATGAGGGGCCATTGCGCGGCGAGCGCGGCGGCCCCGGCTGCGTCCATGTCGACGGCGACGAGGGGGATGCGGGCAGAAGCGGGGACGTTCATCTGGGCCCGCGCGGAGCGGATATTCTCGATAAGCGTGATGACCCAGTTGATCTCCTGATCCGCTGATTTATCAACGATATCAGTGCCATAGGTCGGCCATTCCGTGACCGCGAGCATCCGCTCCCGGGGCGTCTGGGCCCAGAGCTCCTCGGTGATGAAGGGCATGATCGGGTGGAGCAGGATGCAGCATTGCTCCAGTACCCAGGTCATGACCTCGCGGGTCTCCTGCGCGGTTTCCTCGTTTGAAAGCAAGGGCTTGGCAAACTCGACATACCAGTCGCAAACCTTGCCCCAGACGAAGGCGTAGAGCGCGGAGGCGGCGTCGTTGAAGCGGTAGGCGGCGAGGGCCTCGTCGACCGCCTCCCGGACCTTCGCCGTTTCGCCGATAATCCAGCGATTTGTACTGTTTTGTACATTCGCGGAGCCGGTGTTGAGCGTTTTGTACACGGCCCCGCGGGCCGAGAGCGCGCCGTTCATCTCCGCAAAGCGCGCCGCGTTCCAAAGCTTCGTGCCGAAATTCCGGTAGCCTTTGATGCGCTCCATATCGAGCTTGAGCACCCCGCCGAGGGCCGCCATGGCCGCCGACGAGAAGCGCAGCGCGTCGGCGCCGTATTCATCGACGATGTCGAGCGGGTCCACGACGTTGCCGGTCGACTTCGACATCTTCTTGCCCTTGGCGTCGCGGACAAGGCCGTGGAGGTAGACGTTCTTGAAGGGGATGTCGTCGACGACCGCGAGCTGCATCATCATCATCCGCGCCACCCAGAAGAAGAGGATGTCCTGCCCGGTGATCAGGTCGGTGGTGGGGAAGTAGCGTTTGAGCTCCTCGCTGTCCTCGGGCCAGCCGAGGGTGCCGATGGGCCAGAGGCCGGAGGAGAACCAGGTGTCGAGGACGTCGGGGTCGCGATGAAGGTAAAAGGCCGGGACCCCGTCGTCGGTGTCCCAAATGCCAGTGTGACCCGCCAAGGGTTCTCCTTCCAGTATCTCCACCTTCGTTCCACGGTGCACAGAATGATGAAGATTATGTAGGATTTGTGCCTTTGCGTCTTCGAAGCTTGAAGCACAGACATGATTTGCCATGTCCGAGGTTGGCGACCTCGGCTTTCGTCGAACGTACTTTTGAGCAACTTTTTCGTCTTCGTCGGACCATCCGAGTGGGGGATAGTACCACACCGGGATCTGGTGGCCCCACCAGAGCTGGCGGGAGATGCACCAGGGTTCGATGTTCTCTAACCAATGGTAATAGACCTTCTCTCCGCTCTCGGGGAGGATTTTGACGTCGCCGTTCTTCACTGCGTCGAGGGCGGGGCCGACGATCTTGTCGGTGTCCACGAACCACTGGTCGGTGAGCATGGGCTCGATGACCACCTTCGAGCGGTCGCCGAAGGGCTGCATGATGGGTTTGGACTCCACCAAAGGGATCAACTCGTCCCGGGCTTGACCCGGGACCTCTCCCTCAGCAGGCGGAGGCCCCGGATCGGTGTCCGGGGCGTGGGGTGCTTCGACCATCACCGCGAGGCCCTCAGCGGTGATCTGCTCCACCACCCTCTTGCGCGCCTCGAAGCGGTCGAGCCCGCGCAGATCGTCTGGAACGAGGTTGATCGCGTCGGCCTCGTTTTCCGTGAACGCGGCACCCTTCGCGTGGGCCTGCGCTTTTTCAGCCTCCTCGGCGTAGGGGGCGCCGTCGGCGCGCATGGTGCCGTCGAAGGCCATGAGGCGGTACATCGGGATGCCGCCGCGCTTGGCCACGGCGTAGTCGTTGAAGTCGTGCGCGCCGGTGATCTTCACCGCGCCCGAGCCGAAGTCGGGGTCCGGATAGGGATCTGTGATGATCGGGATCAGGCGGCGGTGCTCTTTCGGACCCACCGGGATTTCACAGTATTTTCCGACGATTGGCGCGTAGCGCTCATCTGACGGGTGAACGGCGACCGCGCCGTCGCCCAGCATCGTCTCGGGCCGCGTCGTGGCGATGGAGATGTAGTCTCGCGTCTCCCGCAGCGTGACGTTGCCGTCGTCATCCTTCTCCACGTACTCGTAGGTCGCGCCGCCCGCCAACGGGTACTTGAAGTGCCACATGTGGCCCGGCGTCTCGATATTCTCGACCTCGAGATCGGAGATCGCCGTCTCGAAATGCGGATCCCAGTTCACCAGACGCTTGCCGCGGTAGATGAGGCCCTGCTCGTACATCTTCACGAAGACCTTGATGACGGCGTCGTGGAAATTGCCCTCGTTTGCTTTTGCTAGCTCGGGGGGCACTCCCGGCGCGCCGGACATCGTGAAGGCCTCGCGCGACCAGTCGCAGGAGGCGCCGAGGCGCTTCAATTGATCGCGGATCGTGCCGCCCGATTGCGTCTTCCACTCCCAGACCTTCTCGAGGAATTTCTCGCGGCCGAGCTCCTTGCGGCCCGGTTGCTGGGTCTCCATGAGCTGGCGTTCCACGACCATCTGCGTGGCGATGCCCGCGTGGTCCGTGCCGGGCTGCCAGAGCGTGTGGAAGCCGCGCATCCGGTGCCAGCGCGTGAGGATGTCCTGCAGCGTGTTGTTGAAGGCGTGACCCATGTGAAGGACGCCGGTGACATTGGGCGGCGGGATCATCACGCAGTAGGCGGAGGTCTCGGCGTTCTCTACGTGCTTTCCGGCGCTGAAGCAGCCCGCCTCTTCCCAGGCGGCATAAAGGCGTGCTTCGGCCTCGGCGGCGTTGAAGGTCTTGTCCATGGCGGCGGGTCCCGGCTCTGGGTTGTGCTGGCGTTGTCTAGCGAAGTGACAGCAGGGCTTAAAGGCGTCAAATGCGGCGCGGGGATGCGTCACCTAAAGGTGTGTCTCCCTTCAGGATTTCGGGGTTATGGTCGGGGCATGACGATGTTGGCCATCCTCCCGGGAGCTGCCCATGGGGCTCCTTGACCGACTGAGCGGGCTTTTCGGGCAGCGCTTCCGGCAGGTGGCCGTGGCGCCGCGCGCGCGCAGCTATCGCAAGCTCGTGGTGATCCTCGACGGGACCATGTCGACCCTCGATCCCGGCTGCGAGACGAATGCGGGGCTCGCGGCCAAGCTGATCCGCGGCCATGGCGGCAATGACGTGGCGCTCTACTACGAGGCCGGGCTGCCATGGGGCGATTGGGGCGATGCGCTGGCCATCGCCACGGGAGACGGGATCAACGGCCAGATCAAGCGCGCCTATGGCTGGCTGGCCTCGCAGTACCGGGCGGGGGACAGGATCTACCTCATCGGCTATTCGCGGGGGGCCTACGCGGCGCGCTCGCTGGCGGGCATCGTGGGCCGCGTGGGGCTTCTGCGCCATGACGCGGCCACGGAGCGGCACCTGCGCGAGGTCTACCGGCTCTATTGTGCACCCAAGCGCGTGGCGGCGGCGGAGGCCTTCGCCGGGCGGCACTGCCATGACCACGTGGAGATCGAGGCGGTGGCCGTCTGGGACACGGTGAAGGCGCTCGGCCTGCGCTTGCCGCTGATCTGGATGATCACCGACCGGCTCCATCATTTCCACGATCACACCCTCGGGCCCCATGTGCGCGCGGGCTATCAGGCGCTGGCGCTCAACGAGACGCGGCGGGCCTTCGCGCCCGTGCTCTGGGCGCGGAAGCCACACTGGCGCGGCCGGCTCGAGCAGGTCTGGTTCCGCGGCACCCATGGCGATGTCGGCGGGCAGCTTCGCGGCTTCCACGCCGCGCGGCCGCTGGCGAACATTCCTTTCGTATGGCTCATGGAGCGGCTGCAGGAGAGCGGGCTGAGCTTCTCGCCCGGCTGGCGGGACGGCTTCCCCCGCGATGCCCATGCGCCCTCCATCGGGGCCTGGAGCGGGTGGCAGAAATTCTTCTGGAACCGCTGGCCGCGGCGCGTGGGGCGCGATCCTTCCGAGCGCGTCCACGAGAGCGTGTCGATCGATGTCCTGCCCATGGTGCCGGGCGAAGAAGGCGGCACGGCCTCCTGATCAGCCGGACATGTCCATGATGAGGCAGGTGGTGGAGCCCGAGGCGTAGAGCTTGCCGTCCGCGACGCCCCGGATCGCGCCGGTGGAGACGCCCGTCGAACGGCCCGCGTGGCTCACCTCGCCCCGCGCCTCGATCTCGATGCCGGTGGGCAGGGCGCGGGTGATGTTAATCTTGTATTCCAGCGTCGTGTAGACCGCGCCTTTCGGCACCGTCGTCATCACGGCGCAGGCCATGCAGCTATCGAGAAGCGTGCCGTACCAGCCCCCGTGGACCCCGCCCATGGGATTGGTATGGGCGAACTCGGCGGTGCCGCGAAAGGCCACCATGCCGGGCTCCACGGCGTGCACGCGGTAATTCATCAGTCCCGAGATCGGCGGCCGGCTGATCTCGCCGCGCAGCATCGCCTCCATGAATTCGAGCCCCGAGAGCGAGAGCAGCGTCTCGCGCGAGGGCAGCTCTTCTGGGCGTGTGGCGACGAACATGGGCGACCTCCCGGCGGTTCGGGCGGACGCTAGGCCGCTCAGGCCACGTCGCGCAAGGGCTCCTGGCGGGGAAGACCCAGCGCGCGGAGGACATCGCGGGTGAGGGTGGGGCGGTTGAGCGTGTAGAAATGAAGCTGCTCCACGCCTTCCTCGACGAGCGCCGAGCAGAGCTCCGCGGCATGGGCCAGCGCCAGGAGATCGCTGCGTCCATCGCGCTCGGCGGTCTCGAAGGCCGCGGCGAGCTCGGCGGGGATCTCGGTGCCGCAGCGCTTGGCGAAGCGCGCCACTGACGCCCAATTGTGGATCGGCAGGATGCCCGGCACGATCGGCGCCGAAATCCCAGCATCGGCGCAGGCATCGCGGAAACGGAGGAAGGTCTCGGCCTCGAAGAAGAACTGCGTCACGGCGGTCTTTGCGCCCGCCTGAAACTTGGCGCGGAGCCATTCGAGATCGGCGCGCGCGCTGCGGCTCTCGGGATGGGGCTCGGGATAGGCGCCCACGTGGACGTCAAAGCCGTCAGCGGCCAGCGCGCCCACGAGCTCCACGGAGGAGGTGAAGCCCTCGGCATGAGGGGCAAACGCCCCGCCGCCCGGGGCATCGCCGCGCAGCGCCACGATGTCGGTCACGCCCGCGGCGCGGTAGCCCTCGGCGATGGCCAGCGTCTCGGCGCGCGAGGCCTCGATGCAGGTGAGATGCGCGGCGACCTGCGCCCCCTGCCGCGAGAGCGCTGTTACCGTCTCGTGCGTGAGCTCCCGCGTGGTGCCGCCGGCGCCGTAGGTCACCGACACATGCCGCGGGCCGAAGGGCAAAAGCGCCTGCGCGGCGTCCCAGAGCCCGAAGGAGGCGGGAATGTCTTTCGGCGGGAAGAACTCGAATGAAACGGCGGGGTACGACATGGGGGCCTCCTGTTTGGACGCCTTGATCTAGTCTTCCTCGCCATTATACAAACTCATGATCCTCACTTAGATGATGAGAATAATTTGCATATCGACCTCAAGCATCTGCGCGCCGTGAAAATGATCCACGAGGCGGGCGGCCTCGCGCGGGCCGCGGACCTGCTCCACATCACGCAGTCCGCGCTCTCCCACCAGATCAAGGGTCTCGAGGACCAGGTGGGCGTGGACCTTTTCGTGCGCCGGACGAAGCCGCTGAAGCTCTCCTCGGCGGGGATGCGGATGCTGCGGCTGGCGGAGAAGGTCTTGCCGGAGATTTCCGCCGTGGAAGACGAATTCCGCGGGCTCCAGGCGGGCAAGACCGGGCGGCTCCATATCGCCATCGAATGCCATGCCTGTTTCGAATGGCTCTTCCCTGTGCTTGAGGCCTTCCGCAAGGCCTGGCCCGACGTGGACGTGGACATCAGGCCCGGCCTCGCCTTCGAGGCGATGCCCGCGCTCGCGCGCGAGGAGGTGGACCTCGTCGTCTCCTCGGACCCCGAGGACCTCGACGGGATCACCTTCGCCCCGCTTTTCGACTACGAGGCCGTGTTCGTGGCCTCGTCGGCCCATCCGCTGGCGGAGAAGGCCTTTGTGGAGGCGGAGGATTTCCGGGACGAACAGCTCATCACGTACCCGGTGGAGCGGTCCCGGCTCGATGTCTTCTCCCAGCTCCTGATGCCCGCGAAGGTGGAGCCGCGGGGCATCCGGCAGGTGGAACTCACTGCCGTGATCCTGCTCCTCGTGGCCTCGAACCGCGGGGTCGCCGTGCTGCCGGATTGGGTGGTGCGTGAGGTACGCTACAATTCCGATTACGTGACGCGGCCGCTCACGCGGGACGGGATTACTCGCCGCCTTTACGCGGCGGTCCGCGAGGAGGACGCGACCAAGCCTTTCATGGCGCATCTTCTCAAACTGGCCCGCTCCGAGCCCCTGAAGCTCCAGCGCCGCTAGGGGGCTTGACCCCCGCGCCCCGTTTTCGCACCGTCCGCGAAAAATGGACCCGTGAGGAGCAATCATGTTTTCCGAGTTGAAGTGGATTGCGCTGGCTGCCACGCTTGCGCTCGCCGGCGCCCATGCACCGCAGAAGGTTGCGGCGCAGCAATGGGCGCAGGAGCGCATGAACTGGAAGGTGAGCTGCAGCGTCGATCGCGGGGCCTATCGCAAGTCGGGCGATACGCATCTTTTCACGCCGAGCGCCAACAGGTGCACTGGTGGTACCTACCAGCAACGCACGGAGCTGACGGGCAAGACGATCCGGGTGAACCGGCCCGCGACCTACCTTTTCGAGACCAACATCTCCATCCAAAGCGACGTTGCGCTGCGCAATCAGGACACCGGGCTCTTCGCGGTCTTCCAGGTTCATTCAGACCAGTCCCGTGACGGCTGCGCGCCGCCGATGAGCCTGATCTGGAACGGGCGCAACCAGCTCGAGATCTTCAGCGACTACTCTCGCACCGGCGGGTCGAACTTCTGCGAAGAGAACACCGCGCTCACCCGCGCGCGGCACACCGGGCCCACGTTGCAACGCGGGGGAACGGTGCAGAACCTGCGCGTTCTCCTGGAATTCGACGGGTCGGGCGGGTTCGACATGACCGCGTTCGTCGATGGCAAGCGCGCGATCACGGGAAGTTATACTCCCAACCGCGCCGCGGGATACGTGCCGCTCGAGAGCGTCTACATGAAACACGGCGTCTACTCGCCCGAGCGGTGGCCTTACGAGATGCGCAGCAAGGGCCTAAGAGTGCTGCGCGCGCGCAACTGATCGCGCCTTGCCCCGGCGCGGAGCGGGCGCTAAACGGCGCGCCTGACGCTTTCCCGGAGACGCGACATGCAAGGCTCGGCCAATCTGACCGTCATGATGAACACCGCCCGCAAGGCGGGGCGGTCGCTCGTGAAGGACTTCGCGGAGGTCGAGCAGCTGCAGGTCTCCTCCAAGGGGCCGGGCGACTTCGTGAGCCGCGCCGATATCCGCGCCGAGGAGATCATCCGCGAAGAGCTGACGCGGGCGCGCCCCACCTATGGCTGGCTGGCCGAGGAAAGCGGCGAGACGCCGGGGGAGGATCCCACGCGGCGCTGGATCGTGGACCCACTCGACGGCACGACGAACTACCTCCACGGGCTGCCGCACTGGGCGGTGTCGATCGCGCTCGAGCACAAGGGGCAGATCGTGGCGGGCGTGGTCTATGACCCGGCCAAGGACGAGATGTTTTTCGCCGAAAAGGGCGTGGGTGCCTTCATGAACGACACGCGGCTGCGCGTATCGGGCCGGCGTTCGATGATCGAGGCCGTCTTTGCCACGGGGCTGCCCTTTGGCGGGCGGGGCGATCTGCCCGACACGCTGCAGGACCTCGCGCGGCTCCTGCCCGCGGTGGCGGGTGTACGGCGCTGGGGGACGGCCTCGCTCGATCTCGCTTACGTGGCCGCGGGGCGCTATGACGGCTTCTGGGAACGGCGGCTGAAACCCTGGGACCTCGCGGCGGGGATCATCATCGTCAAGGAGGCGGGCGGCTTCGTGGAGCCGCTCGATCCAGCGGGCGACATCCTCGCCGATGGCGAGATCATCTGCGCCAACGACCCGCTCTTCCCCGGCTTCGCCAAGGTCATCCGCAACTGAGCGGAGCGCCTTCGGCGCGCAGGGTTTTTTCGCGCTCGGGCCGCGCAGGCCTTGGGGCTCTGCCCCAAACCCCGAGGTAAATCGGCACAAAGATGCCTGGGCCCGCGGGCCTGGATCAGCGGCGATGCCACGGGCTCGGGCGCCTGCCGCTCGCGCGCGGGGGCCTTTTGGCCCGGGGCACCTTGGGCACGCCCGGCTGCGCGAAGCGATAGGTGGCGTCGGGATGGGGCGGGTGGCCCTCCGTGCGCTTCCAGTGGCGGCTGCCGCCCATCCTCAGGAAGGCGGGGATGGCGAGGAGGAAGCCTGCCACGAAGCCGCCCGCATGGGCCCAGTAGGCCACGCCTGCGCCGCCCTCATCGGCCACGCCCGCCACGAGCTGGAAGCCGAACCAGAGCCCGAGCATGAGCCAGGCCGGCACCGGGAAGATGCGGATGTAGACGATGAGAAAGAGCAGGATATCCACGCGCGCCCGGGGATAGAGGAGGAGATAGCCCCCCATCACGCCCGCGATCGCGCCCGAGGCCCCCACCACGGGCACGAGGCTCGCCGGGTCCACCGCCACCTGCGCGAGGCCCGCGGCCACGCCCGAGGCGAGGTAGAAGAGCAGGAAGCCCAGATGGCCGAACGCCTTTTCCATGTTGTCGCCGAAGATCCAGAGAAAGAGCATGTTGCCCGCGATGTGCATCCAGCCGCCGTGGAGGAACATCGACGTGAAAAGCGGCCCGAGCCCCTCGCCCGCGAGGAAGGCGCGGGGCACGAGGCCGTATTCCCGGAAGAAGAAAAAGAGGCGCGCCTCGTCGCCGAAGAGCGGCAGGTAGCTCAGGAAGATCGCCAGATTTGCGATCAGAAGCCCGTAGGTGATGTAGGGGATGCGCTCGGAGGGGTTGTGGTCTCGGATTGGGAACATGGGGGATAGGAAGGGGCGCGCGGCGCCCGCGTCAAGGCCGGGGGCTTGACGGGTGCGCTGCGCCGCACATCCTTTTCACCATGAGATGGATTGCCCTTGCCCTCCTCGCGGGCCCCGCCTTTGCCGAGTGTCCCGCCAATCCCGATATCGCGCGCGCCGAAGGCGACCTCTATGCGCGCATCCAGGCGCTGCCCACGGGCGGCGGGGTGGGGCCGCTCAACGCCGAGCTCTGGCAGCTCTGGACCGCCGCGCCCGACGCCGAGGCGCAGGCGCTGCTCGATGCCGGGATGCAGGCGCTCCGCTTCGGTGATTACGGCTCCGCGGCCGAGCGGCTCGACGCGCTCATCGCCTACTGCCCGCACTATGCCGAGGGCTATAATCAGCGCGGCTTCGTCCATTACCTGCAATTCCAGTTCGCCGAGGCGCTCACCATGCTCGAGGCCGCCGAGGCGCGTTCGCCCCGCCACACGGGCGTGCTCACGGGCATGGCGCTCACGTTGATCGGTCTCGGGCGCACGGAGGAGGCGCAAGCGCCGCTGCGCCGCGCGCTCCGGCTCAATCCCTGGCTCTCGGAGCGGGCGCTCCTCACCGAGCCCCTTGAGCCACTGGGGCAGGAGTTATAACGCTCGGGCCGGGCCTGCGTGGTGGAATGGTAGACACAGGGGACTTAAAATCCCTAGGCGTAAGCCGTGCGAGTTCGAGTCTCGCCGCGGGCACCACTTCCCACCGATCGTGACACGCGCCATGCACTGCGCGCCGCCGGCTGGCGCCCTGATATCGTGGCTGGAGCCTGTCGCCCGGGGCAAATTCAGGCCGGGAATGCGGCCCGGGGCCAAAAACTGACCGAAACTTGGTCTAAAGGAAACACAGCTACGACATAATTTCGCTGCTTCCTCGGTGCACACGCTAACCAAGAAAACAGTTGTGGACGCTCGCGTACTGCAACGCGGCGTACCTTGCTGACGGAGTGCACAGACATGAAGATTCTGGCAGTCGATGACGATCAAACCGCGCTCGATATCATTCGTGCCACGCTGACCGCGGGCGGCTATGATCGCGTGGAGACCGTCCTGTCCGCGCGCGCGGCGCGCGAGAAGATCTCCGCCGCCGACACGCCTTTCGACTGCATCCTCCTCGACGTGGAAATGCCGGAGACCGACGGGATCGAGCTCTGCGCCGAGATCCGCGAGATGCCGGAATACGAACATCTCCCGATCATCATGGTGACGGCCGTCGCCGCCAAGGAAAAGCTCCATGACGCCATGGCATCGGGCGCGACCGACTACGTGAACAAGCCCTTCGACGGGCTCGAGCTCGGCGCGCGCATGCGCGCGGCATCCATCCTCAGCAGCGCGCTCAAGACGCAAGGCGGGCAGGCGGCGGAGGCCGCAAAGGTCGCGCCCGCGCCCATCAAGGGCAATGATTTCCGGCTCAGCGATCCCATCGCGCTCGACAGCGCGCCGGGCATGATGAGCATGGTGGAGCTGTCGCGCGAGCTTCTCGAGCCGCGCTCGAACCTGCGCAACGCCCGGGCTTTCGTGCTGCGCATGGCCGGGGCCGCCGATCTCTACCCGCGCCTGACGAATGCTCAATTCCGCAGCTTCCTCGAAAAGGCGGGGGCCAACCTGACGCGCGCGCTCATGCCCTGGAAGGGGCGCGTGGCCTATGTGGGCAACGGCCTTTTCCAGGTGATCCTCTTCAAGGGGCGCGGGCTCAAATCCGAAAGCGTGAAGGACCTGGTGATCTCCCGGGTGACCTCGGTCAGCTATACCGAGCTGGCCGATACGCGCGTCGAGCTCGGCCTCGAGTTTAAGCACGTGCCGGTGAAGCGGCTGGCCACGGGGAGCGACGTGCTCCTCTCGCTGGCGCAAACGACGGAATGGTGCCGCCTGACGGGCGCGGGGGCGAACCCGGAGGAATCCCTCGCGCTCCTGCGCAGCCATTTCCGCGGTGAGAAAACCGGCGGCGAGGAGCCCGATTGGGTTGCCCCGTTCTTCCGGCACCGCGTCCAGTCCGGCCCCCGGATCTTCCCGCGGCGCATCGTGCCTTCGATCCGCGCGGCCGCCCTTGCCGATCACGGCCCCCTCGGCGGCAATGTGGAGTCGGTGGCGAACCGCTGCTTCGACAAGCTGTCGGAATCGGTCGAGCAGCGCGCGAGCTGACGCGCCCCTGGCCCGCGTCTTGCGGGCCGCCTTCTCTATTAGGTCCCCGGTGAGCGCGCGTGCGCTCTTTTTGCGTGCCCGTATCTCTGTCGAGCGACATGGATTATGACTGGCGGCGCAGGGGATAGCGGGGAGCAGATGCGTGCCTTCACATGAGACGGCCAGGAGAGGCGGATGGGAGGCGGGCGCGGTGCCTTGGCCGCGGGCCCGGCCCCGCGGATGCGGGGCCTGATGCTGTCCGGAGCGCTCGAAGGGATCACCGTCGTCTCCCTCGAACACGCCATCGCCGCGCCGTTCTGCACGCGCCAGCTCGCGGATCTCGGCGCGCGGGTCATCAAGGTGGAGCGACCGGGCGTCGGCGATTTCGCGCGCGGCTATGACGAGCGTGCGCGGGGGATGAGCTCGCATTTCGTGTGGGTGAACCGGGGCAAGGAAAGCCTGACGCTCGACGTCAAGGCCGCGCCGGAGGTGCTCTCGGAGCTGGTGGCGCGGGCCGATGTCGTCGTTCAGAACCTTGCGCCGGGGGCCGCGGCGCGGCTCGGGCTCTCCTGGCCCGCGCTGCGGGAGGCGCATCCGGGCCTGATCTTCGCGGAGATCTCGGGCTACGGCCAGGACGGACCCTATGCGCAGCGGAAGGCCTACGACCTCCTCATCGAGGCGGAGGCCGGGTTTCTGTCGCTGACGGGGACGCAGGAGCACCCCTCCAAGGCGGGCATCGCCATCGCCGATATCGCGGCGGGCATGTACGCCTATTCGGGGATCCTCGCGGCCCTCATACAACGGGGCCGGACCGGGCAGGGGGCGCATCTCGATATCTCAATGCTCGAGGCTCTGGCGGAATGGACGGGCCACCCGCTCTACTACGCCATGGACGGCGCGGCCCCGCCGCCGCGGACGGCGGCCTCCCACGCCTACATCCTGCCCTACGGGCCGTTTGCCGCCTCCGACGGCGAGGTGATCCTTCTCGGCGTGCAGAACGCGCGGGAATGGGAGAGCTTCGCGCGCGTCGTGCTGGAGCGCCCGGACATGGCCGAAGATCCGGCGCTCGCCTCCATCACCGAGCGGAGCGCGCGGCGGGAGACGGTGCTGCCCGAGATCGAGGGCATTCTCGGCCGCCTCACCGGGTCCGAGCTCGAGGCGCGTCTTGAGCGGGCGAAGATCGGCTATGCCAAGCTCCGAGACATGGCCGATCTCTGGGCCCATCCCCAACTCGCCGCGCGCGGGCGCTGGGGCACCGGAGAGAGCGAGGTCGGGCCGCTACCTGCGCTGGCCGCGCCATTCCAGGGCGCCGAGGAGATCGCGCCCGTGCCCGCGCTCGGGGCACAGACGGGCGCGATCCTCGCGGAGTTGGGATACGCGCCGGGCGATATCGCGGGCATGCGGGCGCGCGGCGAGATTTGAGCTTTCCCTGCGTCGGGGACCGAATGGGCCGCGGCAGAGGTCCCGGCGCGGGGGCCGGGACGTGGGGGCCTACCCGTCGACGAGGCTCGCGGAATAGGCGATGGCGCGCTGGTAGTTGCCGCTGTCGTTCCACACGCTCAACACCTCGAAATTGGCGCTTCCGGGCGTGTAGGGCGCGCCCGGCTGCCACCCGTTGGAGGCCAGCATGCGGGCCGCCGTGGCCAGCGCGTCCGGGGCGTTCATGGGGTCCGCGGTCCCGTCGCCGTTGGCATCGACGGCGTAGCGCTCCCAATTGCCGGCGAGAAACTGCATGTGCCCGAGCTCCCCCGAGGGGCCACCCCGCGACGCGCCCGAGAGCACGCCGCGGTCCACGAGGCGCAGCGCCGCCAGGGCGTGCGGTTCGAAGCGCGGGTGACGGCGGCAATAGGAGGCCAGCGTCACCGACGCGCCCACGATGGGGGAGGACCCGGTATACCCGCCCCAAGAGGTCTCGAGCCCCCAGATCGTGGCGAGGATCGAGGCGGGGACGCCATAGGCCCGTTCAATGGCGGCGAACGTATTCGGGTTTCGCGCGATGCGCTGCTCGACGAGGTTCACAAAGGTCTGCGCCGTGGCGCCGGACCGCTTGGCGAGGAATTCGGCCGGGTCCCCCTGGAGCGTGCCGGTCTGCGTCGAGGGGCGGCTCTCGAAGCGCCAGGTGATATCGGACATCCGCGCCCCTTGCAGGGCCTCGAGCCCGCGCGCCCCGATCCCCGCGGCCCGCGCCTCCTCGGCGAAGCGGGCCTTGTAGGCGCCGAAGCTGCCCTTGTCGGTGATGCAGGTGGCCGCGGCGGCGCAGAGCGGTGCGAGGCCGAGGATGGCGGCGAGAACGAGGCGCATGGGCAATCTCCAAAACGATCCCGCCACCCTAGGCAGGATGCCTCGGCGGCCACCACGATTTTTTGCAAAAAATCGTGGTGTTCCCGGGGGTGCCGGGGGCGTCTCGCGCGATTGTGAGCCGCTCAGTCGCGCGTGCCGGAGAAGCGCTCCGCCCATTCCGTGCGCTGGTCGTCGGTGATCTTGGCGAAGAGCACGTCGGGCACGGTGAAGGCGTGGCCCGCCGGAAGGGCTTGGAGAGCCTCCGCCACGTCGTCGGGCCAGGACATATCGAGCGTGTTCATGCCCGAGAGCATGGAGGCCGCGGCATTGGGGATGAAGGGGGCCGAGAGCACCGCGTAGACGCGGATGAGATTGAGCGCGAGGCGGATCTGGGCGGCGGCTTGGTCGGGGTCTTCCTTGAAGGTGGACCACGGCGCCACCTCCTGCAGGTACTCGTTGCCCAGCACCCAAGCGCCGCGCAGCTCGGCGGCGGCCTTCCTCACCTCGATGGCATCCATGGCCGCCTCGTAGGCGCGGATGCGCTTGGTGAGGTCTTGGGTGAGCTGCTCCTCGCGCGGCCCGTATGCGCCGCCCTCGGGGATCGCCTCGGAGAACTTGGAGCGGCAGAACTTCGTCACGCGGCTCACGAAATTGCCGAGCACATCGGCGAGGTCCTTGTTCACGCCCTCCTGGAAGCGTTCCCAGGTGAATTCGCTGTCCGAGGTCTCCGGCGCGTTGGAGAGGAGCCACCAGCGCCAGTAATCCGCGGGCAGTATCTCGAGCGCCTGGTCCTGGAAGACGCCGCGGCCCTGAGACGTGGAGAACTGACCGCCGTCATAGTTCAGGTAATTGAACGACTTGATGTAATCGACGAGCTTCCACGGCTCGCCCGAGCCGAGGATGGTGGCCGGGAAAGAGAGTGTGTGGAAGGGCACGTTATCCTTGCCCATGAACTGGTAGTAGGTGACGTCGCCGGCGCCCTTGTCGGTGCGCCACCACCGCTCCCAGTCGCCCGGGTCGCGTTCCTGCGCGGCGGCGATGTATTCGATCGGGGCATCGAACCAGACGTAGAAGACCTTGCCCTCCATGCCGGGCCAGTCCTCGGCGCCCTTCTTGACGGGCACGCCCCAGTCGAGATCCCGCGTGATGCCGCGATCCTGGAGGCCGTCGCCGTCATTGAGCCATTTCTTGGCGATGGAGGTCGTCAGCACCGGCCAGTCGGTCTTCGAGGCGATCCAGTCGGAGAGCTCTTCGCGCATGGCCGACTGGCGCAGGTAGAGGTGCTTGGTCTTGCGCACCTCGAGGTCTGTCGAGCCCGAGATGGCCGAGCGCGGGTCGATGAGGTCGGTGGGGTCGAGCTGCTTCGTGCAGTTCTCGCACTGGTCGCCGCGGGCCTTGTCGTAGCCGCAATTGGGGCAGGTGCCTTCAATGTAGCGGTCGGGCAGGTAGCGGCCGTCGGCGTTGGAATAGATCTGCTCCTCCTCCACCTCGCGGATGAGGCCCCGCTCGGCGAGGACGCCGGCGAAGTGCTGCGTGAGCGCCTTGTTTTCATCCGACGACGAGCGCCCGAAATGATCGAAGCTCAGCCCGAAGCGCTTCCCGATATCGGCCTGGACGGCATGCATCTCGGCGCAGAACTCGGCCACGGGCTTGCCGGCCTTGGCGGCGGCGAGCTCGGCGGGGGTGCCGTGCTCATCGGTGGCGCACAGAAACATGACCTCGTGACCGCGGGCGCGCTTGTAGCGCGCGAAGAGATCGGCGGGGAGCTGCGAGCCCACGAGGTTGCCGAGGTGCTTGATCCCGTTGATGTAGGGGATCGCGGAGGTGATCAGAATGCGTGCCATGGATGCTCCGGTGCGTCGTCGCGCCCTGATATGGCGCTTTATTCGGCGCTGCCACCCCCATCCCGGTCCCGGCCCAGAAGCTTGCCCACGAGGAAGGACGTGCGCGGCGCGTAGACGTAGCTCGTCCGGGTCTGCGCGGGGCGCTTGAGCATGCGAAAGAGCGAGTAGATCACGAGCGCGATATGGCCCGCGGCGATGAAGTAGAAGAACGAGGCGGGCCCGTAGGCATCGATGAGCCGCGCGACGGTGATAGGCGCCACGATGGCGCCCACCGCATAGTAGAAGAGGAGCGCGGCGGAGAGCTCCGCGCGCTCGGAGCTCGCCGCGAAGTCGTGGGCGTGGGCCGACGAGATCGAGTAGATCGGCGTGATGAGCACCCCGAAGAGGAAGGAGGCGGCGATGGCAGCCTCCGCGCCCGAGACCGAGGCCGAGATCGCGCAGCCCGCCACGGAGGCGAGCGAGAAGCCGATGAGGACGCGGCGCCGGTCGTAACGGTCGGCGAGCCAGCCCGCGGGGAACTGGGCCACGGCGCCGCCCACGATGAGCGCGGCGAGAAACAGGCCGACCTCGTCGGCGGTGAGGCCGATCTCTGCCGCGTAGATCGGGCCCACCATGCGGTAGGCCGCCGAGGTGAGGCCGCCCACGATGACGCCGCCCACCGCCAGGGGAGAGCGGCTGATCGCGAGGAGCGGCTTCAGGCTGGGGGCCGTATCCGCCGTGGGTGGGCTCGCGCGGGTCATGGCCAGGGGCAGGATCGAGGCGCAGCAGAAGATCGTCAGGATCGTGTAGGCGATGTAGACCTCGACGCTCACGAGCGCGCCGATCATGAGCTGGGCGCCGAGCTGCCCGCCGAGATCGACGAGGCGGTACGCGCCGGTGGAGCGGCCGCGCGTCGCGTTGGTCACCTTGGCGTTGAGCCAGGCTTCGATGACGGTGTAGCAGCCCGCGACGCAGAGGCCGGAGGCGATGCGCAGCAGCGCCCATGTCTGGGGTGTGTCAGTGAGGACGTGGCCGAGGAGGCCGAGGGCCCCGAGCGCGGTAAAGACAGCGAAGCTGCGGCTGTAGCCCACCGCGCCCATCAGGCGCGGCGCCCACCAGCAGCCGATGAAGAAGCCTACGAAATGCGCCGAGCCGAGGAGGCCGATCTGGCCCGGGGTGAAGCCGAGCGAGAGCCCCGTGAGCGCGTCGAGCGTGCCCACGCCCCCCGAGGAAAGCTGGAGCAGGACGACCGACAGGAACAGCGCGGCGAAAGAGACGAAGAGGCCCATGGGACGTTCATGCGCCCGCGATCCCGCGGCTGCAAACCTTTCCGCCCGGAAGCGGCTAGCTGCGCGTGAGGCGGGTGAGGATCTCGATGCGGATTTCGGGGCCCACGAATTGCGGGAAGCCATCGGCGCCGAAGTCCCGCCGGTCCACGCGGCCGGTCATGAAGACCGAGAGGCGCGAGAGGTCGCCCGCCTCGGTGCCGCGCTGGCGAAAGACCTGCGCGTCGAGCGTGATGGGCCGCGTGATGCCCTTGATGGTGACGCGGCCCTCCACGCGGGCTGCGTTGACGTTGCCCGTGATGCGCGTGGCTTCGAACCGGATTGTGGGGAAGTCCTCCGCCGCGAGCACGTTGGGGCCGAGCATGGCGTCGGTGGCGAAGGCCTGTTCGGTGATGGCGCGGCGGGTGTCGAGCGTGACGACGGCGCGGCTCTGCTCGAGCGTGTCCACGTCGAGGGCGATCTCGGCGGCCGCGACGGGCATGTTGCCCTTGATTTCGGACCCGCCCGTCAGGTCGAACGCGAAGCCCACGAGGGAGGTCTCGCGATCGAGCGCGTAGCTGACCGCCTGGGCGAGGGCCGCCGGCGCCGTGAGCGGCGCTATGAGGAGGAGGGCGAGGAGGAGAGCCGGGAGCCTGTGCATGGCAGGGAGGTAGATCGTTCGCGCGCGACGTGCGGTCGCTTTTGCGTGATCGGGCGCTACCCCTGGGGCGAGAGCGGTGTGAGCGCGCGTGCCGGGCTCACCGACCAGTGCCGGGGCGGTGCCGCGCGGGCCCGCAGGCGGGTGAGGTGCCAGGGCGCGGCGGCCTCCGCCGTGGGGGCCATGTGCCAGCGCGTCTCCACCCCCGCCGCGCCGCCCTCGCCGGGCGTGAGCAGGAGCCCGAGCGGTGCGTGCCCGCGGGCGGCCCCCGTTTCCGCCGCGAGATGCAAGCGCCGGATCGGTGTGAGCGCCGGCGGGCCGGGCAGATCGCCCACGAGGAGCGGCACCGCGCCGGTGCGGAGCACTTCCTCGCAGCACCACAGCAGATCCGGCGCGCGCGACGGTTCCACGAAGGTGAGCCGCCCCGGATTGATGAAATCCGAGATGCCATCGGGATTGAGCCGGTCTGCATGCCAGGCGGGCGCGACCCAGAAGACCGGCCCCTCCATGGCCGCCGCGATCATGAGCGCGAGCGTGCGCCGCGCGGACCCGCAGAGCTCATGGACCCGCGCCGTTTCCAGCGCCAGCTCCCCCAGAAAGGGCGGCGTGCGCCCCCGGGCGCTGTCGGAGCGGGGCCGTTCACGGGTCAGAAGATGCGCGGCGGTGGCAGACATGGCAGACAGGGGAGCAGGGCAGGGAGCGGGATGACGGGCGGTTTGTTCTCTCTATGTTCTATTTTTCGGATGCCCCGCGTCAAGTGCTTGCCACGCCGCCTCCCGGGCGTAATGTCGCGCCAAAGGAGACAGCCATGAAGATGAACCCGCTCGGGCGGACGGGGATGACCGTCAGCGCCTACTGTCTCGGCACGATGACCTGGGGCACACAGACCGACGAGGCCGATGCCCATCGGCAGATGGACACCTCGCTCGCCGCTGGCATCAACTTCGTCGACACCGCCGAGATGTACCCCGTGAACCCGATCCGCGCCGAGACGGTGGGCCTCACCGAGACCTATATCGGCAACTGGAACGCGGCGAACAAATCCCGCCGGGGCGACTACATCCTCGCCACGAAGCACTCGGGCGAGGGCATGTCCTACGTGCGGGATGGCGCGCCCATCAGCTCCAAGACGATCCGCGAGACGCTCGAGGGGAACCTCAAGCGCCTCCAGACCGATTACATCGACCTCTACCAGTTCCACTGGCCCAATCGCGGCTCCTACCAGTTTCGCAAGAACTGGACCTACGACCCGACCGGCATCCGGGCCGAGGAGGTGCGCGCGGACATGCTCGACTGCCTCGAGGCGCTGCAGAAAGAGGTGGAGCGCGGCACGATCCGCGCCTTCGGCCTCTCGAACGAGAGCGCCTGGGGCACGTCGCAGTGGCTGCGCCTGAGCGAGGATCACGGGATGCCGCGCGTGGCTTCTGTGCAGAACGAGTATTCGCTCATGCACCGGCTCTATGACACGGACATGGCGGAGATGTCGGTGGCCGAGGACGTGGGTCTTTTCAGCTTTTCACCGCTCGCGACGGGCTTTCTCACCGGAAAGTATGCGGGCGGGGTGAAGCCCAAGGGCAGCCGCGCGGATATCAATGGCTCCCTCGGGGGGCGCTGGACGGAGCGGGGCCTCGCGGCTGCGGAGGCCTATACCGCGCTCGCCGCCGCCCACGGCGTCGATCCCGTCCACATGGCGATGGAATGGTCTGTCTCGCGGCCCTTCCTCGTCTCCGCCATTTTCGGCGCCACCTCCCACGATCAGCTCGAGCGGATCCTCGCGGGCGTCGAGACTGGGATCAGCCCCGAGCTCATGGAGGGGATCGACAAGACCCACCGCGCGCATCCCATGCCGTACTGAGCCCGCGATGCGGCGCGTTCTTCTGCTCCTCGTCGGACTGGCCTGGGCGTGCCCCGCGGCCGCCTTCACGCCGACGGAGGCCTATGAAGAGCGCGGGCGCAACGGCTGGATGCTCCGGGTCGCGCCCGAGATCGCGGAGCGCCCGGAGGTCTATCGCGGGATGCTCGCATTCCTCGCCGACCGGCTCGACGCGGTCGAGCGCGCGGTGCCGTCGGAGGCTGCCGCGACCCTGAAGGACACGGTGATCTGGCTCGAATGGGCGCCGCCGGGCAGCAGCGGGCGCTCGGTCTACCATGTCTCGGCCGGGTGGCTCTCGCGCAATGGCTTCAATCCCGAAAAGGCAGGGGGCATCGAGATCACGCAGCGCCTGGCGGAGCGGGCAGAGGCCGCGCCTTGGGCGCTTTTTCACGAGCTGGCGCACGCCTACCAATACGCCGTCCATGGCCGCGACGCGCCGGAGCTGATCGCCGCCCACGCGCGGGCGGAGGCGTCCGGGCTCTACGACGATGTAGCGCGGACCTTCGGGAGCCGGGCCCGCGCCTATGCCCTCGAGAACCCGAGAGAGTTCTTCGCCGAGATGAGCGAGGCGTTCTTCGGTCGCAACGACCACGCGCCGTTTGACCGCGCCGCCCTGCGCGCGCTCGATCCCGAGACGCATGACCTCATCGCGCGGCTGTGGGGCGTGGACCCGTGAGGAAGACCGGCGAGAGGCGCAGGAAGACTGAAGAGGGAGGGCCGAGATGCCAATGGAGATGAACAGGGAGGTGTTTATCACCTGCGCGGTGACGGGGTCGGGGAGCACGCAGGACCGCTCGCCCCATGTGCCGCGGTCGCCCAAGGAGATCGCCGAAAGCGCGATCGCGGCGGCGGAGGCCGGGGCGGCGATCGTCCATTGCCACGTGCGCGACCCGGAGACCGGCGCCCCCGCGCGGGACCTCAAGCTCTACCGCGAGCTGACCGACCGCGTGCGCGACGCCGACGTGGATGTCGTGCTCAATCTCACGGCGGGGATGGGCGGCGACATCGTTTTCGGCGGCACCGACGCGCCGCTTCCCGTGGCCGCGGGCACCGACATGATCGGCGCAGAGGAGCGCGTGGCCCACATCGCCGAATGCCTGCCCGAGATCTGCACCCTCGATTGCGGGACGATGAACTTCGCCGAGGCCGACTACGTCATGACCAACACGCCCGGCATGCTGCAGGCCATGGGCCGGATGATGACCGAGCTCGGCGTGAAGCCCGAGATCGAGGCCTTCGACACCGGGCACCTGTGGTATGCCAAGCAGCTGGTGAAGGAAGGCGTGCTCGAGGCGCCCGCGCTCGTCCAGCTCTGCATGGGCGTGCCCTGGGGCGCGCCCGATGACCTCAACACCTTCCTGGCCATGGTCAACAACGTCCCCGAGGACTGGACGTTCTCGGCCTTTGCCCTCGGCCGGCACCAGATGCCCTATGTTGCGGCCTCGGTCCTCGCGGGCGGCAACGTGCGGGTGGGGCTTGAAGACAACCTCATGCTCGACCGCGGGGTGCTGGCGACGAACGCGCAGCTCGTGACGCGCGCGCGGGAGATCATCGAGCGCATGGGAGCCAGCATTAGCGATCCGGTAACCGTGAGAGCGAAATTGGGGCTGACAAAGCGCGCCCCGGGCGAATAGATGTAGCGGTATTGAGGAATGCAGGAGCTATATCATGACGAAGACACTCATTTTGCTCGCCGTGACGGCCTTTGCGCTCGCGGCTTGCTCGGAGATCGCGGAGCATGGCGGTCTGCAGGGCCTGACCTGGGTCGAGACCGAAGAGGCCGTGCTGGCCTAAAGACGGGCTGGGGGGCTCTGCCCCCCGGCTTCGCCTCCCCCCGAGGTACAGGCACAAAGAAACCGGGCACAAAGAAACCGGGGCGCAAGTGTGCCCGAGCGACCGGATGCCGGACCGAGAGGTCTCAGGACGCGGGGAGGGGGCACCATGCCTAGAGCTGCGATTGTTGGCGGGGGCGTGATCGGCGGCGGCTGGGCCGCGCGATTTCTCTTGAATGGATGGGACGTGTCGGTGTTCGACCCGGACCCGGAGGCCGAGCGGAAGCTCGGAGACGTGCTGCAGAATGCGCGGCGCGCCCTGCCCGGGCTCTACGACCGGGCGCTACCGCGCGAAGGGCGGCTCTCGATGGAGACCGATCTCGCCGCGGCGGTGGCTGGCGCCGACTGGGTGCAGGAAAGCGTGCCCGAGCGGCTCGAGCTCAAGCATCACGTCTACACGGCCCTGCAAGAGGTCTGTCCGCCGGAGGCGGTGATCGGATCCTCCACCTCGGGCTTCAAACCCTCCGAGCTGCAGGTGGGCGCGCTCCGGCCAGGACAGATCGTCGTCGCCCATCCGTTCAACCCGGTCTACCTCCTGCCGCTGGTGGAGCTCGTGCCGAGCGCGGCGAACGACGCGGCGCTGATCGAGCGGGCCGCGGAGACGCTGCGCGCGATCGGCATGTATCCTCTCCGGGTGCGGCAGGAGATCGACGCCCATATCGCGGACCGCTTCCTCGAGGCCGTGTGGCGCGAGGCCCTCTGGCTCGTGAAGGACGGGGTCGCGACGACCGAGGAGATCGACGACGCCATCCGCTACGGCTTTGGCCTGCGCTGGGCGCAGATGGGCCTCTTCGAGACCTACCGTATCGCGGGCGGCGAGGCGGGGATGAAGCACTTCATCGCGCAATTCGGGCCGGCCTTGGAGTGGCCCTGGACGAAGCTCATGGATGTCCCGGAGCTGACCGACGATCTCATCGAGACGATCGCGGCGCAGTCTGACGCGCAGTCCGGCGGCCGCTCGATCCGCGACCTCGAGCGGATCCGGGACGGCAATCTCGTGGCCATGATGCGGGCGCTGAAGGCGCAGGGCTGGGGCGCGGGCGCGCTGATCTCCGGGCACGAAGCAAGCTTCGCGCCCGTGGAGCCGAGCGACGGGACAGAGGCGGCGGCGGTGGAGACAGTGCGCCGGGCCGTGCCGCTCGACTGGACCGACTACAACGGGCACATGAACGAAGCCCGCTACTTGCAGGCCTTCGGCGACGCCACGGACCGGTTCATGGAGATGATCGGCTGCGACGCGGCCTACATCGCCTCGGGCGGCAGCTACTTCACGGCCGAAACCCATATCCGGCATCTCGACGAGGTCCATGCCGGGGCGGTGATCACCATCACGACGCAGGTCCTCGAGGGGGCGGGCAAGAAGATGCATCTCTGGCACGAGATGCGCGCGGGCGAACGACTGCTCGCCACGGGGGAGCACATGCTGATCCACGTGAGCCTCGAGACGCGGCGCGCCTCGCCCCCGTCCGAGGCGGTGGCCGCACGGCTCGGCGCCTACGCGGAGGCCCATGCGCGGCTCGGCAGGCCAGACGGGGCAGGCCGCGCGGTGGGCGCGAAGTGAAGCGGGTGCTGATCACGGCGGGGGCCTCGGGCATCGGGCGGGCCATGGCCGAACGCTTCGCGGCGGCGGATTACGAGGTCTGGGTGACCGATGTGGATGCGGCGGCGCTCGCTGCGTGCCCGCCGGACTGGCAGGCACGCGCGGTGGATGCCGCCGACGAGAGGGCCATGGCGGGCCTCCTCGCCGAGACCGGGCCGCTCGACACGCTCTGTGCCAATGCGGGTATCGCCGGGCCCACGGCGGCGCTGGAAGACGTGGCGCTCGAGGACTGGCGGCGCTGCGTGTCGGTGAACCTCGAGGGCGCGTTCCTCGCTGCCAAGCACGCGGCCCCCGCCATGAAGGCGCGAGGGCAGGGGGCTATAATCTTCACGAGTTCCACGGCGGGGCTCTACGGCTATCCCTATCGCGCGCCCTACGCGGCGGCCAAATGGGCCGTGATCGGGCTCATGAAGACGGTGGCCATGGAGCTGGGCCCGCACGGGATCCGTGCCAACGCCATCTGCCCGGGCGCTGTGGAAGGGCCGCGCATGGAGGGCGTGTTGGAGCGCGAGGCCAAGGCCAAGGGCATGACGCGGGACGAGGTCTATGCGGGCTATGCCTCGGGCGTCTCGCTCAGGCGCCTCGTGACGGCAGAGGACATCGCCGAGATGGCGGTCTTCCTCGCCTCTGACGCGGCGCGGATGGTGTCGGGGCAGGTCATCGCGGTGGACGGGCATACGGAGACCCCGGACCCAAAGGTCTAGAGCCCGCGCCGCAGGAGCGCGATGTAGGCGGGGAATTCGCGGTCCCCGATCTCGGCGGCGCGCACGAGGCGGTCGAAATGGCGGGTGATGGTCTCCACCCGGTCACTGTCGCGGAAGGCGAGGTAGTTCGAGCCCAGATAAATGACCGCGAGGAGCGAGCCGAAGATCGTCACCGGCGCGGAGAAGAGCCTGCGCGCGTCGAAGAGATGCAGGCGCAGGCGGGGGTAGAGCTCCTCGTGGAGCGCCTCGAGTCGCTCGAGCTGGGCCGCGCGGATCGTGGCGGGGAGGTGCTGATAATAGCCTTCCGCCTGGGCCATGGCGCGCAGATCGTGGACGGGGACGGCGATCTCGTAATCGGACCGGGAGGCCTGCATCCAGTCGAGCTTGTCCTGGCTCGCGCCGATGGCCTGGTCGGTGGTACGCCCGAGGGACGGCTCGTATTCCCAGCGCAGCATCTCCGTCGTCTTGAGCATGTCGGGCAGGCCCGCAGGCACGTGGCGGATCTTGTAGCCCTGCGCCTCCTGGTGCCAGGCGAAGATCTGTTCGTCGACGAGGGCGCGCGGCGCCTCCGTGACGGTCATGGCGGCGGCGACGAGGTCGGAGGCCTGCTCGGGCCGGTCCGAGAGGCCGAGGAGCCAGTCCGCGCTCACGCCGAGCGCGGCGGCGCATTCGGCGACGAGCTGTGCGTTGGGCAGGCGCGGCCCTGCGTCCCTGAGAAGCTGGCTGATGGTCGAGCGGTCGACCCCGGTGGCGCGGGCCAGGGCGCTTTGGGAGGTGCCCGTGGTGGCGAGGACCTGATGGAGGCGCTCGCGGAGCAGGGTGGCGCGGTCCCGTTTGTCGGTAATTCTCTGCATTGGTGATAATTATCACGATTGTCGACCGATGTGAACTATTCGCCGGATGGCCCACAGCCTTCGAAAGCGGCAAGGCATGGGGCATGGACAGCCGCCTGCGCACCTTCGTCAAAGCCGCGCTTTGGACACTCATCGGTCTCCTCGTCATGACGGGGGTGGGCTTCGCCGTCACGGGGTCCCTCACCGTCAGCGGGGGCATGGCCGCCACCAACAGCCTGCTCGGCCTCCTGATCTACGTGGCCTACGAGCGGATCTGGGCGCGCATCCCTTGGGGGCGGACATGAGGCGGCCCGTCGAATGGCCCACGCTCGCGCTCTTCGCCCTGGTCTATGGCGGGATCGCCGCGGCGCTTCACGCGCCCGTGGGTCTCGCGATCCCCGCGCTCGCGGTGCTCATCGCGCTGCACTGCTCGCTCCAGCACGAGGCGATCCATGGGCACCCCTTTCGCAACCGCTGGCTCAATGCGGCGCTGGCGTGGCCGCCGCTGACGCTCGCCATCCCCTACTTGCGCTTCTACGACACTCACCTCGCGCATCATCGTGATGCGCGGCTCACCGATCCGCTGGACGATCCGGAAGCCAACTACCTCGACGCGGGAGCGTGGGAGCGGCTCCCGGCCTCGGCGCGCGCTATTCTGAGCTTCAACAACACGTTGGCGGGCCGGATGCTCATCGGGCCTGTGGTGGGGCAGGTGCTTTTCATGGCGGGGGACCTGCGCGCGCTCACGCCGCGGGTGATCCTGGGCTGGGCGCTTCATGTCCCGGCCGTGGCGGCGGTGCTCTGGGTGGTGACGCTCGCGCCGCTACCGCTCTGGGCCTATCTGGTCGCCGCCTATGGCGGGCTTTCCCTGCTCAAGATCCGCACGTTCTGCGAGCACCAAGCCCACGAGCAGGCGGGCGGGCGGTCGGTGATCATCGAGGACCGGGGTCCGCTCTCGCTCCTCTTCCTCAACAACAACCTGCACGTCGTCCACCACCTTCACCCCGGCGTCCCGTGGTACGATCTGCCGGGCCAGTTCGCGCGCAACCGCGCCACTTATCTCGAGACGAATGCGCATTATCGCTTCGCCTCCTACGGCGAGGTCTTCCGGCGACACTTCCTGCGCGCCAAGGACCCGGTGCCGCACCCGCTCTGGCGCCGGTAGGGCCCGGGGCGTAGGGGGATCCCATGTGGATCCCCGTCACGCTTTTCGCGGCCTTCATCCAGTCGCTCCGCTTCGTGCTGCAGAAGCGGCTCCGGTCCACGTCTCTCTCGACCGCCGGCGCGACCTTCGCGCGCTTCCTCTTCGCGTGGCCCCTGCTTCTTGCGCTGTCGCTCGGGTACGGGGCAGCGGTGGGGCTCGCCATGCCCGCGACGCCGGCCTCCTTCTGGGCGTACGGGCTCACCGGCGCGGTGGCACAGATCCTGGCCACGATGTGCACCGTGGCGATCTTCCAGCATCGCAACTTCGCCGTGGGGGTGACCTTCAAGAAGACGGAAGTCCTGCAGACCGCGCTCATCGGCTTCATCCTCTTGGGCGAGACCATCAGCTTCGGCGTGTTCCTCGCGCTGATGATCGGGCTCGGCGGGGTGATCGCGCTTTCAGATTCCCCGGAGATCAGCGGCAACTGGCGCGCGCGGGTGCTCAACCGCGCGACGGCGTTGGGGCTGGCCTCGGGGCTGCTCTTCGGCGTTTCGGGAGCGACCTACCGGGGGGCCGCACTCGCGCTCGAGGGGGGCGATGTCTTCCTGCGCGCGGCCTTCGGCCTTGCACTTCTGACGCTCGCGCAGACCGCCATGATGCTCGTTTATCTCAGGGTGTGGGAGCGCGGCGAGATCGAGCGCGTCTTCCGGGCGTGGCGTGCGGTGAGTCTCGTCGGCGTCACGTCGATGCTGGGCTCTCTCGGCTGGTTCACGGCCTTTGGCCTGCAGAAGGCCGCGCTCGTGAAGGCGCTCGGTCAGACGGAGCTGATCTTTTCCTTTCTCTTCTCGATCTTCCTCTTCGGCGAGCGCACCACGCTGCGTGAGCTCGGCGGGATCGCCGCTCTCGCGCTCAGTGTGGTGCTGGTGGTTTTGTTCTCCTAGCCGCGGAGGCGGAGAAAGAGGCTTTCCTCATCGTCGTTCTTGAAGAACGGCACAGAGGGCGGCGCGACGCTCGGATCGAGGGCGGCAAGCTCGGCCAGAACGACCTCGGTGATGAAAGGCAGATCAAGGCTGCGGGCCTCCTCCAGGGGGACCCAGCGCAGATGCGAGAGCTCGTCGGAGGCGCGCGAGAAGTCATCGAGATCGCCCGAGAGCGCATCGGCGGCCACCGCGAAAAACCGCGCGTCGAAGCGGCGCGGACGCCCCGGCGGGGTGATCGCGCGGAAGACGAACCTGAGGGGCGCGGCATCGGGCAGAAAGGGCATCCCCGCCGCGGACCCGCTTTGCCCGAGCATCAGGCCCGTCTCCTCCCAAAGCTCGCGAATGGCGGCGACGGCGAGGGCATGGGCCATGCCCGCGAGCCGCGTGGCGCAAGGCTCCGCCACGTGCCGCGCGAGCGGCGTGTCAGCGTCGGCGGCATCGACCGCGCCACCGGGAAAGACGAACTTCGACGGCATGAAGGCCGCCTGCGCGCCGCGCTGGCCCATGAGGACGTGCCTCTGCCCCTGCATGTCCCGGAGGGCGACGATCGTGGCGGCGTCTCGGATCGGCGGTTCTGTCATGGCGTCCTTCGGCTCAAGGGATCAGGGCCGCGAAAAGCCGTGCATCCGCCGCGACCACTGGAAGGCGACCATCATCCCCTTGAGCCGCGGCAGCAGGACGAGAGACAGCACGAGGCACGCCGATGAGAGCACGGCGAAGAGCACCAGCGGCTCCGGCTCGTAGCGGACGTAGCCGATATGGAGCGCCGGTGCCATGAGGTGCCCCACGATGAGAAGCGTGAGCCAGGCCGGCCCGTCATCGGCGCGCTGGTGGTGAAAGGCCTCGCCGCAGGACGGGCAGGCATCCCGCACCTTCAGGTAGCGGTGAAGCAGCTTCCCCTCGCCGCATTTCGGGCACCGGCAGAGGAGCCCGCGGCGCACCGCACGCCCGAGGGGGCGGTCCGCATCGTCTTCGCTGAGAGGTCTGGTGGCGTGCATGATGCCTCCCGCCTACGCCCCCGGCACCGCGTGGGAAAGAAAAATCGCCGCGCCGCGCGACGGAAAGGGCGGCGTGGGCCGTGTAGGGCATGTCCGAGGCTGGAGTGAGGCGGCGCCGGGCGATCCTGACCTACCCTCACCGAGGACGACACGATGACCACGACGACGAAGCTTCTCGCAGGCACCCTTGCCTTGTCCATCGGGCTCACGGGCCTGAGCGCGATTTCAGCAGAGGCCGAGGGCCGCGCCGGCGATGGCGCGCGCTTTTCGGAGCTCGACGCCGACGGCAACGGGGAGGTCAGCCTCGCCGAGATGCGCGCCTTCGGCGATGCCCGCTTCGAGGCGACCGACATCGATGGCGACGGTGCGCTTTCCATGGCCGAAATACTCGCCGCGCGCGAAGCCCAGAGCGCCGACCAGCGCGAGGCCCGCATCTCCCGCTTCATCGAGCGCGCGGACGCCAACGGCAACGGGACGCTCGAGCGCGACGAGTTCGGGGCGGGCGCCGACCGCATGGAGGCCCGCTTCGAGCGGCTCGATGCCGATGGCTCCGGCGGCCTCTCGCCGGAAGAGATGCGAAAGGCGCGCGAGGCGCGGGGCTTCCGCTTTGGCCGGGGGGACGGTCGCGACCGCGGGTGAGGCCGCTGAACTGGACGGGTCCGGCGCCAGCCGCTAGGCCCGTCGGCAGGCGGGGATGGAGTGATGGCGCTGGATGCGATGTCGGAGGTGAGCGATGACGCCCTCTTGGTGCTCTATGCCAATGGAGACAAGGACGCAGCGCGTTCGCTCACGCTGCGCCTCGCCCCGCGGATCCTCGCCCATGCCCACAGGCTGCTCAATGATCGCGCGGAGGCCGAAGACGTCACGCAGGAGGCGCTGCTGCGTCTCTGGAAGGTGGCGCCCGACTGGCGCCCGGGGGAGGCGAAGGTGACCACATGGCTCTATCGGGTGACGGCCAATCTCTGCACCGACCGGCTCAGGAAGGCCCGCCCGGCGGCGCTAGAGGAGCCGGCGGACATCGCCGATGCTGCGCCCGGCGCGGAGCAGGGCATCATGGCCAAGACCCGCGCGGCCGCGCTGCAGCATGCGCTGGCGGAATTGCCCGAGCGGCAGCGGGAGGCCGTTGTCCTCCGCCACATCGAGAACCTGCCCAACCCGCAGATCGCCGAGATCATGGACATCTCCGTGGAAGCGGTCGAGAGTTTGACGGCGCGGGGCAAGCGGGCGCTGGCGAAAGCCTTGGCCGCGCGTCGCGCAGAATTAGGATTTGAACGATGACGCGGCCCCCCGAAAAAGAGCTAAACGCCGAGGAGCTTGACGCGGTCTTCGCGGCTTCCGACGGCGAAGGCCCTCTGCCCTCCGCGGACCTCGTGGCGCGCATCCTCGCGGATGCGGAGCGGGAGCAGGCGGTCGAGCAGGCAGAGCAACGCCCCTGGCACGCGCGCCTGCAGGACATGCTCGGCGGCTGGCGGGGGATGTCCGGCCTTGCCGGTGCCGTTGCCACGGGGCTCGTCATCGGGATGTTCCCGCCGGACATGCTCCTCCTCTTCACGGAAGCGCTGATCGGCGTGGAGTTGAGCGCGGCCGATTACGTGCCGCGCCTGGGCGAGGTGGCGTTCGATGGCTGACGCAGAGCCCCCCCGGGCCGGGCTCGGGCGCGGCGGGCGCGTGGTGCTTTACCTCTCGCTCGCCTTCAATCTCGTCATCGTGGGCATCGTCGTCGGGGCGATCGCCACGCAGGGGCAGCGCGGCCACGACAGGCGACCTCCCGCCGCCGAGGAGATCGGCATGGGGGCCGTGATCGCCGCGCTCGAGCCGCGCGAGCGGCGGGCGCTGGCGCTCGAGATGCGCCGCGCCCTCCGGCAGGACGGGCGCTCCCGCGGTGCGCTCAAGGCGCAGCTCGAAGGGGTGGTCGCCGCGCTGCGGGCGGAGCCTTTCCAGCCCGAGGAGGTCTCACGACTTCTCGGCGCCCAGCTCTCGGAGGCCGAATTCAGACTGGGGCTGGCGCGGGATATCTTCGTCGCTCGGCTCGTCGCGATGGATGAGACAGAGCGCGCGGCCTTCGCAGACGGGCTAGAGGAGGAGCTCGCCCGCCCGAGGGGGCCACGCGGGCCCCGCGCAGGCGACTAGGGCCTCACGCAGCGGGCCGGCAGACCCGCACCATGTCCCGCCCGCCGGCCTTGGCGGCATAGAGCGCGAGATCGGCCTGTTCGAGCAGGTGATGGATCTGGGTGCGCTCGCGCAGCAGATCGTGTTCGTCCGGGTCACCGCCGATCACGAGCCCGACCGAGACGGACAGGGGGACGCCGCCGATGATCTCGTCCCGCGCGAAGCTCTCGCTGCGGGTGAGCGCGCAGAGCCGCACGGCCACGGCCTTGGCCTGCTCAAGCGACGTGTCCGGCATGGCCACGAGGAACTCCTCCCCGCCGAGACGGGCGAGAAGGTCCATCGAGCGCAGGTTGGCGCGCAGCCGCTGGGCGAACTCGGTGAGCACGCGGTCGCCCACGGCATGCCCGTGGGTGTCGTTCACGCGTTTGAAGAAATCGAGGTCGAGCACCATGAGCGCGAAGCAGCGCCCCGAGAGCTCCGCCGATTGGGACATGCGCTCCAGATAGGGCATCGCGTAGCGGCGATTGTAGAGCCCGGTGAGCGGATCGGTCACCGCGGCCTCGAGGCCCGCTTTCACCGAGCGGCGCAGCGCCTCTTCCACATGGCGACGGCGCAGCAGGCGCGAGAGCCGTTCGGCGGCCTCTCCGGGCTCGAAGCCCGTGGCCATGACATCGCCCGCTCCGGTATCGAGCGCTGTGACCGCGAGATCGGCGTGCTCGTGCGGGCTCACCACGAGGATCGCGGTGTGCCGGCCCTCGGTCCGCGCCCGAAGCGAGGAGACGAAATCGAGCCTCTGCCGCGCGTCCGGGCCGCTCACGCCCACGAGGAGCGCGTCGAAGGGCCCCTGCGCGGCCTCGCGCTTCACCAGTTCGGCAGGGTCGAGGATGTCGATATCATGGGGCATCCGGGCCGCGAGCGCGGACTGCCAGCTCGCACCTTGCCCCCGCGTTTCGGCCACGATGCCGATCCGGCTCCGCCCGAGGAACGACGCGCAGTCCTCCGCGAAACCGAGCGCCGCGGAGGTATCGGTCCGCAGGGCAAGTTCTTCATGGGTGCTGCGCGCGCGCAGGAGGTTGCGGATGCGGGCGAAGAGATCCCTGTCATCGTAGGGCCGCGAGACGACGTCGCCCACGCCCGCGGCCAGAGCATGGGTGCGGGCCTCCTTCGCCTCTTCCGGCAAAAGTGCCATGACAGGGATCCGCAATGGGCGAAGCCGGGCCTGAAGGAGCGCGGCACCGCCCCCCTCGAGCTCGTATTCGCACAGGATGACATCCGGGGCCTCGCGCTCGGCCTTCTCCAGCGCTTCCTTGATCGTGGCGGCATGGGTCACATTGAAGTAGGCGGCTGCCAGCTTCACCTTTAACACGATCCGCGTGGTCACCACGGGATCGACGATGAGCACGCGCGCTGTCATGCAGGAGCCTCAATCTGATACGGACGCTGCATGGTTGCTACCGAAGTGTTAACAAACTCTTTCCGATTTTAGATCATTTCATGGCTTTGGCGGGTTTTCGCCAGTCGAGAGGCAGAGGACGAGACCATGCGGCGCGATGCGGCAGAGACGATGGCCCTGGGGGCGCTGGGCTGGTTGGTGGGCCATGACGAGCTCAGGCCGGTCTTCCTCGGCTCCACCGGCGCCAACGAAGCGGACCTGCGAGCGCGGGCCGGGGAGCCCGAGTTTCTCGGCTCCGTGCTCGATTTCATCCTGATGGATGATGCCTGGGTGGTGGCCCTTTGCGACGCGCAGGGCTGGGCCTATACGGACCTTGCCGAGGCGCGCATGGCACTGCCGGGGGGTGGTCAGGTGGACTGGACATGACCGCCATAAAAGCCGTTCTTTTCGACAAGGATGGCACCTTATTCGACTTCGAGGCGACTTGGTCCGCTTGGGCGGGGCGTGCGCTGCGCGAAGTGTCGGGGGGAGACGACGCCCTCGCGGAGGTGCTCGCCGGAGCGCTGGGCTACGATCTCGCGCGGGAGACGTTCCACCCCGACAGCCTCGTCATCGCGGGCACCATGCAGGAGCAGGCCGCGGCCCTCGCCCCGCATCTCGAGATGACCGAGGCGGAGGTCTCGACCCGGCTCATCGCGCTTTCCGAGGGTGTCCCGCAGCAGGAGGTCGTACCTCTCGGGCCGTTCCTCCGGGGCCTGAAGACTGCTGGCTATGCGCTCGGCGTGGCCACCAACGATGCGGAGGCCTCCGCGATCTTGCATCTGAGGCGCGCGGGCGCGTTGCCGCATTTCGATTTCATCGCGGGCTACGATTCCGGGCATGGCGGGAAGCCCGCGCCCGGGCAGCTTATCGCCTTTGCCGAGCGGCTGGGCCTCGCGCCCCCCGAGATCGCGATGGTGGGCGATTCCACCCATGATCTGCACGCTGCCCGGGAGGCCGGCTGCGTGGGCGTAGGGGTGCTGACGGGGCTGGCGCCTGAGGCCGTGCTCGCGCCGCTGGCGGAGGTGGTCCTGCCTTCCATTGCCGTCCTGCCGGACTGGCTCGCCGAGCGCTGATCGCGCGGCCAGACGTGGCACCAGACGTGGGAAACGACACGATCCGTCGCCTTCTGACAGGTGCCAGGACCCGGGCGCGCGCACCCTGAGGGCAGGAGGATCCGCCCAATGCCCGATGACGCCGCCCCCCCGAGACGCCGCCGCTCCGGCGGTCGCGCTGGCAACACGCGAGGACGTGGCGCGGTCATCCAGCAGATGCCCTGGCGTGTCATCGAAAACACGGACCGCCCCACCGAGCCCCTGAGCGAGGCGGGCGTCGCCGCCATCCACGACGGTGCCATGCGCATCCTCGAGGAGATCGGGATCGAATTCTACAATGTCGAAGGCCGCGAGATCCTGCGCAAGGCGGGCTGCCTTGTGGAAGGAGATACCGTCCGCATGGGGCGCGATTTCGTGATGGAGATGGTGGCGCGCGCGCCGGCCTCCTTCACCATGACCCCGCGCAATCCCGCGCGGCAGATCACGATCGGGGGCCGATCCCTCGTCTTCGGCAACGTCTCCTCGCCGCCCAATTATTGGGACCTCGAGACGGGCAAGGTCACGGGCACGCTCGCGCAGTGCCAGGACCTCCTCAAACTCGTGCAATACTTCAATTGCATCCACTTCGCGGGCGGCTACCCCGTGGAGGCCTGCGATATCCACGCAAGCGTCCGCCATCTCGACGTGCTCTTCGACAAGCTCACGCTGACCGACAAGGTAATGCATGCCTACTCGCTCGGCCCCGAGCGCGTCGAGGACGTCATGGAGATGGTGCGCATCGCGGGCGGGCACTCCCATGAGGAATTCCGCGCGACGCCCAAGATGTACACCAACATCAATTCCACCTCGCCGCTCAAGCACGACATCCCCATGATCGACGGATGCCTGCGCATGGCGCGGGCGGGGCAGGCCATCGTCGTCACGCCCTTTACGCTGGCCGGGGCCATGGCGCCCGTGACGATGGCGGGGGCGGTGGCGCAATCCATCGCGGAGGCGCTATCGGCCATCGCACTCTTCCAATACGACACGCCCGGCTGCCCCTGCGTGATCGGCACGTTCACCTCCAACGTGGACATGAAGAGCGGCGCGCCCGCCTTCGGCACGCCGGAATACATGCGCGCCACGCAGATGACCGGGCAGATGGGGCGGTTTTACGGGCTTCCGATCCGGTCCTCCGGGGTATGCGCGGCCAACGTGCCCGACGGGCAATCCATGTGGGAGACGTCCAATTCGCTCTGGGCGGCGGTGCAGTCGGGCACGCACATGGTCTACCACGCGGCGGGCTGGCTCGAGGGCGGGCTTATCGCCAGCCCCGAGAAGTTCATCATGGATTGCGAGATGCTCCAGATGATCGAGCGCTACTTCGAGCCCGAAACCTGGGCGACGGGCGAGGACGATATTGCCATCGACGCCATCAAGGACGTGGGATCGACCGGGCATTTCTTCGGCGTCGCGCATACGCAAGAGCGCTACGAGACGGCCTTCTACCAGCCGTTCCTGAGCGACTGGCGCAATTTCGAGGGTTGGGACATCGCCGGCGGCGTGTGGACCGCGGAGCGCGCGCACAAGATGTTCAAGGAGATCGTGGCGAGCTTCGAGGCGCCGCCCATGGACGCGGCCATACGCGATGAGCTCGCCGATTTCGTGGCGCGCCGCAAGGCCGAGGGCGGGGCACCCACCGACTTCTGATCGGGGCTTCTCTTTTCCTCCCGGGCGGCGCGCTGCGCCGGGCGCTGTTGGACATTTCTTAACCTCGCCATGCGATCTCCGGCAAAAGCGTCGGAGAAGCGGCATGCACGGTCTCATCAATCGGGGTCTTCAGTGTTTTTTGCGGGATACCTACGGGCCGGAGACCTGGGCAGAGGTCATGCAGGAGGCCGATCTGGGCTTCACCTCCTTCGAGGCGATGCTGACCTACGAAGACGAGGTGACGCAGGCCGTGCTGGAGCTTGCGACGGTGAAGCTCGGCAAGGCCCCCCATGACCTCCTGGAGGATCTGGGCACCTACCTCGTGAGCCATCCGAACACGCAGGCCCTGCGCCGCCTGCTGCGCTTCGGCGGGGTGGACTTCATCGATTTCCTCCACTCGCTCGACGACCTGCCCGGGCGCGCCCGGCTCGCGGTGCCCGATCTGCATCTTCCGTGGTTGGAACTCAGGGAGATGGAGGACGGCTCCTTCACGCTGCGCTGCGGGGCAGGGCTGCCGGGATACGGCCATGTCATGACGGGCATCCTGCGCGCCATGGCCGACGATTACGGTGCGCTCGCCTTTCTCGAGCTCGACGAAAGCCGCAAGACCTACGACGTGCTCCGTATCGTGCTTTTGGACGAGGCATTCACCGAGGGGCGCAGCTTCGAGCTGGCGCGGGAGGCCTCCTGACATGCTCGATCACATGCCCGATGCGCAGGCCTTCGATGCGCTCTGCCCGATGCACGTTGCCGTCAATTCCGAGGGCAAGATCGCCCATCTCGGCCCCACCTTGGCCAAGCTCATGGATGATGACGCCGTGGGCCGGCCGTTCCTCGACCTCTTCGAGCTCGTGCGCCCCCGTGGCGCGCGGAGCGTGGCCGACCTTCAGGCGCATAGCGGCGCGCCTTTGCATCTGAGGCTCAGGGATGCCCATCGCACGCCGGTGAAGGCGGTGGCCGCTCCCCATATGGGCGGGCTCATCGTGAACATGTCCTTCGGGATTTCGGTGGTCGAGGCTGTGGGGAATTACAGCCTCACGAGCCGCGATTTCGCGCCCACGGATCTGACGATCGAGATGCTCTACCTCGTGGAGGCGAAATCCGCGGCGATGGAGCAGAGCCGGGACCTCAACGCGCGGCTCCAGGGCGCCAAGATCGCGGCGGAGGAGCAGGCCTTCACCGATACGCTCACCGGCCTCAAAAACCGCCGCGCCATGGATCACATCATGGGCCGCTACATCGCGCTCGGCGTGGGCTTTTCGTGCATGCATCTCGATCTCGATTTTTTCAAATCCGTGAATGACACGCTCGGGCATGCGGCGGGGGATCACGTCTTGCAGGAGGTGGCGCGCATCCTCGTCGCCGAGACGCGGCGCGAGGATACCGTGGCGCGGGTCGGGGGCGACGAATTCGTGCTGATCATCCACGAGCTGCAGCACCCCGACCGGCTCGCCGCCATCGCCGCTCGGATCATCGCGCGCCTCGAGCATCCCATCCCGTGGAACGGGGAGACGTGCCGGATTTCGGGCTCCGCCGGCACGAGCCGCTCGGGACAGTACGAGACCCCCACGGTCGAGCAGATGCTCCACCATGCCGATCTCGCGCTCTATGCCTCCAAGCGCGCGGGCCGCGGGAAGCACACGCATTTCAGCACTGATTTGCTGGGGCTTTAGGCGCGCGGCGGCCGTGATCTGCAGGTGGCGACCGCGCGCGTCATGGGAGAGGGGACAGCCGACGCGCGCCATGAGCTGCGTGCTGGCGGCTTATCCACCACTTGGAACCCGTCAACTTGGGGGGAACAACGATGGCACTCCCTAGGGGAATCGAACCCCTCTTTCCAGGTTGAAAACCTGGCGTCCTAACCGATAGACGAAGGGAGCACTCATCGGTGTGAGGCGGGTGATAGAAAAACTCCGCGGTGGGGGCAAGCCGATTCTTGGCGAAAATTCACGCTGCTTAGCCGCGCCCATTCAGGCCAAGGCCGCGTCTTCCAGCCGGAATTGCGGGCTGGTGCGGCCGCCCCAGCTGTTCACTTCGAGACGACCGGCAACATGGACGCGTGCGGCGTTTTTCTGCGCCAGTGCAGGCCCGAGCGGGCCGTCGAAAGCCCCGAACGCGATGGCGGAGAGGCGGCCCCCAAGCCCATCGGTGAGATCGAGCTTCAGGTGACCGGCGCCGACCTCCTTGGCATGGGCCACGCGGAGATCGGCCAGCGCGAAGCGGGGAGCGGATGCGGCGGCGCCGAAGGGCCCCGCACGCTCCAAGAGCTCGATCAGCTCCACCGTGGCCGCGCCCGGCATCAGGACAGCATCGCACCGCAGTTCTGCCGCCGCCCCCTCCGCCGCGCCTTGCCGCGCGAGGAGCTCCTCCAGCCGCGCCATGGCAGGCTCCAGCTGCGCGCGCGTGAGCGAGAGGCCCGCGGCCATCTTGTGCCCACCGCCCTTCTCGATGAGGCCCTCGGCGGCGAGCCGCTGGATCGACGCGCCCAGATCGACGCCGGGGATGGAGCGGGCCGAGCCCTTGCCGGCGTCTCCTTCGAAGCCGATGACGACGGAGGGGCGGCCGGAGGTCTCCTTCATCCGCGAGGCGACGATGCCCACGACGCCCGGGTGCCAGCCATCACCGGCGGCCCAGGCGAGGCCACGGTCAAACCCGCGCGTCTCGGCCTGCAGGAGGGCCGCGTCGCGCACTGCGGCCTCCACCTCCCGGCGCTCGGTGTTCAGCGCATCGAGGCGTTCGGCGAGGGCGGCCGCCTCGTGCGGATCAGCCGTTGACAGGAGGCGCGCGCCGAGATCGGCGGCCCCGATGCGCCCGCCGGCATTGATGCGCGGGCCCAGGACATAGCCCAGATGATAGGAGCGGGGCTCCGTATCGAGGCGGGCAATGTCGGCGAGCGCGGTGAGCCCGATCCTGCGGCGCGCGGCCATGACCTTGAGACCCTGGCGGACGAAGGCCCGATTGACGCCGACGAGGGGCGCGACGTCGGCCACCGTGGCGAGCGCCACGAGATCGAGCATCGCCATGAGATCAGGGCGTTTCTCGCCCGCCTCCCGCAGCTGGCGGCCCGCCTCCACGAGCATCAGAAAAACGACGGCCGCGGCACAAAGATGCGCGAGGTCGCCCGTTTCGTCCTGCCGGTTGGGGTTCACCACCGCGAGGGCCGGCGGCAGTGTTTCACCCCCGAGGTGGTGATCGAGGACGATCACGTCGGCGGCCGTGGCGGCGGCCAACGCTTCGTGGGAGAGCGTCCCGCAATCGACGCAGATGATGAGGTCGTGGTCGCGCGCCAGCTCCGCCATGGCGGGCGCGTTGGGCCCGTAGCCTTCGTCGATCCGGTCGGGGATGTAGAGCGTCGCGGCGCAGCCCATCTCCCGCAGCCAGGTGAGAAGGAGGGCCGCCGATGCGCCTCCATCGACGTCGTAGTCCGCAAAGACCGCCACGCGCTCGCGCCCGCGCATGGCGGCGAGAAAGCGGGTCGCCGCCGCCTCCATGTCGCGCAGGGCGCGCGGGTCCGGGAGGAGGTCGCGGAGCGTGGGCTCGAGGAAGGCATCCGCCTCCTCCGCCGTCACCCGCCGGCGCGCGAGGATCGCGGCGAGCGCATGGGGCAGGCCTGTCTCCTGCACCAGCGCCTCGGCATGGCGCGAGAGGGCGTCGGACGGGCCGATCCAGCGCCGCCCGGTGAGCGAATGCGAGACGTTCAGAAAGGCGGGCCGGTCGAGCATTTGGTCAGCATGTTGTGGCTTAGCTTCAACAGGCTACCAAATCATGGGCGCTCCCGTCCAGCGCCCGGGGCGCGAAAGCTGTGGATAGGCGCTATTGAACCGGGTTTCGATAGGTCATGCGGCGCACCGACCCGGTTTTCGAGCGCATGAGGATGGTCTCGGCGGTGAGATAGCCCACCTCGCGCTTGATGCCGGGGAGGAGCGAGCCGTCGGTCACGCCAGTGGCCGCAAAGATGACATCGCCGGAGACGAGCTCGTCGCGGGTATAGATGCGGTCGAGATCCTCGATGCCGGCCTTCTCCGCGCGGCCCTTCTCGTCGTCGTCGCGGAAGGTGAGGCGGCCCCAGAACTGGCCCCCCATGCATTTCAGCGCCGCGGCGGCGAGGACGCCCTCGGGCGCGCCGCCGAGGCCCATATACATGTCGATGCCCGTGAGGTCGGGCTCCGCGCAGTGCATGACGCCTGCCACGTCGCCATCGGTGATCAGGCGGATCGCAGCGCCCGTGGAGCGCACCTCGTCGATCATGTCCTGATGGCGCTCCCGGTCGAGAATGCAGACGGTGATGTCCTCGGTGGAGCAGGCCTTGGCGCGGGCCATGCGCTTGACGCGCTCGCCATAGGCCATGTCCAGCGTCACCACGTTGGGCATGAAGCCCGGACCGATTGCGAGCTTTTCCATGTAGACATCGGGCGCATGCAGCAGCGCGCCGCGGGGACCCATGGCGATGACGGTGAGCGCGTTGGGCATGTCCTTAGCGGTGAGCGTCGTGCCCTCCAGCGGGTCGAGCGCGATGTCGACCTCCGGGCCTTTGCCCGCGCCCACTTCCTCGCCGATATAGAGCATGGGCGCTTCATCCCGCTCGCCCTCGCCGATGACGACCCGGCCGCGGATGTCGAGCTTGTTGAGCTGCTCGCGCATGGCGTTGACGGCGGCCTGGTCGGCGGCTTTTTCGTCCCCGCGACCGATCCAATTGGCAGAGGCCAAAGCGGCGGCCTCCGAGACCCGGGCGAGGCCGAGGGAGAGCATGCGGTCGTTGAAGTCTTTGGGGGCCATGGGCTCCTCCTTCTTCTTCTGGATCAGACGGCTTCGATGCGAAGTGTCACCGGGCTGCCGGCGATGACGTCGGTGGCGGCAAAGGCGTCGAGGGCGGCATCGATATCGGCGCGGGTGGTCTTGTGGGTGACGATGAGGACGGGCGCCGTTTCGTCGGTGTGGCCGTACTGGCGCATGCGGTCGATGGAAATGCCCGCCTCGCCGAGAATGGCGGCGACCTTGGCGAGCGCGCCGGGGCGATCCTCGAGCGCCATGCGCAGGTAGTAGGGCGCCGCGGTGACGGCGCGCGCCGGCGAGGATTTCACGAGGCCCTCGGCAGGCTGGCCGAAGGTCGACAGACGCGTGCCGCGGGCGATGTCGAGGATGTCGGAGAGAACGGCAGACGCGGTGGGGCCTTCGCCCGCGCCCGCGCCGCGCAGCACGATCTGGCCCACGTCCGAGCCTTCGAGGACCACCATGTTGGTGCCGCCGTCGAGCTGGCCCAGGGGCGAGGTGTCGGGCACGAGACAGGGGGACATGCGCTGTTCGAGCCCGCGCCCTGTGAACTGGGCCACGCCGAGGAGCTTGATCTTGTAGCCCATGTCGGCGGCCTGGCGGATGTCCTCGATGGTGATCCGGTCGATGCCCTCGAGCTCCACGCCGTCGAAATCGACCTGCGTGCCGAAGGCGATGGAAGACAGGAGGCAGAGCTTGTGGCCTGCATCGATCCCGCCCACGTCGAGCGTGGGATCGGCCTCGAGATAGCCCAGGGCGTCAGCTTCCGCGAAGACCTCGTCATAGGGCAGGCCGGCGCTTTCCATCCGCGTGAGGATGTAGTTGCAGGTGCCGTTCATGACGCCCATGACGCGGGTGATCTCGTTGCCGGCGAGGCCTTCCGTGAGCGCCTTGATGACCGGGATGCCTCCGGCCACCGCCGCCTCGAAGCGGAGCACGTGGCCAGCCGCCTCGGCCTGCTCTGCCAAGGTCTGGCCGTGGATGGCGAGCATGGCCTTGTTGGCGGTGACGACATCCTTCCCGGAGGCGAGTGCCGCCTCCGTGGCGGCCTTGGCCGGGCCGTCTTCGCCGCCCATGAGCTCCACGTAGACATCCACGTCGTCCCGCCGCGCCATGGCGACAGGATCGTCCTCCCAGGCATAATCCTTGATCGGGACACCGCGGTCCTTGTCGCGGGAGCGGGCGGAGACGGCCACGATCTCGATGGCGCGGCCGGTGCGCGCGGTCATGAGTGCCTGCTGGCGGCGGATCATCTTGATCACGCCGACGCCCACGGTGCCCAAACCTGCGATTGCGATGCGTAGCGGTGCCGCCATGCCCTGTGCCTCCCGGAATTTTGTTTCCTTTAGGCCGCTGGCTGGCGAGGTGCAACGCGACTAGCCGGGGGCGCCCGTGAGCCGGGCCCGGTCACTGCCGGAAAAGACCGGGCCGCGTAGGGCCGCCGCGCGCGCGCGTAGCCGCTCGAGCCGCGCGTCGAGAGACGTGTCGTCCTCCGGGGCGGTCTCCGCCGCGCCGAGACCAGCCATCTCCACGGTGTCGAGAAAAGGCAGCGGCTCCGCATCCGCAGCGCTCTGGCGCGCGGCAACATCGAGCTCGGGGATCTGGGCACAAGCGGTCATCAGCGCGAGCGCGGCGAGGGCCATGGCGGAGCGAAACATAGCCCGACCCTAGGGCGCGTGGCCGCAGGACGGCAAGATTGTATTGTACTGCGTGGGGTTAGCGGTAACGATCCGCCCATGGCCCGCAAACAAGGCTCTCATTCGGATATCACCGGCCCACGGATCCAGACCGTGGCCCTGCGCCTCTTTGCCGAACACGGCTACGCGGCGGTTTCCATGCGCCAGATCGCGGCGGAGGTCGGTGTGCAGGCGGGCGCCATCTACAATTACGTGCCCCACAAGCAAGCGCTGCTCTTCGAGCTGATGCGCGGGCACATGGAAGACCTGCTTTCGGCCAGCGCCAAGCTCAAGGGCGGAAACCCGGGCGAGGCACTCGACGAGTTCGTCCGGTTTCACATCCTCTACCATCTCGAGCGCGTGGATCTCGTCTTCATCTCCTACATGGAGCTGCGATCGCTCGAGCCTGCGAACTTCACGCAGATCGAGGCCTTGCGCCGCGCCTACGAGGACAAGCTCGAGACGATCCTGAGGGCCGGCAAGGGCAAGCTCTTCGACGTGGCCGACACCAAGGTCGCCACGTTTGCGCTGATCGCCATGCTGACGGGACCCACGAACTGGTTTCGCCCGGGCGGGCGCCTCGGCCCCGAAGATGTGGCGCAGCACTATGTCGAGATGGCCCGCCGCCTCGTTGGTGCGCCGCTTCGCGTCCGCGCCTGAACACCTCAACCTGATCTGTGCTGGACGCGTGCCGGGCTTGGTGCGAGCGTCGCGTGCAAAGCGTGGGAGGGCGCCGTGAGAGTCGGATTCATCGGGCTGGGGAATGTGGGCGGCAAGCTCGCGCGGAGTTTGGTGCGCAACGGGGTGGACGTCGCGGTCCATGATCTCGATGCCGATCTGGTGGCGGGCCTCTTGGCGGAAGCGCCGGGTCGCGTGGGCCGGGTGAGCGGGCCGCCGGAGCTGATGGGGACCTGCGATGCCGTGATCACCTGCCTGCCCAATCCGGCCGCCTCGGACGCGGTGATGGGCGAGATGCTCGCAGAAATCGGGCACGGGAAGCTCTGGATGGAGATGTCGACCACCGACGAGGCGGAGGTCAAACGGCTCGGGGCCATGGTCATCGAGCGGGGCGGGGAGGCGGTGGATTGCCCGGTGTCCGGCGGCTGCCATCGCGCGGCAACGGGCAACATCTCGATCTTTGCGGGCTGTGCGCGGGCGACCTTCGAGCGTGTGCTGCCGCTCCTGACCGTCATGGGGCGGCGGGTGCTGCATACGGGCCCGCTGGGATCCGCGAGCGTCCTGAAGGTAATCACGAATTATCTCGCCACGGCAAATCTCGTGAGTTGCGCGGAAGCGCTCGCGGTGGCGAAGGGGGCGGGCATGGACATGGGCACGGCCTACGAGGCGATCCGCATCTCCTCCGGCACGTCCTTCGTGCACGAGACCGAAAGCCAGGTGATCCTGAACGGCTCCCGCGACATCTCCTTCACCATGGATCTCGTCGCCAAGGATATCGGCCTTTTCCAGGATATCGCCGACCGCGCGGGCGTGCCGGTGGAACTCAACCCGGAGCTCATCCGCATCTTCCAGGACGGTATCTCGCGCTTCGGCCCGCGAGAATTCAGCCCCAATGTCATCAAGCGCTTGGAAGAAGCCACGGGCCTTGATATCCGCGCGCCGGGTTTTCCGGCTGAGATGCTGGATGAGGAACCGGAAGAAGCGGGAAGCGAGGTCATCGTCGCAAGATGAGCGCAGAGGTCTTGGTCGAACTGCACCCGTCGCCGGGGCGGCGCATCTTTTCAGCGATGACCATGGGGATGCTGGCGGCGATCCTGATTTATCTCTCACTGCTGATCGCGCCGGACTTCTTGCTGAGCGCGCTCTTCCTCTTGGCGGGGCTTGCGACGGGCTGGCTCGCCTGGTGGCAGTTTCAGAGTTCGGCGACGGTGATCGAGCTCACGCGCGAGGTCCTTGCGACACGCGAGGGCGATGTTCTCGCCCGGGTGCAGGATATCGAGCGCGTGGAGCGCGGGGTTTTTGCCATGAAGCCGTCGCAGGGTTTCCTGCTCCGCCTCGTCGATCCGCAGCCACGCGCCTACGTGCCCGGCGTCTACTGGCGGATTGGGCGTCGTCTGGGGATCGGGGGCATCACCAATTCGGGCCAAGCCAAGGCCATGGCTCAGACCTTGGAGGCGCTCATAGCCGAGCGGGAGGCCTAGCCGCGGTTAGGCGGCCGGGCAGACCCACTCGTCTTCGTTCTCGTATTTCACCTGATTGGTGAAGCGCGGCCGCGTGAACGTCCAGTAATCGAACATCTTCTGCGTGATCGACAGGTTGAGCAGCGGCGCGTAGTGCACGAAGGTCTCCACGAGGATGACCTGGTCACCGACAACGATTTCGGGGAGGCGGTGATCGCTCTGGTTCAGCGTCGCATTTGTATGCGGCGGGAGCTCTTCGACGTAGCCGCCGGACGTCTTCGACCATGCCACGTGGTATTCCGTGTTTTCCGCGGAATAGCACACGATCGTCACACGCTGCGTCACGGGTGAGGGCGAGTTGGTCATGTAATCGGCGAGCGTGATCATCGAGTCGAGATATTGCTGGTCGATGGCATTCTCCTCGCGGGAAATCGCGTCGGCCACGGCATAGGACACCCGGAGACCGTCCGTCTGCTTCCGGTAGGCGTCGAACACGCCATAAATCATCATGTAGGCCCAGAAGAGCATCGGCACGAGGATGATCGCCTCGATGGAGACGTTGCCGCGCGTGTCGCTCCTGAGGGCCTCAGCGAGAAGGCGCATGCGGATGCGCAGGGAAGTGATCAGCGTCGCCATGGGTTACGGCTCCGTCACGTACATGTTTGTCGCCACGAGCCCGTATTCACCGAACTCGTCGACGATGGTTTCGCCCAGGCGGGCCGTCGGGAAGAACGGCATGTACTTCACGCAGGCCGTCACGACCATGATCTCGTTGGGGCCACCGGTCTCGTAGATCGAGGCGGGCTGAACGGGCAGGGACCTGTCGATGCAGTCCGGCTCCGGCTTCAGGAACAACGTGCCGCGGGGATCCTCGCGATACATCTCGAGCTTGAGCGCGTTGTCGCAATTCGGGATCAGGCCCGCGCCCTCGCAGATCATCCGCTTGAGCTCGTCATATTCGGGCGGATTGAACGAGTTCAGGCGCACCTCGCGGACGGCCATTTCCACGCCGCGGTCCAGCAGGACCTGACGCATCATCACGAAGCTCAGCTCGAACGACGCAAACAGGAACATGAAGAAGATCGGGAAGGTGATCACGAAATCGACCGTGATCGCCCCGTCCTCGTCGCGCCTCCCCCGGCGAAGTTTTGAGATCAGCCTGCGCATCACTGGATCAGCTTCAGATGGTTGATCTGGCTAGCGATGGAGGTGAAGGCCGCTTCGAGGTCGGTCCCGTTCACGTTGTAGTAGTGTCCAGTGGACGAGGCGCAGTACTTCATGACGTCCTCGCCGGCCTGGGGGGCCTCGAAGGCGATGGAGAAGATGATGATTTCCTCGTCTTTGATCGCGTCGCAGATGTTCTCGAGGCGTTCGTCGGTTTCCTCGTAGATGTCGTGGTCATCCCAGGGGTAGGCGACCTTGTTGAACTGCGGCGGGATGACGCCGGCCCACATGTACCGCTCGTAGTAGCTGGACCAGTACCAGTAGCCGCCCGGATCCGAGTAGCGATAGAGGTAGTTGGCGGCATCGGTCGTCGTGAAGCGCAGATAGAGCTGCTGGTAGGTCAACCGGATGAGGTCGTCGGGGATATCGTCGTCGTGGTAGTGCACGTCGTCCCCGGTCGTCCACCAGCTGCGCGGGCGGTACCATTCCTCGTCATCGTCGTTGTCGGGGAACCGGACGAGGAAGCCGTCGCGGGCTTCGGATGCACCCCACTCGTCGGAGTAGTAGACGTCCGACAGCGCGGCGGACCAGCCATCGAGTGTCTTCACGTCCTGCTTGAGGTCGTACTGGGTCGTGTTTTCACCATCGGTCATGAGCACGACGACCTTCATCGTGTCCTCTTCGCCGTACTCGCGCGGCCAGTTCTGAATTATCCCGTCGACGGACTCGTTGGCGATCATGCCATTCACGATGTCGCGGGCGTCGGGATCGAGGAGCGCCGCGGCCCACTTGACGCCGTTGTCGATCGCCGTGCCGCCGCCATCGTCGAGCGCGTTCACGAAGTTCACAAGCGTCTGTTTGTCGGTCTGGAACGGCAGGATCTCATGCGCCGGCTTCACCGGGCACCATGCATTGGCGGGCGCGGGCTGGTTATAGCTGTTGCCATAGGCATGGAAGTAGCCCAGGCGCTCCACGAGCAGCGTGCGGCTCAGCTGGCGCTGGAGAAAGTCGTCATCGTAGAAGCGCAGGCAGCTCGTCTCTTCATGCCAGTCGGTGGTGTTGAAGTAGGACAGCAGCTCTTCGCCAGCGATCACCTTGTCGTTGTAGGGGATGACGGAAACGGCCGTGATGCCGGTCTCGTCCGTCTGCTCGGCAATCACTTCGTCGAAGAAGATCTCCGCCGCGCTTTTCAGCGTGTCGAGCTTCGACTCCGTGCCGTCGGCATTGTCCCAGCCCATGGAGCCAGAGATGTCGACCACGAGGGAAATTTCCACGTCGGTCACGCGCTCCTGCGCGCCGCCATCGCTGTCTGCCGCGAGGCTCTCGATCCCGACCATGTGCATGAACATGGTGGCGATCTCGCTGTCGCCCTGCGCGTAGACGGTCTTGCCGTTGAGCGAGTTCTGGACGGTCACGCCGCCGAGCTTGCCCTTGAGGCCCGAGGCCTCGAAGTAGCTTTCCACCACTTCCTTGGGATCCTGCGTGCTGTTGAGGTTGGCGGCGGCGAGCACGGCCCGGTCGACGGTCTGCTGCACCTTGGTGCGCTCGAATTCCATCCGGGCGATATCGATCGCCACACCGCCCATGATCACCATGAGCAGGAACGTGAGAAGCGCGATGACCACGATCGTACCGTCTTCGTCCCGGCGATACCGGCGCACAAAGCGATGTGCCAACGCGTAAGCGCGGCCCATACGACCGCGTTTCGTTGTGGCTTTTGTCTTGCCCATCTTACACCCTTTAACACTGGGGCACGGAATGTCCCGGTTGCGTGGTTGCCTGTGATAGGGGGCTGAAATTGGGCGGAAATGAGGTTTTTGGCCAGAATTGGGATTTGAGCGCCTCTATCGGTTCTGACTGCTCACCAATGATGAAGCGCGTTAAGGATTGTTGCTTCCGCTGGACGGCTCGAAGGCGGCGGAGAGGAGGGCTAGCGCGGTGAATAGAATCGCCTAAGCTCCCCGGAAGGCGCCGCAGAGGCGCCGGCTTTTCTGGGAGGAGTTGCCATGGACCGTGCAGGTGAACCGACATTTCGCGAGAGCGTGGACATCATGTTTTCGAGGGCCGTGGCGCTGATGGATCTGCCCCCCGGGCTCGAGGAAAAGATCCGCGTGTGCAACTCCACCTACACTGTCCGCTTCGGCGTGAAACTCCGCGGTCAGATCCACACCTTCACCGGATACCGGTCGGTCCATTCCGAGCACATGGAGCCGGTGAAGGGCGGGATCCGCTATGCGCTCGCCGTGAACCAGGACGAGGTGGAGGCCCTGGCGGCCCTCATGACCTACAAATGCGCACTTGTAGACGCGCCCTATGGTGGCTCGAAGGGCGGGCTCTGCATTGATCCCCGCGCGTGGGACGCCGATGAGCTCGAGCGGATCACGCGCCGCTTTGCCTACGAGCTCATCAAGCGCGATCTCATCGATCCCGCCCAGAACGTGCCCGCGCCCGACATGGGAACGGGCGAGCGCGAGATGGCGTGGATGTCCGACCAATACCAGCGGATGAACACCACCGACATCAACGGCCGCGCCTGCGTAACGGGCAAGCCGGTGAACGCGGGCGGTATTCAGGGCCGGACAGAGGCCACGGGACGCGGCATCCAGTACGCGCTCCAGGAGTTCTTCCGGCACCCCGAGGACGTGCGCGCCGCCGGGCTGTCGGGCGGTCTGTCCGACAAGGCAGTCATCGTGCAGGGCCTCGGCAATGTAGGCTACCACGCGGCCAAGTTCCTGAGCGAGGAGGATGGCTGCCGCGTCATCGCCGTCATCGAGCGGGACGGCGCGGTGACGAATGCCGACGGGCTCGATGTGGATGCGCTGCAGGCGTGGATCCGCGAGACCGGGGGCGTCAAAGGCTTCCCAGGCGGGACCTACGAGGCCGACGGCGCGAGCGTGCTGGAGCTGGCCTGCGATATTCTCGTGCCCGCCGCGCTCGAGGGTGTGATCCACCGGGACAACGCCTCCCGCGTGAAGGCGCCGCTCATCATCGAGGCCGCGAACGGCCCCGTCACCGCCGGTGCCGACGAGATCCTGCGCGCCAAGGGCACGGTGATCATCCCGGACATGTACGCCAATGCGGGGGGCGTGACGGTGTCCTACTTCGAATGGGTGAAGAACCTCTCCCACATCCGCTTCGGCCGGATGCAGCGACGCCAGGAAGAGCAGCGCCACCAGCTCATCGTCGACGAGCTCGAGCGCATCAGCCGCGACAGCTCCATCAACTGGACGCTGTCTCCGAACTTCAAGGAAAAGTACCTGCGCGGGGCCGGGGAGCTCGAGCTCGTCCGCTCGGGTCTCGATGACACGATGCGCGCGGCCTATCAGTCCATGGCGGAGGTGTGGCGCGCGCGGGCTGATGTGCCGGACCTGCGCACGGCCGCCTATCTCGTCTCCATCGGGAAGGTCGCGAAGGCCTATGAGGCCAAGGGGCTTTAGACCGGCCTGAGTCCTCCCCGCCACGGCGTGGCGGTAATTTGCCGGAGCGCGGCTGCCGGGCCTTTTGCGTCCACGGCTTCATGGGGTATGACGCTGGCAACAATGCAGGGAGACCTCCATGACGCCGATGAAGACCACCAAGCTCGCCACCAGCACGATCGCCATCGCCACGGTGCAGGCCACCATCCTTGCCCCGGCGCTTCCGGCGTTCGCGGCCGAGACGGTGCAAGCGCCGCTCGCGGGAGAGGCCATCGCTGGGCAGGAGGGGCGGTTCCTGATGCCGGTGGCGCAGGATGACGGTAGCGATCTCTACGAGGTCACCGGCTATCTGCATCTGGTGAAGGTGTCTGCCGAGATCAGCGAATTCATCCTCGTCTCCGACATGGGCGTGTGCCCGTGGTGCGGCGGCGCGGATCACGGCACGGCGCTCGAGGTGCAGCTTGCCGACCCTGCCGCCCGCCTCGAGCACGGGCAGCGCATCACCGTCCGCGGGCAGCTCGAGGACATTCGCGGCCTCGACGCGCATATGACCACCCGCATGGTGTCTGCCACCATTCTCTGACCTCACCCGCTGACCTCACCCGCTGACCGCACTCTCTGACCCCGGCGCCGCGCAAAAACGACGCGGCGTGTCGCGGCGGGCCTTGGCGCGGCGCGGGCGATGGGGTTTCCTCCCAGCGAGGACGGGGAGGACAATGCGCTTTTCAGCTTGGGAGATCCTGAAACAGGGCGTCACCGGCAATCGCGGCTGGACGCCCCATTGGCGCAGCCCCGAGCCGAAGGCGGCCTATGACGTCGTCATCGTGGGCGGCGGGGGGCACGGCCTCTCCACAGCGTTCTACCTCGCCAAGGAATTCGGCATCACCAACGTCGCGGTGCTCGAGAAGGGCTATATCGGCGGCGGCAATGTCGGGCGCAACACGACGATCGTGCGCGCCAATTACATGCTGCCGGGAAATTCGGAGTTCTACTCGCATTCCCTCAAGCTCTGGGAGCGGCTGGAAGAGGACACGAACTTCAACGCGATGCATTCCCAGCGGGGCATCATCAACCTCTTCCACTCCGACGGGCAGCGCGACGGCTTCGTGCGCCGAGGCAACCAGATGCTCTCGCAGGGCGACGACGCGGTGCTCCTCGACCGCGAGGGCGTGCGCGCCAAGCTGCCCTACCTCGATTTCGAGCAGACCCGTTTTCCCATCTACGGAGGCCTCTATCACGCAAGGGGCGGCACGGCCCGGCACGACGCCGTGGCCTGGGGCTATGCCCGCGGGGCCGACATGCGCGGCGTCGACATCATCCAGAATTGCGAAGTGACGGGCATCGACGTCGAAGGCGGGGTCGTGACGGGCGTGCAGACGACCCGCGGGGCGATCAAGGCCAAGCAGGTGGCGCTCATCACCGCGGGCCGTTCCAGCCAGACGGCGGCCATGGCGGGCATGCGGCTGCCGATCGAGAGCCACATCCTGCAGGCCTTCGTCTCCGAGGGCCTCAAGCCCTGCATCGACCACGTCATCACCTACGGGATGGGGCACTTCTATATCAGCCAGTCCGACAAGGGCGGGCTCGTCTTCGGCGGCGATCTCGATTTCTACGCCAGCTATGCCTCTCGCGGGAACCTGCCCATGGCCGAGCATGTGCTGGAAGCGGGCATGACGCTGATGCCCATGATCGGGAAGGCCAAGGTGCTGAGGAGCTGGGGCGGGATCATGGACATGACGCCGGACGGCTCGCCCGTGATCGACAAGACGCCGACCGAGGGCCTCATCCTTAATTGCGGCTGGTGCTACGGCGGCTTCAAGGCGGTGCCGGGCTCCGGCTTTTCGACGGCGCATCTCTTGGCGACGGGCAACCACCACGCCCCGGCGGCGGGCTTCCGGCTCGACCGCTTCCGCAGCGGGGTGGGCCTCATGGACGAGGAGGGGACCGGTGCCCAGCACAACCTCCACTGACGGTGTCACGAATTCTTGCAAAAATTCGTGGCGCGTGCGGCGCGCGGTGACGCCATGAGGATCGACTGTCCGATCTGCGGAGAGCGGGACCTGCGGGAGTTCACCTATCGCGGCCACGCCTCTCTCCTCCACCGACCGGATCCCGACGCGGGCGCGGAGGCGTGGGATGACTATCTCCACAACCGCGAGAACCTCGCCGGCGTGGTCGAAGAGCTCTGGCAGCACACGGCGGGCTGCGGTGCCTGGCTGATCGTGGAGCGCGACACGCGCACCCACGAGATACGGGGCGTGAGACTCGCCCGGGAGGTCGCCCATGCGCGTTGAAGGCAAGGGCCGCATCGACCGGAGCGCGCCGCTCGATTTCCACTTCGACGGCGTGAAGTATGCCGGGTTTCGGGGGGACACGCTCGCCTCCGCGCTCCTGGCCAATGGCGTGCGGCTCATGGGGCGGTCCTTCAAGTACCACCGCCCGCGCGGCGTGCTGACGGCGGGCTCGGAGGAGCCCAATGCCCTCGTGACGCTCGGCGACGGGGCAGGCCGCGAGCCCAATCTCCGTGCGCCCATGGTGGAGCTGTCGGAGGGCCTCGTCGCCCGGTCGCAGAACGCATGGCCGTCGCTCAAGTACGATCTTCTGAGCGTCAATGACGCGCTCGCGCCGTTCCTGAGTGCGGGCTTCTACTACAAGACTTTCATGTGGCCGCGCACCTTCTGGGAGGGGCTTTACGAGCCGTTCATCCGGCGCGCGGCGGGTCTCGGCGCGCTGAGCGGCGCGGCCAACGAGGGCCACTACCTCCGTGCCTTTGTCCATTGCGACATCCTCGTGATCGGCGGCGGGCCCGCCGGGCTCCGCGCGGCGCGGGCGTCGGCGGAGGCCGGGGCCGATGTCATCCTCGCCGATGAAAGCTGGGAGCTCGGGGGGCGGCTCCTCTCCGAGACGGAGACGATCGACGGCAAGCCCGCCGCGGACTGGATCCAGAGCGAGATCGCCGCGCTCGAAGACCTCGGGGTCAGGATCATGACCCGGACGACGGTCACGGGGGCCTATGACGGCGGCACCTTCGGCGCGCTGGAGCGTCGCCCGGATGGAGGCGTCGCAGAGTGCTTCTGGCGTATTTCCGCCCGCCGCGCGGTGCTCTGCGCTGGCGCGCTGGAGCGCTCCGTCGCTTTCGCGGACAATGATCGCCCCGGGGTCATGATGGCCTCGGCGGTGCGCAGCTATCTCAATCGCTTCGGCGTCTCACCCGGGCGGCGGGTCGCCGTTTTCTGCAACAATGACGGTGCCTACCGGACGGCCAAAGACCTCGCGGCGGCCGGTGTCACCGTCGCCGCTCTCATCGACAGCCGCGAGGGGGTGGCGCTCGACGTCGACGGTCTCCCCCACCACGGGGGCGCACGGGTCGTCGGCACGCGGGGCCGCCGCGGTCTCGAGCAGATCACCGTGGCCAAGGGCGGGCGCGTGTTCAGGATCGAGGCGGATTGCCTCGCTGTTTCCGGCGGCTGGAACCCGAGCGTGCACCTCACCTGCCACATGAACGGGCGCCCGACATGGCACGAGGGCATCTCGAGCTTCGTGCCCACCGAAGGCGCTGTCCCCGGGCTCACGGCGGCAGGCAGTGCGGCGGGCGTGATGGACACGTTCGGCTGTCTGAAATCGGGGGCTGAGGCGGGACTGGCCGCCGCCACCGAGCTCGGGCTGAAAGGGCCCAAGCTCAAGACCCCGAAGGCCGAGGCGGAGCCCTACAGGATCGAAGCGCTCTGGGAGGTGAAAGCGCCGCGGGGCGCCGCGCGCCGCGCCTGGCTCGATTTCCAGAACGACGTGACCACGAAGGATATCCGGCAGGCGGCGCAGGAGAACTACCAGAGCGTCGAGCACATGAAGCGGTACACGACGCAGGGCATGGCCACCGACCAGGGCAAGAATTCCAACGTGGCCGCCCTCGCGCTCCTCGCGGACGCCACGGGCCGCGGCATTCCCGAAACCGGGACGACGACCTTCCGCCCGCCCTACGTGCCGGTCACGATCGCGGCCATGGGCGCGGGCGCGCAAGGAAAGGGCTTCGCGCCCGAGCGGCTCACCACCTCTCACGCGGCCACCGTCGCGCGCGGCGCCCCCATGATCGAGGCGGGCCTCTGGTACCGCCCGTCGTATTTTCACGAAGCGGGCGAGACGCATTGGCGCGAAAGCTGCGACCGGGAAGTGCGCATGGTTCGCGAGCGCGTGGGCGTCTGCGACGTGTCCACGCTGGGCAAGATCGACATTCAGGGCAAGGATGCCGCCGCCTTCCTCGATTTCGTCTACACCAATACGTTCTCCACGCTCAAAGAGGGGCGCGTGCGCTACGGGCTCATGCTGCGCGAGGATGGGCACGTCATGGATGACGGTACCTGCGCGCGGCTCGGGCCCACGCATTACGTGATGACCACGACCACCGCCGCGGCCGGCCAGGTGATGCAGCATCTGGCCTTCGTGGCGCAGTGCCTGCGCCCCGAACTAGACGTGAGCTTCATCTCCGTGACCGAGCAATGGGCGCAGTTCGCCGTGGCCGGGCCACGATCCCGGGAGCTTCTGAACACGGTCCTCGACGCGCCCATCGACGATGAAGGCTGGCCTTTCATGTCCTGCGGGGCGGTCCATGTGGCCGGTGTCGCCGGGCGGCTCTTCCGCATCTCCTTTTCCGGCGAGCATGCCTACGAGGTGGCCGTTCCCGCGCGTTATGGCGACAGCCTCTTCCGGCTTCTCGTCGCGCAGGCGGAGGCGCTGGGCGGCGGGGCCTACGGGATGGAGGCCTTGAACGTCCTGCGCATCGAGAAGGGGCATATCACGCATGCCGAGATCCACGGGCGCACCACGGCCTTCGACATCGGCATGGCGCGCATGGTCTCGGCCAAGAAGGATTGCGTCGGAAAGACCATGGCCGCGCGGCCCGGGCTGGTGGACGATGCGCGCCAGCAGCTTGTCGGGCTGAAGCCCGTCGAGCCGGGTGCCGAGCTGAGCGCGGGCGCCCATCTCTTCAATGAGGGCGCGGCACCGGTGGCCGACAATCATCAGGGCTACGTCACCTCGGTCGCGTATTCGCCGAGCCTCGGGCACCAGATCGCGCTGGGCTTTCTCGCGGGCGGGCAGGACAGGGTCGGGGAGGTCATCCGCTTCTGGGATGGTCTCCGCGGTCTCGACGCGGCGGTGGAGGTTGTCTCGCCGTGCTTCATCGACCCAGAGGGAGGACGCCTCCGTGGTTAGGCTCATCGCGCGCATGGCCGGGGAGGGTCTCTTTCCCGTGGAGGGGCCCGGCGTGAAAGCCGCAGAAGTCATGGAGATGCCGAAGTCCTCGCTCGCGCGGCGCGAGGGGCTCGACGCGGCCCTGCGAGAGGCGCACGGGCTTGCGCTGCCCGCGCCCGGTGAGGTGACCCGCAGCGGGGCTGCGTTTTGTGCGTGGTTCGATCTCGACCACGTCCTGCTCGTGGGGGCGGAGCCCACGCCCGCCCTAGAGGCGGTCACCTCCTTGACGGATCAATCGGATGCGTGGTGCCACGTCGCGCTGAGCGGGCCCCGGGCCGTCGAGGCGCTCGCCTACCTGACGCCGATCGATCTGCGCGAGTTCGCGTTCGGGCCGGGGCGCTGCGCGCGTTCGCTCGTCGGGCACATGCCCGCACACATTATCCGGACCGAGCTCGAGCACTTCGACGTGCTCGTTTTCCGGTCGATGGCGGGCACGTTGGCCCGCGAGCTCCGCGAGGTCTTCGAGGGATTGCCCCCGTCGCATTGAACCCGCGGTTCTCTGCGGTAAGTTCAAAGCATGAGCCTGCCTCCCGGATTCCTGGACGAATTGCGCGCCCGCACCTCGCTGGGTTCGGTCGTCGGGCGCAAGGTCATCTGGGATCAGCGAAAATCCAACCAGGGCAAGGGCGACCTCTGGAGCCCGTGCCCGTTCCACCAGGAAAAGACGGCCTCTTTCCACGTCGACGACCGCAAGGGCTATTACTACTGCTTCGGGTGCCACGCGAAGGGGGATGCGATCTCCTTCGTGCGCGAGACAGAGAATGTCGGCTTCATGGAAGCGGTGGAAATCCTCGCGGGCGAAGCGGGGATGCAAATGCCCGCGCGCGATCCCAAAGCGCAGGAAAAGGCCGACGAACGCACCGAGCTCGCGGGCGTGATGGAGGAGGCGGTGAAGTATTTCCGCCTTCAACTCAGCCGCGGCGCCGGGGCCGCAGCGCGCGATTACCTCGCCGGGCGTGGTCTCGCGGGGCAGGCGCTCGAGCGGTGGGAGATCGGCTTTGCGCCCGAGGGGTGGCAGAACCTGCGCGATCACCTGAAGGGCAAGGGCACCCCCGACGATAAGCTTCTGGCCTGCGGATTGGTGAAGGCCTCTGACAAGGGCCGCGATCCCTACGACACTTTCCGCAATCGGATCATGTTCCCGATCCGTGACCCGCGCGGGCGCGCCATCGCGTTCGGCGGACGGGCCATGGATCCGGGCGACAATGCGAAATATCTGAACTCACCGGAGACGCTCCTTTTCGACAAGGGGCGCACGCTCTTCAACCACGGCCCCGCGCGGGAGGCGGCGGGCAAGGGGCACCCGCTCCTCGTGGCCGAGGGCTACATGGATGTCATCGCGCTGGCCGAGGCGGGCTTCCCCGCCACCGTGGCCCCGCTCGGCACAGCCGTGACCGAGAACCAGTTGCAGCTTCTCTGGCGCATGGCGGACGAGCCCGTCATCGCGCTCGATGGCGACACGGCGGGCCTGCGCGCGGCGATCCGGGTGATCGATCTGGCGCTGCCCCTGCTCGAGGCACCGAAATCGCTGCGCTTCGCGCTCATGCCCGAGGGGCAGGATCCGGACGACCTGCTGAAATCGGCGGGCGCAGAGGCCATGACGGAGCGCCTCGAGGCTGCGATGCCTCTCGTGCAGCTTCTTTGGCGGCGGGAGACGGACGGCAAGATCTTCGACAGCCCGGAACGCAAGGCCGCGCTCGACAAGTCTCTGCGCGACGCCCTGAAACAGATCAAGGACCCGTCACTCCGCGGCCATTACGGCGAGGAGGTGAAGCGCCTCAGGATGGAGCTCTTCGGCTACGGGCAGGCCACGGGGTCGCGGCAGGCCTTCGTCCCTGGCCGTCGCCGCCCGGCCCAGCCCCAGAGCAGCACGAAACGCTCGGCGCTGGCCGCGGGCCTGAGCCAGGATGAACTGCGTGAGGCCGCGATCCTCGCCACGCTCATCGCCACGCCCGCCGCGCTTCCGGATTTCTATGCCGAGCTCGAGGACATGCCCTGCGAAGGGAGCCATGCCGAGCTTCAGGCGCTGCTCCTGTCGCTCCCCGAGGAGGCGCAACAGCGCGACGAGATCGCGCAGCGCGCCGGGCGCGAGGCCATTGAAAAGCTCTTTCGCCTGCCCCACATCGCGATCAACCCCGCTGTGCGCGCAGCCGGGGACCTGGAGCTTGCGCGCCTCTGCCTCGCGGAGGAATTCGCCAAGCTGAGCGCCCAACGGGGCCACGCGCGCGAAGTGGCGGAAGCCATCGAAGATCTGGAGGGCCCTGCCGACGAGGGGCTGACCTGGCGCTTGGGCCAGGCGGCGGAAGCCGTGAACCGCGCCGGGCGACAGGATGACGACGATGTTGCCGAATACGACACGGCACCGAACGGTGCCAAATTGAACCGAGACGAACGCAGTAAGTTCACGGATTTGCTGGAAAATCTGAACTACACCAAGGGCGGGCCAAGGGGCTCGTAGTTTGGTGAAGAATCATAGAGAGAATCACGGTAAACACGTGCTCGAATCACCACTGGAACTGATTCGCGCAAGCTAGCCGCTGATTCGTGGAGGGACGCCCGACATGGCCGCCAAAGATACGAACGACGACCGAAAGCCAGACGACGACGCCAACGAGCCGCTCGTGGACATGAGCCAGGCCGCGGTCAAGAAGATGATCGCGGAAGCGCGCGAAAAGGGCTTCATCACCTACGACCAGCTCAATCAGGTGCTGCCGCCCGACCAAGTGAATTCCGAACAGATCGAAGACGTCATGTCGATGCTCTCGGAGATGGGCATCAACATCATCGAGGACGAAGAGGCCGAGGAGGAGGAGCAGAAGGGCTCCACCGAGGTCGCCACGACAGCGCAGAACCGAGAGGTCGCGCTGGGCGGGGCGGAGGCCGAAAAGCTCGACCGCACCGATGACCCCGTGCGCATGTACCTGCGCGAGATGGGCAGCGTAGAATTGCTGAGCCGCGAGGGCGAGATCGCCATCGCCAAGCGCATCGAGGCCGGCCGCAACACGATGATCGCGGGGCTCTGCGAGAGCCCGCTCACCTTCCAGGCCATCACGATCTGGCGCGACGAACTTCTCGGCGAAGACATTCTTCTGCGCGACGTCATCGACCTCGAGACGACCTTTGGCCGTCAGATGGGCGACGATGTCGACGAGCCCGTGGTGCCCGCGCCGGGGGCCGAGGCGGCCGCGCCGAAGAAAGAAGCAGGGCCCGAGCTCGACGCAGACGGAAATCCCATCGCCAACGATGATGACGACGACGAGGATGACGTCGCGAACATGTCGCTCGCGGCCATGGAAGCCGCGCTCAAGCCCCGCGTGCTCGAGACCCTCGACCTGATCGCGCGGGACTACGCCAAGCTCTCGGACATGCAGGACGTGCGGATCTCCGCGACGCTCAACGAGGACGGCTCCTTCTCCGACAAGGATGAGAAGAAGTACCAGAAGCTGCGCGCCGAGATCGTGGAGCTCGTCAACGAGCTGCACCTCCACAACAACCGGATCGAAGCGCTCATCGACCAGCTCTACGGCATCAACCGCCGCGTGATGACGATTGACAGCGCGATGGTGAAGCTCGCCGATCAGGCGCGCATCAACCGCCGCGAGTTCATCGAGGCCTATCGCGGCCGCGAACTCGACCCGACCTGGCTCGACGAGATGTCGGGCCGCACGGGGCGCGGCTGGCAGATGTTCATGGATCGCTCGCGCGAGAAGGCCGAAGAGCTGCGTGCCGACATGGCCCAGGTGGGCACCTATGTGGGCCTCGATATCAGCGAATTCCGCCGCATCGTTCAGCAGGTCCAGAAGGGTGAAAAGGAAGCCCGGCAGGCCAAGAAGGAGATGGTGGAGGCGAACCTGCGCCTCGTCATCTCCATCGCGAAAAAGTACACGAACCGCGGCCTGCAATTCCTTGATCTCATTCAGGAAGGCAATATCGGCCTCATGAAGGCGGTCGACAAGTTCGAGTACCGCCGCGGCTACAAGTTCTCCACTTACGCCACGTGGTGGATCCGCCAGGCGATCACTCGCTCCATCGCCGACCAGGCGCGCACGATCCGCATCCCGGTGCACATGATCGAGACGATCAACAAGCTCGTCCGCACGGGCCGCCAGATGCTCCACGAGATCGGCCGCGAGCCGACGCCGGAAGAGCTGGCCGAGAAGCTGCAGATGCCGCTCGAGAAGGTGCGCAAGGTGATGAAGATCGCCAAGGAGCCCATCAGCCTCGAGACGCCCATTGGCGACGAGGAAGACAGCCAGCTCGGCGATTTCATCGAGGACAAGAACGCTGTCCTGCCACTGGACTCTGCAATCCAGGAGAACCTGAAGGAGACGACAACGCGTGTCCTCTCCTCGCTCACCCCGCGTGAAGAACGCGTTCTCCGCATGCGCTTCGGCATCGGGATGAACACGGACCACACGCTCGAAGAGGTGGGTCAGCAGTTCAGCGTGACCCGCGAGCGTATTCGTCAGATCGAGGCGAAGGCGCTCCGCAAGCTCAAGCACCCGAGCCGCAGCCGCAAACTCCGCTCCTTCCTCGACCAGTGAGCCACGCGCCCCGGGCCTGACCCGGGGCCTCTGACCGAAGCGAGGTGCCCATGTCGTTTCTCAACAAACTCTTCGGTGGCGGCGAGGCTTCAGCGCCGAAGACCGCGGGTGAAGAGCACAATGGCTTCACGATCTATCCGCAGCCGGTGAAATCCGCGGGCGGGTTCCGCGTCGGCGCGCGGATCGAGAAGGACGGGCAGGTCCACGAGATGGTGCGCGCCGACGTCGTCGCCACGGAGGAGGAGGCCAGGACGACCTCGCTCCTGAAGGCCAAGATGCTGGTGGATCAGCAGGGCGACACGATCTTTTAGGTCCGGTTGGCCTGGTTCGGGTCGGTGGTCGTCCCCGGGATGCCGCCGTTTGCCTTGGCCTTCTTCTCGGCTTCGGGATCGCGGTCGGTTTTTTGATCGATCCCGGTCAGATCGGCCTGGTTGGGATCCTGCGTGGTGCCGGGCTTGCCGGTTTCGCCGGGATTGAGCTTGTCGGTCATGGTCTCTCCTCTCAGTGCTGACAAAATCCTTGGGAAGGATTTTGCAAAATCCTTCCCAAGGATTTTTGCGCTCAGTTGGTGGGCATCATAAAAATTTCCTGAACGTTGGCGCGCGGGTCGGCCTCGAGCGCATGCAGGACGGCGTATGCGACGTCTTCCGCCTGAAGCTTGTCGGGCTTCGGGCTCGAGAAGAAAGGCGTGTCGACCATGCCGGGCGCCACCACCGTACAGCGGCCGCCCCAGTCGCGCATCTCCTCCGCGAGATTGCCGCCGAAGCCGTGCACGAACCATTTCGACGCGCCGTAGATGGAGCCCTTGATGTGCCGGCGTCCGGCGGCGGAGCCTGTCAGCACCATGTGCCCCTTCGTCTCCTTCAGGTGCGGCAGCGCGGCCTTGGCCGTGTAGAGCAGCCCCATGATGTTGATCTGCACGAGCTTCTCCCATTCCGTGGGATCGCCCGCCTCGGTGCCCGGCGTATCGAGCCCTGTGCCGGCATTCGCAAAGGCCGCGTGGAGCGGGCCGAAGGCGCCGACGAGCTTGTCGATCGCATCCTTTTGCGCCTCGAGGGAGGTGGCGTCGCCCGGCAGCGCGAGGGCGGCGTCACCGAGGTCGGCCTGGAGGTCCGTCAGCTTCTCCTCTGACCGCGCCATGAGGCCCACCTTCCACCCGGCGGCGACGCAGGCGCGGGCGGTCGCCGCGCCGATGCCGCTCGATGCGCCGGTGATGAATATCGATCTTGTCATGGAAAGCCTCCGTCGGTCGTTGGTGGGCTAACGCGCCGCGCTCGGAAAGGGTCCCCCGTCGAGGACGGCGATCGCCGCGTCTGGCCCGGTGGCATCACGCTTCGCGCACAATGGAACACCTCAATGTGCATCGGTGTTAATTGCCGGGGTGCCGCCTGCCGCCCATTTATGAAGCATCGTTATAACAGAGGTGTCCCATGAAAGCGCTGCTCCCGACCCTAGCCGCCGCTCTCCTCGTCCCTACGCTCGCGCTCGCGACGAAGGCTCCCATCGAGGAGTTTGAAGAGCGTGTCGCGTTCACGCCCGCCCAAACCGAGCTCGCAGCCGCGCCGGCCTTGCCCTTTGCGACGCCCACCGAGGCGGATGTCTGTGCGATTTCCCTTCAGCCCTTGCCGGACGTCATCGCCCTCCACCTGGGCGACGAGAGCGAGGCGATGCTCGCCTTCTGCTTCACCCAGTGACACGGACTTGCCGACGCACATCCTCACGATCGAGACGCGCGGGGCAGGGCTGATCGACATCACGCGCGATGTCGTCCGCGCCGCGGACCTCTCGGGTGACGGGCTTCTGACCCTCTTCGTGCGTCATACCTCGTGCTCCCTGCTCATACAGGAAAACGCCGATCCGGATGTGCGCAGGGATCTCGACGCGTTCTTCGAGCGCTTCGTGCCCCCGGCGGACGATCCTTCCATGGCATATCTCAGGCACACGCTGGAGGGCCCTGACGATATGCCCGCGCACATCAAGGCCGCTGTTCTTCCCGTCTCGCTGGCCGTGCCCGTGCGGGCGGGCCACCTGATGCTGGGCACGTGGCAAGGCCTCTATCTCTGGGAGCATCGCAGCAGGCCGCACCGTCGCGAGATCGCCCTCCATTGGCAGCCGGATCGCTAAACCACCACATCAAGTGGCTGCATTTGCCTACTACCCAAAGCTTTGACCGTGTCCTATAGTACCTGTGGATAAGGGGGGCTAACCCCCAAGAGGCAGAGAGTGAGGGACGAATGCGCTGCCCATTTTGCGGAAACGTGGACACCCAGGTGAAGGATAGCCGCCCGGCGGAAGATCACGCCGCCATCCGACGCCGCCGGTTCTGTCCGGCCTGCGGGGGGCGCTTCACGACCTACGAGAGGGTCCAGCTGCGCGATCTCACCGTCATCAAGACGAATGGCCGTCGAGAGGATTTCGACCGCGACAAGCTTGAGCGGTCGATCCGGATTGCCCTGCAGAAGCGGCCCATCGAGCCCGAGCGCATCGACCAGATGATCTCCGGCCTCGTGCGCCGCCTGGAAAGCCTCGGGGAGACGGATATCCCGTCGAACACGATCGGCGAGATCGTCATGGAGGCGCTGCACCGGATCGATGCGGTGGCCTATGTGCGCTTCGCCAGCGTCTACAAGAATTTCCAGGCCGCGGATGACTTCGAGGAGTTCATCGAAGAGCTGCGCCCGTCCCCCATCAAGGAAGAGTGAGCGACGCGCGGTTCATGTCGCTGGCCCTTGCGCTCGGCGCGCGAGGGCAGGGGCGGACATGGCCGAACCCGGCGGTGGGCTGTGTCATCGTCCGAGAGGGCCGCGTGATCGGGCGGGGCTGGACGCAGGATGGTGGGCGCCCCCATGCGGAAGTCGTGGCGCTCGGCCAAGCCGGCGATGCGCGGGGGGCCACGGTCTACGTCACTTTGGAACCCTGTGCCCATCATGGGAAGACCCCGCCCTGTGCAGAGGCGCTCGTGGATGCGGGCGTCTCGCGGGTCGTCATTGCGGCGGGAGATCCTGACCCCCGCGTCGCGGGGCGGGGGAGCGAAATGCTCCGCGCGGCCGGGATCGAAGTGACCGAGGGCGTGCTTGAGGCCGAGGCCAGACGGGACCTCGCGGGCTTCCTGTCGCGGATCGAGCAAGGGCGGCCGCTCTTCACCTTGAAACTGGCCAGTTCCTTCGACGGCCGGATCGCCACGGCCACGGGAGAGAGCCAATGGATCACGGGGCCCGAAGCGCGCCGCGCCGTCCACGGGGCCCGGTCGCGCCATGATGCCGTCCTGATCGGCGCTGGAACAGCCCGCGCGGATGACCCATCGCTCACGGTCCGCGGGCTCGGGGCCTCGATGCAGCCTGTGCGGATCGTCGCCTCGCGGCGGCTCGATCTGCCCCTCGACAGCACCCTGGCGCGAACGGCCAGGGAGGTGCCGCTCTGGATCTGCCACGGGCCCGACGCGGACCGTGAACTCATCGCCGCCTGGACCGGGCTCGGCGCGCGGACGCTGCTTGTGCCCTTGGCCGGTCGGCAGGTCGACGTCTCCGCCATGGCGCAAGTTCTGGGAGAGGCGGGGCTGACGCGGGTCTTCTGCGAGGGCGGTGGAGCGCTGGCGGCGTCGCTCCTCGATGCCGGTCTCGTGGACCGGCTCGTGGGATACACCGCCGGCATGGCGCTGGGGGCCGAGGGGCAGCCCTCGGTCGGAGCGCTGGGGCTCGATCGTCTGGGCGAAGCGCGGCGGTTCAGCCTGGAGAGCACACGCCGCATCGGCGCGGATATCGAGCACGTCTGGGTGCGCTCAGCGCCATAGATGCGCGTAGGAGGCCAGCGCGCCCTGCGCCTTGGCCAGAAGCCTGAGCGGCAAGCCGGCGCGGGGGATCGCGCCCGCCGCGAGCCGCGCCACCGCCACTTCCACGGGGCAGGGGAGGCCGGTCCGCGGATCGAAGTATCGCGGGTATTCGATCAGGGCGGCGTGGACGAGGCCGTCGAGGGTCACTTCTCCCTGGCGGCGCGCAGGGACGGGGCCGAGATCCCGGGTCAGGCCCCATCCCGCGTAGAATGGCGTGCCGAGGCAGGTCACCGGCTTATGCCTGAGGAGCGCCTCGAACCCGAGGAGGGATGTCATCGTCCAGACCGCGTCACAGGCGTCGATGAGCGCGACGGGATCGGCCCCGCTTGCGACCACGTCGGCCAGCCCCTCGGCATCGACCGCGCCGGGGCGCAGCCCTGCCTCCACGTCGGGGTGGGGCTTGTAGACGATGACCGCCTCGGAATGGGCATCGCGCACAGTTTGGAGAAGCCCGGCATTGGTGGCGATGTCCCCGGCGCCCAGGCGAATGGATGCGTCGTCCTCGACTTGCCCCGGCACGAGGATGCGATGGCCTTCGGGGAGTGTGGCCTGCGCCCCGCCGAGATTGTACTTACTCAAGCCCGCGGCGACGAGGCTCTCGCGCAGCGCGCGGGCCCGGACGAGGCAGCCCTTCGGCACGTCGGCAGAGCCTGAGATGAGACGTTCGAGCCTGCTCTCCCGGCTGGGATCGTAGTAGATCCCGAGGTCATCGAGAACGAGAGAGAGCGGCGGCACGAGTTCCGCGCCAAGCCCGCGGGAGCGCAGGAACCCGTCTTCGCAGCGCACGGCCCCTGCCGCGCCCTTTGAGGCCCAGGCCATGTGCGGGCGGCCGGTGGCCGTCGCCTTCGCGGGATCGTCCTCGAAGATGGGCGCGCGATGGGCGCCATAGAACCGGGCGAGCGTGCGCCGCTTCCACAGACGCATGCCGGACATGACCCAGCCCTCGTTGTCCTCCCGCCAGGCGCGGGCCTGGGCCTCGAGGGCGCTGACTACGTCCTCGATCTCGCAAAGCGCATCGCGATAGGGATCGTACCAGGTGGGATAGAGCACCATGGCCCCCGCGAAGAGCTGCGCGCGGGTCAACGTCCGCTCGCGCCGTGGCACGGGATGCTCGTCCTGCGTGAGGCCCCAGCCGCTGTAGAAGGGCTGACCGAAGACACGGGGCTTCAGCCCCGCGAAGATAGCCTCGAACCCCAAGCCGGAGCTGACGGTGTAGACCGCCCGCGCGCCTTCAAAGAGCCGCCACGGCGAGACGGGCGCGTCGTAGTGCGTGATGAGATTTGTTTCGTCCGCAGGGCCGAAATGCCCGGACCGGTGCCCCGCCGCCGTCTCCGGGTGGGTCTTAAGGAGGATGCGCGCCCCGGGATGCTCCGTCTGCGCGAAGACGAGCATCTCCTGAAAGGCCTCGCGCCCGGCGCCCAAGAGGGAGGCATCGCCCATGGTCTGGTCGATGACCACGACATAGCCGGGAGCCGGGGGCTCGAGCTCTGGGTGCGTGGCGTTGTACTTGGAGAGATGCGCGCGCTTGATCCGATCGAGCGCGTTGCGCCCGCGGTCGAGGAGGGCGGTGTCGTCCAGCGGATGCGTGGCGAGGAGCATCTCGAGGTCCGACGGCTCGGACGCGTCGAAATGCACGCCCGTGCGGTCGAGGAGGAGGCCGAGCGGCGGCTCACCATCGCGCCCGGGCTTCACGGATCGCAGGAAGGCGTCTTCCACCCGCAGGATCGGTGCGTCGTGCCGTGCGGCCATCGCCTCACCGCGATGTGCCGTGGGAGACCGGCCCCAGACGCCCACGCGCGCGCCGCCCCTTGGGCGGCCCAGCTTTAGGTCATAGCCTGCGAGGGAGAGGATGCGGCGCAACCGCCGCTGAAAGAGAAAGCCGCCATTATAGACGTAGAGCGGCTCTCTCTCCGCTGGCATGGGGGCGCTTAGTTGCCGGCCAGCGAGCTGATCGCGTTGGCGGAGCCGAGCGAGCCCGTCAGTGCCGAAATGGTTTTGTTCCACGTCACGAAAGGGGCCTCCGTGACATAGACGGTATCCCCGTCGCGGATGGCGAAGTCCCGCGCCTGGAACATCCCGTTGGGTTTCGTGAGGTCGAGCACATAGGCCATGCGCTGCGTGCCCACGAGATCCGCCCGACCCACGACCGCGGCTGCGATCTCCTGCGGCTCGTTTCGAAGAACGAAGACACCCGTGGGGTCAGCGATGGAGGAATTGAGCCCGCCCACACTCGCGATGGCCTCCAGCGCGCTGATGGTCTGACTGTCGAAGGGCACGCGGGTCTGGCCGCCGGTGGCGCCGAGTGCCGTGAACGTGCGGCTGTCGGCTTCCACGAGGATGCGATCCCCGCCGCGGAGCGCGATGTCGCTTTCCGGATTTTCGTAAAGATCGTTGAACCATACGGTGCCGCGATGGCTGCCGCGGATGATCGTGATCTGCGCGATCTCGGGCTCGACGGTCACGCCGCCGGCGCGCGCCAGCATGGAAGAGAGGCGCCGCGTGGGGCGCTCGATGGCGAAGACGCCTTGCCCTCCCACGGCCCCGACGACGGAGACGGTCGCACCGTCACCGGCCACGCGACGCACCTGTACCTGCGGATCGGGTGTTTGTTCATCGAGACGGCTCGCGATTAGGCGCCGGATCGCCTCGGGCGTGTTGCCGGCGGCGCGAAGCCGTCCTGCATAGGGGACGAAGATGAAGCCCGCACCGTCCACCTGAACCTCTTCGAGCACGGTGGCATTCTGACCCGCGGAGGCCAGGAGGCCATCCTCCACGTTTTCCCAGATCGTGAGGCCCAGAACATCGCCCGGCCGGATCGTATCGGAGCCGAGGTCCGTCGCGTTCAGGAAGTCCTCGGTAAAGCCCAGGGCTGGGGTGACGGCCGTCGCCCGCGTGACGCGGTCATTGACGACGACGACGAATGCATCGCCCTGCCGCTGCACCGAGCCTTCGAAGATCTCTGCCTTGGTGGGGCCCGAGCGGGGCAAGCCGCAGGACGCGACGAGGGCCACGGCGCAGCATGCGATCGTGGCACGCACCCATGCGTTGGGGCGCTTTGATGTGAGAGAAGTCACTGCTTCGACTCCCTTTTTTGAAATGCTGCCTCAGCTTTTTTTCGTAAGCTACAGGAATCCCGCAAAAAAGGAAGCTCGATGGTGCGCGGCTAGTCCTGCACGAGGCGCAACTGTTGCCTTGGCGCGGCACTCCCGTTCAGGAAGGCGTCGTAGGGATCTTCGCTCGCGAGCATCATGTCGACGACCTGCCGCATGAGCTCGCGCCGGCCACGGGCTGAATAGAAGCCGCCCGGCATTTGCGAGGTTTCGAGCAGGAAGCGGCGGTAATCCTTGTAGGCGCGGTTGTCCGGGCGCTCCGGGGCCGCGAAGAATTCGGCGAGGGGCTGGCTGCTCACGAATTCGGGTTTTGCGTAGACGGCGTCGCCGAAGACCTTGAGCGGGATGCCGCGCCAGAGGACCTGCTGCGCCGCCGTCGAGTTCACGGTCACCGCCGTGCGCGCATGGTTCAGAAGCCGCGCGAGCTTGCCGCCAGGCACGTAGTGCACGCGGCCGGCCACGCCGTGCGCCCGTGCCATCCGCCGCAGGAGCCGCCGCATGGGGAGCCGCCCGCTCTCCATGGGATGCGCCTTGAAGACGATGTGATGATGGCGCGGCGCGCCTTCCGCAAAGCCCTTGATCGCGACCTCGAGAAACTCCGTCATCGTCTGAAAGGGGGAATGCATCACGAAGGAGCTGTCATGCTCCAACTGCATGAGCACGAGGTGGAACGGATGCCCGCCATGGGTGATCCGTAGCGTCGAAAGCCCGCGATCCATGCGCGAGAAGGGCTGCAGGACCACGCGACGCAGGTAGATCATGAATTCCCTCGCCACCGGGAGGGACCGGTGGGTGCGGATGTTTCGATACTGCCCGTTCCGGGTCAGGACGAAGAAATGGTAGAGAAAGCCGTAGAAGACGTGCTGGAGCATGTCGCCCCAGTGGGTCGGCGCTTCGGGCACGTCGAGATCGGACCGCTCCAGCGCGGACTGCATGTCGGCCACGCTCATGCCCATGAGCCTCGAATGCCCGTTCGAGCCGCCGCGCTCGTAGGTGACCCAGTAGGGGCGCATGTAGCCTTCTTCGAAGACATGGATTGTGAGCCCGAGCGCCTTGGCGCGTGCGACGGCCGTGGCATGGAGCGGGCGGGTGTCGCCGTAGAGCACCACATCGGTGATGCCCTTTTGCCGGGTGAGCTCCTCGAAATGGTCGGGCCAGTCCTCGAGCGCGCCGGTATAGGGCAGGTAGCTTGACGGCGAGAACCAGAATGCCCGGTCTCCCGCGTTGAAACCCACGCGCCAGACCTCGCCCCCGGCTTTCACGAGCATCTTGCCCAGCCGGTGGAAGAACGGCCCATGGGGGCCCTGTAGAAAGAGGAATCTGCGCGTCTTTGTGCCCACGAACTCTCTCACGTCACTTGCCTGCCCAGTGTTTTGCCCGTTCTTTATGTCACTCTTGGGGCGTCCGGAAAGAATTTGCTGCATCTGCTGCACAAGGACGCTGCGTTGCCGCTCCCTTGCCGGGCTCCCCCCGGCGGGTTACCTGCTTTCCCGAAAGGAGCCCCCATGTTTACTGGCATCATCACCGATATCGGACGCATCAAGAGCGTCGAGCAGCGTGGCGACATGCGCGCGCGCATCGAGACGACGTACGACATGGAGAGCGTGGACATGGGCGCCTCCATCGCGTGCGACGGGTGCTGCCTCACGGTCGTGGACAAGGGGCAGGGCTGGTTCGACGTGGATGTGAGCGCGGAGAGCCTCTCGAAAACCAATCTCGGTGGCAACAAGCCCTGGGCCGAGGGGCGCCGGGTCAATCTCGAGCGCGCGCTCAAGGTGGGCGATGAGCTCGGCGGGCACATCGTCTCGGGCCATGTGGACGGCATCGCGCGCATCGCCGCGATCCGCGACGAGGGCGACAGCACGCGCGTCACCTTCGAGGCGCCGGAAGGGCTGGCGAAATTCATCGCGCCGAAAGGCTCCATCGCGCTCAACGGCACATCGCTCACCGTCAACGAGGTGAATGGCGCGACCTTCGGGGTCAACATGATCCCGCACACGAAGGACGTCACCACTTGGGGCGACATGGAGGAGGGCGATCAGGTCAACCTCGAGATCGACACGCTCGCCCGCTACGTCGCGCGCCTGGCCGAAGTCTCATGAGCGAGGCACCCCGCAGCATCGGGCACAATCACGGCCCCGCGATGGATCGCGGTGTCCGGCTGCGGTCTTACCAGTGGAAGAAAGCGCGGGAGGCCCTTTTGCCGACGCTGCCGCTCGTCGTGCTGAAGATGAGGGTGAGGCGCGCCAAGGAGCTCGGGCTCGATTATTCGACCTATGCTGGCGTGCGCGCCTCCACGGGGCGCGACGTGATCGGGTTTCTCTTCTCGTCGAACGCATTGGACCTGAAGCCCGCCGCGGTGCGTGTGCCCGATGCGACGGCGATGAAGCTCGACGAGATCCGCGCAGCGGGCAAGCTCGCCATGGTGCATCCACCCCTCGATCCGAAGGCTGTCGCGCAGGCCAATCCGGCGCTCGATGACGTGGCCACCGCGCCGCTTTTCACCGACACCTTCCCCGTGACCCGCGACAAGCTGCGCCGCGTCATCGCGGCCAAACGCTTGCCCGCGGACGGCGTTCTCGTCATAGGCTCCACGACGCTCGAGCGGAACTGGTGCGCCACCATGCGCGCCGCGGGCTACCTGAGTGCCGAGCGCTACTTTGGAGATGCGAGATGAGCACCGAAAGCACCCTCTACGAGACCCCGGGCCCGGTGGAGGAAGCCTGGGGCGACGCGATCTCGTCGATCGAGGAGATCATCGACGACGCGCGCAACGGCAAGATGTTCATCCTCGTGGATCACGAGGACCGGGAGAACGAGGGCGACCTCGTCATCCCCGCGCAGATGGCCACGCCCGACGCGATCAATTTCATGGCCACCCATGGCCGCGGGCTGATCTGCCTCTCGCTGCCGGGCGAGCGGATCGACGCGCTGGGCCTGCCGCTCATGGCCTCTCAGAACTCCTCGCGCCACGAGACAGCCTTCACGGTGTCCATCGAGGCCCGCGAGGGGGTGACGACGGGGATCAGCGCGGCGGACCGTGCTCGCACGGTCTCTGTGGCCATCGATGCGGCCAAGGGTGCAACCGACATCGCAACGCCCGGCCATGTCTTTCCCCTGCGTGCGCGCGACGGAGGCGTGCTCGTCCGGGCCGGTCATACGGAGGCCGCTGTTGATATCTCACGCCTTGCGGGGCTGAACCCGGCGGGCGTCATTTGCGAGATCATGAAGGAAGACGGGGAGATGGCGCGGCTGCCGGACCTCATCGCCTTCGCTCAGCTCCATGGGCTGAAGATCGGGACGATCTCTGATCTCATCGCCTACCGCCGCCGTCACGACAACCTCGTGAAGGTGCGCACGCAGGAGATCATCCAATCCGAGTTCGGCGGTGAGTGGCGGCTCAAGATCTACACCGACGAGACACAGGGCGCCGAGCACATCGCGCTCATCAAGGGCGATATCGACGATGGCACGCCGGTGCTCGTGCGGATGCACTCGCTCGATCCCATGCTCGATCTGATCGGGACCGGCCCCAAGGGCCGCGCGGCGGAGTTCTCGGACGCGATGAAGATGATCGCCGATGAAGGCCGCGGCGTCGTCGTGCTCCTGCGGGACGTGCATATGAAGCTCGTGGCGGGGGAGGAGGTCTCTCCCCAGACGCTGCGCCAATACGGGCTCGGCGCGCAGATCCTGTCGTCCCTCGGCATCCATGACATCATACTGGCCACGAATTCGCCCACGCCGAAGATCGTGGGGCTCGAGGCCTACGGGCTCTCCATCGTGGGCACGCGCAAGATCTCGGAGCTGGGCTAATGGCGGGACATTCCGATAACGACATGGGTCTGCCGTCCTTCGATGACCCTGTGAAGGGTCTCATCGCCATCGCGCCCTACTACACCAAGATCGCCGAGCAGCAGGTGGCCGCGGTGACGTCGATCTTCGAAGAGGTGGGGGCAACGCTCGAGACGGTGGAGGTGCCGGGATCGCTCGAACTGCCTGCGGCAATTGCGATGGCGCACCGCATGTCGAGCTTCGATTGCTACGTGGCGCTCGGTTGCGTGATCCGGGGCCGCACCTCGCATTATGACGTCGTGGTCGAGCAATCCTCGAACGGCCTGATGCTCCTCGGGCTCCAGGGCCTCTGCATCGGCAACGGCATCATCACGGTGGAGAATACGGAGCAGGCGGAGGAGCGCGCGGACGCAAATCGCCTCAACACCGCCGGCGCTGCCGCAGAAGCGGCCTTGCACCTCCTCGCACTCCAGCGCAAATGGGGCGGCCCGAAGGGCGGTATCGGATTCAAGGCCTCGGACGCCACGCGCATCGCATGACCCTCTCCAACAACCAGAAACGCAAGATGAAGAGCGCGGCCCGGCTCTATGCCGTGCAGGCGCTCTTTCAGATGGAGGCCTCGGGCCAGTCAGCCGATGCCGTGGAGCGGGAATTCGAGGATCATCGCTTCGGCGCGGTCTATGACGAGGGCGAGATGCAGGAGGGCGATGTCGATCTCTTCCGCGCCCTCGTGGACCGCGCGGTCAACGAGCAGGCCAAGATCGACCAGCTGACGCATCGCGCGCTGGTGGCGAAATGGCCCATCGCGCGCATCGATCCCACGCTGCGCGCTCTCTTCCGCGCGGCGGGCTCTGAGATGCTGGAGGGCGGGACGCCCCCCAAGGTCGTCATCGTGGAGTTCATGGAGATCGCGTCGGCCTTTTCGCCCGAGGGGAAAGAGGCGCGCTTCGTCAACGCCGTCCTTGATCACATGGCCCGGGAGGTCCGGCCCGAGGCGTTTGCGTGACCGGTCTCGACTGGGTCCATGGCGATCCGGCCGAGCTTCGCGCCGCTTACTCTGCTGAACGTGCCGTCCTCGATGCCTCCGCGCCGCCGGAGGTGGATATCGCGGAGGACACCCGTCCGGGGCTGGGCGGGCTCCGCTTCACGCCGCCGGAGCCCAAGGGCGCCCCGATCCTCTACTTCCATGGCGGCAGCTGGATGCTCGGTGGTCCGGAGACGCATCGCGCGCTGTGCGCCTGGCTCGCGAAGCTCAGCGGGCGTCGCTTGCTATCTGTCCGCTACCCACTTGCGCCGGAACATCGCTACCCCGCGCAGAGAGACGCGGCGCGCGCCGCGCTCGCGGCCGCTTTGGACGCGGAGGCGGGCGGCGTCTTCGTGGCAGGGGATAGCGCGGGGGGTGCCATGGCGCTCTGGGCCGCAGAGGACGACTGCGTGCACGTGCGGGGCGTGGTCGCATTCTATCCCGCCTTCGGTGTGACGGCCTCCCCCTCCATCGAGCGGTTCGGACCCGGCCACGACGCGCTCCATGCGGAGGCGATCGCCGCGATGTATGAAAGGCTCGGTGTCGCCCCGGAGCAGGTGCAGGCGGATGTGCCGACGTCCGGCGCGCCCGTCCTCGTGATCGCGGCCTCCCACGATCCGCTCTTCGATGACAGCACCGCCGTCTTCGACCGCCTTGAGGACCGCGAGGTGACGCTCTGGGTGGCAGAGGGGGAGGAGCACGCGTTCCTGCACCATGGCGGCTCAAGCCCTAACGTCCGGGATTGGCTCACGCGCACGGGTGCCTGGATGGATGAACGAGAGGGTGCGGCACGCTCTTGAGAAGCGGGTGCGTTTCGCCGGGAAGCCGGCTGTGAATTGGGCGCGGCGCGCCGCGCGTCAGCCAAGGTCTAATTGGTAGAAATGCCTGCGGCCGTAAACGCCGCGCTGGGCAGTGTAAAAGTGGCGGGCCCGCATCGCAGCCGTGCGGCGCGCAAAATTCCCGAGGACCTGTAAATACAGGTGGGCGCCAGGTAACATAGCCAGGGCTATGACAGAGCCAGCTCCCTCGGAGTTGCTTAAGGCCACCGGAATTTAGCCGTCACGAGAAGGGCAGCACCCGCCGACGCCTGACATAGGACCCAGTCGCCCCCCCGACAAGGTGGCGCAGCACTGACGCGAATATCGTGCGCATCACGTCTCGACAGCATGGGGGTACTTGGATACTGCACGAGAAGGGCACGCATCTGCGGTGTGCCTGTAAGAAAGGCCAAGAGCATGAAAAGCCGCATCGCAGAGATCCTAGATACGGTCGCTGGGCTCGCTTCAGCGGGCTACGCGATTGGGCTCCATGTACGATTTGCCGCACCGACGTATCTTTTCCGGACGTATTCTCCCGAGTGGAATGAGCATTACAGCGCCTCCGGTCTGGTGATGCAGGATCCCGTCGTCGCCTGGGGCATGACGGAGACGGGGGCTGTCCGCTGGTCCGCCCTCAAGGACAGTGACCCCGCCGGCGTGCTCACCGATGCCGAGGAGTTCGGGCTGGCCTATGGCGCAACGGTAGGGCGTCTCGAGGACGGCTCCCGCACGGTCGCAGGTTTTGCGCGCCCGGATCGGGAATTCAGCGACCTCGAGCTGGGGCAGCTTCAATCCGCGGTGGCCGAGCTTCACGAGCTGACAAAAGAAGGCGTGCGCCTCTCGCCCGCGGACGAAAGAACGATACGGACCCGCTCCGTCACCGCGTGACGTGAATTCCGTCTTGCGCGTGTTCACAAATTGTTCGCATACTTCGATCATGTCGACCCATGCCCTCGATCCTCCCTTGCTCAAGCCGGGACAGCTCCTTGCGCGGGGCGTGTGCCGGCATCTCTTGAGCTACGATTTCGTCTCTGTCGAGGAACTGACCCCCACATCGGGCCTGCGTGTCGATGTCATGGCGCTCGGTCCGAAGGGCGAGGTCTGGGTGGTGGAATGCAAGTCGTCGCGGGCCGACTACCAATCCGACGGCAAGTGGCAAGGCTATCTCGACTGGTGCGATCGGTATTTCTGGGCGGTGGACGAGGCTTTTCCGACAGAGCTTTTGCCCGAGGATACGGGGCTCATGATCGCGGATGCCTACGACGCGGAGATCGTGCGCATGGGACCGGAGACAAAGCTCGCGCCCGCGCGGCGCAAGGTCGTCGTGCAGAAATTCGCGCGGCACGCCGCGCTGCGCCACCATGCGGTGCGCGACCCTGAGCTGTCACTCTCCTGGGGGTAGGGCCTAACGGCCCTTCAGCTCTGCCGCTTTTGCCGCAGCGAGGATTTCCTCTGCGATCTCGCGGGCCTCGTCTGGTTCGAAATCCATCGGGATCTCCGTGCGTCCCGCCTCGATGAACAGGCGCACCATGCCCTGGTCGGTGGGGCCGATCTGCAGGTTGGCTTCGATGTCACGTTCGTCGTTGATGCCCATGGTGCCTCTCCTCGGGGACGGAGGCTTGTATCCCCGGGCGCGCTTGACCCGCAAGCCCTCTCCGGGGACGGTGGCGCCATGGGCGTCAGGCTACGATCCTACCGCGCTGATGATGCGGCCTGGCTCACGGTCGAGCACGCAACGTCCTATGCGCGCGATGAGGGGTTCGACGACACGTTCGGGCCACTCGTAGCGTCAATCCTCGCGGCGTTCGATGCGCATGATCCGGCGCAGGAGCGGGGCTGGATCGCGGAGGACGGGGAGGGCGCTCGGTTAGGCTCCATTTTCTGCGTCAAAGGGCCGGCACAAGGGGTGGCAAAGCTGCGCCTTTTCTACCTGACGGAGGCGGCGCGCGGGCAGGGGCTTGGGCGACGCTTGCTCACCGCCTGCACCGATTTCGCGCGTGAGGCGGGCTACAGCCGGCTTACGCTCTGGACCCACGCGTCCCACCGGGCGGCCTGTGCGCTCTATGCTCGGAGCGGATTTCAGTGCGAGAGCAGCGTGCCAGTCCGCTCTTTTGGGGTGGATCTCGAGGAACAGGTCTGGACGCTCGATTTGTGAGGCGCGTGCGTGGCTCCGGGCTTGCAATGGGCGGGTGCTCTCAGTATGCCACGCGCCACGTGCCGACATAGCTCAGTAGGTTAGAGCGCTTGATTGTGGATCAAGAGGTCCCCCGTTCGAGCCGGGGTGTCGGTACCATTCTCCCTTTCTCAGGATCCTTCGCCCGGCGGCGCCAGCTGGATGGCGCGGATGAGCTCCGTTCCGGACGCGTCGAAGATCAGGAGGTTCTGCGCTTCGGTCACGACGAGGATGTTCTCTGCCGTTTGCGTGATCGCGATGACGCGAGTGCCCTCGGGCAGGGCAAGCTGCGCCGGTGCGGGAATGGAGCGAGGCGCATCCGTCAGGCGGATGACAAGCAGCGTGATGATAATTATGACGCCGAGGATCATCGTCGCCGTCAGAATGGTCACCAGGCGCCTTAGAAAGCGCAGGTTGGCCGCGTCGCCGGGCGACAAGTTCGGGTCTTCTTGGGGATCGTCGGCCATGGCCTCTGCGCCGCTTGTCTTTGAAATCAGGGCAGAACCGCCCCGACGTCTTGATAAGGCGCTTGCGCGAGATGTGCCAGCGGAAGCGGCACTCTCGCGGTCCCGGCTGGCAAAGCTTTTGGCGGAGGGATCCGTTCGCGTGGACGGGACCGTGGCCACCGATGCGAAGGCCCGGGTGGAGGAGGGGGCCGTGATCGAGATCGTCGTGCCTGATCCTGCCGCGCTCGATGTGGCCGCCGAAGACATCCCCCTCGAGATCGTCTTCGAGGACGCGCATTTACTCGTGGTCAACAAGCCTGTGGGCATGGCTGTCCACCCCGCGCCAGGCACGCCGTCCGGGACCCTCGTCAACGCGCTCCTGCACCATGCAGGCGATAGCCTGAGCGGGATCGGCGGCGTGGCGCGCCCGGGGATCGTGCACCGGATCGATAAGGACACGTCAGGCCTCCTCGTGGTCGCCAAGACGGATGCCGCGCATCACGGGCTCGCGGCGCAGTTTGAAGCGCATAGTGCGGAGCGACGCTATCTGGCGCTGGCCCATGGCGTGCCGGAGGCTGCGGATCCGCGCCTCAGGGGCTTGCGCGGTGTGAGCTTCGAGCCGGGCAATGTGATGAAGATCACGAGCGGCCTCGCACGGCACCGCACCGATCGTCAGCGGCAGGCCGTCTATTTCGACGGTCAGGGTCGCCACGCTGTGACACGCGCGCGGGTGCTCGAGGCATACGGTCAGCCGCCGGTTCTGTCATTGTTACAGTGCCAGCTGGAAACCGGGCGGACGCATCAGATCCGCGTCCACCTCGCCCATGTCGGCCACGGGCTGGTGGGCGATCCCGTCTATGGGGGGCAGCGCAAGATGAAATCGGGGGCGTTGAGCGCGCAAGGCCTTGAAGCCGTGAAGAATTTCAGCCGGCAGGCCCTCCATGCGGCTTCGCTCGGCTTCGTCCATCCCGTTACGGCGGACCGGCTAGCCTTCGAGGCCGAGCTTCCCGCCGACATGGCCGCGCTGATTGCGGCTGTAACGCACAGCACGGGTGCGTGAGGGACGTTTTCTCGCAGAAACGCACAGTCTAACTTTGCGTTAATGGAATAACAGCACGCGCGTGGTCTTGAACACTGAATGGACACGCAACATCTATGTTAAAAGCCGTCACATTTCGGCGGACACAACACACGGAGGACCGACCATGGCCAATTACGCAAACCTCCCCGCGCCGACACCCGAAGGCGGGCTGAACCGCTACCTTCAGGAAATTCGCCAGTTCCCCATGCTGGAGCCGGAAGAGGAGTACATGCTCGCCAAGCGGTGGGTCGAAGAGGAAGACACGGGCGCGGCGCACAAGATGGTGACCTCCCACCTGCGCCTCGCGGCCAAGATCGCCATGGGCTACCGCGGCTACGGGCTGCCGCAGGCCGAGGTCATCTCCGAGGCCAATGTCGGCCTGATGCAGGCGGTGAAGCGCTTTGACCCGGAAAAAGGCTTCCGGCTGGCCACCTACGCCATGTGGTGGATCCGGGCGTCCATCCAGGAGTACATCCTGCGCTCGTGGTCGCTTGTGAAGCTCGGGACGACGTCGGCGCAGAAGAAGCTCTTCTTCAACCTCCGCAAGGCCAAGAACCGCATCGGCGCATTGGAGGATGGTGACCTCCGCCCGGAAAACGTGAAGCGCATCGCCAACGATCTCGGCGTGACCGAAGACGAGGTGATCTCAATGAACCGCCGCCTGTCCGGCGGGGATGCGTCGCTCAACGCCATGGTGGGGTCCGAGGATGACAGCGCCACGCAGTGGCAGGATTGGCTCGAGGACGAGGACGCCGATCAGGCGACCGACTACGAGGAGCGCGACGAGATGACCGCCCGCCGGGAGCTCTTGGCCGAGGCGATGGACGTGCTCAACGATCGCGAGAAAGACATCCTCCAGCAGCGCCGGCTTTCCGACGACACGGTGACCCTCGAGGACCTGAGCGGGCAGTATGACGTGTCCCGTGAGCGGATCCGGCAGATCGAGGTGCGGGCGTTCGAGAAGCTGCAGAAGCGGATGCGTGAACTGGCGCGCTCGAAGGGCATGCTGAGCGCCTGATCCTTGCCACGGGCGCGCGTCGCGTCCTTGCTCAAATCCGAAGATCGAAGAAGGGGGCTTGGCGGCCCCCTTTTTCTTTGTGCATCCTAGCGTGAGCAAGGGAGGGCACATGGCGCATCTCAGGTGGGGCATACTCGGCGCGGCGAAATTCGCACGGGAGCATATGGGCCCGGCAATCCACGCCGCGCGGGGGGCTGAGCTTGCGGCCGTGTCCTCTCGGGATGCCGCAAAGGTGGCGCCCTTTCAGGAGATGGCTCCGGGATGCCGGGCCGTCGGCGGCTACGAGGCGCTTATCAATGACGCGGGTATCGACGCCGTCTACATCCCGCTGCCCAACCACCTGCATGTGGAATGGGCGCTGAAGGCGCTGGACGCAGGCAAGCATGTCCTCGTGGAAAAACCAGCCACCCTCCGCGCGCCCGAGTTCGACGATCTCATTGCCGCGCGGGAGGCCTCCGGCAAGCTCTGCGCCGAGGCCTACATGATCGTGCATCATCCGCAGTGGCACCGGGTGAAAGCCATGGTGGCGGACGGCGCCATCGGCGCGCTCCGGCACATCGCAGGCGCCTTCTCCTTCGACAATTCATCGGACACCTCCAATATCCGCAACACCGCCGGCATGGGCGGCGGCGCGCTGCGCGACATCGGGGTCTATATCTTCGGATCGGCGCGCTACGTCTCCGGCGAAGAGCCCGAGGTCAGGTCCGCGCGGCTCCGCATGGAGCAGGACTTCGACACCTTCGCCGATGTGCAGGCGATCACGCCGTCCGGGGTCACCTACTCGGCCTATGTCTCCACGCGCTTGCATCCGCGGCAGGTGATGGAGTTTCACGGGACAGAGGGGCTCATCCGCGTGACCACGCCGTTCAATCCCAATGTGTTCGATGGCGCACGGATCGAGCTCCACCAGCCCGATCTGGGCCTGCGCGTGGAGCGCTTCCCGGGCGACAATCACTACGTCTACCAGGTCGAGGCCTTCGGCGCGGCCGTAGCGGGCAAGGGCGCCTATCCTTGCCCGTTGGAATTTTCGCGCGGCACGCAGGTCATGATCGACCGCGTGCTCGAGATCGGGGAGGTGCTGTGATGGCCGACAAGGGTGAATTCGACGACGTGATGCCCGAAGCGCCGAGCAAGCGCGGGGACAAGGTGATCGAGGAGGGGCTGGGGCCGCGCTTCGTGTCCTCGATCATCATCTGGCTCATGATCCAGCTGGCGCAGACGCTCATCGCGTTCATCACGGTGGTGCAGTTCATCTTCCTTCTCATCGACCAGAAGAAGCCCAACCCGCGCCTTGCGGGTTTCGGCGAGGATGTGGGGATCTGGGTGGCGAAGGCCACGCGCTACCAAGCCGGGGCGAGCGAGGTGAAGCCGTGGCCCTGGACCGAGCTCGACTAGACAGCACAGCGCCGCCGAGGCTCGCCCGTGTGGCCTAGCGGCGGGCGGTGTCTCGGATAGGCTTCAATGGAAAGGAGCCTGTCCATGTCTGCGGATTTCTGGAACAGGATCGCCGCCCGCTATGCGCGCGACCCGATCTCCGATATGGCCGGCTACCAGGCGACGCTCGAGCGTACCAAACACTATCTCACGCCCACGGCGCATGTCTTGGAGCTGGGTGCAGGCACAAGCTCCACCGCGCTCGAGCTCGCGTCCCGCGTGGCGCGGTACCATGCCACGGATGTCTCCTCCGAGATGGTGCGCATCGGTCGTCAGAAGGCCGAGGGTACATCGATCGAGATCACTGTCGCCGACGCGGATGCGCCCGAGCTTCACACGGGTGATTACGACGCCGTCCTCGCCTTCAACCTCCTACACCTCGTGCCCGACCCGGCACGTACGCTTGCCCATGTGCGAAAGATGTTGGGCCCGGGTGGCGTCTTCATTTCAAAGACCGCTTGCCTGGGAGATGCAGCCCTCGCGCGCAGGTCTCTCATCGGGGCGATGATCCCGATCATGCAGGTGCTGGGGAAGGCACCGAGGCCGGTCCATTTCCTGCGCGGTCCTGCCCTCCTCGAGATGATCCGTGCAGCGGGCTTCGACATTCTGGAAGAAACCAGCAGCGGCGCGGCACTCCCGCGCCATTACATCGTCGCGCGGAAGGTCTAGCTTCTCGACCTGATAAAGTAGCCTGAGCTGGCCAAAAGCTCCCTGATCTCTTGGGGTGATTTGAGCCCGTCGCGGTGGATCATCGCGTGGCAATTCGGGCAAACGGCCACGAGGTCTTTCTCCGGGTCGACGAGGTGCGCCTCTTGGCGGTCACCGAGCGGATCGAGATGGTGGATATGGATGAACCCCGTGCCGACAGGCCCGTATCGTTCTTCGAAATCCAAGTCGCAGCAGACACATCGGAGCCGCCCGCCATTCTGTCGTTTGTTTGCAAGAACCGCCAAGCGCCTCAGCTCAGGGTCGCGCTGATACCTGTTCGTGGTGATCTGGCGTTCGGCACCGTCGACCCTCGACATGCTCGAAACGTCACCGGGAGCGAGAGCCGGGCGGTCGGCGCCAGAGAGCAGAAAGAAGAAGGTCCGCGCCTTGCGGGCTTCCGTTCCCTGCGCGCCGCTAAACCCAACTTGCGCCTCGCCCAGATAGCGAGAGGTATACTCAACGCACTCCGCCAGCGCCTTGGCCCAAAGTCGCTCGTGGATTTCCTGTCCATGGGTAATTTCAGCCAGGTCGAGCCGCTGCGCCGTAGCCCTTACCTGTCGATTTCCTCCCCGGTCCTTGGTCCAATCAGGCTCCAATGCGCGCATGACCCAGCCAAAGGGCACGATGGGGCCATGCGGAGCATCGAGCGCAAGGAACAGGCGTGTCGTGCGAAGATCTTTCGCGTAGTCCCGCGGGCGGGTGGCCTTTCGCTCAAGATAGGATAGGCGCCCGCCTCGAGATCCATCTTAGCCCTCCATGGCCTCCAGCTCGTCGATGAAGCCCTCGATCATGCTCAGTCCCTTGTCCCAGAAGGCGGGGTCGGAGGCGTCGAGGCCGAAGGGGGCGAGGAGCTCCTTGTGGTGCTTCGAGCCACCGGCCTTGAGCATGTCGAAATACTTCTCTTGGAAGTCGTCGCCGCCCTCTTCGTAGACGGCATAGAGCGCGTTCACGAGCCCGTCGCCGAAGGCATAGGCGTAGACGTAGAAGGGCGAGTGCACGAAGTGGGGAATGTAGGCCCAGAACGTCTCGTAGCCTTCCATGAAATTGAAGACCGGGCCGAGGGATTCGGCCTGCACCGACATCCAGAGCGCGTTGATGTCGTCGGGCGTGAGCTCGCCCTCCGCACGCGCTGCGTGGAGTTTGCACTCGAAATCGTAGAACGCGATCTGGCGCACGACGGTGTTGATCATGTCCTCGACCTTGCCGGCCAGCAGCACTTTCTTCTGCTCCTGCGTCTCGGCCGCGGCGAGGAGCTTGCGGAAGGTGAGCATCTCGCCAAAGACGCTCGCGGTCTCCGCCAGCGTGAGCGGCGTGGAGCTGAGGAGTTCGCCCTGACCCGCGGCCAGCACTTGATGCACGCCGTGCCCCAGCTCATGGGCCAGCGTCATCACGTCCCGCTGTTTGCCGAGATAGTTGAGCATCACGTAGGGGTGCGCCGTCGTCACCGTCGGATGGGCGAAGGCACCGGGCGCCTTGCCCGGCTTCACCGGGGCGTCGATCCAGCCTTTCTTGAAGAACGGTTCGGCGAGGTCGGCCATGCGCGGATCGAAGGCCGAATAGGCCTCCATCACCATCTGCTCGGCGGTGTCCCAGCCCACGACCTTTTCGTCCTCCATGGGCAGCGGCGCGTTGCGGTCCCAGACCTCCAGCGTGTCGAGACCGAGCCACTTGGCCTTGAGCTTGTAGTAGCGATGCGACAGGCGCGGATAGGCGGCGACGACGGCGTTGCGGAGCGCCTCCACCACCTCGGCCTCTACATGGTTGGCGAGGTGGCGGCCCGTCTGCGGCGTCGGCATCTTGCGCCAGCGGTCCTCGATCTCTTTTTCCTTGGCGAGCGTGTTGTGCACGCGGGCGAAGATCTTCACGTTTTCCTGGAAGGTGGCGGCGAGCGCCCGTGCGCCGGACTCGCGCTTGGCGCGGTCCTGCTCGGAGAGGAGGTTCAGGGTGCCCTCGATGCCCAGAACCTCGCCGTCGACGTCGAATTCGAGCCCCGCGATCGTCTCGTCAAAGAGCCGGTTCCACGCCGCCGCACCCACGGTGGATTGATCGTGCAGGAACTTCTCGAGCTCGTCGGAGAGCTGGTGCGGCTTCATCGCGCGCATGCGGTCGAAGACGGGCTTGTAGCGCGAGAGTTCGGCGTTTTCGGCCACGAGCCCCGCGAGGTGGTCGTCGGGCAGGCGGTTGAATTCGAGCGACCAGAAGACGAGCGGCGTCGTGGCCACGGTCATCCGGTCCTGCGCATCGGCCATGAACTTTGCCCGCCCGGCATCGGTCGTGACCTGGTAGTAGCGTAGTCCGGCAAAGGACATGAGCTTGCCACCGATGACGTCGATCTCCTCGTAGCGCTGAACCGCCCGCAAGAGGCCGGACGCGTCGAGCGTGGCGAGCTTGCCTTCGTACTCCGTGGCAAAGGCGCTGCACTCCTCCTCGATCCAGGCCATGTCCGACGCGAATGCCGGGTCATCTTCGCCCGCGTAGAGATCGCTCAGGTCCCATTCGGGGAGGTCGCCCAGGTCCTTGGTGCCGTGGCTCGGATTCGCGTCATGATACATGGAGGGCCTTTCGGATTGCTTGGGGGACTATGTGTGGCCTGCCGCGGGCGGGGGCAAGCGTGGAGGGGGCGGAATGCCTCCGGCGGGAGTTTTTAGGGCCAATGGAAGGAGGGACCTCATCTTTCACTGGCGAAGACTGCGCTGGGGGGCGCCTTCCTTTGCGTCCTTGGTTCGAGCAATAGGGGCGGCGGGCTGGCCGGCAGGATCAAAAGTCAAAGAGGCGCGCGGGGTTCGTCACGAGGATCTTCTCGCGGATCTCGCTCGAGGGGCAGGTCGCGTCGAACGCCTCCAGCAGGGTGTTGGCGCTGGGCTGGGCGGCATCGGCCAGCATCAGGAAGGGCCAGTCCGTACCCCAGAGGAGCGCGTCGGGGTTGGCTGCGATGGCGGCCTGCAAGAAAGGCGCGGCCGCGTCGTATGGCGCGGGACACAGGCGGTAGAGCGCGGAGAGCTTCAGGTGCACATGGTCCTCGCCCACGAGGGCGAGGAGCGTCTGGAAGCCCGGATCGTCCACACCGAGCGTGAGGTCGGGCCAACCCAGGTGGTCGATGACCAGTGGCGTGGGCAGGGCGCGGATGTCGCCCGCGATCTCGCGCACGTGGAGATGGCTGTGGAGCAGCATCTGGATGTGCAGACCGTGATCGGCGAGGGCGGGGGCCATCGCTTTTGCGCCGTCCCATGTCAGCACGCCGCCATGCACGTAGTTGAGCCGCACCGCCACCATCCGCGCCTCGGCGAAGGCTGCGATGTCCTCGCTGCGCGCGCCGTCTGCGAGGAGGCCCACGCCCTTGGCCTTGTGACCGAGCCTGCGCACGGCCTCCATCGTGAGGCTGTTGTCCGTGCCGTAGAGGATCGAATGCACGAGGACGGCCCGTTCGAAGCCCAGCGTCTCCATGACACTCGTGTAGCGCGCGAGCCATGTCTCGAGCGCGGCCTCATCGGCGGGGTCTTCTACGCGGCCTTCCCAGAGCGGGAAGTCGCTCCCCACGAGGTGAAGGTGGCTGTCCACCGCGCCCGGTGGCGCGCGCCGCGTGGGGCGCTCAGGGGCAGGGGGCATCAGGGCGCGCGGCATGGGCTCACTCCGTGGCGTGCGCGCGGCGCACGGTCATCCGTAGGTCTCGAGCATCGCGGTGAGATCGTCAAACGTGTTGGCCTCGTGGAGCGGCTTGTCCTTGCGCCACCGGCTCATGCGCGGGAAGCGCAGCGCCACGCCGGATTTGTGCCGCGTGGAGGCCTGGATCCCCTCGAAGGCGATCTCGAAGACGTGGTGCGGCGTCACCTGCCGCACGGGGCCGAAGCGCTGGAGCGTGTTCTTCTTCACCCAGGCGGTGATCTCGCGGAATTCCTTGTCGGTGAGGCCGCTATAGGCCTTGGTGAACGGCACGAGATCATTGCCCTTCCACACCGCGAAGGTGAAATCGGTGAAGAGGTTCGCCCGCCTCCCGTGGCCCGCCTGAGCGTAGATCATGACCGCATCGATCACGAGCGGATCGACTTTCCATTTCCACCAGTCGCCTTTCTTTCTGCCGCTGAGATAGGGCGAGGCCTTCCGCTTGAGCATGAGGCCTTCGGCATTGGCCTCCCGGCTGCCCTCGCGGGTCGCGGCAAGGCCCGCCCAACTCTCGAACGGGACGGTCGGGGAGAGCTGCACGGGGCAGCCCTCAGGCAGCGCGCGCACGAGGGCCTCGAGCTGCGCGCGGCGTTCGGCCATGGGCCGCGCGCGCAGGTCTTCGCCGCCATGCTCGAGGAGGTCGTAGGAATGGAGCACCACCGGCGCCTCGGCCAGCAGCTTCTTCGGCACGGTCTTCCTCCCGATCCGCTTCTGGAGCTGCGCGAAGGGCAGGGGCGCACCACCCGACCAGGCGAGCACCTCGCCATCGATCACGGTGCCGTCGGGCAGGAAATCCCGCGCCTGCGCGAGCTCCGGGAAGTGGTCGGTCATGAGCTCCTCGCCGCGCGACCAGAGGTGATGCTCACCGCCCCGCACGATGAGCTGACCCCGTATCCCGTCCCACTTCCACTCCGCTTGCCACTCGTCCGGCTGGCCCAGCTCCTCGGGCGGGTCGTCGAGCTGGTAGGCGAGGTAGAAGGGGTAGGGGCGCGACAGGTCGGCGGCCGGATCGTCTTCTTCGATGAGGCGGGTCCAGCTCGTCGTTTCGGGCGTCCACGCGCCCATGAGCTTGTGCGTGATCACCGGCTCGTCCTTACCGGTGGCCTGGGCCAGTGCGCGGGTCATGAGCTTCTGGCTGACACCCACGCGGAAGCCTCCGGTGAGGAGCTTGTTGAAGAGGAAGCGTTCGGTGGTGTCGAGCTCGTCCCAGGCGGCGAGGACGATGGCCTTTCTCTCTTCCTCCTCGAGCGCCGGCAATGACTTGATGACACCGATCCAGTGGGTGAGCGAATGGTCGCTCTCGCGCTGCGGTGGTGGGAGGACGAGGGCAATGGTTTCTGCCAGATCACCCACGACCGGATAGGCCTCCTCGAAAAGCCAGAGCGGGATACCGGCCCGCTCGGCGGCCCAGCCCCGCAGGAAGGGCGTCGTGAGCGTGCGCTTCGGGCGCCGCCCCGAGAAGAGCCCGATGCACCAGAGCCTGTCGTCCTCCGGCGCGGTCTCGAAATAGGATTTGAGGGCGGCGACCTTGGGCAAGGTCTTCGTCGTCTGATCGATCTTCGTGAAAAGCGCGGCGAAGTCTTTCATGCCTGCGCCTCGATGAAGGCGGCGGCTCGGGCCACGGCGTCATCCGCGAGCGGAGAGGAGCCCGCCATGAAGTGCCAGGCATGGGGCATGGACCGGACTTTCTCGAGGGTCACTTGCGCGCCGCATCCAGCCAGCCGCGCGGCGATCGCATCGCTGTCTTCCTCGAGGAACTCTTCTTTCACGCAATGGATGAGCGTGGGCGGCGCGCCGGTGTAGTCGCCGTGGACGGGCGCGAGGCGCGGGTCGCGCGCGTCCGCGTCGCGGGCATAGGCCGCGCCGATGCGGTGCAGCAGGACCTCGGGGAAAAGCAGGTCGTTCGCCTCGGGCACCGGGCGCTCCGGGTCGACGATCGTGGCCGGGCTGAAAAGAACGGTGCCGCCGATCTCTGTACCGGTCCGGAGCGCATGCTGGAGCGCCACGAGCGCCAGGCATCCGCCGGCACTGTCTCCCCCGAGAAAGATCGGCCCGAGATCACGCCGCCAGCCCCCGGCCGCGTCCGCGGCAGCCTCCACGTCATCGGCGGCAGCGGGGAAGGGGTTCTCGGGGGCGAGGCGATAGGCGGGCGCGAGGATGGCGGCATTGGCGGCCTTGGCGAGATGCGTCATAAGCACGAGATGCGTCTCTGGCGCGCCGAGCACGAACCCACCCCCGTGGATGTAGAGGAGACGCCGCGTCGGGGCCTTGGGCAGGATCTCCAGCGCGCCGAGCGGCCCGAGCGCCACCGACCGCCAGGAGATGCCCTTGGCGCGGGCGGATCGGCGGAGGCGGGCGGCGAGGCGAAAGCCCCGGCGATGGCTCTCCCAGCTCGCCTCCCGGCGCAAGCTGGGCTGCACGATGCGCTGCGCGCCCCAGGCGATGACGCGGTCGCGCCAGTGGCGGGGCTGGCCGTCCCAGGGAAATGTTGCGGTCATGCGGCCTCGTTGGCGGTGTCGTCCGAGGCGTCGAGACTGTCGCCCTCGTAATCGGTCTCAACGATGGCGGCGTCATAGCCTTGGGCCTCGAGCCATTGGCGGAAGACGGAGGTGTATCCATGGGTCACGAAGATCCGCTCCGCGCCCGTCTCTCCGATGGCCTCGTTGAGCCCGGCCCAGTCCGCGTGATCGGACATCACAAATCCGCGGTCCGCGGCGCGGCGCCGGCGCACGCCCCTGAGCGCCATCCAGCCTGAGGCAAAGGCGGAGGACGCGCCGCTGAAGCGGTGCGACCATGAGGAGCCGAGGGCCGAAGGCGGAGCGACGATGAGGGCGCCGGGATGGTCCCTCGCCTTGAGATCTGGCGTGACACGGAGCGTGTCGGGAAGCCGGTAGCCCTGTTTGCGCAGGACTTCGTTCGTGTTCTCCACCGCGCCATGGGTCAGGATCGGCCCGATGTCAGGCTCCACGGCGGCGAGGATGCGCTGGGCTTTTCCGAGGCTGTAGGCGCCGATGATGGAGGGGCGTCCCTCCGCCGCGTTCTTGCGCCACCACGCGTTGAGCGATGCTCGGACCTGCGGTTCGGGCGTCCAATTGAAGACGGGGAGGCCAAAGGTGCATTCGGTGATGAAGGCGTGGCAGGGCACGGGCTCGAAGGGCTCCGAGAGCCCATCGTCGACCACCTTGTAGTCGCCCGAAGCGACCCAGACCTCACCGGCCACCTCCACGCGGATCTGCGCAGAGCCCGGCACGTGGCCCGCCGGGAAGAAGCTGACCTCCGCATCTCCGATGCGCCGCACTTCGCCGTAGGACACCGTGTCGAGCGCGATGTCTCCGAGACGGTAGCGGATGACCGGGGCCGCGCCGTCCGTGCTGAGATAGCGCCCCATGCCCGGGCGGGCGTGATCGGCATGGCCGTGGGTGATGAGCGCGCGATCCACCGGGCGCCAGGGATCGATGTAGAAATCGCCCGCTGCGCAGTAAATCCCGCGATCCGTGAAGCTCAAAACCATGAGCCTAGGGTAGCAGGCCAAGGGCGCTTGCCAAGCGGAGCCGCCCGTGATGCTCTCGCGCGGGTCAAAGGGAGGGCACCATGGGCATTTCAGATTTCAAGAGCCGCATGATGGCCGGGGAGATGCTCGCGGGCACCTTCTTGAAGACACCGGCCTACGAACTCGTGGAGGTGCTCGCCGGCTCCGGCCTCGATTTTCTCTGCCTCGATGCCGAGCACGCCCCGTTTGACCGCGCGCGGATGGACATGTGCCTCGCCATCGGCCGGGCGCTTGATTTTCCCATCCTCGTGCGTCCCGGTGCGAATGCCGCGCCGGATATCCTGCAAGCCCTCGACGCCGGAGCCGTGGGGATCGTCGCGCCCCATGTGGATAGCGCGGAGAAGGCGGCGGCGCTGGCGAAAGCGGGGCATTTCGGGCTGGGCGGGCGCGGCTATGCCGGCTCGACGCGCTGGGCAGGCTTTGCCACCCGCAAGATGCCGGAGATCCTCGATCAGACGTCTGAGACGATCCTCATCGCGCAGATCGAGGAGCCTGCGGGCGTGGAGGCCGCTGACGCCATCGCCGCCACGCCGGGCGTGGACGGGCTCTTCCTCGGGCCCGCGGACCTGTCGGTGGGATACGGGAAACGCGACCAAAGCTCGGACGAATTGGCCGCGGCCTATGCGACCTGTGGCGCAGCCGCCAAGGCACATGGCAAGGCGTACATGACCTTTGTCGGAAACGCAGTGCAGGCAGAAAGCCTCGTGCATCACGGGCTGACGGTCTTCTTCATCGCGTCCGAGCACAACTGGCTCCGGGCGGGCGCCGCAGCGGAGGCCATGGGCGTTCACAAGATCAAGGGCTAGGTCCAGGAGGCCTTGGCCAAGGTGGCCGCTTTGAAGTGCTCCGCGCAGGCGTCGAACACCGCCTGGCGCACGTCGGGCTCCTCCATCATGACCTCGTGCTCGGCATCCTTGAATTCGATGAGCCGACCGCCGGGCCACTCCTCCATGCGCCGCTTGATGCGCGCAGGATCGACGATGCGCTCGTTCGTGCCGAGAAAGCAAAGCCCTGGCATCTCAGGCGAGGGCCGCGTGGAGAGGGTGCGCATCTCCCGGAGGGCCTCACGCAGCCAGATGATCGAGGGCGAGCCCAGCGCGATCTCGGGATGAGCCCGCGCCTGCCGCGCCATGTACTCCCACGTTTCGCGATCGTTGGTGAGCGTGTTGTCCTCGAATTCGCCGTCGAGCACGTAGACGATATCGTTGGTGCCGGGTGACTTCATGTTGCCGAGCCCAATTGGCGGCAGGACCGAGCTTAGCGTCCAGGCCACGGGCCTGAGGCCGGCCGAAATCTGAACGCCCCACATCGGTGCCGAAAACGCACAGGCGGCGACGTCGAGGCCGTCGAGCACGGCCCGGAGGCCGATGCATCCGCCCATGGAATGGCCGAGGAGGAACCACGGCCGCGGCAAGTCGAGCTGGCGCGCCGCGTCCATCACGGCGGCCACATCGTGCTGGTAGTCGCCGAAGCGCATGACATGGCCGATCCGGCCGTCTTCGAGCATGCGATCCGCAATGCCTTGCCCGCGCCAGTCCACGGCAACGGTCGCAAAGCCGCGCGTTTTCAGTTCGGTCGCCGATCGACCGTATTTTTCGACGTATTCCGTCCGCCCCGGAAAGATGAACACCGTCCCGTGCGTCCCGCCCTCGGGCCAGACGCCGATCCTGATCCGGAGGCCGTCGGAGGCGAGCAGCCAATGGGCTGACCCGCCGTCGGGCCCTTCGGCGACATCGGTATGGAGCGGTGCCGCCTCCATGGTGCCTAGCCCAGGACGCCCGCGAGCTTCATGGCCATGCCCATGTCGCCATCGACGCTGAGCTTGCCGGTCATGAATGCGGTCGTGGGGTTCACGTTGCCGTCGAGAATGCCCTTGAAGGTATCCGCGTCGGCCTTCAGCGTGACGTCAGCGTCACCATCGTCGGCGCGCACGCCGTCACGGTCGATGATGATCGAGCCTTCGTCGGCGATCTCGAATTTCGCGGTGCCGTCGAAGCCGCCGTCCACCTTCTCCTTGAGTGCGGCTACGGCCGTGTCGATCATGCTCATGTCTTGCTCCTTGCTTTCGCTCAGGCTGGTATTTGTCCTGCCCTCGGCTACATTCAATCGCGTCATGCTCACGTTTACAAACATCCGTCGATATACCGTTGCGGCACTTCTGATGGGGGTCGGGTTTTCCCTACCCGCCGCGGCGCAGCAAACAGACCTGGACCCGCTCTTTGAGCGTTTGCAGAACGTGGACCCCGCGGACTACGCGCCGCTCGAGCAGAAGATCTGGCAGGAATGGTCCAAATCGGGCTCGCCGGCCATGGACCTGCTTCTGGAGCGCGGCGAGGCTGCTCTTCAGGACGAGGATTTCGAGGCAGCCATAGAGCATCTCACGGCTCTGACGGACCACGCGCCGAAATTCGCGCAGGGCTTTCACGCTCGGGCGACGGCCTACTACAACGTCGGCAAATTCGGCCCGGCGCTCGCTGATCTGCGCCGCGCGCTGGCGCTGGAGCCGCGGCATTTCGGGGCCATGTCCGGCCTCGCGGTCATTCTTGAAGAGCTCGACATGCCCGAGGAGGCGCTTGAGGTCTACCATGCCGTGCGGGCTATACATCCCCACCGCGAAAACCTATCGGCGACGATAGAGAGATTGGAAAAAGCGACGGCGGGCCAGCGCCTTTGAACGACTGGCCCCTGTCTCGGGGGAGCACGCATGGCTGAGATGGGGCGGATCACCGCCGTCTTGGGGCCGACCAACACAGGCAAGACGCATTACGCGATCGAGCGCATGATCGCCTATCCCACGGGCATCATCGGGCTGCCTCTGAGGCTCCTTGCGCGCGAGGTCTACGACCGCATCGTCAAGCTGCGGGGGCCGTCCGTCGTGGCGCTCGTGACCGGAGAAGAGCGCATCGTGCCCGATCGCGCGGCCTACTGGGTCTGTACCGTCGAGGCGATGCCCGAGGGGCTCGGCTGCGATTTCGTGGCCATAGACGAGATCCAGATGTGTGCAGACCTGGACCGGGGGCATGTTTTCACGGACAGGCTCTTACATGCGCGCGGGACGCACGAGACGCTCTTCATGGGCGCGGATACGATGCGTTCCGCCATTTCTGCCATGGTGCCCAAGGCGCAGTTCCTGAGCCGGGAGCGATTCTCGGAGCTGACCTATACGGGCGAAAAGAAGCTCTCCCGCATGCGGCCCCGGTCGGCGGTGGTGAGCTTCAGCGTGGAGAATGTCTATGCCATCGCCGAGCTGCTGAAGCGTCAGCGGGGCGGGGCGGCCGTGGTCATGGGCGCACTCAGCCCGCGCACGCGGAACGCGCAGGTGGAGCTCTACCAGAACGGCGACGTGGACTTCATGGTCGCCACCGATGCCATCGGCATGGGGCTCAACCTCGACGTGGAGCACGTCGCGTTCTCCGGCACGCACAAGTTCGACGGGCGGCGCATGCGCCCCCTCATGGCGGGCGAGCTCGGCCAGATCGCCGGACGGGCCGGGCGCTATCGTACGAATGGCACGTTCGGTGTTACCGGTGAGGCAAGCCCGCTCCACGAGGAGGTCGTGGCGTCCATTCAGGAGCATCGCTTCGCGCCGGTGAAGAAGCTGCAATGGCGCAACTCGCGGCTCGAATTCGGCTCTCCCGAGCGGCTGATCCAGAGCCTGGAAGCGCCGACCTCCGACCCCTGGCTCACACGGGTGCGGGAAAGCGATGACCTCGCAGCGCTAAAGGCGCTGACGAGCGAGGCCGAAGTGCGTGCGAGATCGACGACTGGCTCCTCTGTGCGCCTTCTCTGGGACGTGTGCCGCGTGCCGGATTTCAGGGGCATCTCCCCCACGGAGCATGCCGGGCTCCTCGCGCAGATCTTCAAGTATCTCCACGAGGCGGGCCAGATCCCCAATGACTGGTTCCGACGGCAGGTGGCGCGGATCGACCGCACGGAAGGCGATATCGACACGCTTTCCAAGCGCTTGGCGTTTGTTCGCACATGGACCTACGTCGCGCAGCGCGCGGGCTGGGTGGAGGACGAATCCCATTGGCGCGGCGAGACCCGTGCCGTAGAAGACCGCCTGTCAGACGCGCTGCACACCGCGCTGACCGCGAGATTTGTCGACCGGCGCACGAGCGTCCTCATGCGCCGGTTGAAACAGAAGGAGAGGCTTTTGGCCGAAGTGAACGATCAGGGTGAGGTGACCGTGGAAGGTCACGTGGTGGGCAAGCTGGAGGGCTTTCGGTTCCGTCAGGACGAAAGCTCCTCCGCCGGAGAGGCCAAGACGCTGCGCTCCGCCGCGCTTCAGGCGCTCGCGCCCAAATTCCACCTGATGACAGACCGCTTCTACAACGCGCCCGATACAGAGATCGACTTCACCGAGCAGGGTGGCCTCATGTGGGGTGACCAGGCCGTGGGCAAGCTCGTGCAGGGCTCTGACCCGTTGAAGCCGCAGGTGAAAGCCTTCGTCGACGACGAGGCAGGGCCCGAATTGGCCGAGAAGGTCGCGCGCCGGTTGCAGCATTTCATCGATCGCAAGATCGCCGCGCTCTTCGAGCCGCTCATCGCCATGCAGCGCGATGAGGCGCTCACCGGGCTCGCGCGCGGCTTCGCCTTCCAGATGGTCGAGGCGATGGGGATCATGCCCCGCGCGGCCGTGGCAGATGACGTCAAGAATCTCGATCAGGACGCCCGTGGCCTCCTGCGCAAGCACGGCGTGCGCTTCGGACAGTTCACGATCTTTCTTCCGCTTCTCTTGAAGCCGGCGCCCACGCGCCTGCGGCTTGTGCTCATGTCACTGGCCAAGGGCGTGGATGTCTTCCCCGAGAGCCCTCCGCCCGGCCTCGTGTCCATTCCCACGGACAAGGACGCCGAGGATTGGTTCCATACCGCGGCAGGCTACCGCGCGGCCGGGGAGCGCGCGATCCGGATCGACATGCTCGAGCGCCTCGCGGACATGATCCGGACGCAGGACACGCGCGGCGGCTTTGAAGCGAGCGCCGACATGCTCTCCATCACGGGCATGACGCTAGAGCAATTCGCCGATCTCATGCAAGGCCTAGGATACCGCGCGGAGAGGGGCGAGCAGGTGAAACCCGCAAAGCCCGCGCCTGTCGTCGAGGACGCCGATGCCGGCATTCCTCAGCCGCCCGCTCCGCCTCCGACGCCGCCCGCCCCGCCGCCCTCCGAGGTCCCGGGAGAGACGCCTGGCGACGCGCCGGGGGAGGTGCCTCCACCGCCGCCTGCCGATCTGCCCCCGGATGCGCCCAAGCCTCCCGCGGAGGCGGCCTTGCCCGTGCCGGAGACTGGGCCGGAGACTGGGCCGGAGACCGCGCCGACCGAGGCGCCCACAGCGGAGCCAGCCGAGGCGGACGCCGCGCCGGAGATGGAGGTTTTCTTCACATTCACATGGGGTGGCGGTCGCCCGCGGGGAGCGCGTCCCGATGGCGCGAAACCCCGTGGCAAGGGTGGCAAGCCGCAGGGCCGTGGCAAAGGCCCGGCCAAGGGCAAGGGGGGCAAGCCGCAGGCGCGCGGACCCAAGACCTACGAGGCCAAGCCTCAGAAGAAAGACAAGATCGACCCGGACAATCCCTTCGCCGCGGCCCTCATGGGCCTCAAGGGCAAGGAGTGAGTGAGACCGACAGCATCCGCGTCGACAAGTGGCTTTGGCAGGCGCGGTTCTTCAAGACGCGCTCGCTTGCTGCGCGGGTCGTGTCGGAGGGGAAGGTTCGCGTGAACTCCACGCCGATCTCGAAGCCATCGCGCGCCATCGCACCGGGCGATGTGCTGACATTTCAGCAGCAGCGCGATGTGCGCGTCATTGAACTGGTTGCCGTCGGCACACGCCGTGGCCCAGCCCCTGAGGCACAGCAGCTCTACAAGGATCTCGCGCCGCCCGAAGCGCGCCCGCCGCGCGAAGAGCAGCATCCTGCCCGTGACCGGGCGGGGCGTCCCACCAAGCGGGATCGGCGCGCCATAAGTCGCCTTGAAGGCTCGGTCTTTGACGACTAGTTCTGCGGCACGAAAAGAGGACCGAACCCCCGATGACCTACGTGGTGACCGACAATTGCATTGAGTGCAAATTCACCGATTGCGTGGAAGTCTGCCCCGTGGACTGTTTTTACGAGGGCGAGAACACGCTGGTGATCCACCCCGATGAATGCATCGACTGCGGCGTGTGCGAGCCGGAATGCCCGGCGGATGCGATCCGGCCCGACACCGAGCCGGACATGGACAAGTGGGTCGAGTTCAACCGCAAGTATTCGCTCCAATGGCCCAACATCATCACGAAGAAAGACCCCATGCCCAACGCGGAGGAGCGCGACGGGGAAGAGGGGAAGCTTGAGAAGTACTTCTCCGAGGCACCCGGCGAGGGGGATTAACGCCGCGCAACGCCCTGAGAACGCGGCGGATTTTAAGAAGAGCTTACTTTTTCCTGATTCGTGTGCTATGTATTCAACGATGAAAATGTAGCCGACCCATCCCTTGCTGCCGCACTGGATGGTTTTTTTGACCCAATTCACGCCGTGCATCCCCAGCGTCGCCGCTGGTGCAGGGCGATTTGTCGTCTCAAGACCGGCGCTATTGCTTGAGGAAGGACCCAGATGAGCAAGAGCAAGAAAAGCGAGTTCAGTCCGAACGACTTCGTCGTGTACCCCGCCCATGGCGTGGGCAAGATCGTCTCCATCGAGGAGCAGGAGGTCGCGGGGATCTCTCTCGAGCTGTTCGTGATCTCGTTTGAGAAGGACAAGATGACGCTCCGCGTGCCGACGCACAAGGCGACGGAGGTGGGCATGCGCCCGCTCGCCGGGCCCGACGTGGTGAGCCAGGCCATGAAGACGCTGAAGGGCAAGGCCAAGGTCAAAAAAGCCATGTGGTCGCGCCGCGCGCAGGAATACGAGCAGAAGATCAATTCCGGCGATCTCATCGCGATTGCCGAGGTTGTGCGCGACCTGCACCGCCAGGATGATCAGCGCGAGCAATCCTATTCCGAGCGTCAGCTCTACGAAGCCGCGCTTGAGCGCCTCACGCGCGAGATCGCCGCTGTGAATGGGGCCGAGGAGGCTGTCGCAGGCGAGGAGGTCGCAGAGGTCCTCACGTCGCGCGCCGCAGCCTAGGCGAGCCGCCCCAACCAATTTTGAGAAGGCGCCCGGTTTCGGGCGCCTTTTTTCGTCAGAGCAAGGCCGCGAGGGTCAGCCAGCCCGCGAGTTGCGTGACTTGCTGGGCCGCGCCGAGGATGTCCCCGGTCTGCCCGCCAATCTTCGCGAGCGCGAGACGGCCCATTCCCGCGGCGACGCTGGCGACGACGATCCCCGCCGCGAGCCCGTCCCATCCAAGCGGCAGCAGGGCCACGAGGCCAAGCGCTGCCGCCAGCCAGATCGCTGCGCGCGGGGGGCGGCCGATGGCGGCGCTGACACCGCCCGGCCGGGCATGGGGCAGACCCATGAGCGCGGGCATGACGGCGCGGGAGGCGATCGGCAGGGAAATGATCGCCCAGTAGGCCCCCGCACGGAGGAGCTCGGAGAGCGCGAGCGATGACATGAGCACCATCATCACCAGGGCAAGGACGCCGTAGGCGCCGATGCGGCTGTCGTTCATGATCTCGAGCCTGCGCGCAGGCGTCCATCCGCCCCAGAGGCCGTCGGCTGTATCGGCGAGGCCGTCCTCGTGAAGCGCCCCCGTCACGACGATCGTGGCCGCAAGCCCCAGCGCGGCGGCAAGGCCACTGGAGAGGCCCAGCCTGGAGGCCGCGAAGGCTATGGCTGCCAAAAGCACCCCGACGAAGAGCCCGGCGAGCGGATAGGCCCATGCACTTCTCGCGCCTCGCGCCACGGCCCAGTCTCCATCGACGGGGATGGGCAACCGCGTCAGGAAACCGAGCGCCGCAGGAATGTCGCGCCAGTCGATGACGCTTTCGGTCCTTTCCATGCCTCGCTCCCGCTTGCCCTGCGCTGGGGCCGGGGTAAAGAGGCCGGGAGCACGTATCAAGAAGAAGGCATCCATGGCCCGTTTCTCCACTCTCGCTGAATTTGCCGACCGCCTGGCCGAAGCTCCTGGCCCCGATAAAGCCGCGCGCCAAGCGGCCCACGCCCGCAACGGACAACTCACCAAGCCTCCCGGTGCGCTCGGTCGCCTCGAGGATGTCGCGATCTGGCTGGCAGGCTGGCAGGGGACGGAGACGCCTCGGCTCGCCAAACCACAGATCCTGATCTTTGCAGGCAACCACGGCGTGGCGGCCCGCGGCGTCTCCGCGTTCCCCGCGGAGGTCACCGCGCAAATGGTGGCGAATTTCGAGCATGGCGGAGCGGCGATCAACCAGCTCGCCGACGCGTTCGGAGCTGAGATGAAGGTGATTGCGCTCGACCTCGGCACGCCGACCGCGGATTTCACGGCAGCACCCGCCATGACGGAGGCGGAATGCGTGGCAGCATTGGCCGCCGGCTGGGACGCGGTGGACCCGGACGCGGAAATTCTCGTCACCGGGGAGATGGGCATCGGGAACACGACGTCGGCTGCCGCACTCTGCACCGCTCTCTACGGCGGCGACTGGGTCGGCCGCGGCACGGGGGTCGACGATACCGGCCTCGCGCGCAAACGGCAGGTGGTGTCTGAAGGCGTGGATCGGCATGGCGGGGCCGGGCCCCTCGATATGCTGGCGCGCCTCGGTGGGCGTGAGCTTGCCGCCATGGCCGGCGCCATCGCCGGGGCGCGGGCCCATTCCATTCCGGTGCTTCTCGATGGCTTCATCTGCTCGGCCGCCGCTGCAATCCTCGCAGAGACCGAGGCGGGTGCACTCGATCACTGCCTCGCCGGGCACCAAAGCGCGGAGACCGCGCACGAGGCGCTCCTTGAGAAGATCGGAAAGGAGCCGCTCCTCGCGCTCGGCCTAAGGCTCGGCGAGGGCTCCGGGGCCGCGCTTGCGCTGGGCGTCATGAAGGGCGCCGTCGCGTGCCATTCCGGCATGGCCACCTTCGCGGAGGCGGGCGTCAGCGACGGCTAGTGCTCTTTTTCCGCGGCGGCGACGATCTGGGTCTCCACCTCTCGCTCAAGCTCTTTCGCCCGCGTGATATACGCCTTGTTTTGCGAAAGCGGCAAGCCCGGTTTCCAGAGCTCTGCGAGCTCGGCGAGCACGTGGCGGTCATGGCGGTAGAACGTCTTTTCATGCTCGTAGGCATCGAATTCCGCCACATCCATGGCCTGAAGCACGTAGCGCCCCGCCCGCAGCGAACTGTCGAAGGTCTCGCGCACCGTTTGTGACGCGCCCGCTTGCACGAGTTCGTAGGTGTGGATGCGGTCTCGCGCGCGGGAGATGATGTGGAGGTCGGGCCTCACCCGCCGGGCATAGCTGACGAGCGTCTTGGCCGCCTGGTCATCATCGACGGCCACCACCAGCACCTTGGCCTCCGTGAGCCCCGCGGCCTGGAGGAGGTCCGGGTTCGTCGGGTCGCCGTAGTATCCCTTGAAGCCGAGAGCGCGCATGAGCTGGATCGTTTCGAGATTGTTGTCGAGAACCGTGGCTGTCATGCCCGCCGATTGCACCATGCGGTTGACGATCTGACCGAAGCGACCGACGCCCGCGATGATGATCCGGCCCTCGGCATCGATCTCGTCCGGCTCCGGGTGCTCGAGATCGCCCAACCTGTGCGCGAGGCGCTCGTAGGCGATGAAAAGCAGCGGTGTCATGAGCATGGAGAGCGCCACGATGAGCAGAAGGATCTGCGAGAGCCGTTCGGGAAGCACCCGTGTCTGCGCCGCAAAGGCGATGAGGACGAAGCCGAACTCCCCGGCCTGGGCCAGTGAGAGCGTGAAGAGCGCGTGGGCCCTCCCGCGGAGCCGGAACACCCAGCCGAGAAGATAGAGCACGGTGCCTTTGAGCGCGATGAGGCCGAGCGTTGCGCCGAGGATGGTCGCCGGCGCGGAGGCGAGAAGGCCCAGATCGATGCCCGCGCCGACGGTGATGAAGAAGAGGCCGAGGAGGAGCCCCTTGAAGGGCTCCACCGCGCTTTCGAGCTCGTGCCGGAATTCAGACGAGGCAAGGACGACGCCTGCCACAAAGGCCCCGAGGGCAGGGGAGAGCCCCACCATGTTCATGAGCACGGCGATCGAGACGACGATGAAGAGGGCAAAGGCCGTATTGAGCTCGCGCAGGCGTGTCCTCGCGATGAGGTGATAGAGCGGCCCCGTCAGGTAGCGCCCCACGAGGGCGATGGCGGCCACGGCGCCGAGGGTGGCGAGCGTGACGCCCCATTGTGGCAGGCCATCGAGCAGATAGACGGTGCTGTGCGTGTCTGCGGCCGCGTCCTCGAAGGTCCGCGTGATGGATCCGTCCGGGGCCCCGACGACATCCGGCACAATCGCAAGGAGGGGCAGGATCGCCAAAAAGGGAATGACGGCGATGTCCTGCGCGAGAAGCACCGAGAAGGCCGAACGCCCCCCGCCGGTGGCCATGAGACCTTTCTCCGTGAGCGATTGCAGGACGATGGCCGTGGAGGACAGCGCGAAGATGAGCCCGATGGCCAGCGATGTCTGCCAGGGAAAACTGAGGGCCATGCTTGCGGCCATGATCGCCCCGACCGTCACCGCGATCTGGAGGCCGCCGAGGCCCACGAGGCGGGTCCGCATGGCCCAGAGCGTCCGCGGGTCGAGTTCCAGGCCGATGATAAAGAGCATCATCACCACGCCGAACTCCGCGAAGTGCTGGATGTCTTCGATGTCGCTGACGAGGCCAAGGGCGGGCCCGATGCAAAGCCCGGCGACGAGGTAGCCCAGCACGGAGCCGAGCCCAAATCGCACGGCGAGCGGCACCGCTATGAGACCGGCGCCGAGATAGAGCGTGGCTTGCAACAGGAACTCGGTCACAGCGGCAATCCCGCGTCGGCTTTGGGCTGGTCCATGACGATCTGGCTCTGGACGCGCGCGACCGCGTGCATGGGCAGGATCACGTCATGGATGAGGTGATTGAGGCGCGCGAGATCGGGGGTAAAGACCCGGAGCAGGTAGTCCGCCTCACCCGTGAGCGTCCAGGCGCTGATGATCTCGGGGCGCGCGCGGACGGTGCGAAGGAACTCGGCGGCATGGGCCGGGACCTGGCTGCCCATCTGAACCTGTATGAAGGCCTGCACGTCGAGCCCGAGTTTCGCAGGCTCGATCCGCGCGGTGTACTGCCGGATGAAGCCCGATGCCTCCAAGCTCTGTCGTCTCCGACCGGCTTGCGAGGCGGAGAGCCCGAGCGCCTCGCCAAGCTGATGCGTCGTGAGCTGTGCATCGCGCTGAAGGGCGGCGAGAAGCCGGATGTCTGTCGGATCAAGGGCCATCATGATGAAAGTCTGCAAGATGGCCGCCAATTGCGCAATTTTTCTGTGACATTCGTCCCCTGAAAGTTCGTTTTGCGCGGAAGCGGCATGGATTGCGGCACATATCTTCATCAAACAGAGGAGATAGTCATGGGTCCGTTCCCTCACGACGCGCCGCGCGCCAAGATCACCGAAGACAATCCCGCAGGCACGGACGGTTTCGAGTTCGTGGAATTCGCCCATCCTGACCCGGATGAACTCCGCGCCATTTTCCGCGCCATGGGCTACCAGCACACCGCCACGCACAAAGCGAGGGCGATCGAGCTCTGGCAGCAAGGGGATATCACCTACGTGATCAATGCCGAGCCCGGCTCCCATGCCGCGCAGTTCATCGAGGATCACGGCCCCTGTGCACCCTCCATGGCGTGGCGGGTCGTCGATGCCGAGCACGCCTTCCGCCACGCCGTTGCGCACGGGGCCGAGCCCTATGACGGCCCGGGCAAAGCGGTGAACTGGCCCGCCATCAAGGGCATCGGTGGCTCGCTGATCTATTTCACCGACCAGTATTTCGACGAAAACCCCTACAACGAGGAATTCGACTGGGTGGCGGCGGCCCATCCCGAGGGCGTGGGGTTCCATTATCTCGATCACCTGACCCACAACGTCTTCAAGGGGAACATGGAGACGTGGTTCCGCTTCTACGGCGATCTCTTCAATTTCCGCGAGATCCGCTTCTTCGATATCGAGGGGAAGTACACGGGGCTCCTGTCGCGGGCGCTCACCTCACCGTGTGGCCGCATCCGCATCCCGATCAACGAGGACCGGGGCGAGACCGGGCAGATCGTGAACTATCTGAAGAAATACAACGGTGAGGGCATTCAGCACATCGCCGTGGGCGCCCGGGACATCTACGACGCCACGGATGCCATCGCCGATCTCGGCGTGACATTCATGCCCGGCCCGCCGGACACGTATTACGAGCTCTCCAAGGATCGCGTGCAGGACCACGAAGAGCCCATCGACCGCATGAAACGACATGGCATCCTGATCGACGGCGAAGGGTTCGTCGACGGGGGCGAGACCAAGATCCTGCTGCAGATCTTCTCGAAGACGGTCATCGGGCCGATCTTCTTCGAGTTCATCCAGCGCAAGGGAGATGACGGCTTCGGCGAGGGTAATTTCAAAGCCCTCTTCGAAAGCATCGAAGCAGAGGAAATGGCCAACGGGGAGTACGGAACGGCGGCGGAGTGATCTCCGTCCCGCGCCAGCTTGGAGTGCGCCGCTGGTGCGCGACACACCGGCCATATTAGATCGGGTCTAGCCGGTAGGAAGGGCGAGCGTGATGTTGCGACCGCCTTTCACGTAGCGCAGCGCGCTTTCGCCTATGGCGGAGACGCGCCCGCCATCCACGCGATCGCCGACCTGCACTTTCACGAAGCGGCCATTCGCGAGCCGCACGAGGGCGCTTCGGTTTGAAGGTGTCCCGTAGACGCCGATGAGATTGACGCGCCGAAGGTTGATTGCATTGTCCGTCGTGGCCGCGCGCGCCACCGACGCGCGCGTCGTGCCCGAGGGCCGTGTTTCTCGCGGCACGGCGGGCGCGGCGACGGCAACTTGCGTGGGCTGGGAGGCGCGCGCCTGCTCCACGAGCGCCGCGATATTGCGCGGACGCTGCTCGGGACGGAGCGACGCCACCACCGCCAGGTCCGACGGTGGCGCATCTGGTTCTGCGATTTCCGCCTCGGCCTTGGCCGTCTCGGGGCGCACCCGGGGGCGCAGGGTGGCGATTTCTTCTCGCGTGCGGCCGCCGAATTGGCTGCGCTCTGTTGTTTCGGCGAGGGTCCCGGGCCGTGCGCGCGGGCGCAGGCCAGCCAAAGCGAGCTGTTCGGCCGTATTCTCCGCCGCGCCCGGGATGCGTAGCGGTGCCGTCACGGGGGGGCGACCGGCGAAGATCGTGATGCCTTGCGGAGAGATGGCGCCCTCTTCCGTGGCGATCACGAGGCCCCGTCCGTCAATGCGGAAGCGGATATCGGGCGGCGGCGGCACCGCCTGGGACGCGGGCCGGACATCATCCCGCTCCGAAGAAATCGCCGGTAGCGCGACAGGATCGGACATCGCAATGCTGCGATCAATCGACGTGATGTAAAAGGCATCAAGCGCGGTCGCCATGGGCGCGGAGGAGGCGTCCGGAGAACGAGGAAAGATCCCTGTCTCGGCATAAAAGCGGTCTAGGGCCTCGCCGTCGAGCGGCTCAGGCGCAGTGTCCGGTTCCGGCTCTCTTTCGATCTCTTCCGGCTCCGGCGGCACCTCCAAGGCCAGTTCTGTGGCGTCACCCGGCTGCGCCAGGGGCGGGGGTGCGATCAACGCCAGGTCGATGGACGGACGGCTGCTCGGACTGTCTGGTGCCACCTCCGCGATGTCCGGAGCTTCGAGGCGCGCGGGCGAAATCACCACGGCCTCGGGCGCGTGCTCTTGCGGCAGCACGGCCCCGGCGGGGTCATCTCGCTCGAAAAGACGCGCGAAGGCCGTGCGGTCCACGGCCGCGAAGGCCGCCACCGCCAGCAAAGCAAGGATCAAGAGGATCGTCAGCAATAGGCCGAGAAATCTCGGTCTGGCGCGGTCTTCGATGAGGGTGTCGCCTGCGGGAGCGCTGCTCTCGGCGCGCGGGCCGGCGTCCTTGCGCACCTTGGGCGCGTCGCGGCGGGCGGGTTGCGGCCCCGGGGGCTCCGCTGCAAGCCGAGGCGCTGCCACGCCTTCAGGGACAATTGTCGACGGTCGGACGATCTTTGGTGCCGTGGGGGAGGGTGCGTCCCGGTGCGTGTCGTCCGAGGCGGAAAGGGCATCGGTCAGGGGAAGCGGATCGCTGCCCGTCTCCGCTGGTGGCTCGTGTCGGACTGTCTTGAAGCTCGGCGCGTCGTCACCGGCTTTCTCTGCAGCGGGCTCAGGCGCAGTTTCGTAAGGTTCGGGGTCGCGGGAGGGCGCTGCCCCCGAGGCCGCGCCGGTGGCACCGAAGAACGCCTCGGTGCCGGACCACCCCTCCTCGGGCAGGGCGACGAATGCCACCGGTGCAAGAGCGTGCTCCGTCGCAAAGGCTTCGGCCTCGTCGAGGGTCTCTTGCGCCACGGCGGCGACGCGGGTGGCCCCGCCCTCGGTGCGCCAGTCAAACCTCAGCTCCGAGAGCGGATAGGGGGTCGCGCCTTCCAGCGCGCGTTCGATGGAGCTCCGGGACGGGTCGCCGTCGTGCAGTGTCAGAAGCTTGAGTTGGTCATTCGGGAGCACGAGCTTCGAGGCAAGGGTCTGCCCCTGCGCCTCTGCTGCCTGTCTCGCCTTGCCCGTGAGCGCGGCGAGCTCGGATACGAAGGCATCGCTCGAAAACCTGACCTCTCCGAGGCGCGCCCAGCCACGCGGCATCCTCTGGTCGAGCGCGATGCCGTCGACCGAGAAATGGACAGCGAAATCAGGCAACATCGCCACGCTCTCAAGGGCCTCCCGAGCAAGACTTGGCACAGGAAAGTGCCGCCTCCAGACGTTGGTTTAACCTAGCGCAGGCGGATCGAATTTGAAAGCGCACGGCGCGGTGCTTGCATAATTCGCGCCATGACCGGCGATAGCGCGCGAAGCCGGGTTGGATGCGCCTTTCGCGATTGCTAGGAGATGCGAAAAGAGAGGCCTCATGCTCACACCGTTCCACTTGGCGATCAACGTCCACGATCTTGCGATCGCGCGAGGTTTCTACTGCGGGCTTCTTGGTGCCAGCGAGGGCCGAAGCGCTGAAACCTGGGTGGATGTGAGCTTCTTCGGCCATCAGCTTTCGCTTCATATCGGGCCGCCACTGGCCACCGCTCGGACCGGCAGGGTGGGGGACGCGCTGGTGCCCATGCCGCATTTCGGCGTTGTGCTTTCGCTCAAGGATTGGCGCGCTGTCGCGGAGAGGCTCGAGGCTGCACAGATGGATTTCATCCTGGCGCCTCAAGTCCGTTTCGAGGGCGAGCCGGGAGAGCAATGGACCATGTTCTTCGAAGATCCATCGGGCAATCCGATCGAGCTGAAGGGCTTTGCGCGGGATGAAGCGATCTTTGCGCACTAGCGCATCCAGAAGCCTTCACGCTTGATCGTGTTGCGGATCTGCTGCTCCTTGCGCGGCAGGTTATCCTGGTCGAAGAGCTCCCGCACTTTCACTCCGCGCCCCTGGTAGATCATGCGCTTGAAGGCATCATGCTCCTTCAAGACCTTCTTGATCTTGTTCGGTTCGGTGACCCTTGCCAAGGCGCCGACGACCCGGTCGCTTTCGCGAGCGTAAAGAAGCGGCAAATAGCGATAGTGGCAGGTGGTCTCACCGTCGAGATATCCCGCGGGGAGGGTATCGCGACCACCACCAAGCGCATGGATGACCAAGGGCAGGGCGACCTGATCCAGCCAGGGATCGAGCTTCTGACAGACCAGAGGCTCTGGCGGGTCGTCCCGGATTGCCGTCGCGTATTCCGTGAAGAGCGCCCCAAACCGGCGCGGGCACGAGCCGAAGAAGAAGCCCGCGTTGAAATAGAGGTAGCGCTGCCAGTACTCGTCGGGCTGGGAGAGGTCGAGCGAGCTCCCGAAATCAAGGCCGAACTTGTCGTAGAGCGATTTCCAGATGGCCGTGTAGCCGGGGCCGTAGAGCTCGATCTCAGGCCAGGTGCCCGTGCGCTTGAGGGAGGCGGAGGGGCGCTCGAAATCGAAAGGCACCTCTGACAGGTCACCGGTCACCAGCGTGTCGCTGTCAAAGAAGACGAAGGGTTCGCCCTCGGGCAGGGCGCTCAAGACTTCGATCTTGTTGCCCGGCGGGTAGGCCGCGCCGAAATGCACGCTGTCGAATGGCAGGATCTCGGCCCCGTGCTCCTCGAGGAGCGCGCGGATGCCGGGCGAGGTCATGCGTGGATCTTGCGGCCATGCCGGCCCCGGCTGCGGCTCGCCCACGAAAACGCGACCCTGGAAGCCGGGGGAGAATTCGCGCAGCGACACGACGAAGAGCGCGGCCTCGTAGGAGAGCCTGCCTTTCTGACCAATGACGACGACGTTGAAGTCGGTCATTCGCCTAGCCCCCGCAAGCGGGCAGGGTCTCGAAGTATCCCGGGGCGTACCATTTCGCGTTGACGATATCCTCGTTGAAGCCCTCTCGGGCTGCCGGGTTGTTGAATTCGACCGCCACGGCGCCGTCCGCGGTGACTTCGAGCACCTGCCCCTGTTCCGGGATGGTGATGAGGATGTTGCCGTTGGGCAGATGCTGGTGCTTGCCGCGGAAGGCGCTCTTGAAGGGCACGTCGAGGCCGGGGATCGGATTCGTCACCTCGCGGGTCGTCGGATCGATGACCATGATCGACGAGTTCGGGCGGAAGCGGCTGTTGTTGTACACCGAGATCGTCCCGTCCGGGAGGAAATCCGGATCGTGCTGCTTGAGCCACGGCCCCTGTTGAGACCACTTCGTTTCGCCGGTCTCCGGGTCGATGATCGTCACGAGATCGAGCTCCCGGATCGACAGCATGAGATCGCCTGCGGCAAGCATCGGAAAGGCGTCTGCCATCTCCGGCAGGAGCTCCTCGGCATCATTGGGGTGAAAGATATCCAGCGGGTTCTCGTCGTCGGGCGTGAACGCGGCGCCCGGCAGGAAGGAATAGAGAAGCGCGGATTGCGCGTCCCGCATGACGACGTCCTCGGTGAAGGAAATGCGCGTGATGTCCTCGCCGGTCTCCGGGTCAAACTTCAGGATGTCCTGGATCTGACCGTAGGCGGTGAGCTCTCCCCACCATGTCCAAATGCCGCCGTCGGCGGCGGGTTCGAAGGAATGGTGATAAAAGCCCTCCCGCTGCCAGACAGGATTTCCGCATGCGTCGAGCCGCGCGACCGTGCCCAGCCAGTCGAAGCTCACCAGCACGGAGCCATCGGGGAGCATCTGCATGGCGTGGGGCGCGTTGGAATTGTGCTCGGCGCGCGCATCAAAGCTCATCTCGTCGATGGGCGTGGTGTGAAGCAGAGTGCCGTCGATGGCATGGAAGAAAAGCCCGTAATGCCCCGCGGCCACGTCCCAGCCGAGAAGCGCATAGTGACCCTCGCCCACGGCCGCGCCTGCATCGTGAAACGTGACCCGCTCGCGCGGCGCGCCGGCAGGGGCGGGGACGCGGCGGCCGGGCGGGATCACTTCCCCGTCCCGGATGAGGCCGGTGATGATCGTCGTCGCGTCTCGAACGGAACTCAGCGGCCAGGCATCGTTGCGCTCGGCCCGTGCCCCCAGCGCGTAGATCAGACCCGCAATGATGAGAAGGCCCGCGCCTCGTGAGATCGCGCGCGCGATCCTGTCGCCCTGGTTTTCTGCCATGATGCCTCGCTGCTCTCGGTCGCCGTGTTGCCACGTGTCGTTGCGCCGATAATGCCCGGTTCGCGGCCACCAAGCCAGCCCTTTGCACGGCCGTGGCCGCGGGAAATGCCCTGATTTCGCCGCATTTCGAACCGCAAAAATGCGCGCTTTTCACGGCTTTTCTCCTGCGGACTGGAACGGTGCCCGTGTCGAGGCGCCGACTTGGAGGCAAAGCAATGAAGAATCTTTCCCTGATCGCTCTTTTCGCGCTCATCGCCGCCCCTGCGCAGGCCTATGTGGGCCCCGGCGCAGGTGCCGGCGCGATCCTCGCGGCCGTGGCCGTCTTGGCCGGGGTCGTCCTGCTGATCGCGGGCTTTCTCTACTTCCCGATCAAGCGCGCGCTGAAAGCGCGCAAAGCAGCCGCACAGGACTAACATGGACGCGAGCATGGCTCCGCTCGTCATCGCGCTCCTCGCGGTGGCGGGATTTGCCTATGCCCTGTGGCGGGCGCGGGTTCTGAGTGTCGTGGGCGGCATGGCCGGCGAGGTGACCGGCGGGCTCTCCGCCATGTTCGACCCAAGCCTCGATGATGATGCCAAGGAGCGCGCCGTCCGGCAGGCCGGTTTCGCGCTCTTCCGCCGCGCGTGGGCGATCCTGTGGCGCATGGCGGCGGCGCTCGGTGCCGCGGCCCTTCCCATATACGCGGCCGCGCAGCTGGGGCTCGTGCCAAGCGCGGCCTCATTCGACGTGCTGCTTCGTGTCGACTTCATTCTTGCCGTGTCGCTCGTGGCCTGTGCCTCGGCCTGGACCCTGAGCCGCGGACAGGAGCGGGAGAGCGGTGCGGGCGATCAGACGCTGCACAATCTCGCCTTTGCGAGCCCCGCCCTGCAGCGGGGCCTGTCGCGCATCGAGGACCGCCTCTTCGCGCGCCGCATCAACGCCGCGGAGATGGACGCCCCGATCTTTGTGACGTCACTGGCGCGGGGCGGAACGACAGCCCTGCTCAACGCCCTGGCGACGGTGCCCGGCACCGCGACCCTGCGCTACCGAGACATGCCTTTCGTGACGGCCCCGATCCTCTGGGATGCCCTCTCCGGCAAGCGTCAGGTGACGCGGACCGAACGCGCCCACGGAGATGGGATGGAGATCGACCTCGACAGCGCCGAAGCCTTCGACGAGGTCTACTGGATCCAGCATTGGCCCGAGGCATACGAGGTGCCAGTGATCCCGCTTTGGAGGGATACCGATGCGGAAAAGACCACCGCCCTCCGCCATGCCTTTCAGAAGGTCACGGCGCTCCGCGCGCCCGGCGGCCGGTATCTTTCCAAGAACAATGCCAACATCGCCCGCCTCGATATTCTGCCAGAGATGTTTCCGGGCGCGCAGATCGTGATCCCCGTCCGGCACCCGGCCGCGCATGCCGCATCGCTCATGCGGCAACACCAACGCTTCACGGAGCGGCACAAGACCGACGAATTCGGCCGAAAATACATGGCCGATATCGGTCATTTCGAGTTTGGCGCATTGCACAAGCGACTGGGTTTCGAGGGTGCTTTCGACGGGCTCACGCCCGACATGCCGGACTACTGGCTCGCCTACTGGATCGCTGCCTTCCGCCATGTGTCTGCCCACCGCGAGGGCGCCATCCTCGTGGATCAGAACCGCCTGCGCGCCGCGCCAAACGAAACGATGCAGGCCCTGCTCGGGACCCTCAATCTCGCGTCCAAGCAGGATTTCAGCACCTACTTCCGCGCGGGATCGGATGACGCGCCGACGCATCTCTTCGACGCCCAGCTCATGGCGGAAGCCGAGGCGTTCTACCAGTCACTGGCGGCCGCCTCGCTCTGACATCTTGGAGTGAAGTGGTGGGCGACCCTGGAATCGAACCAGGCGTGCGTCTCCGCGAGGGAGTTACAGTCCCCTGCCACACCTTGCGGCCTGTCGCCCACTGCTGGCGGGTGCTAATCGGGCCGCCGGGGAGGGTCAACATGAAAAAGCCGCCACTGGTTTCTTCCCGGAACGGGCGCTAGGGACGCGGGCATGAAGAAGCCGAAATGGGTCATCGAGAAAGAGCGGGGCAAGCGCGCCTCGGAGGCTGCGACCCTGTGGCTCTTCGGCATTCATGCGGTGCGCGACGCGCTTCTCAATCCGCGCCGGGAGCGGCTTCGTCTCGTCCTCACGAAGAACGCCGCTGACCGGCTTGCCGAGGCCGTGGCCGAAAGCGGCATGGCCCCGGAGATCGTCGATGCGCGGAAATTCGACGTGCCGATCGATGCGGGCTCCGTGCATCAGGGTGCCGCGCTCGAGGTGAAGCCGCTGGACTGGGGCAGCCTGTCGGAGGTCTGCGCCCCGCGCGGCGAGGCCAAGCCCCGGGTGCTCCTCCTCGACCGTGTGTCCGATCCTCACAATGTCGGAGCGATCCTGCGTTCGGCAGAGGTCTTCGGAGCGCGGGCTGTCATCGGGACGCTGCGCCATGCCGCGCCTGAAACGGGCGCGCTTGCCAAGACGGCCTCCGGCGCGCTCGAGCGGCAGCCCTACCTCCGCGTGCGCAACCTCGCGCAGGCGATGGGCGAGCTGAAGGACATGGGCTATCACGTGGTGGGCCTTGACGGTGAGGCGGGGGACGACACGCGCGGCCTCGCAGAGGAGGGGCCCCTGGCGCTCGCCCTCGGAGCGGAGGGACCCGGCCTGCGTGACCTGACCAAGACGACCTGTGACCGGCTGCTCAAAGTGCCCGCGGCAGGCGATTTCGGCTCACTCAACGTCTCAAATGCCGCCGCGATCGCCCTATATGCCTCTCGACATGGATAAGAAAGTCGCCACCTGCTGCTATTGCGGCACCCGCGCCGCGCTCGTATTGCGCGGCAGTCATCGCCACGAGCTGGCGTGCTCCTCCTGTGGCGCGCCGCTTCATGACCTGAAGATGTTACCGAAACGCGATGCCAAGGCCTCGGGAGAGGTCAAGCGCAGCCGCCCGCCGAAGCAGGACAAACGCGACTATTACGAAAGCTACCGAAAGCCCAAAAAGCGCAAGAAAAAGAAGGGCTTCGGCATGAAGATCATGGAAGAGCTGTTCGACGTCATCGAAGACATCATCGACTGAAACAATCGCTCGCGCCGGGGTCTCGGGGCCTCACGGGTCGGTGAAGTGGCTTCATAAGAGACGCTTCGGCGCGCATCTTTGGGGCATCAGACACCGACCTTCACACCACGACTGATCCCCGGAGCCCATCATGATCACCCGCCGCACCTTCCTCGCCGCCAGCGCCGCAGCCCCGCTCGCCCTGTCCCTTGCAACACCCGCCATGGCTGAAGAGCCTCCGGTCTTTGCCGAGGGGGGCGTGGCGATCAATGGCTACGACCCGGTGGCCTATTTCACGGAGGAAAAGCCGGTGGAGGGCTCCACCGAGTTCAGCGCGGAGCACATGGGCGCGACGTTCCACTTTGCCTCCGCGGAGAACCGCGATCTCTTCGCAGCAGATCCCGATGCTTTCGCGCCCCAGTACGGCGGCTACTGCGCCTATGCCGTGTCGCGCGGCTACACCGCCTCGACATCGCCGAATGCCTGGACCGTCCACGACGGCAAGCTCTACCTCAACTTCAACCGCGCCGTCCGGACACTTTGGTCCCGCGACATCCCCGGCAACATCGCCGAGGGTGATCGCAACTGGCCCAGCGTCTTGAGCGCCTGAGGCGCCGATCACGGTTTGCTGACCGGGCCTAGTGTCCGGGGCGGCCGTGCATATTTCTACTGCGTCGCCGGAGAGGAACACCCGAGCGACATACACTGTCCCTCGTTCCGCACTCCACGCCCGGGCCTGAACCCGGGCGTTTTTTTATCGGCTTGCCTTTTCCTCGATGCCGGAGGTCCCGGCGCGCCGGCTCAGTTCTGCCTCGACGTCCTCAAGTGAGACGTCGCGTGAGGCCAGCATGACGAGGAGGTGGTAAAGGACATCCGCGGCCTCGGCCGTGAGCCGCTCCCGGTCTCCCTTCACGGCCTCGATGACGGCCTCCACCGCCTCTTCGCCGAACTTCTCCGCGCATTTCTCGGGCCCCTGCGACAGGAGCTTTGCCGTCCACGAGCTATCGGGCTCGGCGGCTTTTCGTGCGGCGATCGTGTCTGCCAGACCCTTGAGGCTCATGCCGCGAGCCTCATGGGCAGGCCTGCGGCGGCCATATGTGCCTTGGCCTCGCGGATCGTGAAGTCTCCAAAATGGAAGATCGAGGCCGCGAGGACCGCGCTGGCCCCGCCTTTTGTCACGCCCTCGACGAGGTGGTCGAGCGTACCGACGCCGCCGGAGGCGATGACGGGGACGTCGACCGCCTCCGAAATGGCCTTGGTCAAGGGCAGGTTGAAGCCCGCCCGGGTTCCGTCGCGGTCCATGGAGGTCAGAAGGATCTCGCCTGCGCCTTTCTCCGTGACGGTTCGCGCGAATTCGACGGCGTCTATGCCGGTGGGTCGGCGGCCGCCATGCGTGAAGATCTCCCATCGGTCGTCGGCCACGGATTTGGCGTCGATGGCGCAGACGATGCACTGGCTGCCGAAGCGGTCCGCCGCCTCGGAGAGAACATCGGGGTTCGCGACAGCGGCGGAATTGAAGCTGACCTTGTCCGCCCCGGCGAGGAGGAGGGCCCGCACGTCCTCGTGTGTTCGCACGCCCCCGCCCACCGTGAGCGGGATAAAGCAGCTCTCCGCCGTGCGGCGCACGGTATCGAACATCGTGCCGCGGTTCTCGTGGGTGGCGTGGATATCGAGAAAGCAAAGCTCGTCCGCACCCGCTGCATCATAGGCGCGGGCAGCCTCCACGGGATCACCGGCATCGCGGAGGTCGACAAAGTTCACGCCTTTGACCACGCGCCCATCGGCGACGTCGAGGCAGGGAATGATGCGCACTTTCAGCATGGCGGCGGCTTAGCCTATCGCGAGCGTCTCGGAAAGCCTCAGGCCAGGGCGCTCAGTGCCGCCTTGAGGTCGATAGCCCCTTCGTAGAGCGCCCGCCCGGAGATCGCCCCGGCGATGACGCCGGTATCCCGAAGCGCCATCAGATCGTCGATCGAGGACACGCCACCGGAGGCAATGACGGGCAGGTCCACCGCCCGGGCGAGGGCCTCTGTCGCAGCCACGTTGGGCCCGCCCATGGCGCCGTCCCGGTCGATGTCTGTGTAGATGATCGCCGCGACGCCGGCGTCTTCGAACGTCTTGGCGAGATCGGTGACCGTGACGTCGGTCTCTTCTGCCCATCCTCGTGTGGCCACCCGCCCGGCGCGCGCATCAAGACCCACCGCGACTTTGCCGGGAAACGCCCGCGCGGCGTCGCGGACGAGAGCAGGGTCCTCCACCGCAACGGTCCCGAGGATGACGCGGGCGAGGCCCTTGGTGAGCCAGGTCTCGATCGTCGCCATGTCGCGGATGCCACCGCCGAGCTGCGCCGGAACGGACGTCGCCGCGAGGATGGCCTCGACCGCAGCGCCATTGACCGGCTCTCCGGCGAAGGCGCCATTGAGATCGACGAGGTGAAGCCATTGGCAGCCGGCGCCTTCAAACTCCTTGGCCTGCGCCGCGGGCGCGTCGCTGAACACGGTGGCTTGGTCCATCTCCCCGCGCAGGAGGCGCACGGCCTGACCGTCCTTCAGATCGATGGCGGGGTAGAGGATCATCGCTTGCTTCCTTCGCTAAGGCCCGCGCCCTAAAGCATGGGAGAAGGCAGGATGCAAAGGACCTTACGTAAGACTTGATTGACAGGCAGGGCGGCTGCAGGCTGCGGTCAACTCAGGGAGGAGTAACCTACATGAAAACCACATTCGCAGCGGCCGTGCTGGCCCTTCTGGGAACCGCGGCCTCGGCCGACGATGTGCTCGGCAACTGGAAATCCGAGCCGGGCGAAAGCGGCGGCTTCATCCATGTGAACCTCGCCCAGTGCGGCACGAAGATCTGCGGCACGATCACGGACGTGATCGGCAACGACAACACGTCCATCATCGGGCGCCAGATCATCGCCGACATGTCGCCCAACGGCGGCGGAGCCTATTCCGGCGGGACGATCTGGGCGCCGGACAATGACCGCACCTACCGCTCGAAGATGCAGCTCAGCGGCAATTCACTGGAGGTGGAAGGCTGCGTGCTCGGCGGCGCGATCTGCCGCGGCCAGACTTGGACCCGCCTGAACTAAAGCAGGCCACAGAGGCTTCGGAACGGCGCTCCCTTGCGAGCGCCGTTTTTCGTTTGAGGCACGTGGCGACGACGGCCTCAGGGCGCCCAGGTGAGGAAATTCGAGATCAGTCGAAGACCGGTGGCCTGGCTTTTCTCCGGGTGAAACTGCGTCCCGATCCGGTTGTCCTTGGCCACCACGGCCGTGACGTCGCCGCCATATTCCACGTGGGCGAGCCGTTCGGACGACGTGCCCATCTCCATGTGATAGCTGTGCACGAAGTAGGCGTGATCGCCGGTGGCGATGCCATCGAGCACGGGATGCGCCGCGCCGAGGACGAGATCGTTCCAGCCCATATGCGGCACCTTGAGGCCAGGCGCGTCCACGGGCACCACGCGCCCGTCCACCCATCCGAGGCCGGGGGTGAGTGCGTATTCCGTGCCCTCGCGCGCCATCAGCTGCATCCCCACGCAGATCCCGAGGAATGGCACCGCGCGGCGTTCCACGGCGTCCACCATGGCGTCAAAGCAGCCGGACGACCGCAACGCAGCCGCACAGGCAGGGAACGCGCCATCCCCCGGTAGAACGATGCGGTCAGCGCGTGCCACGTCCTCCGGGCGGCTGGTGACGATGACCGTCCCGGCATCGGCCTCCCGCGCCATTCGCTCAAAGGCCTTGGCCGCGGAATGCAGGTTGCCGCTTTCGTAGTCGATGAGCGCTGTCAGCACGTCAAAGGATGCCCTTTGTCGAGGGGATGGCGTCGCCCTTCCGAGGGTCTGCGTCGAGCGCATCTCTCAGGCTGCGCGCGACGGCCTTGAAGGCGGCCTCGGCGATATGGTGGCTGTTGATCCCGTGGAGCTTGTCCACGTGGAGCGTGATGCCGCCGTGGGTCGACAGCGCCTGGAAGAATTCCCGCACGAGCTCGGTGTCGAAGGAACCGATCTTTTGCGTTGGCATCTCGCAGTTCCACACGAGGAAGGGTCGGCCTGACAGGTCCAGCGCACAGCGGACGAGCGCATCGTCCATGGCGAGGTGGCAATCGCCGTAGCGGCGGATGCCACGCTTGTCGCCCATGGCCTCGGTCAGGGCTTGCCCGATCGCGATTCCCACGTCCTCGACCGTGTGGTGGTCATCGATGTGGAGGTCGCCCGAACACCGGACGCGGAGATCCAGAAGCGCGTGGCGTGCCAGCTGATCGAGCATGTGATCGAAGAAGCCGACCCCCGTCTGATTGTCGAAAGATCCGCTTCCATCGAGGTCGAGCGCGATCTCGATCTCGGTTTCGGAGGTTTTGCGGGTGATGGTGGCGTGCCGCATGGCGCTCTCTCCTGACGTCCTGCGCTCTATGGCAAAGGCTGCGGGGAGGGGCCAGCCTCTGTCATTGACAGGCGAAGGAAGCGTCACGCTTCTGCCACTGGTCGCCGGGGTGAGACATGTGAGAAGCGTTTAGGCGACGGCTGATGCGGGGCACCTCGCAAGACGTGCCGTCCGGTCGGCTGCCAAATCTGTGGTGGTGTTTGGAGCGGGCGATGAGATTCGAACTCACGACCCTTACCTTGGCAAGGTAATGCTCTACCCCTGAGCTACGCCCGCGTCCATTGGGTGGGCGTTGCCTACTCGGCCCGTCGCAGACCTGCAAGGGGCTTTCGCGGCCCGCGCTGCATTTTTCCGACCGTTGCTTGAGAACACAGAGCGCGGCGTCTCCCATGTGCGCCGGGCAAGGGGCGGGTGGAAGCGTGGTGGCTGCTGCCAATTCCTGTAGGGCAGAGGTATTGTTTCGCCGTCCTTCGCCCCTGGGTTGAGTGATGCAGTAGAGGCGCGCGGTGAAACAACCTGAGGTTTAGTCTCTCGCTTTTTCCACAATAGCGATTTGCATTTGCGGCGCATTTGTGACGACTTTCAGGCACTGAAGGGTACTGGAAGTGAGTTCTTATTGGCCGGGGATTGCTGCGAAGCGGGATGGGTGTCCCACGCGCGGCAGACATACGTGACGACAGCTCCGCATGAGAAAGACTTTCATTTGATTCCTCCGCGCCGCGGGCATCCGACGCCGCTTGCGGACACTTGAATTGGGCATCCCGGTCGCGCCGGGCCGCTCGTGTAGGGCCGCTTTAACCGGCGGCTTCGTTTTGGGAGCGTGTTGCATGTTGCTTCGCTCCCCAACCAGGAGACGATTTAATGACCAAGCACTTTCTCGGAAGCGCCGCTGTTCTCGCCTTGATGGCGAGCGGCGCCGGGGCTGACACCAACGAAGCGTATCTCGATCAGATGGGCACCGGAAACTCCGCGCTCATCACGCAATCGGGCGAGCTTAACGATGCCGGTGCGGATTCCGCTGGGCTGGCCATCGATCAGAACGGGACCAACAACACGCTGGAGTTCACTCAATCCGGCGATCTCAACAGCATCGCTGACGGCCCCAACGGCACTGGCTTCAATCAGGTCGGCGCCAACAACTCCGCGACCATCACGCAGACATCCAAGGGCAACAACGTCAACCAGATCTCCCAATCGGCCGGTGCGACGGCGGGCGGTGCGACCAACACACTGACCATCACGCAGGGCGCATCCGATGACGATCCCTTCCCGGTGTCGAACAATCGCGCCATCCAGGGCAACCTTGTCACGAATGTCGACCAGACCCACGGGGGCGGTGCAGCCAACGCGATCACCATCGACCAGGAGCGTCGCGGCCGCTTTGAGACGAACGCGCGGGACGACTATCTCGTGATCGGTAATGACGGCTATACCGGCGGCGCCTACCAGGTGGACCGCTACCTCAATGGCGGTGTCATTCAGAACGGTTCCGGCAACACGGCGACACTCACGCAGCGCGGCTACAAGAACGAGATCCGCCTCGTGGAGCAGCTCGGCGACGCCAACACGGCGACCGTTTCCCAACTCAGCGGGCTCAACAACATCGTAGAGCGCGTCTTCCAAGACTCACGGGGTGGCGCTTCAGGCAACACAGCCACCATGGTTCAGGACGGTCGTGGCAACGGCAACGGCGCATTTTCGGCGGGTGGCCCCGCGGCAAATGTCAGCCTGGTCACCAACGATGCGATCGATCAGATCGGGTCCGGCAACATCGTCGATGCTATGATCACGGGTAATTCCAACGAGACCGGGTTCTACCAGGAAGGCAACGGCAACTCTGTCGGCACGATCACGGTCACGGGCGATTTCAACGAAGTGGCCGTGTCCCAAGTCGGCGATGCGAACTTTGCCAACATCTCCGACATCGCAGGATCTTCCAACCAGCTCGGCGTGTCGCAAACCGGGACCAACACTGCCGATGTCACGCTTTCGGCGACGTCCGACTTCAACCTCCTAAGCATTAGCCAGGACAACACGGGCTTTGCGGCGGATCGCAACCTGGCCGACTTCGACGTGACCGGCAGCTTCAACGAGGCGACGCTCACCCAGTCTGGCGGCGGCGACAACTCGTTTGACCTGGAGATCATTGGCGACAACAACAACGCCGGTTCGCTCTTTGGTACGGCAGCGTCGCTCGGCCTCACGGCTGGCGTCTTCGATCAGATCGGCTCGAGCAACTCCGCCGATATTGACGTGTTCTCGAGCTCGAACGCCTTCGCGACGCTGCAGAATGGCGCATCCAACACGATCATGGCGAGCGTGTCGGGTGGAGACGGAAACTCGTTCGGCATCGTGCAGATGGGGGCGTCAAACATGGCCGCGCTCACGCAGATCGGCGGCGGCAACACCGCAGGCATCAGCCAGTAAGCCTCTGAAGTCCAAAGACTTAGACGCCCGGCCAGGACATCCCTGGCCGGGCGTTTTCATTTTGAGAACGCGCGCCCTTCGGGCTCGCTCACTCCAGTTCGACGAGAAGGTCCTTCGCGTCGATCTGGGCGCCGGGCGTGATGTGGACCGCTGCCACGACGCCGTCTCGGTCGGCGTGGATGCCGGTCTCCATCTTCATCGCCTCGATCGTGAGGAGGAGATCGCCTTCTTTCACCTTCGCGCCCGCGTGCGCCGCCACGCTCGCGACAACGCCCGGCATGGGGGCCCCGATGTGGTTTGCGTTGGTGGGGTCGGCCTTGGGACGGCTCACCTTTGTCGCCTGCACCGCGCGGTTCGGGACCCGGATCACGCGAGGCTGGCCGTTGAGCTCGAAGAAGACCTTCGCCTCCCCGTCCTCGTTTGTCTCGCCCATGGCCTGCATGCGGATCTCGAGGGTCTTGCCGGGGTCGATCTCGGCGGTGATCTCCTCGCCGGGCTGCATGCCGTAGAAGAAGGTCTTCGTGGGTAGCGTCCGAACGGGCCCGTAGGTCCGGTGACGGCCCATGTAATCGAGGAACACCTTCGGATACATCAGGTAGCCGTTAAGGTCCTCGTCATCGACGACCTTGCCTTCCATCTGCTTTGAGACGTCCGCCCGGACAGCATCGAGATCCACCGGTGCGAGCTCTGCCCCGGGCCGCTTTGTGGAGCCTTTCTCGCCCTTGAGCGCTTTTTTCTGGATGGCTTTCGGCCAACCGCCGGGCGGCTGCCCCAGATTTCCGCGCATCATGTCGATGACGGAATCAGGGAATGCGACGTCGATGTCCCCCTCCACATCGGCGCGGGTGAGGCCTTGGGAGACCATCATCAGCGCCATGTCCCCCACGACCTTGGAGGAGGGGGTCACCTTCACGATGTCGCCAAACATCTGGTTCACGTCAGCATAGGTCTGCGCGACCTCGTGCCAGCGCTCCTCGAGACCGAGCGAACGGGCCTGCGCCTTGAGGTTGGTGAATTGTCCGCCGGGCATCTCGTGGAGGTAGACTTCCGACGCGGGTGCCTGCAGGCCGCTTTCGAAGGCCGCGTAGTGGCCCCGCACGGTCTCGAAGTAATTGGAGATGTCGCGGATGGCTGCGATGGAGAGGCCGGTGTCGCGCTCATCGCCCTGCAGGGCTTCCACGACTGTGCCGAGCGTCGCCTGGGACGTGTTTCCGGAGAAGCTGTCCATGGCCGCGTCCACTGCGTCGACGCCGGCTTCGGCCGCGGCGAGGATGGTCGCCGTCGCGATCCCGGCCGTGTCATGGGTGTGGAAATGGATCGGCAGGCCGACCTCGTCCTTCAGGGCCTTGATGAGGACGCGGGCGGCGGCGGGCTTCAGAAGGCCTGCCATGTCCTTGAGGCCCAGCACATGGGCGCCCGCCTTCTCGAGCTCCTTGGCCATGGCGACGTAGTATTTCACATCGTATTTCGAGCGCTCGGGATTGAGGATGTCGCCGGTGTAGCAAACGGTGCCTTCGCAGACCTTTTCATTTGCGATCACGGCATCCATGGCCACGCGCATGTTCTCGACCCAATTGAGCGAGTCGAAAACGCGGAAGACGTCGATCCCCGTCTCGGCGGCCTGTTTCACGAAGAACTGCACGACGTTGTCGGGATAGTTCGTGTAGCCCACGCCGTTCGCCCCGCGCAGCAGCATCTGCGTCATGATGTTGGGCACCCGCGCGCGGATATCGCGGAGCCGCTGCCACGGGCATTCCTGGAGAAAGCGGTAAGCGACGTCGAACGTCGCGCCGCCCCAGCATTCGAGGCTGAAGAGGCCGGGCATGTTGGCCGCGTAGGTGGGTGCCACCCGGATCATGTCAATGGACCGCATGCGCGTGGCGAGGAGAGACTGGTGCCCGTCGCGCATAGTCGTGTCGGTGATGAGAAGCTGCTTTTGCTCCTTCATCCAGTCGGCGACGGCTTGTGGCCCGAATTCCTCGAGGATGTTGCGTGTCCCGGGCGTGGGCGCCTCGGTCTTGGGCGCCGGGGGGCGCGGGTCCTTCACATCGGCCCGTGGTTTTGGGCGGTCCAGCGTCTCCGGGTGACCGTTGACGGAGATGTCGGCGATGTAAGTGAGGATCTTCGTGGCGCGGTCGCGGCGCTTCTTGAACGAGAAGAGCTCCGGCGTCTCGTCGATGAACTTCGTGTGGTACTCGTAGTTGAGAAATGTCGGGTGCTTGAGCAGGTTCTCGACGAAGGCGATGTTGGTGCTCACGCCCCTGATGCGGAACTCGCGCAGCGCGCGATCCATCCGCGCGATGGCCGCTTCGGGCGTAGGGGCCCAGGCGGTGACTTTTTCCAGCAGCGAGTCGTAGTAGCGCGTGATGACGGCGCCCGAATAGGCCGTACCCCCGTCGAGGCGGATGCCCATGCCCGTCGCCCCGCGATAGGCGGTGATGCGGCCATAGTCGGGGATAAAGTTGTTGAGCGGGTCTTCCGTGGTCACGCGGCACTGGATGGCATGGCCGGAGAGCTGGACGTCGTACTGGCTGGCGATGCCGGTCGCTTCAATGAGGCTCTTGCCCTCCGCGATCTTGATCTGGGCCTGGACGATGTCTATGCCGGTCACCTCCTCGGTGACGGTGTGCTCCACCTGGACGCGCGGGTTGACCTCGATGAAGTAGAATTTGCCCGTGGCCATATCCATCAGGAACTCGACCGTGCCCGCGCATTCGTAGTTCACGTGCTCGCAGATCTTGCGGCCGAGCGCGCAGATTTCCTCGCGTTGAGCCGGCGAGAGGTAGGGGGCCGGGGCGCGCTCCACGACCTTCTGGTTGCGGCGCTGGACGGAGCAGTCCCGCTCGTAAAGGTGGTAGATCTCGCCGTTCTTGTCGCCGAGGATCTGCACCTCCACGTGGCGCGCCTTGAGGATCATCTTTTCCAGATAGCCCTCGCCGTTGCCAAAGGCGGCCTCGGCCTCGCGACGGCCCTCGAGCACTTTTTCCTCGAGCTCGTCTTCAGACATGATGGGCCGCATGCCGCGCCCGCCGCCGCCCCAGGAGGCCTTGAGCATCAGCGGATAACCGATCTCCTTGGCCTCTTTCTTGATGGCTTTCATGTCGTCGCCGAGCACGTCGGTGGCCGGGATGACAGGGACGCCGGCCTCGATGGCCACGCGCCGCGCACTGGCCTTGTCGCCCAGGGCGCGCATGGTCTCGGCCTTCGGGCCGATGAACGTGATCCCTGCCTCCGTGCAGGCATCCACGAAATCGGGGTTCTCCGACAGGAGGCCGTAGCCGGGATGGATCGCATCCGCGCCGCACATCTTGGCCACGCGAATGATCTCTTCGATGGAGAGATAGGCCTGCACCGGCCCCAGCCCCTCACCGATCCGGTAGGCTTCGTCCGCCTTGAAGCGGTGGAGGCCCAGCTTGTCCTCCTCGGCGAAGACGGCCACCGTCTTCTTTCCGAGCTCGTTGGCCGCGCGCATGACGCGGATGGCGATCTCGCCGCGGTTGGCGATGAGGATTTTCTGGAATTCGGCCAAGGAGATGTCCCCGCTTGAGAGTGGTAGCGCGTGGTTATGTGGTTTTAGACCCTCCGGCAATCAGTGGAAATGGGGAGGCGGGGGCCGGAAATTGCCGTTTCGGACAAGAAGCTAGTTGCGCACCAATCTGCGCGGCAGATCGCTCAAGGAGTGAGCACCGATCTGAGCCATCGAGAGCTTCATGTCGTCGGTCAGGATGTGGACGAGGTGGTCGATGCCCGCTGCGCCGAAGGCCGCGACCGCGTAGTGCCATGCCCGACCGAGCATCACGAAGTCCGCGCCGAGCGCCAGCGCGCGCATGACATCGGCCCCGGTCGTGACGCCTGAATCATAGATGAGCGGGGCGTCCGGCAGAGCCGCCCGGATCAGCGGGAGCTGCTCAATGGCCGCAGGCCCGGGCTCGAACTGGCGGCCGCCGTGGTTCGACACCCAGATCGCATCGGCGCCTTCTTCCATGAGCCGCTCGGCGAGGGCGGGGTCGAGCACGCCCTTCATGATCAGGTCTCCCTCCCAGACATCGCGCACCCATTTGAGCGTGTCCCAGTCCGGCTTGCCGCGAATGAGGTGACCGGCATGATCGAGGGAGGAGCGGGGATCGTGCTTCTCAAGGTAGCTTTCGGCCAGCGCGATCCGCGGCACGCCTTCCCGGAGCGTGCCAAGCGACCAGCCGGGATGTGTGACGAGCTCCCAGACAAAGCGCGGCGTGATCTTGGGAGGCAGCGACAGGTTCGCGCGCCGCTGCCGCTCCCGCCGGCTGTCATCGGGGACATCGAGGGTGAAGACGAGTTTGGAGAAGCCCGCGTTCTTCGCACGGCGCAGCATGTCGCGGCGGATCTCCTCGTTCTCGGGGCAATATAGCTGGAACCAGCCCATGTCTCCCGCGTGCTGGCCCACATCTTCAGGCACCTTGGTGGCCACCGTGCTCAGGCAGTAGGGCAGGGTGTGCTGCGCCGCCCCCTGCGCGAGCAGCCGTTCCGCGCCGGGCCAGATCATCCCGCTCATGCCCACTGGCGCGATCCCGAAGGGCCGCGCATAATCTGTTCCCATGAAGGGGGTGGTCCAGTCAGGGTCGACGTTTCCCACGAGGACGTCCGGCAGAAAATGCACCGCGTCGAGCGCGTCCCTGTTGCGCTGCACCTGCAGCTCCCGTCCCGTGCCGCTGTCCAGATATTCGTAGGCGAAATGCGGAAGGCGGCGCTTGGCGCGGCGCTTGAGATCGTCGACGGCGGGGTAGGAGAGATCGAGGTCCATGGCCGCACCCTCCTGCGCTGCTCGGCCGCGCGCAAGCGAACAATCTGCGAACTTCCCCTTTGAGGCCGCGCACGCTACATTCTCGCCCATGAGCAGTTATGACGATTTCGACGCCTTCGAGGAGGCTGCGAAGCCTAGCCTTTCGCAGCGCGCCGTTGCAGCCCAGAGCGGCGGTGTCGGCCCCTACATGGATGGGCTCAATGATGCGCAACGCGAGGCGGTTGAGGCGCTCGATGGCCCCGTCTTGATGCTCGCGGGCGCAGGCACGGGGAAGACGAAGGCCCTGACGACGCGCATCGCGCATCTTCTCCACACCGGCACGGCACGGGAGAACGAGATCCTCGCCGTGACGTTCACCAACAAGGCCGCGCGAGAGATGAAGTCGCGCGTGGCGAGCCTCCTGCGGCGCGAGGATGCCGGCATGCGCTGGATGGGGACGTTCCACTCCATCTCGGTCCAGCTCCTGCGTCGCCATGCGGAGCTTGTCGGGCTCAAATCGAACTTCACGATCCTCGACACCGATGATCAGCTCCGCCTGCTCAAGCAACTGATCGTGGCCAACGAGATCGACGAGAAGCGGTGGCCACCCCGCATGCTCTCCGGGATCATCGACAGCTGGAAAAACCGCGCCTGGACGCCGGATAAGGTGCCCGCCTCGGAGGCGTCGGCCTTCAACCACCGGGGCCCGGAGATCTACGCGCAATACCAAGCGCGCCTGAAGGAGCTCAACGCTACTGATTTCGGCGATCTGCTGCTGCACTGCGTCACGATCTTCCAAAATCACTCGGATATCCTCGAGCAATACCAGCGCTGGTTCCGCTACATCCTCGTGGACGAATACCAGGACACCAACGTCGCGCAGTACATGTGGCTGCGCCTCCTCGCGCAATCGCACCGCAACATCTGCTGCGTGGGCGATGACGACCAGTCGATCTACGGCTGGCGCGGCGCTGAGGTGGGCAACATCCTGCGCTTCGAGAAGGATTTTCCGGGCGCGAAGGTGATCCGGCTCGAGCAGAATTACCGCTCCACGCCCCACATCCTCGGCGCGGCCTCTGGCGTCATCGACGCCAATGAGAGCCGGCTGGGCAAGACGCTCTACACCGAGCTCGAGGAGGGCGAGAAAGTCCGTCTCATCGGGCACTGGGACGGCGAGGAAGAGGCGCGCTGGATCGGCGAGGAAATCGAGGCCGCCCAGAAGGGCACGCGCGGCATGCATCCCTTCGGACTGGACAAGATGGCTATCCTCGTCCGCGCCTCGCATCAGATGCGCGCCTTCGAAGACCGCTTCCTGACAATTGGGCTGCCCTACCGCGTCATCGGCGGGCCGCGCTTTTACGAGCGCATGGAGATCCGGGACGCCATGGCCTATTTCCGCCTGGCCGTCTCGCTCGACGACGATCTGGCCTTCGAGCGGATCGTGAACACCCCCAAGCGCGGCCTGGGCGACAAGGCGGTCCAGACGATCCAGGTCATGGCGCGGTCGAACGGGGTCTCGCTCTTCGAAGGGGCGCGGCTCGCCGTGCAGGCAGGCCAGATCAAGGGCAAGGGCGGATCCAACCTCCGGGACCTCGTGGAAGGCCTCGACCGCTGGAACCGGCAGGTCCGCGACGAGGAAGACACCCATGTCGAACTCGCGCAGATGATCCTCGATGAGAGCGGCTACACCGCCCATTGGCAGAACGAAAAGACACCCGAGGCGCCCGGGCGACTGGAGAACCTGAAGGAGCTCGTGAAAGCGCTGGAGAATTTCGAGAACTTGCAGGGCTTCCTCGAGCACGTCTCGCTCGTCATGGACAACGAACAGGACGATGGCGGTGAGAAGGTCTCCATCATGACCTTGCACGCGGCCAAGGGCCTCGAATTCTCGATGGTGTTCCTGCCGGGCTGGGAGGACGGGCTCTTCCCGTCGCAGCGGTCGATGGACGAGAACGGGATCAAGGGGCTCGAGGAGGAGAGACGCCTCGCCTACGTGGGCATCACGCGGGCCGAGGAGGTCTGCACGATATCCTTTGCGGGCAACCGTCGCATTTTCGGCCAATGGCAATCGGCCATGCCCTCGCGGTTTATCGACGAGCTGCCGGAGGAGCATGTCGACGTTCTCACGACGTCGTCGGCCCTGCATCAATCCGGCTATGGCATGGGGGGCTCCATGATGGGGCAGGCCTCGCCCGTGCTGCAGGCCACGGCACAGTCGGACCTTCATGATCGCGCCAGCCGCGCGGACGTCTACAATTCCCCCGGTTGGAAACGGCTCCAGGCCCGCAGCCAGCGGCGCGGCATGAGCCAACCGCAGGAAAGCCGGAACATGGTCATCGACATGACGGCCACCTCCGCCTTCACGGTCGGCGACCGCGTTTTCCACCAGAAGTTCGGCTATGGCGAGGTGATGGAGATCGAGGGCGACAAGCTCGAGATCGAATTCGACAAGGCCGGGTCAAAAAAGGTGGTGGCCAAGTTTGTCACGAGCGCGGACGCGGCCAACGACGTGCCATTCTGACGGGCACGCACATCAAACATCTGGACTGTTGGGAAGATAGGCGGCGGCACCCAGGGGGGAGAGAGAAGGGTGCCGCCGCTGATGCAGATCGCGCTTCGAAAGGGGAGGGAGAGAGAAGAAACGCGCCCTGATGTGCGAGGTGAACTCCGCTCGCTTGAAACGGGTTCCACGAAAAAACGCGTCTCAATGAAAATTCTTCGTTTGTAGCATGCGCAACGTTTTCGCTGCGCGGGCTCTGCAAAGAAAAAGCGGCGGCACCCAGGGAGAAAAAGGTGCCGCCGCTTTCAAGAGAACGCCCATGTGGGAGGAGATCGGGCGCCCTTTGTTCGTCTTTATTTACCGTAGACCGTCTCGGTCGCGACGGCCTTGAGCACGCCGCGGGAAAGGCCGAGGTCCTGAAGCTCCCGGTCGGAAAGCTCCATCAGCTCGTTGAAGGTCTGACGATACATGCTGTAGCGCGCCCAAGCGTCGGCTGCGTCAGCCGCAACAGCGCGAAGCCGTGCAACGAGGCCGAAGGAAAGGGGTGCTGTGGTGTTGCTTGCGTATGCCATTGTTGTCTCATCTGCGTCGGTTCAGCGGCCCATCCGCTGAGGGTTCGGGTGTCAGCGGCTCATCCGCTGATGCCCGCTATGTAATCGTATGCTGCAGGTGCAAAACCCCCGATGCGGCAACGCCGTCATGCACCAATTGCATGTCTGTCCCTGCGTCATTTGGCTTGACCCCGGGACGTGGTGGCATACCGATTTCGCGTCCTTGAGGCGCAGGAGGCCCGATGACCCGTGATGACATCCTCGACACCCTGAGAGGGCTTCCGCTCCCGAGCGGCGGCGACATCGTGAGCCGTGACATGGTGCGCGCGCTCAACGTGGCCGACGGAAAGGTCCGCTTCGTGATCGAGGCGGAAAGCCCGGCTGAGGCGCAGGCCCTGGCTCAATTCAGGACCTCCGTGGAAGAGGCTCTGCTGGCGCTGCCGGGGGTCGAGGACGTCTCCGTCATTCTCACGGCCCACGACGCGAAGGAGCCGCCCAAAGGGCTGAAGGTCGGGCGCCACCCACAAAAGCAGGCCGGGCGGCTCAAGCCCACGGGCGTCGACCGGATTCTGGCCATCGCCTCCGGCAAGGGCGGCGTCGGAAAAAGCACCGTCTCCACCAATCTCGCCGTGTCACTCGCCAAACGCGGGCGCCGCGTGGGCCTCCTCGATGCGGACATCTACGGGCCCTCCGTGCCGCGCATGATGGGGCTGTCCGGGCGCGCCCGCTCGCCGGACGGGAAGGTGATCGAGCCCATGACCGCACACGGGGTCACCGTCATGTCGATCGGCCTGATGGTCGAGCCTGAGAAAGCCATCGTCTGGCGGGGTCCCATGCTCATGGGCGCGCTGCAGCAGATGATGGGGCAGGTGGCCTGGGGCGATCTCGACGTGCTGATCGTGGATCTGCCGCCCGGGACGGGAGACGTGCAGCTCACGCTGTGCCAGCGTACCGAGCTCACGGGCGCCGTTGTGGTGAGCACGCCGCAGGATGTCGCGCTACTGGACGCGCGGAAGGCGCTCGACATGTTCCGCACGCTCAAGACCCCGGTGCTTGGTCTGATCGAGAACATGTCGACCTTTCACTGCCCGAAATGCGGGTACGAAACGCAGATCTTCGGGCATGGCGGCGTGGCGGCGGAGGCCGAGGCGCTCGGATTGCCATTTCTCGGTGCTTTGCCTGTGGATCTCGAGACGCGGCTGGCGGGCGATGGAGGCACGCCTGTCGCTGCGGGCGATGGAGCCATGGAAGCCGCCTACGCGCAACTCGCGGAGCGACTGGTCCTCGGTGGAATGGCCTGACAGGGCGCCATGGGAAATCATGGGCTGATCAAATCAAGGGGCATGTGAAGGCCTCTCTCAGCATTCCCGAGGCTTCAGGTCTCGGCCATGAAGTCGGAAAAATACTGCTTTTCTGAGCGCCCTCAGCCCGATTGAACTGCGGATGAGCGGAAGTTGCGAAGAAATTTGCTGATCCCCGGGAATTTATGGGCGTGCTCGTGCGCCAATAGTCGGCACTATTTGTAGTGGTTGTCCTCCATCAGATCACAATATGTGTCCGTTTCATGCGGTCTGACGCTACTACATGTAGTTTTTCAGCCACATCAAATCCCACAGCTTGTGTCTTTTTCCCATAATTTCCCTTGCGTACCATCAAATCCCGTGGCATCCCTTGTTCATCGAAGGCGAGCAACTAACAACCGGGGCGCAAAGAACCCCACCAGCGGAAAGAAATCGCAGGTTTCATACAGGCACTCGCATTCGAAACTGAGATCCGGCGCGCGAGCGAGCAGACATCCCCCCAGGTGGCGCGCGCAGCTGGACTTCCCGCAAAGCGGGACGAGGACGGCGGATCAGACAGTGGCAGCAGTCTGATCCGCCTCTTTCGTTTCTGGGGTTGGGGTGTGGCTCAATTACGGGCCGAGACAGGTGAAGAGGGGCCAGCGTGGCGCGCAGGTTCAGAGGTGAAAGCCACCACAAGGTGGATACGAAGGGCAGGGTCTCGATCCCGGCCCATTTTCGCCGTGTGCTCGAAGCCGCCGACCCCGACTATATCCCCGGCGCCAACCCAGAGCTCGTGATCGTCTACGGCGATCACCGCCGCAAGTTTCTAGAATGCTACACGATGGAAGCCATCGCTGAGGTGGACGAGAAGATCGACGCCCTCCCGCGCGGCTCCAAGGAGCGAAAGGTCCTCCAGCAGCTCTTTCACGGCCAGTCCCTGCCGACGAGCGTGGACGAGACCGGACGCATCGTTCTTCCCGCAAAGCTCCGTCAAAAGATCGGCCTCACGGGCGAGGCCTTTTTCATCGCTGCCGGCGACACGTTCCAGATATGGCGACCCGAGACCTATGAGGCCGAGGAGTTGTCGAAGACGGAGGCGTTCCTCGACGACATGCCGGACGACTTCGATGTGATGTCGTTCCTGGATGCGCCGGGAGAGTAAAGGGAATGTCTGCTGCCGCACCTCACATTCCCGTCCTTCTCGATCCGATCCTGAGGCACTGCGCGCCCATTGAGGGCGTCTGGGTCGACGGGACATTCGGGGCAGGGGGATATTCGCGCGGCCTCCTCGAGGCCGGGGCAGGCAAGGTCATCGCCATTGATCGCGATCCGGCCGTCTTCGAGATGGCTGCGCCCTGGGCGCGCCTATACGGGGACCGTCTCCAGCTCGTCGAAGCGACGTTTTCCGACCTCGCCGAGCATGCGGACATGGTCGATGGCGTCGTCCTCGATCTCGGTGTTTCGTCCATGCAGATCGATCAGGCGGACCGCGGCTTTTCCTTCATGAAGGACGGCCCGCTCGACATGCGCATGAGCCAGTCCGGGCGTTCGGCGGCTGACATCGTTGCAGAGGCGAGCGAGGCGTCGCTCGCGGATATCCTTTTCCACTTTGGAGAGGAGCGGGCCTCCCGCCGCATCGCGCGCGCCATCGTGAAGGCGAGAGATGCAGCGCCCATCCTGAGAACGCTGAGGCTGGCGGAGATCGTCGAGGGCGCGCTGCCGCGTCCGAAGCCTGGCCAGTCGCACCCGGCCACGCGCAGCTTTCAGGCGCTGCGCATCGCCGTAAATGCCGAATATGACGAGCTTTTTGCTGGCCTCATGGCCGCCGAGCAGGCCCTGAAGCCGGGCGGGCTTCTCGCCGTTGTCACCTTCCACAGCGTCGAGGACCGCATCGTGAAGCGCTTTCTCCAGTTGCGCGGCGGCAAGGCCCCCGCCGGGAGCCGCTACGCGCCGGAGGTGATGCGCCCCGCCGCGCCCTTCGAGATCGTCACACGCAAGGCCGTGGAGCCTTCGGACGAAGAGGTCGCCGCCAATCCTCGCGCACGCTCGGCAAAGCTTCGCATCGCGCGCCGGACGACCGAGACCGCGCCCGCGCCGGAGCCGAAGGCGCTCGGTCTCCCGCAGCTGCCGGAGGCGCGCCGATGAGAGCATTTCTCTATTCGCTCGCGGCGATGATCGTCATGGGGCTCGCATTCTGGGCCTATTCCGAGAATTACCGCACGCAGGAAGCCATCGGGCAGGTGGAAACCCTCCATCGCGACATCGCGGCGGCCCGCGCGCGCGTGGCGGTCCTCAAGGCGGAATGGGCCTACCTGAACCGTCCTGATCGCCTGCGCGATCTGGCCGAGATGAACTTTCTCAATCTCGAGCTCTTGCCGCTTGCCCCCGACCAGTTCGGCGACATCGATCAGATCGCCTATCCCGTCGAGCCGCTTCCGATATCCGACGCCATCGAGGTCATGGAGGTCCGCCCGTGATCCGCACACCGCTCCGTCCGCTCGCCCGTATCCTCGGCGCCCGCGCCGCCGGAGAAGATCCCGACTGGATCGAGCGGGAAAACATCCGCAAGCGTCACGAAGTGATGCGCGACAAGCAGCGCGTGCAGGCCGAGGGGCGTCTGCTCGTGCTCGGACTGTTCTTCGTTGCGGGCTTTGCGCTCATCGGGGCGCGCATGACGCTCCTTGCCGTCTCCGAGCCCATGGAGCCGCGCACCACCGCATCTATCACGCAGATCGTCGCCCAGCGGGCAGACATCCTCGATCGGCAGGGCCGCGTCCTGGCGACGAATTTCGATACGCACTCTCTCTACGCCCACCCGCAAGACCTCATTGATCCGGCCGGTTCGGCGGCGGCCCTCGTGGAGATCTTCCCTGATCTCGATGCGGAGCGCCTGCTCAAGGACCTGACGGGGGATCGCAAGTTCCTCTGGTTGAAGCGCCGGATCAGCCCCGAGCAGAAGCAGGCCGTGCATGATATCGGCGATCCGGGGCTGCTGTTTGGCCCCCGTGAGATGCGCCTTTATCCGAACGGGGCCGTGGCGGCCCACGTGCTCGGCGGCGCCTCTTTCGGCAAGGAGGGCGTAAGCAGCGCCGAAGTGATCGGCGTGGCGGGTGTCGAGAAGCACTTCGATGGCTTTCTGCGCGACCCAGCCAACAATGGCGCGCCGCTCGAGCTCGCGCTCGACCTCAGTGTGCAGGCCGCCGCGGAACGGGTGCTCGCGGGGGGCATGTCGCTCTTCAGCGCGAAGGGCGCGGCGAGCGTACTCATGGATGTGCATACCGGCGAGGTCATCTCCCTCGTCTCCCTGCCGGATTTCGATCCAAACGATCGCCCGCGTCCCCTCACGCAGGGGGATCAGGCCGACAGCCCGCTCTTCAACCGTGCGCTGCAGGGCGTCTACGAGCTGGGATCAGCGTTCAAGATCTTCACCGCGGCGCAGGCCATGGAGCTCGGGCTCGCGGGGCCGGAGACGGAGATCAACACGAAGGGTCCGCTTCGCTGGGGCCGCTTTCGCATCGGCGAGTTCCAGAACAAGAACTATGGGCCGACGCTGACCTTGAGCCGGGTGATCGAGAAATCATCCAATATCGGGACCGCACGCCTCGCCCAGGAGATCGGCGCAGAGCGACAGAAGGCCTTCCTCGGCGAGCTGGGCTTCCTCGAGCCCACGCCCCTCGAGATGGTGGAGGCCGCGGGTGCCGCGCCGCTCTACCCCACGAATTGGTCCGAGCTGTCGACGATGACGATCAGCTACGGCCACGGCATCTCCACCTCGCCCATGCACCTGGCCGCCGGCTATGCGACGCTCTTGAATGGCGGTCGAAAGGTGACGCCAACGCTTCTCAAGCAGGGTCGCGCGCAGCTGGGCGCGCAGGTGGTGTCGCCGGAGGTTTCTGCCGCGGCGCGTATGATGCTCCGGCGCGTCGTGACCGAGGGAACGGCAAGCTTTGGCGACGTTCAGGGCTACGCCGTGGGCGGAAAGACCGGGACGGCCGACAAGCCACGCCCGCGCGGCGGCTACTATGACGACCGGACCATCACGACCTTCGCAAGCGTCTTCCCGGCCCATGATCCGCAATATGTCCTCGTGGTGACGCTCGACGAGCCGGTCGAGACCTCCGGCACCGAGCCGCGTCGCTCGGCCGGTTGGACGGCGGTCCCGGTGGCCGCGGAGCTCATCCGCCGCGTGGCCCCGCTCCTCGGCCTCCGGCCGGAGATTGAACCCGCACCACTGGCCAGTATAACGCTGTCATCGAGTGACTGAGAAAGGGGCCGAGCCCCGCCATGGCATCAAAGCAACTGAGTGACCTGGGTCTCACGGGGCAGGGCGGGGAAAACCCCGCGGTATCGGGCTTGGCTGTCGATAGCCGTGCCGTGGAGCCCGGCTTTCTCTTCGCCGCACTGCCGGGGAGCCGCGTGCATGGCGGCGAGTTCGTGGAATTCGCGCTACGCATGGGCGCGGTGGCGGTTCTGACGGATGCGGAGGGCGCGCAGATCGCCGCCCCGGCCTTTAGAGCCCATCCCGCCGCGCTCGTGGTGACAGAGGACCCGCGCGGGGCGCTCGCTGCCGCAGCAGCGCTCTGGTCCGGGAGCCAGCCGGAGACCATGGTCGCCGTCACCGGCACGAATGGCAAAACCAGCGTGGCGAGCTTCACGCGCCAGCTTTGGTCGGTGATCGGAGAAGACGCCATCAACCTCGGCACGACCGGCGTCGAAGGGGCCTTTGAAACCCCGCTGAAGCATACAACGCCCGAGCCCATCACCCTGCACGCCGCCCTTGCCGCGGCGGCGCGGTCCGGCGTGACGCATGGCGCGATGGAGGCGTCCTCCCACGGGCTCGAGCAGCGGCGTCTCGACGGCGTTCTCCTGAAGGCCGCGGGCTTCACCAACTTCTCCCAGGATCACCTCGACTATCACGGAACATTCGAGGCCTATTTCGACGCCAAGGCACGCCTCTTCCGAGCCGTGCTCCCCGACGACGGGACAGCCGTCATCAACATGGACGACCCAAAGGGGGCGGACATGGCCCTGATCGCCAAGGCGCGAGGGCAGAACGTGCTGCGCATCGGGCGGTACACGGAGGCCGATATCAGGCTCACCGCGCAGCGCTTTGACGGGACCGGGCAGGACATCCGGGTTGTCTATGGCGCGGCATCTTTCACCGCGCGGCTGGAGCTGATCGGCGGCTTTCAGGCGGATAACGTTCTCATGGCTGCCGGTCTCTGCATCGCCACCGGGTCGAGCCCCCGCGAGGTCTTCTCGGCTATGTCCCACCTCAGGACCGTGCGGGGCAGGATGGAGCACGCGGCCACGCGGGCCAATGGCGCGGCTGTCTTCGTCGACTACGCACATACCCCCGATGCGGTGTCGACGGCGCTTCGCGCGATGCGCCCCCATGTGCTTGGTCGCTTGCTCGTCATCATCGGGGCGGGCGGCGACCGCGATGCCACCAAGCGGCCCCTCATGGGGCGCGCGGCGGCCGAGCACGCGGACGTGGTCTTCGTCACGGACGACAATCCGCGGAGCGAGGACCCCGCGCTCATCCGGAGAGCCGTCATGGAAGGCTGCCCCGACGCCACCGAGGTGGGCGATCGCGCCGAGGCGATCTTGCGCGCGGTCGATGCGCTGGGTCCCGGTGACACGCTGCTCATCGCTGGGAAGGGGCACGAGACGGGCCAGATCGTCGGAGATGCCGTCCTGCCCTTCGATGATGTCGAGCAGGCATCCATCGCTGTTGCCGCCCTCGAAGGGGGCCTCGCGTGAGCCTCTGGACATCCGCGGATGCCGCTGCGGCCACGGGCGGTTCGACAGGCGACTGGGAGGCGACGGGCGTCAGCATCGATACGCGAACCCTCGCCCCCGGGGATCTCTTCATCGCGTTGAAAGCCGCCCGCGACGGGCATGATTTCGTGGGCCAAGCCCTCGAAAAAGGCGCGAGCGCCGCGCTCGTCTCCCGCATCCCGGACGGGGTTGACCCCGCGCGCTGCCTTCTCGTGGGCGACGTGCAGGCGGGCCTCGAAGCGCTTGGTCGGGCGGGACGGGCGCGCAGCAAAGCGCGCGTCGTCGCCATCACCGGCTCCGTCGGCAAGACGTCGACCAAGGAGATGCTCCGGGACGTGCTTTCTGCCCAGGGGAAAACCCATGCCGCCGAGGCGTCCTACAACAATCACTGGGGCGTGCCGCTGACGCTGGCGCGCCTGCCTGCGGATGCCGACTACGCCGTCATCGAGATCGGCATGAACCATCCCGGTGAGATCGCGCCGCTTTCCGAACAGGCAGAGCCCCATGTCGTGATGATCACAGCCATCGCCGCGGCCCATCTCGAAGCCTTCGAAAGCCTCGCCGGCATCGCCGAGGAGAAGGCGTCCATCGTTGCGGGCCTCGTGGAGGGCGGTACGGCCGTCCTGAATTCGGATACCGATCACGCGGACATCCTGGTGGCGCGCGCGCGCCAAGCCGGGGCCGAGATCGTCCGCTTCGGCGCCGAGGGCGAGCAACCGCTGACGTCGCTGACCCTGCGCGCTGACTGCACGGTGGTTGAAACCGTCATCGAGGGGGATCGGGCCCTCCTGAAGATCAACGCCCCCGGGCGCCATTTCGGAATGAACGGGCTCGGGGTCGTGGCAGTGGCGAAAGCCCTCGGCGCGGATGCCGGTCGTGCGGCGCTCGATCTTGGGCTCTGGTCGCCGCCATCCGGGCGTGGCACCCGCGAGATCAGGGATCTCGACCCCGCCGATCCGGCCATGTCCTTCGAGCTCATCGATGACGCGTTCAATGCCAATCCAGCCTCCATGGCCGCGGCGTTCGAGGTCCTCGCAGCGGCCAAGCCCACCGATGATATCGGTCGCGTCATGCGGGGACGGCGCCTTGCGATCCTCGGCGACATGCTCGAGCTCGGGCCCACAGAGGCCGAGGCGCACGCGGCGCTTGCTAGCAACATCCATCTCGGGCTCGCGCTCGTCCATTGCGTGGGGCCGCGCATGCAGCATCTCCACGACAGCTTGGCGCCCGCGCAGCGGGGGCGCTGGTTCGAGACAGCCGAAGAGGCGGCCGCCGTTGCCCATAAACTCATCGATGCCGGCGATGTTGTCCTCGTGAAGGGGTCGAAGGGCAGCCGGGTGAGCCTTGTCGTTGACGCGCTGCGCAAGCTAGGGCATCGGCGCGAGCAATGAATAATAAGCGGGGGCAGGGCACATGCTCTATTGGCTGACGGCACTTTCAGACGGCGGGGATTTCTACAATCTCTTCCGCTACATCACCTTCCGGGCGGGCGGCGCTTTCCTGACGGCGCTCATTTTCGCGTTTCTCTTCGGGCGCCCACTCATCAACCTCTTGCGCAAGAGCCAGGGAAAAGGGCAACCGATCCGCGAAGACGGACCGGCGACGCATTTCTCCAAGGCGGGCACGCCCACGATGGGCGGCGCACTCATCCTTGGAGCGCTCATCGTCTCCTCGCTCCTTTGGGCGCGCCTCGACAACGGCTTCGTGTGGCTGGTGCTCTTCGTCACGGTGGCCTTCGGAGCGGTGGGCTTCGCCGATGACTACGCCAAGGTATCCAAGCAAAACGTGAAGGGCGTGCCGGGGCGTCTTCGTCTCGGGATCGGGTTCATCATCGCCACGCTGGCGGCTGTCTTTGCCTTTTATCTTCACCCTGCCGAGCTCCAGGGCCAGCTTGCTTTCCCGGTCTTCAAGGACACGCTGATCAATCTCGGGTTCCTCTTCATCCCCTTCGCGCTCATCGTCATCGTGGGCTCCGCCAACGCGGTAAATCTGACTGATGGCCTCGACGGCCTCGCCATCATGCCCGTGATGATCGCGGCGGGCACGCTCGGCATCATCGCCTATGCCGTCGGACGCGTGGACTTCACGCAGTATCTGGACGTGCACTACGTGCCGGGCACGGGAGAAATCCTGATCTTTACCGCGGGCCTCATCGGCGGTGGGCTCGGCTTCCTTTGGTACAATGCCCCGCCTGCCGCCGTCTTCATGGGCGATACCGGCTCGCTTGCCCTCGGCGGCGCGCTCGGCGCCATCGCCGTGGCCACGAAGCACGAGATCGTGCTGGCCATCGTCGGCGGGGTCTTCGTCGTCGAGGCGCTCTCGGTCATCATCCAGGTGGCATATTTCAAGAGCACCGGCCGCCGGATCTTCCTCATGGCGCCGATCCACCACCACTACGAGAAGAAGGGCTGGGCCGAGCCGCAGATCGTGATCCGTTTCTGGATTATCTCGCTCATCCTCGCGATGATCGGCCTTGCCACGCTCAAGGTCCGGTAAGGGGGCCGCGTCATGCAAATGCGTGCAGGCCTTTTCCTTTGCGGTGCGACGCATGATGTGTTCGCGGATGGCCCAAGAGCGCAGCGGCCGCCGAGATCGCTGGCACGCGCCCGTTTTTCAGAGGGTCCTGTGAAGCGTCCCGAAGGCCTCTGTGGCCGCATGCCCCTCGGGCAAAGCGCCGCGAGACGCTGAAATGATCGTCGCAACAGGATTTCAGGGTAAGGAGGTGGCGGTCCTCGGGCTCGCGCGGTCCGGTCTGGCCGTCGCGCGCGCATTGGAGGCCGGCGGCGCGAATGTCATCTGCTGGGATGATGGCGCAGCGGCACGGGAGCGCGCGGAGGAAGCAGGGCTCACGATCCGCGATCCCTTGGAGGACGGCGTCATGGAGCAACTGGCTTGCCTCGTCACCTCCCCGGGGATCCCGCATCTCTTCCCAGTGCCACATCCCGTGATCGCAGCCGCCCTTGCCGCAGGGATCCCGGTCGACAACGATATCGGGCTCTTCTTCCGATCCTTCGCCTCCGCGGACTGGGCCGAGCTCGGAACGCTGCCCCGCGTCGTCGCGGTCACCGGGTCCAATGGAAAATCCACCACCGCCGCCCTCATCCATCACATTTTGGAGGTCACCGGCCGGCCAACACAGCTCGCAGGCAATATCGGCCGCGGGGTGTTTGACCTCGAGCCCGCAGAGGACGGCGAAGTCGTGGTGCTCGAGCTCAGCTCCTACCAGACCGAGCTTGCCCGCGCGCTCACGCCCGATGTGGCCGTCTTCACAAATCTCACGCCAGATCACCTAGACCGCCACGGCGGCATGGGCGGCTATTTCGCGGCCAAGCGCAGGCTCTTTGCCGAGGGCGGGCCGGATCGCGCTGTCATCGGCGTCGATGAGATCGAGGGCAGGTACCTCGCCACTGAACTGGGGCAGGGCCCGTCTGATGATCGCGTGATCCGGGTCTCGACCGGGCCCCTGCAGGGGCCGGGCTGGTCCGTGACGGTGAAGAAGGGCTTTCTCTCCGAGCACCGCAAGGGCCGTCAGGTGGCCTCCATTGACCTTCGGCCTCTCAAGACGCTCCCCGGGACACACAATCATCAGAACGCCTGCGCGGCTTTCGCCGCGTGTCGCGCGCTGGGGCTGGGACCGCGGGAAATCGAGGCCGCGCTCCGGACCTTTCAAGGCCTCCCGCATCGCTCGGAACTCGTCGCCGAACAGGGTGGCGTGCGATACGTCAACGACAGTAAGGCCACCAATGTCGACAGCGCCGCCAAGGCGCTGCAGGCCTTTTCGCGGATCCGTTGGATCTGCGGCGGGTTGGAGAAGGAAGGCGGCCTCGACCGCCTCGAGCCGCTCTTTGGCAACGTGGTCCGCGCCTATGTCATCGGGCGGGACGCAAAGACATTTGCCCTCGGCCTCAAGGGCATCGACGCGGTCATTTGCACGACGATGGAAGAGGCTGTGGCCCGCGCCTCTGCCGACGCGACACCGGGCGATACCGTGCTTTTGGCCCCCGCGGCGGCGAGTTTTGACCAGTACGACAACTTCGAAGCGCGCGGGCAGGACTTCATCTATTGCGTGAAGGCGCAGCTTTCCGCTTCTGGTGGGTGACACGGGTTTCCGAAGAGCCTTCGCACCGTCTTCTCACGTGAGCCTCGCGTTAAGGGTGCGGCAGACGGCACGAGGCGCGCCGGTGTCCGATCAAGCGCACTTTGCTACCTGTCATGAAGACCCGACCGCGGGGCGACCGAAGTCTCTTCGACGAGCTTCCATGCCCTTCATCAGCAGTCCCTAGCTGGCGCTGATCGCTTCACCCGCTGCCCAGCCCGACGACCACGCCCACTGGAAATTGTAGCCGCCAAGCCAGCCGGTCACGTCCACGGCCTCGCCGATCGCGAAGAGCCCGGGGACGGCCGTCGCGGCCATCGTTTTCGAGGAAAGGGCATCAGTCGCGATCCCGCCCAGGGTAACCTCGGCCGTGCGGTACCCCTCGGTCCCTTGGGGCTTGAGCCGCCAATCGCTGAGCCGTGCCGCGATTTCATCGATGCGCGCGTCCGAGAGATCCCCCATGCGCGCCGTGAGCTCTTCCTTGAAGGGCCCGGCTGACAGATGATCGAGAAGCCGCGAGGGCAGGTGCGCGCCGAGCGCCGTGCGCACCTGCCGCTTGCCCTGCGCGCTGCGGGCCGCTTTGAGCTCTTCGGCGAGCGCGCGATCGGGAAAGAGGTCTATCCCGATATCCTCGCCTTCCTCCCAGTAAGACGAGAGTTGCAGCACGGCGGGCCCGGACAATCCCCGGTGGGTGAAGAGCATCCCTTCGCCGAAGCTCGCCCGATCCGTCCGGGCGGAGACGTGTGTCGACACGCCGGAGATGTCCGAGAAGCGCTTGTCGGGGAACGTGAAGGGCACGAGGGCCGGCCGCGTGTCGGTGACAGGCAGGCCAAACTGCGCCGCGATCTCGTAGGCGAGGCTCGTGGCCCCCATCTTGGGAATGGATTTGCCGCCGGTGGCGAGCACCAGCGCGTCCGACGTGATCTCACGGCGCACGCCTTCACGCTCGACCGAGATCAGGTATCGGCCATCGGCGTGGCTCACGCCCACGATCTGCGTTTGAAGCCAGAGCGCGGCATCGCGCATCTCCTGCCGAAGCATCTCGACGATCTGCGTGGACTTCCCGTCGCAGAAGAGCTGCCCCAGCGTCTTCTCGTGCCAGGCGATGCCGTGGCGATCGACCAGATCAATGAAATCCCACTGCGTGTAGCGTGCCAGCGCGGACTTGGCGAAATGGGGATTGGCCGAGATGAAACGCTCCGGCACGACGCCCAGATTGGTGAAATTGCAGCGCCCGCCGCCCGAGATGCGGATCTTCTCGCCCGGTGCTTTTGCGTGATCGATGACCAGCGCGTCCCGGCCCAGCCGCGCCGCGCACATCATGCCGGCCGCGCCAGCGCCAAGGATCACTGCTTTGACATGCATGGCCGCGATCTGCCGCAGATCGAGGGACGCGCCAAGCCCCTTTTTTCTAGCCGTCCAAAGGGTTTTTGCGTATGGTCGGGACAGATCGCGAAAAGCGGCAGACAGGCAGTAGGTCATCCATGACAGAAATGGTGCACGGCGCGGTCCCGGTCGCGTCTCTTGATCCAATTATTCCACGCTGGTGGCGGACGCTCGACAAGTGGTCGATGGCCTTCGTCTTCGGGCTCTTCGCCATCGGAATGCTTCTCGGCCTGGCCGCCTCGCCGCCCCTTGCGGCCAAGAACGGCTTTGCCGCGTTTCACTATGTCGAGCGGCAGGCGGTCTTCGGGGGCCTCGCGCTTCTGACGATGATCATCACCTCGATGATGTCGCCGAACATCGTGCGCCGTTTGGCCGTCCTCGGATTCTTTGCCTCCTTTGTGGCTCTCGCGCTGCTCCCGTTCTTCGGGACGGATTTCGGCAAGGGGGCGGTGCGTTGGTATTCGCTGGGCTTTGCCTCGTTGCAGCCTTCGGAGTTTCTCAAGCCCGGCTTCATCGTGACCGCGGCGTGGCTCCTCGCGGCGGGCCAGGAGATCAATGGCCCCTCGGGGCGGACATATTCCTTCGCGCTCGCGGTCCTCATCGCGCTCCTTTTGGCCATGCAGCCCGATTTCGGGCAGGCGGCGCTCATCCTCTTTGGCTGGGGCGTCATGTACTTCGTGGCCGGGGCGCCGATGCTGCTTCTGATCTCCATGGCCGGCTGCACGATCGCGGCGGGCGCGCTGGCCTATTCCCAGTCAGAGCATTTCGCCCGGCGCATCGACGGCTTCCTTTCCCCCGACATCGATCCCACGACGCAGCTGGGATACGCCACCAACGCGATCCGGGAAGGTGGTTTCTTTGGCGTCGGCGTGGGCGAGGGCGAGGTGAAGTGGTCATTGCCGGACGCGCATACGGATTTCATCATCGCCGTTGCGGCGGAGGAATACGGGATGGTGCTCGTCCTCGCGATCATCGCCCTCTACGCGGCGATCGTATGTCGCGCGTTCTTGCGGCTCGTGAAGGAGCGTGACCCGTTCATCCGCCTCGCGGGCACCGGGCTTGCTGCGATGTTTGGCGTGCAGGCAATGATCAACATGGGCGTGGCGGTGCGGCTTCTGCCCGCCAAGGGCATGACGCTCCCCTTCGTGAGCTACGGTGGCTCCTCCCTCATCGCGGGGGGCATCGCGCTCGGGATGCTGCTGGCCTTCACGCGCAGCAGGCCGCAGGGCGAGATCGGAGACATCCTCAAAGGCCGAGGCCGATGAAACGATTGGTCATGGCTGCCGGCGGAACGGGCGGCCACATGTTTCCGGCACAGGCACTTGCCGAAGAGATGCTGGAGCGGGGCTGGCACGTGACGCTTATCACCGATGCCCGCGGGGCTCGCTACGTTGGCAACTTCCCGGAAGCGGTGGAGATCGAGACCGTGAGTTCGGCGACCTTTGCGCGCGGCGGGATCGGCGCCAAGCTCGCAGCCCCCTTCAAGATCCTCGGCGGTGTCCTGGCGGCGGTGAGGAAATTTCGCGGTGTGCGACCCGACGCCGTGATCGGCTTCGGCGGCTATCCGACCATCCCCGCCATGGGCGCGGCCACGCTCCTGAAGCTGCCGCGCCTGATCCACGAGCAAAACGGCGTGCTGGGCCGTGTGAACCAGATCTTTGCGAGCCGCGTTGATGCCGTCGCCTGCGGCACATGGCCGACCGACCTTCCGGAGCAGGCGACGGGCCACGACATCGGCAATCCCGTGCGGGGCGCGATCCTTGCGAAGGGCGGCGCGCCCTACATCGCGCCGGGTGAATACCCCATGCAGGTCCTCGTTCTCGGCGGCAGCCAGGGCGCGCGCATCTTGTCGGACGTCGTCCCGCCGGCCATTGCCGCGCTTCCAAATGACATCCTCACTCACCTCCGGGTGAGCCATCAGGCCCGCGAGGAAGATCTGGAGAGGGTAGAGACCTACTACGCCGATCACGGCGTGACCGCGGATGTGCAGAGCTTCTTTACGGATGTGCCCGCGCGGCTGAGCGAGAGCCAGCTCCTGATTTCGCGCTCCGGTGCCTCCACGGTCGCCGATCTGAGCGTGATCGGCCGCCCGTCGATCCTGATCCCTTTCGCGGCGGCCACCGGGGATCACCAGACAGCCAATGCCCGCGCCCTCGGCGAGGCGGGCGCTGCCGTCGTCATCCAGGAGGCCGATCTCGAAGTGGCTCCCCTCACGGAAGAATTGACGGCAATCCTGAGCGCTCCTAAACGCGCGCTCGCCATGGCGCAGGCCGCTCTGAACCTCGGCAAGCCAGACGCCAGCAAGCGCCTCGCCGAACTCGTCGAAGACATCGCAGGACAGACATCATGAACGCAGCAACGAAGCTTCCCGGCGATGTGGGCCCGATTCATTTCGTGGGCATAGGCGGCATCGGGATGTCCGGCATCGCCGAGGTCCTGCTCAATCTCGGATACACCGTGCAGGGCTCTGACCTGAAAAGCTCGAAGATCACGGAGCGGCTCGCCGCCAAGGGCGCCCACATCTTCGAAGGGCAGACCGGCGAGAACCTCGATGAGGCGGAAGTCGTTGTCATTTCCTCCGCGATCAAGGCGGGAAATGCCGAACTCGATGAAGCGCGGCGCCGTGGTCTTCCCGTCGTGCGCCGGGCGGAGATGCTGGCAGAGCTCATGCGCATGAAATCGAACATCGCGGTCGCAGGCACCCACGGGAAGACGACCACGACCACGATGGTGGCCACGCTCCTCGACGCGGGCAATTTCGACCCAACCGTCGTCAACGGCGGCATCATCCATGCCTTTGGCTCGAACGCGCGGACGGGGCAGGGCGAATGGATGGTCGTGGAAGCCGATGAAAGCGACGGCACCTTCAACCGGCTGCCCGCGACGATCGCCATCGTGACGAATATCGACCCCGAGCACATGGAGCATTGGGGCGACTTCGACACGCTGCGTCAGGGGTTCCTCGACTTCGTGTCAAACATCCCGTTCTACGGCCTCGCCGTGTGCTGCATCGACCACCCGGAGGTGCAGGCGCTCGTGGGCAAGATCACCGACCGCCGCGTCCTGACCTACGGCTTCAATGCCCAGGCCGACGTGCGCGCCGTCAATCTGCGCTACGTGGCCGGCCAAGCGCATTACGATGTCGCGCTGCAGGCCGAAGAGCGGGTCATCGAAGGCCTCACGCTTCCCATGCCCGGCGATCACAACGTCTCAAACGCGCTTTCCGCCATCGCTGTCGCGCGTCACCTCGGCATGAAGCACGAGGAAATCCGCACGGCGCTGGAGAATTTCAAAGGCGTGAACCGCCGCTTCACCAAGGTTGGAGAGGTGGGTGGCGTCACCATCATCGATGATTACGGTCACCACCCCGTCGAGATCGCCGCCGTGCTCAAGGCGGCCCGGCAGGCCAGCGACGGTCGCATCATCGCGGTCCACCAGCCTCACCGCTACACCCGTTTGTCCTCGCTCTTCGAAGAGTTCTGCTCGTGTTTCAACGAGGCCGATGTCGTGGGCATCGCGGAGGTGTTCTCGGCGGGCGAGGATCCGATCCCGGGCGCATCACGCGAAGACCTCGTGAGCGGCCTCATCTCGCGCGGCCATCGCCATGCGCGCTCCATCGAGAGCGAGGCCGAGCTCGTCCGGCTCGTGAAGGAGCAGGCCAGGGAGGGCGACATGGTCGTCTGCCTCGGCGCTGGCACGATCAGCACTTGGGCCAACAATCTGCCGACGCACCTTGCCACATGAGACGACGAGCGTTGCTAGAATTCGTTTTCGCCCCCCGCAGGCGCTTTGCAGCCCATTGTGCCGGTCTTTGCGCGGGGCGCGCCTGTGTGGCCGCACTTGATGGCGGACTGGTGACCCCATGAGCCTTATTGCCGCCTGCCTCTGGCTCATCCTCGCCAATGTGCGCGCCATGTTCCCTAGCCAGGACCATCACTGGCGCTTTGCCTATGCCATGATCGCTGTCGGCATCCCGATACTCGGCTGGGTGACCTACGAGTTTGGGCCCCTCGTTGGGTTCTTGGTCATGGCGGCGGCGGCGAGCGTGCTGCGGTGGCCTGTCGTGTATCTCTGGCGTTGGGTGAAGGGGCGCTGACGTGCTCGACAATTCCCATGCAAAAGCTCAAGGAACAGGGGCAACGAAAGAGGACGCAGCCATGGAGTTCCCCTCGGTCAGAGGCCGCCTGACGCCCGGAAAATCCCTCGCCGAGCTGACGTGGCTCCGGGTTGGCGGGCCGTGTGACGCGCTCTTTCAGCCCGCTGACCTGGAGGACCTCGCGGAGTTCCTTGGCAAGTTGCCGTCTGACGTCGAGGTCTTCCCCATGGGGGTCGGATCGAACCTCATCGTGCGGGACGGCGGCATTCGCGCCGTCGTGGTCAAACTGGGGCGCGGCTTCAACGGCGTGGAGATCGACGGGACCACTGTCAGATGCGGTGCGGCCGCACTCGATGCCATGGTCGCGCGCAAGGCCGCGGATGCAGGCGTGGACCTCACGTTTCTCCGCACTATCCCGGGCTCCATCGGCGGTGCCGCGCGCATGAATGCCGGCTGTTATGGCACTTACACCGCGGACGTTTTCCAATCTGCGCAAGCGGTCACGCGGGCAGGGGAGATCGTGACGCTCTCGCCTGCTGACATGGGTTTTGCCTACCGTCAGACCGAGCTGCCGCCGGAGCTGATCCTCACGTCAGTGACACTCTCGGGCCCTGCGGGAGAGCCGGCTGACCTCCATGCGCGCATGGAGGGTCAATTGGCCAAACGGGATGCAACCCAACCCACGAAGGACCGGACCGCGGGGTCGACCTTCCGAAATCCGGCCGGGTTTTCCTCTACCGGCCGCGCGGACGATGTTCATGATCTCAAGGCCTGGAAGGTCATCGATGACGCGGGCATGCGCGGCGCCACCCGCGGCGGTGCCCAGATGAGCGAAAAGCACTCCAACTTTCTCGTCAACACCGGCCATGCGACCGCAGAAGACCTCGAAGGACTGGGCGAAGAGGTGCGAAAAAAGGTTTACGAAAACAGCGGTATAGAGCTAGACTGGGAAATCATGAGGGTGGGTGAACCCGCCCCGACCACAGGCGCGTAAATACGCAAAACCAAATGATAATTCCGCCGCTCGAACGGTGGAAACGAGAGGCAGTAGGTGGCGGTGTCGAGCAGGGCATCCCGAAAGGTGGCCGTCCTCATGGGCGGGCCGTCCGCAGAGCGCGAGGTTTCGCTCTCATCCGGCCGTGGCTGCGCCGAGGCGCTGCGCGGCGAGGGGTTTGACGTCATCGAGATCGACGCAAGTGATGCTGTCTTCGTTGATCTGGCGGAGGCTGCGCCGGACGCTGTCTTCAACGCGCTCCATGGCAGGTGGGGGGAAGACGGCGCCGTCCAGGGCATCCTCGAGTGGATGCGCATCCCCTACACTCATTCCGGCATTTTCGCCTCGGCCTTGGCCATGAACAAGGAAGAGACCAAGGCGGCCTACAGGCGCGCAGGCCTTCCCGTGGTCGAAAGCGTGATCGCGCTGGCAGACGACGTCCGGGCGCGGCACGTCTTAGCGCCGCCCTATGTCGTGAAGCCCAATAACGAAGGGTCATCGGTCGGTATCTACATCGTGCCCGAGGGGGCAAACGCGCCTCCGCAGCTTGCAGACACCATGCCGAAAGAGGTGATGGTCGAGGCCTATGCGCCGGGCCGTGAGCTGACGACGACAGTGCTCGGGGATCGTGCGCTGACGGTCACCGATATCATCACCGATGGCTGGTACGACTACGAGGCCAAGTATGCCGAGGGCGGCTCCCGCCACGTCGTTCCGGCCGATATTCCCGCCGAGATTTTTGAGGCTTGCCTCGACTATGCGCGCCGCGCCCACGACGTGCTGGGATGCCGCGGCATCAGTCGCACGGATTTCCGCTGGGACGAGGCGAGGGGGCTCGACGGTCTGGTCCTCCTCGAGACGAATACACAGCCCGGAATGACACCCACATCGCTGACCCCGGAGCAGGCCGAGGCCTGCGGGATCAGCTTCGGCGCGCTTTGTGCCGCGCTGGTGGAGGATGCCTCATGCGATCGTTGATGCCCGATCCCGCCTCCCGTTGGGGCTACAGGCTCCAGCGCATGTGGCTCACGCCCCTCTTTCGGGCGCTTTTGCGCACCGGGCTGCCCTGCATGATCATCGGTGGCGCCGTCTATGCCCATGTGTCTCAGCCCCACGTGCGCGTGGCGATCGGCGAGAGCCTCCTCGAGGCGCGGAGCTGGGTGCAGGAGCGGCCGGAATTCATGGTCCATCTCGTCGCCATCGAAGGCGTGAGCGAAGAGACGGCCGAGGTCGTGCGAAAGGCCATCCACGTGGATTTCCCGGTGTCGTCCTTCGATCTCGATCTCGAGGCGCTCCGGACAGACGTGGAGACGCTCTCACCGGTCAAGTCGGCCTCCCTCCGCGTCCGGCCGGGCGGTGTGCTCGAGGTGGGTGTGACCGAACGCGTGCCTGCGATGGTGTGGCGCTCCTGGGACGGGCTGAAGCTTATCGATGTCGACGGCGTGGTCCTGCGCCCGCTTTCTGAGCGGGGCGAGGCAGGTGTCTTGCCGCTCGCTGTGGGGGAAGGGGCCGAGCGCGCGGTGGGCGAGGCGCTCGATCTCGTTCGCGCGGCCGCGCCGATCAGGGACCGGTTGAGGGGGTTGCGTCGGATGGGAGAGCGCCGATGGGACGTGGTGCTCGACCGGGGGCAGGTGATCCAGCTCCCAGAAGAGGCGCCCGTGCGCGCGCTCGAGCGCGTCATCCTGCTGGACACCGCGCAGGACCTTCTCGCGCGTGACATCACGCACGTGGACTTGCGGAACCCGCGCCGTCCGACGTTGCGGCTGGCAGAGAGCGGCCTTGAAGAGCTGCGTGAAATCAGGGGCATAGAGCTGGGAGCTAACGTTAATGAGTGATCTTTATTCTGCACAAAGGGCCATGCGGAACATGCGAAAGGCGGCCATGCAGCGCGGGGTCATCGCGATCCTCGACGTGGGCTCGTCAAAAATCGCCTGCCTCGTTCTGCGCTTCGATGGCCCGGATCGCTTTCGCGAGCAGGATGGCATGGGCTCGCTCGCTGGGCAGAGCGCGTTTCGCGTCATCGGCGCGGCAACCACGCGGAGCCGGGGCGTGCGCTTCGGAGAGATCGACGCCATGGCCGAAACCGAGCGCGCCATTCGTACCGCCGTGCAGGCCGCGCAGAAAATGGCCAATGTCCGCGTGGATCACGTCATTGCCTGCTTCGCGGGGGCCGAGCCGCGCTCCTACGGGCTCAACGGGGAAACCGATCTCAACGAGGAGAAGGTCAGTGAGCAGGATGTGAGCCGCTGCCTCGCCGCCTGTGACGTGCCCGATTACGGCATGGGGCGCGATGTGCTCCACGCGCAGCCGGTCAATTTCGCGCTCGATCACCGCTCCGGCCTCGGCGATCCGCGCGGGCAGATGGGATCGAAGCTAACGGCGGACATGCACATGCTCACCGTCGACAGCGACGCCGTCCAGAACCTCGCCTATTGCGTGAAGCGCTGTGATCTCGAACTCGCGGGGCTCGCGTCTTCCTCCTACGTGTCCGGCATTTCGGCCCTCGTGGAGGACGAGCAGGAGCTCGGCGCGGCCTGCATCGATCTCGGCGGCGGTGCCACGGGCCTCTCCATCTTCATGAAGCGGCACATGATCTATGCCGACAGCGTTCGCATGGGCGGGGAGCATGTCACCTCTGACATCTCCATGGGGCTGCAGGTCCCCAAGCCCACGGCCGAGCGCATCAAGACATTTTACGGCGGGGTGGTCGCCACGGGCATGGACGATCGCGAGATGATCGACATCGGCGGCGACACCGGTGACTGGGAACATGACCGCCGGCAGGTCAGCCGCTCGGAGCTCATCGGGATCATGCGCCCGCGGGTGGAGGAAATCCTCGAGGAGGTGCGTGCGCGCCTCGACGTGGCGGGCTTCGATCAACTTCCCTCGCAGTCGATCGTCCTAACAGGCGGCGGCAGCCAGATCGCCGGGCTAGACGGCCTCGCGTCGCGCATTCTCGGCCATCACGTACGCCTGGGTCGGCCGCTTCGCGTGCAGGGCCTGCCGCAGGCCGCGACGGGCCCCGCATTCGCGAGTGCGGTGGGCCTCAGCCTCTTTGCGGCGCACCCGCAGGACGAATGGTGGGATTTCGAGCTGCCGACCGACACCTATCCGGCGCGTTCGCTGCGTCGCGCGGTTCGTTGGTTTCGGGAGAATTGGTGACGCTGGATGTGGTGCCGATGTGGATATGCTGTGAAATGTGGCGGAAATATGCCAATATTATGTGGCAAAATACCACTTTTCTCGTGACCATAGGCCCGCATCGGGGTACTTTCGCGATGCGAGACGACAAGAGCCCGGGACGCGTGCGCGCAGCAGAGGCCAACACAAACACAGGCGGAATGACGATATGACACTCAATCTCTCGATGCCCGGCCAGGAAGAGCTGAAGCCGCGGATCACTGTTTTCGGCGTGGGCGGCGCTGGCGGGAATGCCGTCGACAACATGATTGAAAAGGCGCTGGACGGCGTCGATTTTGTAATTGCCAACACCGATGCCCAGGCGCTGTCAGGCGCCCGGGCCCCGTCAAAGATCCAGATGGGCGTGAAGGTCACCGAGGGCCTCGGTGCCGGTGCACGTCCGTCCGTCGGCTCTGCCGCGGCAGAGGAGAGCATTGAGCAAATCGTCGATCATCTGGCCGGCGCGCATATGTGCTTCATCACCGCCGGGATGGGCGGCGGCACCGGAACAGGGGCGGCGCCGATCATCGCGCAGGCCGCGCGCGAGCTCGGCGTGCTCACGGTGGGCGTCGTGACGAAGCCGTTCCAGTTCGAGGGTGGCAAGCGCATGCGCCAGGCCGAGGAGGGCGTCGAAGCGCTCCAGAAGGTCGTGGATACCCTCATCATCATCCCGAACCAGAACCTCTTCCGTCTGGCCAATGAGCGCACGACCTTCACCGAGGCCTTCTCCATGGCGGACGATGTCCTTTATCAGGGCGTGAAGGGTGTCACGGATCTCATGGTCAAGCCCGGCCTCATCAACCTCGACTTCGCCGATGTGCGCTCCGTCATGGACGAGATGGGCAAGGCCATGATGGGCACCGGCGAGGCAGAGGGCGAGGATCGCGCGATCCAGGCCGCCGAAAAGGCCATCGCGAACCCGCTCCTCGACGAGATCAGCCTCAAGGGGGCCAACGGTGTCCTGATCAATATCACCGGCGGCTACGACCTCACGCTCTTCGAGCTCGACGAAGCGGCCAACCGTATTCGCGAGGAAGTGGACCCCGACGCCAACATCATCGTCGGCTCCACGCTCGACACGGCCATGGAAGGCATGATGCGGGTGAGCGTCGTGGCGACCGGCATCGATGCGGCCAACACCCACGGCGATATCCCGTTGCCGCGTCGCTCGCTCGCCGCACCGATCCAGGCGCCCGTGGCAGAGACCGAGACCCCGGCAGAGCCCGAGGTCGAAGTTGCCCCCGAGCTTGAGACGGCAGAGCTCGTCGAAGCCGCGGTGGAGGAAGCAGCCCAGCCCGAGGCCGAGGTCGCCGATCTCTTTGCGCCGCGCGACGACGCTGCGGACGATCTTCCGCCCCCCGCCTACCAGCCTGAGCCGCCTGCCTTCGAGCCGGCCATCGAGGAAGAAGAGGTGCCCGCGGCAGCTTTCGTCGCGCCGTCGCGCCCTGCGCCCGGCACGCCTTCTCCGGAGGCCCTTCAGCGCCTGCAATCCGCGATCTCCAAGCAGCCGCAGCCTGCGCCCGCCGCGGCCCCTGCTGGCGAGAAGCCCCGCTTCGGCATCAATTCCCTCATTGGTCGCATGACCGGCGGGCATGACGGCGAAGCTCAGGCGATGCGCAAGCAGCCTCCGGTGCAACACGCTGCTCCGCAGCCGCAAGCGCAGCCCTTCGAGGAGGAGCAAGAGGCGAATGCAGACCAGGAGCGCATCGAGATCCCGGCCTTCCTGCGACGTCAAGCGAACTGACAGACCTGTAACAGTGAGTAAGAAAGCCGCTCCGGGACATGCCCGGGGCGGCTTTTTTCGTTTCGGAACAATGCCTTGTGTCGGTGGCGGATTTTCGCCAAGGCAGAAGCGTTATTTCACACGGTTGCAAAGCGTGAGTTGAGGCCGAGGACCCCAATTTTTACTTCGGCGTTAAGAAAAGCAAACCGCACAGGCCTCACGATCTTATGCAAGCGACCCTGAAAGCTCCGGTGACATTTGACGGCGTCGGCCTGCACTCCGGCAACCCGGTGCGGCTGACTGTCCGCCCGGCCTCTGCGGAGCATGGGATTTGGTTCCGCCGCGTGGATCTGAGCTTTGGGGACGCGCTGGTGCCCGCACTCTGGAGCGCCGTGGAGCGCGCGCCGCTCTGCACGCGGATCAAGAACGCAAGTGGCGTCACCGTCTCGACCATCGAGCATCTCATGGCCGCGCTCGCAGGATGTGGCATCACCAACGCGCTGATCGATCTCGACGGTCCGGAAGTCCCGATCCTCGATGGCAGCGCGGCGCCTTTCGTCCGTGGGTTCCTGGCCCGGGGCATCTTCCGGCAGGATGCACCGATGCGCGCGATCAAGATCCTCAAGGCGGTCCAGGTCGAGCAGGGGGAGGCGGTCGCCCGCCTCGAACCGGCGGAGGGCTTCGCCATGGATTTCGACATCGATTTCGAAGACGCCGCCATCGGTCACCAGGCAAAAACGCTCGACCTCGCAAACGGTGCATTCGTGCACGAGCTGTCCGACAGCCGGACCTTCTGCAGCAATGCCGATGTGCGCGCCATGCACGCAAATGGCCTCGCCCTCGGTGGCACGCTCAAAAATGCCGTGGTCTTCGAAGGCGCCCAGATCCTCAGCCCCGGCGGGCTCCGCCACGGCGATGAGCCCGTGCGCCACAAGATGCTCGATGCCGTGGGCGACCTCGCTCTCGCGGGCGCCCCGATCATCGGCCGGTATGTCGGGCATCGGGCCGGGCATGCCCTGACCAATATCCTGCTCCACGCGGTCTTCGCGCGCCCCGAGTGCTTCCGCATGGTGGAGTGCGATGTCGACATGGTCGCGCGGCTTCCAGGCGCCGGGCTCACCCGCGCAGACGCTGTCGCGCTCCACGCCTGACGCCGAATGGGAATTTGCGTCCAAGCGCAAACATGCTAACCGGGACGGGCCGTTTCAAATGGCTGGCAAGGCGTGAAAATCGGGCGACGAGGATGCATCCATGATTGTGAGAGGGATCGTGCTGGCCATGGCGCTCGGGGCGCTTGCGAGCTGCGGTCTCGACGATCGCCCGCGCGTCCCGCTGGAGAATTTCAGCGCCAAGGAAATCTACGACCGCGGCGAATTCGAACTAAGCCGGTCGAGGCCCGACGATGCCGCTTTCTATTTCGGCGAGGTGGAGCGCCTCTATCCTTATTCCGAATGGGCCAAGCGCGCGCTCATCATGCAGGCCTTCGCCTACCATCGCGGCACGGACTATCCCAACAGCCGCGCCTCCGCGCAGCGCTACATCGATTTCTACCCGGCCGACAGCGATGCCGCCTATGCGCAATACCTGCTGGCGTTGAGCTACTACGACCAGATCGACGAGGTGGGGCGCGACCAGGGCCTGACCTTCCAGGCCTTGCAGGCCCTTCGCGTCGTGATCGAGCGCTATCCCGAAAGCGAATATGCAGAGACCTCGCTCCTGAAGTTCGATCTCGCCTTCGATCATCTCGCCGGCAAGGAGATGGAAATCGGGCGCTACTACCTGAAGCAAGGGCATTACGGCGCCGCCATCAATCGCTTCCGCGTGGTCGTCGAGGATTTCCAGACGACGACGCACACCGCCGAGGCGCTGCACCGTCTGGTGGAAGGGTACCTCGCGCTCGGGCTCGATGCAGAGGCGCAGACCGCCGGCGCGATCCTGGGCTTCAATTATCGGTCCACGGACTGGTACGAAGACAGCTTCGCGCTCCTGCGTGGGGCGGGGCTCGATGCGCGCTCCATCGGGGACAATTGGCTCAGCGCGATATACCGCCAAGTCATCCGAGGCGAATGGCTCTGACAGGGAGGGGTGGGGGCCACCACCACCCGGCAGAACATGCTGCGCGGACTTGATATCCGAGACATGCTGATCATCGATCGGTTGGAGCTTGAGTTCCAGCCCGGTCTCAACGTGCTCACGGGCGAGACCGGGGCGGGCAAATCCATATTGCTGGATGCTCTGGGCTTTGTTCTTGGCTGGCGCGGTCGGGCCGATCTCGTGCGCCAGGGGGCAGAGCAGGGCGAAGTCACGGCGTGGTTCGATCTGCCTCCCGATCACGGCGCCCATGCCGTCTTGGAAGATGCGGGATATGCCTCCGAGGACGGGGAGCTCGTGCTCCGGCGCATCAACCGCAGCGATGGCCGCAAGACCGCCTACGTCAACGATCGGCGCGCCTCCGGTGATCTCCTGCGGGCGCTGTCGGAGACGCTCGTGGAGCTCCATGGCCAGCATGACGATCGGGGCCTTCTCAATGTCAGGGGGCACCGCGCGCTCCTCGATGCCTTCGCCGGGGTGGATGCAGAGGTTGCGTCCGTCAGTGACGCGTGGCGCACCCGGCGACAGGCGGCGCAGGCGCTCACGGAGGCCAGGGAGCGTGCGGAGACTCTCGCGGCGGAAGAGGATTTCCTGCGCCACGCGGTCGACGAGTTCACGAAGATTGCGCCTGACATGGGTGAAGATGCCGCGCTCGATGCGCGGCGGCGGCTCATGCAGGCGGCCGAGCGCATCGGCGAAGACATTGCCAAGGCGGCGCAAGCGCTTGGCCCGGACGGCGCAGAAGGCCTCATCGGGGACGCGGCGCGCTGGCTCGAAGCCGCCGAAGACAAGGTGCCCGAAGAAGCCGCGGCGCCGCTCGCGGCCCTCGGGCGCGCCCTGGCCGAACTCGCGGAGGCCCAGAGCGGCGTGGAAAGCCTCCTCGACAGGCTCTCCTTCGATCCCCATGAACTCGAGGCCACCGAGGAGCGTCTCTTCGCCCTGCGTGCCCTGGCTCGAAAGCACCAGGTTCAGCCCGACGAGCTGCCCGAGCTCGGCACGACATTCGCCGCGCGCCTCGCGGCCTTCGAAGCGAGCGCCGGCGATGTCTCGGTCCTGGAAGCCGCGCTCGAAGAGGCTGACGCGGCCTATGAAAAAGCCGCCGCGGCCCTGAGCGACGCCCGCCTAAAGGCCGCCGCGCGGCTCGATGCGGCGATGGCCAGTGAACTCGCGCCTCTGAAAATGGAGCGCGCGGTCTTCCAGACGGAGATCTCGCCTGCCGAGCCCGGGCCGTCAGGCAGCGATCAGGTCGCCTTCACCGTGGCCACCAATCCCGGCGCGCCGCCGGGACCGCTCAACAAGATTGCCTCCGGTGGCGAGCTCAGCCGCTTCCTTCTCGCGCTCAAGGTCTGCCTGACCGGGGGTGATGGCGGGCAGACCATGATCTTCGACGAGATCGATCGCGGGGTGGGGGGTGCCACCGCCGACGCCGTCGGGCGCAGGCTTGCCCGGCTCTCGGAGACGAGCCAGGTCCTCGTCGTGACCCATTCTCCCCAGGTGGCGGCCCTTGGCGCCCATCATTGGCGCGTGGCCAAACGCGTGGAGAACGACATGACCTTCTCGCAGGTCGATCCTCTCGCCCCCGATGCCCGGGTGGACGAAATCGCCCGCATGCTGGCCGGTGATACGGTCACGGAAGCAGCGCGCGCTGCCGCCGCGGAGCTCCTGCGGGGTTAGCGCCGCGCGATGCGCTGGGTCTGGCGCGCGATCCCGGTTTCTTTGTGCGTCGTACCTCCGCCGGAGGCATCCCGTGGTTGCCCCGCGCGCGGGCCTCTCAATTCTGGCGCACGAGCTTCCCCGGGTTCATGATCCCCGCTGGATCGAGCGCGCGCTTGATCTCGCCCATGAGCCCCCAGGCCCCGCCATGCTCGGCCTCCATATAGCCGAGCTTCCCCATGCCCACGCCGTGCTCCCCCGTGGCCGTCCCGCCGAGGGCCTGCGCCCGCGCGACCATGCGGGTCTGCAGGTCGAGCGCCGCCTGCTTCTCTTCTGGCGCCTCGGGGTCGATGAGCAGGATCGCGTGATAGTTTCCATCGCCCACATGGCCGAGGATGGGCCCCGGGATGGGGCTCGCATCGATGTCGGCGGCTGTCGCGTCCACGGCCTCCGCGAGCTTCGAGATGGGCAGGCAGACATCCGTCACCACGGCACGGGCGCCGGGCCGGGAGGCGAGGATCGCGTAATAGGCGGCGTGGCGCGCGGCCCACAGGGCGGTGCGGTCCTCCTGCCGTTCGGACCAGCGAAACCCCGCCGCGCCGTGCGCGCCGGCAATCGCACCGAAGGCCTCGGCCTCTTCCGCTACCGCGGTGGGTGAGCCGTGAAACTCCACGAACAGGTGCGGCGTGACCGGGTCCTCCCGGTGGGAATGGGCGTTGACGGCAGCAATGGAGGCCGCGTCGAGAAGTTCGATCCGCGCCATGGGAATCCCGCTCTGGATGGTCTCGATGACGGTCGCGACCGCATCACCCACAGCAGGAAAGGCCGCCACGGCGGCCGCCGTCGTTTCTGGCTGCCCGTGCAGGCGGAGCGTGAGCTCCGTGATGAGGCCGAGCGTGCCTTCCGCGCCCACGAAGAGGGCGGTGAGATCGTAGCCCGCCGATGATTTCCGCGCTGACGTTCCGGTGCGGATGATGGCGCCTTCGGCGGTCACGACCTCGAGCGCGGCGACGTTGTCGCGCATCGTCCCGTAGCGGACGGCTGTCGTCCCAGAGGCGCGCGTGGAGGCCATCCCGCCGAGCGACGCGTTGGCACCGGGATCCACCGGGAAGAAGAGGCCCGAGGCCCGGAGGTCCTCGTTCAGGCTCTCGCGCGTCAATCCGGGCTGCACGACGGCGACCATGTCCTCGGGATCCACCCGCAGGAGGCGCGCCATGCGGCTGAAATCCACGCTGATCCCGCCCCGCGGCGCGCTGGTATGTCCCTCGAGCGCCGTCCCCGTTCCAAACCCGATGACGGGGCAGCCTTCGGCTGCGCAAATGCGTACGATTTCAGCGACTTCCGCCGTCGTCTCCGGATAGGCGACCGCGTCCGGTGGCATTTCCGCAAAATGCGACTCCGAGCGCCCGTGCAATGCCAAATCGGACTTGGAGCGCCTCAGGCGATCCCCTAACGTTCGGGACAGGGCAGCAAGGGCGGCGTCGATGGGCATGTCGTCTCCGTCAAGTCCGGAGCGCGAGCATAGGGGACGCCGCGCCGGGGCGAAAGGCACCACGCGCTGCCCAGAGGGGTAGAAGCGCCATGGACCGCGTCCTGTCCGAAATCACGGAGGCCACCCGGCGCAGCTGGGCGGTGCTGCGCGCGCAAGGGCCGAGCCAGATCCAGTTCTGGTTCATCGCGCTTATGATCGGCGTCGCAGCCGGGCTCGCCGCCGTGGGCTTCCGGCTCGCCATCATCAAGCTTCAGGGCTCCATCTACGGGACGTCCGACCTCGCCATGCTGCATTCCTGGGCGCGCGAATTGCCCTGGTACTGGGTGCTCGTGACACCGATCATCGGCGGCATGGCCGTGGGCCTGATCCTCGACCGTTTCACGAATGATGGGCGCGTGCGCTCGGTGGCCGATGTCATCGAAGGCGCCGCGCTGAAAGACGGGCGGGTGGAGGTGAAGGCTGGCCTCGCCTCCGCCGTGGCCTCCTGGATCACGCTCTCCTCCGGCGGCTCCACGGGGCGAGAGGGGCCCGTGGTGCACCTCGCCGGGGTCATTGCCACGAAGGTGTCGAACTTCATTCGCGCAGACGGGATCACTGGCCGTGATCTCCTCGGATGCGCCGTCGCGGCGGCGGTCAGCGCGTCATTCAACGCCCCCATCGCGGGGGCTCTCTTCGCCTTGGAGGTCATCCTTCGTCACTTCGCAGTCCATGCCTTTGCCCCCATCGTCATCGCGTCGGTGGCGGGGACGGTGGTCTCCAGGGCGCAATTCGGCGACATCACGGAGTTTTCTCTGCCCACGCAGAACATGCTGGCCTTTTACGTGGAGCTGCCCGCCTTCCTGATCCTCGGCCTCACCTGCGGGCTCGTAGCGGTCATTCTCATGCGCACGATCTTCTGGGTGGACGGGCTGGGAACACTTGCCCACGGGTGGACCCGGCTTCCCCGCTGGACGCGTCCGATGATGTCCGGCGCCCTCCTCGGGGCCATCGCGATCTTTTACCCGCACATCATCGGCGTGGGCTACGAGACGACGACCGCCGCGCTCTCGGGCAACCTGCTGCTCCACGAGGCCGTGGTCTTTTGCATCATCAAGATCGCGGCCGTCGCGATCACGATGGCCGGTCGCATGGGGGGCGGGGTCTTTTCCCCCTCGCTCATGGTGGGAGCTCTCACCGGGCTCGCCTTCGGGGTGATCGCCACGGGCATCTTTCCGGATGTCTCCGGCTCGGAGACGCTCTACGCGCTCGCCGGGATGGGGGCGGTGAGCGCGGCCGTGCTCGGCGCGCCGATCTCCACGACACTCATCGTTTTCGAGCTCACCGGAGACTGGCAGACCGGCCTCGCGGTCATGGTGGCGGTCTCGCTCTCCACCGCGATCTCAGCAAAGCTCGTAGACCGCTCTTTCTTCCTGAGCCAGATCGAGCGGCGCGGCGTGCACCTCGCGGCCGGACCGCAGGCCTACCTGCTCGCGACCTTCGGGGTCATGCAGATGATGCGGCGCCCCGATCATCCACGGGCCGCCTCCGAGGCGCGGTGCCTCGAGCTCATCGGGCAAAGCCTCTACGTGACAGAGACGGCCACGCTCGAGACTGCGATGCCCATCTTCGAGGCCACCAACGAGGTCTTCCTGCCCGTGGTGTCACTGAAGGACGGCAGGCCCAACCTGATCGGTGCCCTCTTCCAGGTGGACGCTCTCAAGGCCTATAACCGGGCGCTCGCGGCCACGGCCGCGGAAGAGCACTCCTAGATCTTCTCCACCGTCACGTCTTCGTGCCCGAAGGCGAGGTATCCGGCAATCTCGGCCACGCCCTCCTTCGGGCTTTCGTAGCTCCAGACCGCGTTTTCGAGCGTCGTGCTCTTCGTGACGATGTGGAAGTAGTTCGCATCGCCCTTGTGCGGGCAGTGCGTGGACTTGTCGGACGGATCGAGGAAGGCCATCGCGAAGTCGTCCCGCGGGAAATAGATCACCTCGGGATAGCTGCCTTCGGCCAGTTCGAGCGCGGCGCTCGACTCGCCCAGCACGGCGCCGCCCACGCGGACGGACCATGTTCCCGGTGCTTTGCGGATCTTGATGTGGTCGGCCATGGCTGCTCTCCCCCGGGTTGCCAGAACTGTGTCGCGCCTTTCTGACAGGTTTGTGTCAGACTGCCAATGTCGCGCCTGCGAGCCACGCCTCGGCCCGCTCCGACAGCTGGCCTGTCAACCGCTCCGCGCATTCGGCGTGATAGGCATTGAGCCAGTCCCGCTCCGCTTTCGTGAGCATCTCCTTGACGACGAGGCGGGTGTCGATGGGGACGTAGGTGAGCGTTTCGAAATCGAGCCAGGGACGCGGGTCCGCGCCTGCCAGGTCGCCCGCGTCCTGGACGACGATGAGGTTCTCGATCCGGATGCCGAAGGCGCCCTCCCGGTAATAGCCGGGCTCATTCGAGAGGATCATTCCGGGCTCGAGAGGCACCGTCGAGGCCCGGGAAATGCGTGCCGGCCCCTCGTGGACCGAGAGGTAGGAGCCCACGCCGTGCCCGGTCCCGTGGTCGAAATCCTGTCCCGCCATCCACAGCGCCGCGCGCGCCAAGGCATCGATATGGGCGCCGCCCACGCCACGCGGGAAGCGCAGCCGTGAGAGCGCGATCATGCCCTGCAACACGCGCGTGAAGGCGTCCCTTGCCTCCTTGTCGGGTGCGCCGATCGCCACGGTGCGGGTGATGTCGGTCGTCCCGTCCACGTACTGGCCGCCGCTATCGACGAGGTAGAGCTCACCCTCCGCCAGCGTCCGGTTGGTCTCGTCCGAGACGCGGTAATGGGGCAGGGCCGCGTTGGGACCCGCGCCGGAGATCGTCTCGAAACTGATGTCCTGGAGGGCATTCGTGGCCCGGCGAAATCCCTCGAGGGCTTCCACGGCGCCGATCTCGGTCACCTCCGAGGGGGGCTGCGCATCGAGCCAGGCGAGGAATTCGACCATGGCAACGGCGTCCCGCCGGTGGGCCGCCCGTGTGCCTTCGAGTTCCGCGGCGTTCTTGCGCGCCTTGGGAAGGAGGCAGGGATCGCGCCCTTCGTGCACTCTGGCCGTGACCGCCGCACGCACGGCTTCCGGGCAGCTGTCGGGATCGAGCCGGACCGTTCCCGTCAGGGCCGCGACGGCCGCCAGGAATGTGTCCGGCGCAAAGATCTCGGCGTCGATCTCCAGCCCAGCCACCTTGGAGGCCTCCACGAAGATCGACACCTGCCCATCGGCCCGGAGGATGGCGAAGCTTTGCAGGATCGGGATGCGCGGGATATCCGCGCCACGTATGTTGAGGAGCCAGCAGATCGCGTCGGGCATCGTGATGATGGCCGCGTCGTCGCCCGCTGCCGCGAGGTCCTGGCCCAGCCGCGCGCGTTTCGAGGCACTCGTTTCCCCCGCGAGTTCGAGGGGGTGGGAAAAGGCGCGCCCGTCGGGCCGGGTAGGGCGGTCCTCCCAGATCGCGTCGATGAGGTTCTCAATGGCCTGAAGCGAATGGCCCGCAGCCTCGAGGCGCGCCAGCTCATGGAGTTGCCTTGGCACGTGAAGCCAGGGATCGTAGGCGATCTTCGACCCCTCCGGCGCGTGCTCGAGGATCCACACGGCCAGCGTCGTCTCTGGCCAGTCCACAGTAGTGAAGTCCGGGGCGACCTGCGCGCGCGCCTGAACCCGGTACCGCCCGTCCACGAAGAGACCGGCCCTCTCTGCGAGCACGACACAGAAGCCAGCGGACCCGGTGAACCCGGTGAGCCAGGCGAGGCGCTCGTCGCAAGGCGCGACGTACTCGCCTTGCCACGCATCCGCCCGTGACACGATGAAGCCGTCCACGCCCATCTCCGCCATCTTCGCGCGCAAGGCCGCGAGCCGCGGCGGCCCCTGCTCCGGCGTCGTCGCGCTCTTGAATGTCTGAAACATGGCGGTGGTCCCCGTCTTCTTTGTGCCTTGTACCTCCCCCGGAGGGCCGCCGGAGGCACGAAATCCTTCGAGAGGTCGCCCGCGTGCTCAGCTCGCGCGCTTCATGCCCATCACGCGCGCCCGTGCCCGGGGATCGCTGTCAAAGAGCGAGGCGAGCTGCTCGGTCATCGCGCCTGCGAGCTGTTCGACATCCGTGATCGTCACCGCCCGGTCGTAGTAGCGGGTCACGTCATGGCCGATCCCGATGGCGATCAGTTCCACCATCTTCTTCTTCTCGACCATGGCGATCACGTCGCGCAGGTGCTTTTCGAGGTAATTGGCCGGGTTCACCGAAAGCGTGCTGTCGTCCACCGGCGCGCCATCGGAAATGACCATGAGGATCTTTCTCGCTTCCGCGCGGCCCACCATCCGCTTGTGCGCCCATTCGAGCGCTTCGCCGTCGATGTTCTCCTTGAGGAGCCCCTCTTTCATCATGAGCCCGAGGTTGGGGCGCGCGCGGCGCCAGGGCGCGTCGGCGCTCTTGTAGATGATGTGGCGCAGGTCGTTGAGGCGTCCGGGCTGCTGCGGGCGGCCTTCGGCGAGCCAGCCCTCGCGGCAAAGCCCGCCCTTCCAGGCGCGGGTGGTGAAGCCCAGGATCTCCACCTTCACCGAGCACCGTTCCAGCGTGCGCGCCAGCACGTCCGCGCAGATCGCCGCGATGGAGATCGGGCGGCCCCGCATGGAGCCCGAATTGTCGAGGAGCAGCGTCACCACCGTGTCGCGGAATTCCGTGTCCTTCTCGATCTTGAAGGAAAGCGGCGTCGTGGGGTTCGCCACGACGCGCGCGAGGCGGCCCGCATCGAGCATTCCCTCTTCACGGTCGAACTCCCAGCTCCGGTTCTGCTGGGCCTGCAGCCGCCGCTGGAGCTTGTTCGCGAGCCGGCTCACGGCACCTTTCAGCGGGTCGAGCTGCTGATCGAGGTAGGTCCGCAAGCGTTCGAGCTCGGCCGGTTCGGCGAGGTCTTCGGCGCGGATCTCCTCGTCGTTCTCGGTGTCATAGACGGTGTAATCCGGGTCCGCCTCGGAATGGGGCGGAGGGGAGGGGGGCTCGAGCGGCGCGTCGCCCTCGGGCATGTCGGCCTCTTCGGCCATCTCCGCCTCGGCCATGTCATCCATGGTGACGGAGGCCTGGGCTGCGTCCTGCTGCTGTTCCTGGCTTTGCTCGGGCGCGGCATCGACATCGTCTTCGCTGTCGCTGTCATCCTCGCCGGTGCTGTCAGGCTGGTCCTGATCCTCCGGTTCGCCCTCGGCTTCGTCTTCCTCGTTCTCGTCGAAATCGTCCGGATCGTCGCCGAGCTGGTCGCCATAGCCCAGATCGGAGATGATCTGCCGCGCGAATTTCGCGAACTGGGCCTGGTCGGCGAGCATGCCCTCGAGGCCTTCGAGCGTGCCGCCCGCCTGGCCTTCGATATAGCCGCGCCAGAGGTCCATGACGTTGGCGGCGTCCGAGGGGAGATCGCGCCCCGTGGCCAGGTGCCGGATGAGGTAGCCCGCGGCGACGGCAAGCGGCGCCTCGGCGGCCTCCTTGATGTCGCCGTAGCCCTTGCGCATGGCCTCGTTGGCGATCTTGTGGTCGATGTTGGAAGCCGTGCCCGGCATGGCCTGCGCGCCCACCGCCTCGCAGCGCGCCGTCTCCATCGCCTCGTAGAGATCGCGCGCCATGTTGCCGGGCGGCAGGTAGCGGTTGAACGTGCCCGCGTCGTGGTACTTGTGCCGGAGCGCCAGCGCGTCCGCCGTGCCGCGCGCGAGCAGCACCTCGTCCCGCGTCATTCGGCGCGAGACCTGCGGCAGGCGCAGCGTGTCGGTCGTGGCCCCCGGCGGGTCCACGGAATAGGAAACCGTCAGCTCCGCATCATCGGCGATGACCTTGGCGGCCTCGGCCACGGCCTTCTTGAACGGATCGGCGGGATTGTCGGATTGCTTACTCATCGGACCGTGAGAACCTCTCCAAACAATAGGCCTTGTCTCGTTGGTAGATGTCCAGATTGGGCACCAGAGATGAGGCCGTCACGGGCCCAAAATAGTCGAGATAGGCGGTGATGAGGCGGGCCTTTTCATCCTTGTTGGCGCCGACGCGGCTCAATTCCAGATCCTGGGCCCAGTCGAAGGCCGCGCGCTTGCTTTCATCTCGGCCATAGACCGGGTTTGCCGAAAAAATCTGAGCGTAGACCGTGACGGCGTCCTTGAGGGCGAGGCAGCGGGTTTCGGCGAACCCGGGCTCGTTCGCGCGCAGGTCGCGATCAATGGCGTCGAACGCGCCGCCGGCCATGGCCGTAGCAGCGACAAGTCCCAAAACGCCCGCGGTAAGGCCGACGTCCGTCCTCACGCCGTGATGTTGGCCGCGCTTTCGGGCAGCTCTTCGTCAAAGCATTTCTGGTAGAACTCGGCCACCGTCGCGCGCTCGAGCTCGTCGCACTTGTTGAGGAACGACAGGCGGAAGGCGTAGCCCACATTGCGGAAGATCTCCGCGTTCTGGGCCCAGGCGATGACGGTGCGCGGCGACATGACCGTGGAGAGGTCGCCGGCCATGAAGGCCGTGCGGGTCATGTCGGCCACGGTGACCATCCGCTCGATCGTCTTACGGCCCTTCTCGTTGTTGTAGTGCGGGTTCTTGGCCAGAACGATCGCGCTTTCGGCGCCGACGCTCAGGTAATTCAAAGTCGCCACCAGCGACCAGCGGTCCATCTGGCCTTGGTTGATCTGCTGCGTGCCGTGGTAGAGCCCCGTCGTGTCGCCTAGGCCCACCGTGTTCGCCGTTGCGAAAATGCGGAAATAGGGGTGGGGCGTGATCACCTTGTTCTGGTCGAGGAGCGTGAGCTTTCCGTCGGTTTCCAGCACCCGCTGGATGACGAACATCACGTCGGCGCGGCCCGCATCGTATTCGTCGAAGACGATGGCGCAGGGATTGCGCAGCGCCCAGGGCAGGATGCCCTCCTGGAAGTCGGTGACCTGCTTGCCGTCCTTCAGCTTGATCGCGTCCTTGCCGATGAGATCAATCCGGGAAATGTGGCTGTCCAGATTGACGCGCACGGCGGGCCAATTCAGCCGCGCGGCCACCTGCTCGATATGCGTGGATTTGCCCGTGCCGTGATAGCCCTGGATCATGACCCGGCGGTTGTTGTGAAAGCCCGCGAGGATCGCCAGCGTGGTATCTGGGTCGAATTTGTAGGTGGAATCCACCTCCGGCACGCGCTCGGACCCGTCCTCGAAGCCGCGCACGACCATGTCCGAGTCGATACCGAACACATCGCGCACCTGCACTTCGCGCGTGGGTGTCATGTCGAGATCGAGGGAGCCGTCGGCCATGGGGAAAATCCTTCGTGTCTTGGCGCAGTCGTGTCTGCCTGCCCCATTCCGAAACCGGGAGCAAGGGCCGCATGCCCGCTTCTGAGACGCGTCGCTTGTGTCACCGCGCCATTGGCCTTTTTATAGCTCATCATAGCAGACCGCCCAGAGAGGCCGCACCGCGTGCGCGAAATTCGCAATATTCTTCTCTTGTCGGTCGAGGACCTCAACGACTGGATAACGCCGCTGGGCGGGCACCCGGATGCCTCCACCCCGAACATGGCGCGCCTCGCCGCGCGCGGCACGTGTTTCGATCAGGCTTACGCGGCCTCGCCGGCCTGTTCCCCCTCGCGGACGGCCACGCTCTTCGGGCAGGGGCCCTGGCGCACGGGCGTCTATTCCAACGACGAAAGCTGGGCGATGGCCTTCCCGCCGGGGCAGCGGCTTTCCATCGCGGGCCGTGCGCGCGCGGCGGGCTGGCGGACGGCCATGGCGGGAAAGGTCTATCACACCGGCGCGTCGGGGCAGGACTGGGCCGACTGGGACGTGGCCCATCCCCGTCGTCCCGAGCGCTTTCCGGCCATGTCGCGCGCTGTGAAGGACGGCAATCTGAAGCCGCCCGATGATTTCGGCCCCTGCGCGCGGGCGAGGCTCGATGATGACCGGCTCGTCGATGCCATGATCGGAGAGATGACGCCCGGGGCGGACCGGCAGTTCTGGGCCCACGGCATCTACCGGCCGCACCTGCCGTTCATCGCGCCCAAACGCTTCTTCGACCGCATCCCGGAGGACCCGCGCGGTCCCCCCGGGCTCGGGAACCGAGCCTTCGACATCGAGGATGAGAGCGAGCTCGATCAACTGCCTCAGCACGCCAATGCCATGGCCCGGCGCTGGACCGGGCGCATGCTCTCCCGCACATCGGAGTACGGGGCTTTCGTGCGGGCCTACCTCGCCTGCGTGGCTTATGCGGACCATCTTGTGGGCCGGCTCCTCGATCATCTGGATGCCTCCGGGCTCAGCGAGACGACGCTGATCCTGCTCTGGTCCGACCACGGCTGGCAGTTCGGAGAGAAGCTCGCCTTCCGCAAGTTCTCGCTTTGGGAACGCGCGCTCCGCGTGCCGCTGATGATGGCCGGGCCGGGGGTGCCCGTGGGCCGGGTGACGGAGCCCGTCTCGCTCCTCGACATCTATCCCACGCTCCTTGAGCTGCTCGGAGGAGACGCGCCGCACCCGCTCGACGGCCAAAGCCTCTGGCCTCTGCTCGAGGGGGCCGAGGGCCGCGGCCACGCGCTTTCCTCGTTTCGGGTGCCGCTCAAGAAAGCCCCTGAGAAAGCGCGGGTTTCTCACTCCGTGCGCTCTGGCACGCATCGCCTGATCCGCTACTGCGACGGCACGGGAGAGCTCTATGATCACCGCGTGGATCCCCTCGAAAAGAGAACCCTCCTGAGGGGGGACGCCAAGCTCGAGGACCAGGCGCTGCCACCGGAGGCCGAGGCCCTGATTGCGCTTCTCCCCTCTGCCGCGGCACCGAGGACAGCGGCCGATCTGCCATCCTCCAGACGCGCCTAGGCTTGCGTTGCACGGGGGCGGACGCGCCGCTAGACACGGGCCCATGACCACGCGCGACGACATCGAAAGCTACCTCGCGCGCATGGCGCTCCGGGAGCGCGCGGCCTTCGACCTTCTATATAGCGCGACCTCGGCGAAACTTTTCGGCGTGTGCCTCCGTATCTTGAATGACCGCCAGCAGGCCGAGGAAGCCTTGCAGGACGCCTATCTCCGGATCTGGGAGCGGGCGGACCGCTACCGCGCCAACGGGTTGAGCCCCATGACCTGGCTCATCACCGTCACGCGCAACTTGGCCATCGACCGCCTGCGCGCGCGCAAGGCGGCGGCGGGCGGAGCGGGGGCGACCGTGGGCGAAGACGTGCTCGAGCGTATCGCCGATGGCGGCCCCACGCCGGAACAGGCGGCGCTCGCGTCGTCGGAGGGAGAGAAATTGCGGGCCTGCCTGGGAGAGCTGCCCGCCGATCGCGCCGAGGCCGTGGCGAGAGCCTACATGATAGGGGACACCTATCAGGAGCTTGCCACGCGCTTTGACGTGCCGTTGAACACCATGCGCACCTGGCTCAGGCGCGCGCTGATGAGCTTGAAGGAGTGCCTGACGCGATGAGCGACGGGACAGACCAGACACAAGGCGGAGAGCGCGACGACGATCGCGCCCTCGCGGCCGAGTACGCGCTGGGCCTCCTCGAGGCCGAGGAGGCGCGCGTGTTCGAGGAGCGCATGGCGCGCGACCCGGCGCTGCGCGCGTTCTATGCGGATTGGTGCGAGCAGTTCGTGGGCCTCGCTGAGGGCGAGGATGTGCCGCCGCCCGCGAACGTGAAGGCCGCGCTCGACGCAGAGCTCTTTGCGCAGTCCAGCACGACCACGTCGCTCATCCGCTGGGGCTTCGGCGCGCTGGTGGGTGCGGCGGCCGCGGCAGCCGTCGCGTTCGTTTCACTGAATTACGTGATCCCGGCGCTCGATCAGACGGTGCTCGAGGCCAGCCTCGAGGGCGAGGTGGGCGTGAGCGTGAGCGCGCGCTACGAGAGCGCCTCGGGGGAGCTCGTCGCGGCGCGCCTCTCTGGCAGTCCTGGCGCGGGACGTGACCACGAGCTTTGGTTGATCTTGCCCGATCAAGCGCCTGTATCGCTTGGGCTTTTCGGCGCGGATGGTCGCGCGATCGCTGATCTCAGCGGCGCGTCGCCAGACGTGCTCGTGGGCGCCGTGCTCGCCGTATCGGACGAGCCCACCGGCGGCTCCACCACCGGTGCGCCCACGGGTGACGTGCTCGCCATTGGGCCACTCACGCTCCTGTGATGCATCTGCTGACGCTTTCCTGAAACTCTTGTCTCTGCGCGCCGTGACTTCTGGCATCACGGCGTCCCGGAGCTCTTTCCATGGCGCCTCAACAGGAGACGACCATGACTTTCAGATCTTTTGCCCTCGGCGCTGCCCTTTCCCTCATCGCGGGCGGGGCCATTGCGGCTGCCCATGCCGATGCCGACGGGAACCCGATGGTGGGCGGCGCGGCGATGTTTGACACCCAAACCATCGTGGAGAACGCGGTGAACTCCGCCGATCACACCACCCTCGTCGCCGCCGTGCAGGCCGCGGGCCTTGTCGAGGCGCTGAGCGGACCCGGGCCGTTCACGGTATTCGCACCGGTGAACGAGGCGTTCGCCGCGCTTCCCGAAGGCACCGTCGAGTCGCTGCTGATGCCCGAGAACAAGGACATGCTCACCAAGGTGCTCACGGCCCATGTCGTGGCCGGGGATCTGTCGGCGGCGGAGATCGTGTCCCGCGCGCGGGCGTCCTCGGATGGTTTCTTCCACTTCAACACTTTGTCAGGTGATGCACTTTCCGCTCAGGTGAAGGGCTCGAATGTCTTTATCTTTGACGAAAGCGGTCAGGCTGGGCGCGTGACCATCGCCGACGTCAATCAATCCAATGGCGTCATTCACGTGGTGGATACGGTGCTGCTGCCGAAATAACGGTCAACGCACCGGGCGCGCGGCCCGGGCGGGAGAACCGGGCCGCGCGACTGAAAGGATGAACGATGTCGATCATGACCCGCCGCACCCTCATGGCCTCCGCCGCCGCATTCGCAGCCTTGCCTGTCCGCGCGGCCGACGGCCCCTTCGAGATCACCCGCACCGAGGCGGAATGGCGCGCGCGCCTGACGAATTTCGAATATCGCGTGCTGCGCGAGGAGGCCACGGAGCGTCCGTTCTCCTCCCCGCTCGACAAGAACTTTGCCCCCGGCACCTATCTCTGCAAGGGCTGCGAGCTCCCGATCTACGCCAGCGAGGCCAAGTACGACAGCGGCACGGGCTGGCCCAGCTTCTGGGAATCGCTGCCCAATGCAATAGGCACCAAGATCGACAGGAAGCTCTTCCGCGCCCGCACAGAGTGCCATTGTCGGCGCTGTGGAAGCCATCTCGGACACATCTTCAACGACGGCCCGGCACCCACCGGAAAACGCCATTGTCTCAATGGTGTGGCCTTACTGTTTCGGGCCGCTTAAGGCCTCAATTCGCCGAAGTTTTGACGCAAGCCGACAATAGCTCCGACGCCAACGAACGTCGGAGTATCTTTTTTCCATGCAAGTCACGCTGCCAAGCCCCGCTGAACGTCTGATTTTGGGGGCCCTCGTTGGGTGCGCCTGCGCCGGCGGCCTGCTCGGCTATGTGGCGCTGGGCGGGCTGCAGGGCATGGTGGAGATCGTCGGGCCCGAGATCGGCGGGATGATGTCGGTGGGCGCGTCGTTCTTCGGCGGGCTCGGAAGCGCGATTCTCGTGCGCGACCGCCTGGGCCGGGAGGGGACCCGCGGCGTGCTCAGCGCCATCGCGGGCGGCGTGCTTGCGACGGCGCTTCTCGGCATCATCGCGGGCACGATCGTGCTGCCGATCTTCGGGACGATGTTTGGCCCCTGGCTCGTCCTTATGACCGCGGCGACGAAGCCATGGTACGTCTTGCCATGGATCGCGTCGCTCTACGGCATGCACAAGGCGCGCCGGAGCTATCTCGCTGAACAAGAGACGCTTTTTCGCTACGTCCCCCGGATCGACGCTACTTGAAGTTCCGGCTGTCCTTGATCTGATCCCAGGCCCAGACCACCTCTGAAAGCTGCTCTTCCTGGCTGCGATCGCCGCCGTTCATGTCGGGATGGAGCACCTTGATGAGGGCCTTGTAGGCTTTGCGCACCTCGGCCTTCGTGGCGTTGTCCTTCACTTCGAGGATCTCCACCGCGCGCCGCTCGGTGGCAGGCAGGCGGCGGGAGCCGGTGGCGGATTTGCCGGGATTGCGCGTGGCGTTGGAGCCCAGCACCTGGTGGGCGTCGTCGATCCCGAGCCGGGCCCAGGCACGCTCCTCGGCGGATTGCTTGAAGGGTTTGGTCTCCCGCTCCCAGACGCGGTCCTTGTCGACCTGGTCCATGTAATCCTGCTCCGAGGAGCCGTCGAACGCGTTCCATTTCAGGTTGTACTCGCGCACGTGCTCCTTGCAGAACCACCAGTAATCATCTGGATTGTCAGGGCTTTTCGGCGCGCGGTAGAGGCCGCGCTCGTTGCAGCCGGGCTTGTCGCAGACCCGTGTGGACGTCTCGAACGCGCCCGACATCCCCCTGCGCCCGCGAGAGTTCTTCTTCTTCGCGGACGACACGGACATGTCGAAGCCAAAGGGATCGTCCTTGGACATGGGAGCTCCTTTCCGACTCGGCTTTGCGAGTTTAAGGTTTCGGCGCTGAGTTGAAAGGGCCGAGGGCGAAAAAGATGGGGATGATTGAGACGATGGACGCGAAGCTCCGCGCAGAGCTATCCCCTGAGGCCCTTGAAATCATTGATGAAAGCGAGGCGCATCGCGGGCATGCGGGATTTCAGGAAGGCGGCGAGAGCCATTTCAGATTGACGATTTCCGCCGCCGCGCTCGCGGGCAAGAGCCGCGTCCAGCAACACCGCGCCATCTACGCCGCGCTCGGCCCCGAGGTCATGGATCGCATCCACGCGCTGGCCATCGACATCCGCACCTAGGCGCGCCTTCCGAGCATCTGCTCACAGTGACTCCCGCCGTGTCTCCGCGCGAATGCCCTGTCCCGACGCGCCGACCTAGAGGCCGAGCTTGGCTTTCACGATCTGGTTCACAGCGGCCGGGTTGGCCTTGCCGCCCGTGGCCTTCATCACCTGGCCCACGAACCAGCCGGCGAGCTTCGGGTTCGACTTTGCCTTTTCCACCTGCGCGGGATTGGCGGCGATGATCTCGTCCACGGCCGTCTCAATGGCGCCGGTATCGGTGACCTGGCGCATGCCGCGCGCCTCCACGATCTCTGCGGGGTCGCCGCCCTCGGTGTAGACGATCTCGAATAGGTCCTTTGCGATCTTGCCGGAGATGTCGCCGCGCTTGATGAGGCCGATGATGCCTTTGAGCTGATCGGGGCTCACGGGGCTCTCGGAGAGGTCCTTGTCGTCCTTCTTGAGGCGACCGAAGAGATCGTTGATGACCCAGTTCGCGGCGAGTTTCCCGTCGATTTCGGCCACGTTCTCGAAGAAGGCCGCAGCGTCGGTCTCTGCCGTGAGGACGGCGGCGTCGTAATCGCTCAGCCCGAAATCGGCGATGAAGCGCGCCTTCTTGGCGTCGGGCAGCTCCGGCAGGTGGGCCGCGATATCATCGACCCAGCCCTGCTCGATCTCGAGGGGCAGGAGGTCGGGGCAGGGGAAGTAGCGGTAGTCATGGGCCTCCTCTTTCGAGCGCATGGACCGCGTCTCACCCTTCACCGTGTCGAAGAGGCGCGTCTCCTGCACCACTTCCTTGCCGTCCTCCACGAGCGCGATCTGCCGGCGCGCCTCGTACTCGATCGCCTGCTGGATGAAGCGCATGGAGTTCATGTTCTTAATCTCGCAGCGCGTGCCGAGGTGGCTGAAATCGCCGCTCTCGCGGTACTTCTCGTAGGCGCCGGGGCTGCAGATGGAGACGTTGACGTCCGCGCGCAGGTTCCCGTTTTGCATGTTGCCGTCGCAGGTGCCGAGATAGCGCATGATCTGGCGGAGCTTGGCCACGTAGGCCGCCGCTTCCTCCGGCCCGCGGATATCGGGGCGGGAGACGATCTCCATGAGCGCCACACCCGTGCGGTTGAGATCCACGTAGGACATGTGCGGGTCCATGTCGTGGATCGATTTGCCCGCGTCCTGCTCGAGATGGATGCGCTCGATCCGCACGAGGCGCGCGGTGCCGTCGCCCAGTTCCACGAGCACCTCGCCCTCGCCCACGATGGGCTCATAGAGCTGGGAGATCTGGTAGCCCTGCGGCAGGTCGGGATAGAAGTAATTCTTCCGGTCGAAGGCGCTTTTCAAATGGATGTCCGCCTTGAGCCCGAGCCCCGTGCGCACCGCCTGCGCCACGCATTCCTCGTTGATGACGGGCAGCATCCCGGGCATGCCCGCGTCGACGAAGGCCACGTTGGAATTGGGCTCCGCGCCGAATTGCGTCGAGGCGCCGGAGAAGAGCTTGGCATTCGTGGCGACCTGGGCGTGGACCTCCATCCCGATCACGAGCTCCCAGTCCTGCTTGGCGCCCTGGATGGTGCGCGGCTTGGGCGGTGTGATGTCGAGCATGGCGGTCTCCACGGCGGCTGTGACCCGCGCGGTGTAGCGCCAGCGCGGGGGACGCTCAAGCCGCCTTTGGACCCGGCCCTGGACGGGGCCATCGGCGGAACTCTTGGCGGGACCTTGGGCGGGGCAGGGCTGCACTCCTGGGCGCTGACGCAAGGTCAGCGCTTGGTCGCCAGGGCCCTGCCGCCTAACCTCCCGGGTAGCTCGAGGCGGGGAGGCATGTCATGCGGCGGATATTGATGGGATTGGGCGTGATCGGGGTGCTCATCGTGACGCTCGTCGTCGTGATGGGGGTCAACACGCTCCTCTACCGGCTCCCGCCCGCGCCGGAGGGGCTGCCCGAGGTGGCGGTGGCCGAGGTGGACGCAGATGCCATCGCCGGGCGGCTCAGCGAAGCGCTGCGCTTCCGAACGGTCTCCCGCCCCGATTATAGCGCCGTCGATTACGCGCCCTACGACGCCTTCCTCGCCTGGCTGCCGGAGGCCTATCCCGGCGTGCACGGCGCCATGGAGCTCGAATTCGTCAACCGGACGCCCATCTACCGCTGGCCGGGGGCAGACGCGTGCCTCCCGCCGGTGCTCTTCACCGGGCATTACGATGTTGTGCCCGTCCCGCCGGAGACACTGGCGAACTGGGACGTGGACCCGTGGGCCGGGGAGATCCGGGACGGCTTTGTCTGGGGCCGCGGCGCGCTCGACGACAAGCAATCTGTCATCGCGCTGCTCGAAGCCGCGGAGGCCATGATCGCGTCGGGCGCACGGCCTGCCCGCGACGTGTGGTTCATCTTCGGCGAGGACGAGGAGGTGGGCGGGCGCCTCGGCGCCGCGGCGGCGACGGAGATGCTGGCGGCGCGCGGCGTGCGCTTCGCGTGGATGCTCGACGAGGGCTCCTTCATCTTCGACGACGTCCTGCCCGGTCTGCCCGCGCCGGTGGCCTCGATCAACGTGGCCGAGAAGGGGGCCGTGACGCTCGATCTCGTGGCCACGGGCCAGAGCGGGCATTCCTCGCTGCCGCCGCCCGAGACGGCGGTGGGGATCCTCGCCCGGGCCGTGGCCGCGCTCGAGGCCGAGCCTGTGCCCGGCGGGCTCGAGGACGTCACGAAGGAGTTCTTCGATGGCTTCGCCCCGGCCTTCGGCGGCGTCAACCGGGTGCTATTCGCCAATCAGTGGCTCACGGCGGGCCTCCTCGAGGCCGAGCTTTCCAAAGCCGCCACGACGAACGCGCTCCTCCGGACGACGACAGCGCCCACGATGCTGCGCGCCTCGCCGCAGGAAAACGTGCTGGCCGGCGAGGCCGTGGCCACGGTCAATTTCCGGGTGCATCCGCGCGACACGGTGGAGAGCGTCATCGCCCACGTGGAGGCCGTGATCGATGATCCGCGGATCCGCGTCGAGCCGCGCGGCGCGGGCCGGGAAGCCTCCGCCGTCTCCTCGGCGGACACGGCCGGATACGCGGCGCTCCGGGCGGCGACGGAGGCAGTCTATGGCGAGGTGATCGTGGTTCCCGGGCTCACGATCGCGGCCACCGATGTGCGCCATTACGGGGCGATGGCCGAGGATGCCTACCGCTTCATCCCGATGCTCTTCGGCCCTTCGGATGTGCCGCGCCTCCATGGCGACAACGAGCGCGTGGGCGTGGCCGACATGGCGCGGTTGGTGCAGGCCTACCGCGCGATCATGGAAGCGCTCTAGGAGCCGAGGCCGGGCCGCGCGCTCTCGGCGCGGTCATCGGCAATGGCGGCAGGCATCTCTGCGTGGTCCGGGGCGAGGCGCGTCCTCGCGGAAACGACGAGGGCGGCGCTCAGAACAGGGCGGAGGCCGGGCGCATCTTGCGGGAGACGAGCGTGAGCCGCGGATCGCCCAGGCGCAGTGTCTCGCGCCGCAGCACATCGATCGCCTCGTCGGAGTTCTTGGGCAGCGCGGCCGCCGAGATCGGCTCCCCCACGGTGATGTGGTAGGGCTGCTGATCCTTGTTCATCATTTCGTAGAAGAGCGTGATGTCGCGGAGCGACGGATGCACGAGATCGAAGAAGTAGAAGAGCGCGGAGTTCCGCGAGCGGATGTTGACCGGGATCACCGGCAGGTCGAACTTCCGCGCGATCATCGCCGCCGAGGCCATCCATGGGCGCTCGTAGAGCCTGATGCCGCGGCGCTTGGCGAGGCGGCCCGACGGGAAGATGACCCCGAGGCGGCCCTCTTCCACGGCCTGCCGGGTGAAGGCCATGGTCTCGCGCATCTTGGCGTGGCTGCGCTTGTCCACGCGCCATTCCACGGGGGCGATCATCGTCTCGAACTGCGGCAGCACGCGCAGGATGTCGCGATTGGCGAAGTAGTAGGCATCCGCGCGGGTCTGCCCGATCAGGTGATTGAGCATGATGGCATCGGCGATGCCCGTGGGGTGATTGGCGACGATGAGCGCGGGGCCCGAGGCCGGGATATTGGCGAGCCCCTTGGCGGCGACGTTCTTGGCCAGCATCCTTTGAAGCTCGACCATCATGGCCTCGGCGCTGAGCGGGTCCATGGCCTTGCCCAATGCGATGGTCTGTTCATAGCGCAAGAGCCTGTAGAGCGCGGCCTTCGACAGGCGTGCCACGGGCCCCTCCTTGAAGAGCCACGCGGCGCGCTCTTTCATCAGCGGTTCTACTCGGTCTTCCATGCAGCGATATTCCACGAAGAAGGTCACAGCTTCGTGACCCCATGTAAGGCAGGCATCCCGCCTGGGAAAGAGGCTCCGCGTCGCCGCGGAGGATTGCGCATGAAACGGCCCAGCGGCGGGGCCGGTTCCGCAGGTGGGCTCAGCCGAGGAGGCGGGTGACCATTTCGCCCGTGTCACGGGAGAGCCCCGTGCTGCCCGCGATGCGCGTGAGCGCCTCGCGCATGAGCGCTTGACGGTCCGCATCGTAGCGGCGCCACGTGGAGAAGGCGGAGGTCATGCGCGCGGTTGTCTGAGGGTTCTTGGCGTCGAGCTTGATGAGCCAGTCCGCGAGGAGCGCGTAGCCCGCGCCGTCTGGCCGGTGGAAGCCGGCGGTGTTGGAGGCAAAGCCCCCGAGGAGCGCGCGGAAGCGGTTGGGATTGGACATCTCGAAATCCGGGTGGTCGGTGAGCGCCGCCGTGATCTCGGCGGCGTCCTTGGCGGGCGCGAGGCTTGCTTGAAGGCCAAACCACTTGTTGATGACGAGCCGCTCGTGCCGCCAGCGCGCGTAGAAAGCCGCGAGCGCTTCCTCTCCCGCGCCGGCCTTCACCAGCGCGGCGAGGGCTGCGAGGCTCTGGGTCATGTTTTCGGCGTTGTCGAATTGCCGCTGGGCAAGATCGCCGCCATCCACGCGTGTCAGCAGCCGAAGGAGCGCATTGCCGAGGTCACGCTTGCCGGCGGGCTCCGCCTCGGGGCTGTAGGGGCCGTCGATCTGCATCTGGGGATAGAGCGCGCGGGCGGTCTCTTCCAGATAGCTTGCGCGCGCGCCCATGAATGCCTCGAAGGTGGCGTGGATCTCCGTCGGGTCCGGTGTCTGGCCATCCTCGAAGAGCGTTTGCGCGATCTCGTCCTCGGAGGGGGGCAAGAGCGCCATGGCGCGGAAAGCCGGGTCGAGCCGCGCGTCCTCGAGCGTGGCGCGGAGGCCCGCAAGGTAGCTTTCGGAGGGCGGCGTGCCGTCGGCGAGCATCTGGAGCACGGCTTCCTTGGTGAGCGCGCGGCCCGCCTCCCAGCGCACGAAGGGGTCCGTGTCATGGGCCAGAAGCGTGGCGCGCTCGGCGGCGGGCGTGGGGAAATCGACGACGACAGGCGCAGAGAAGCCACGCAGGAGCGACGGGATGGGCTTCGGGGCTGGGCCCTGCGCGGCGCCGTCGCGCTGCCAACGCATGCCGTCATGGACAAAGCTCACGCGGCCCTCGTCCCCGGTGAGCTCGAAGACGAAGCTCGCGACATCCTCGTTGCCGTCCTGATCGAGGAGGCCGAGGCGGAGAGGGATGTGCTGGGGGGACTTGGTGTCCTGTCCCGGTGTGGGCGGCGTGCGCTGCCGGAAGATGAGCGTGTAGGTCCCGCCGTCATGGATCTCTTCCACCGTGATCCTTGGCGTGCCCGCCTGGCTGTACCAGCGCTTGAACTGCGTGAGGTCGCGGCTCGTGGCGTCCTCGAAGACCTGTAGCCAATCCTCGATGGTGGCCGCGTCGCCGTCATGGCGCTCGAAATAAAGGTCGAGCGCGGCCTTGTAGCCCTCGACCCCCACGAGCGTGTGCAGCATCCCGATGAGCTCCGCGCCCTTCTCGTAGACCGTGGCGGTGTAGAAGTTGTTGATCTCCACGAAGCTCTCGGGCCGCACCGGATGGGCGAGGGGGCCCGCATCCTCGCGGAACTGCGCGGCACGGAGCCCGATCACGTTCTCGATCCGGCAGACGGCCTCCGAGCGCATGTCCGCCGAGAATTGCTGGTCGCGGTAGACGGTGAGCCCCTCCTTCAGGCAGAGCTGAAACCAGTCCCGGCAGGTGATGCGGTTGCCCGTCCAGTTGTGGAAGTATTCATGGGCTATGATCGCCTCGATCCGCTCGAAATTGCTGTCGGTGGCGGTCTCCGGCGAGGCGAGCACGGCGGAGGAATTGAAGATGTTGAGGCCCTTGTTCTCCATCGCGCCCATGTTGAAGTCGTCCACGGCCACGATGTTGAAAATGTCCAAGTCATAGGGCCGACCGTAGACATCCTCGTCCCATTTCATTGATTTTTGTAAAGCCTCGAGGGCGAAATCCGTCTTGTCCTGGTCGCCGTTGCGGACCCAGATGTTGAGCGTGACGTCGCGGCCCTCCATCGTCGTGAAGCGCCCGGTGGTGGCGTGAAGCTCGCCCGCGACAAGCGCGAAGAGATAGGCCGGTTTCTTCCACGGATCGTGCCATTCCGCGAAGCCCTTGCCTGATCGGCCCGGGTTCCCGTTCGACAGAAGCACCGGCAGGTCGCTCTCGACGCGCACGTCGAAGGGCGCCATGACATCGGGCCGGTCGGGGTAATAGGTGATCTTGCGAAAGCCCTGCGCCTCGCATTGCGTGCAGTACATGCCGTTGGACATGTAGAGGCCTTCGAGCGCGGTATTGGCCTCCGGATTGATCTCCACTTCCGCCTCCCATATGAACGGCGCGTCGGGCACCGGGCAGGTGAGACTTTCGGGCCCGATCTCGAGATTGGCGGGGGTCCCGTCGATGGTGGCGGAGATGAGGGTGAGCCCCTCGCCGTCGAGCATGAAGGGCCCCGGGGCGTCCGGATTGGGCCGGAAGGCGATGCGCGACAGGACCCGCGTCCGCGTGGGATGCAGCTTGAAGGTCAGCTCCACGCTGTCGACCCAATGTGCCGGCGCCCGGTAATCCTTGAGGTAGATCGTTTCCGGGGAGTGGGTCGGGGCCGCGTCGCGCATGGGAGGTCTCCTTTGCAAGAAGCGTAGCGGGCGGCGGGGCACGTGCAAGAGCATGCTGACAGGACGCTGTCAGGAGGGGTGTGCGAAACCTTGCCCATCAGCCAAGCACAGGAGACATCCATGGCCTACCAACCCGAACACGCCACCGTCTGGGGCGAAATCCGTGTCCGCGACCTCGACGCCGCCGCGTGCTTCTATGCCGCCGTCACCGGCCTCACCATGACGCGCTGCGAGGATCCGATGCCCATGGCCTTCTTCGAGGCCGCCGAGGGCGGCGTCGCCGGTCATCTGAGCCTGGGCGAGCCTGCCGCCGAAGGGGCAGGGCCCGTCGTCCACCTCGCCGCCGAAGGCACGCTCGACGCGATCTCGGCCCGCGTCGCCGCCGCCGGCGGCCGCGTCACCTCGGACCCTATCCCGGTGCCCGACGGTCGGTTTATCTATGTCGCCGACCCCGACGGAAACACCGTGGGCCTGTTTGAGAGGGCATAGATGCGCCGGGCCGATCGCCTCTTCGAGATCGTCCAGCTCATGCGCGGGGGCCGAAAGGTCACCGCGCGGAGCCTCGCGGAGCGGCTGGAGGTCTCCGAGCGCACCATTTACCGCGACATCGCCGATCTCATGGCCACGGGCGTCCCCATCGAGGGGGAGGCGGGCTTCGGCTACGTCCTCGATGACAGCTATGACCTCCCGCCGCTGATGTTCACCCGGTCGGAAATCGCGGCCCTCGTGGCAGGCGCTCGGCTTGTGCGGGCCTGGGGCGGGCTCGAGATGGCCCGCGGCGCCGAGGAGGCCATGGCCAAGATCGACGCCGTCATCGACGACGACCTCCGCGCACGGGCCCGGCGGCTCCAGGTCCACGCCTTCGGCGTGACCATGGCGCCCGAGATCCGCGCGGCGCTCGATACCATCGAGGCGGCGGTGGATGGCTCCGAGATCCTTTCCTTCGAGTACCGCGACGGCGCCGGGACCGAGACGCGCCGCGACGTGCGCCCGCTGGGCATGTGGTTCTGGGGCCGGGTCTGGACCTTCGTGGGCTGGTGCGAGCTACGGCAGGATTTCCGCATGTTCCGGGTGGATCGCATGGAGGGGCTCGCCCGCGGGCCGCGCTACCGCCCCCGGAAAGGGCAGACGCTGCGCGATTTCTACCAGCGCGAGGATCCGCGCCGCGAGGCCGATCCGGAGCTGGCTGCGACCTTGCGGCAGCTTTGATTTCCGCACGCCCTCGCTAGCTCTGGCACATGGCGACAATCCTGTGGTTCAAGAGAGACCTGCGCGTGGAAGACCACGCGGCGCTCGCGGCGGCGGCCGAGACGGGCCCTGTCATCGCGCTCTACGTCGTGGAGCCGGGCTACTGGGCGCTGCCCGACACCTCCGCCCGGCAATGGGACTTCATCGCCGAGTGCCTCGAGAGCCTGCGCGCCGCGCTCGATATCCCGCTTCTCGTCCGCGTGGGCGATGTGCGCGATGTGCTCGAGAGCCTGTCGCGGGAGGAGCCCATCACCGGCATCATCTCCCATGAGGAGACGGGCAACGCTTGGACCTATGCCCGCGACCTCGCCGTCAAGGATTGGTGCGCCGCGCGCGGTGTGCCGTGGCGGGAGCTTCCCCAATCGGGCGTGGTACGCCGCCTCGAGGGCCGTGACGGCTGGGCCGCCCGGCGCGAGCGCTACGTCCGCGAACCGATGATCGCGCGCCGCGCGCTCCACGGGCGCGCGCTGGAGCCCGGCGGCATCCCCACATCGGCCGGGCTCGGCCTCGCGCCAGACCCTTGCCCGGGCCGCCAGCCCGGCGGGCGCGAGGCGGCGCTCAGCCTCCTCGGCGGCTTTCTCACCGAACGCGGCCGCACCTATCGCAAGGCCATGTCCTCGCCCGTGGAGGGGGAGTGGGCCTGCTCGCGGCTGTCGCCCTATCTCGCGCTCGGCGTGCTCTCGGGCCGCGAGGCCGCGCAGGCCGCCGGCGCGCGGAAGGCCGAGGTGAAAGGCACGCGGGAGGGCTGGACAGGGTCGCTGCAAAGCTTCACATCTCGCCTCGCCTGGCGCGACCACTTCATGCAGAAGCTCGAGGACGAGCCCGGCATCGAGCATCGCGCGCTTCACCCCGCCTATCGCGGCATCCGCGAGGGCTCGGACGCCGAGCGCCTCGCCGCCTGGACCGAGGGCCGCACGGGCATCCCCTTCGTCGATGCCTGCATGCGCTACGTGACCCATACCGGCTGGCTCAATTTCCGCATGCGCTCCATGCTCATGGCCGTGGGAAGCTATCACCTCTGGCTCGACTGGCGCGAAACCGGCATGGTGCTCGCCCGCCGCTTCACCGATTACGAGCCCGGCATCCACTGGTCCCAGGCGCAGATGCAATCGGGCACGACCGGCATGAACACGGTGCGTATCTACAATCCCGTCAAGCAGGGGAAGGATCAGGACCCCACGGGCGTCTTCACACGCCGCTGGGTCCCGGAGATCGCCCATCTCGATGACGCGCTTCTGCAGGAGCCCTGGCGCGCGGGCGGCGTGGCGGGCTATCCTGCGCCCATCGTCGACGTCGCCGCGGCCGCGCGGGAGGCCCGGGAGAAGATCTTCGCCGTCCGCAAGGGCTCCGCCTTCCGCGCGGAGGCCGACGCCATCGTCAAGAAGCACGCCTCCCGCAAGAAAGACCGCGGCTTCCAGCGGGACCCGATGCCCGGCGACCGTGCGCGCAAGACCGGAAGAAAGGCTGGAAAGAAGGCCGACACGACCCAGATGTCGCTCGACCTATAGCCCCGCCTTCTTTGTGCTCCGTACCTCGGGGTCTGGGGCAGAGCCCCAGGATTGCCAGATGCCCAAGCAACGCAAAAAATCCGATCTTCCTACGAAAACCTGCGCCACCTGCGGGCTCCCGTTCACGTGGCGCAAGAAGTGGGAAAAGGTCTGGGACGACGTGAAATACTGTTCCGAGCGCTGCCGCCGCGAGAAGTCGGGCAAGAAAAACTGACGCGAGGCCCAGAATTTCCCCGCGCCAGGGCGGGGAAACCGTGTTGCCGATAGGAAACCCGGGCCCTAGCTTGCGCGGCAATCAAAGACTGGAGCCCGAAAATGACCGACCGCGTCGCCCGCCACGACCTGCAGATTGCGAAGCCCTTGTTCGATTTCATCGAGGACCGGGCGCTGCCGGGGACAGGCATCTCGGGAGACACGTTCTGGGCGGGCCTCTCGCGCCTCGTTCACGAGTTCGGACCCCGAAATCGCGCGCTGCTCGAGACCCGCGCCCGCATGCAGGCGGAGATTGACGATTGGCACAAAGCCCGGAAGGGCCAGCCGCACGACGCCGCGGCCTATGAGGCCTTCCTGAAGGAGATCGGCTACCTCGTGCCCGAGGGCCCGGACTTCGAGATCGAGACAGCCAATGTGGATCCCGAGATCGCCGCCACGCCTGGGCCCCAGCTCGTGGTGCCCATCATGAACGCGCGCTTCGCGCTCAACGCCGCCAATGCCCGCTGGGGCAACCTGTATGACGCATTCTACGGAACCGACGCGCTCGGAGACCTGCCCAGCGGCAAGGGCTACGATCCCGAGCGCGGCGCGCGGGTCATCGCGCGGGCCAAGGCATTTCTTGACGAGGCGCTGCCGCTCGACGGCACGAGCTGGGCGGAGGTGACGAACGTGGCCGCCGCGCCCCTGAAGGACAAGGGCCAATTCCTCGGCACGATGCAGGATGCGGCCTGGAGCGGATATCTCTTCGAGAACAATCGCTTGAAGATCGAAATTCTCGTCAATGCTGACCACGAGATCGGCAAGGACGACCCGGGCAATATCGCCGCCGTGAACCTCGAGGCCGCCGTTTCCACCATCATGGATTGCGAAGACAGCGTGGCGGCCGTGGACGCCGAGGACAAGGTGCTGGCCTACGCGAACTGGCTGGGGCTGATGAAGGGCGATCTCGAGGAGACCTTCGAGAAGGGCGGCCAGACCGTCACGCGCAAGCTCTACGGCGACGCCACCTACCAGGCGCCCGACGGCTCGGACTTCACCGTGAAGTGCCGCTCGCTCATGCTGGTGCGCAATGTGGGGCATCTGATGACAAATCCTGCCGTGCTCGACCGGGACGGAAACGAGATCGGCGAGGGGCTCCTCGACGCGCTCTCCACGGTGCTCATCGCCATGCATGATCTCGCGCGCGCGGGCGGCAATTCCCAGACCGGCTCCGTCTACATCGTGAAGCCCAAGATGCACGGGCCCGAGGAAGTGGCATTCTCGAACGAGATCTTCGGCGCGGTGGAGGAAATCCTCGGGCTCCCGGCCAACACCGTGAAGATGGGCATCATGGACGAGGAGCGGCGCACCTCCGCCAATCTCAAGGAATGCATCCGTGCCGCGAAGTCCCGCGTGGCCTTCATCAATACGGGCTTCCTCGACCGCACCGGCGATGAGATCCACACCTCCATGGAAGCCGGGCCCATGATCGCCAAGGGCGCCATGAAGGCCACGCCCTGGATTGCCGCCTACGAGGATCGCAACGTCGATATCGGGCTCGCCTGCGGCCTCAAGGGCCGCGCGCAGATCGGCAAGGGCATGTGGGCGATGCCCGACCGCATGGGCGACATGATCGACCAGAAGATCGGCCACCCGAAATCGGGCGCCACCTGCGCGTGGGTGCCGTCGCCCACGGCGGCCACGCTGCATGCAATGCACTATCACGCCGTGGACGTGATGGCCGTCCAGGACGCGCTCCGCACTGCTGGGCCGCGCGGCAAGCTCTCCGATTTGCTCACGATCCCGGTGGCCGACCGCCCGAACTGGTCGGATGAAGAGATCGCCTCGGAGATCGAGAACAACGCGCAGGGTATCCTCGGCTACGTGGTGCGCTGGGTGGATCAGGGGGTGGGGTGCTCGAAGGTGCCCGACATCCACGATGTGGGCCTCATGGAGGACCGCGCGACCTGCCGGATCTCCTCCCAGGCGCTGGCCAACTGGCTCCACCACGGCGTGGTGAGCGAGGCGCAGGTGATGGCAGCTATGAAGAAGATGGCCGAGGTCGTGGACCGGCAGAACGCGGACGACGCATCCTACGAGGCCATGGCGCCGGGCTATGACGGGGTGGCCTTCCGTGCGGCCTGCGATCTCGTCTTCGAGGGGCGCGTGCAGCCCGCGGGGTATACGGAGCCGGTGCTGCATCGCCGGAGGCTCGAGAAGAAGGCGGCCTGAGGCGCGCTTGAAGGCGGCGGAAGCGGGGGTCTTCGCGGCCCCCCAAGGTATTCTTGGACAGATGAAGGCGGGGGCCTCGGCCCCTGATGGGAGGATAGAATGACGATTTCACTCAGCCGGGCGCGGCGCATCGTGCGGGGCGTGCTGGCCCGCGGGCAGGAGATGGAGCTGAAGCCGCTTTCGGCCATCGTGCTCGATGCCGGCGGCAACGTCGTGGCCTTCGAGCGGGCGGACGGCTCCGCGCCGGGGCGTTTCGCCATCGCCCATGGCAAGGCCTACGGCGCGGTGATGCTCGGCATGCCGGGCTCCGCGCAGATGGCGCGGGCCGAGGGGCAGGCCTACTTCATGAATGCCGTGAACGGCGTCTTCGGCGGCGCCGTGGTGCCGGTCCCCGGCGGCGTCCTCCTGAAGGACGCGCGCGGCCGCGTCGTGGGGGCCGTGGGTGTGACGGGGGACACCTCCGACAACGACGCAGCATCCGCGGTCGCGGCCATCGAGGCCGCAGGGCTAACGGCGGAGGCCTAGGCCCTTACCACGGGGTGGCTTCGCTGTCGGGGTCGAACTGACCGAAGCGGTGCTCGCGGTGCCAGGCAAGGTAGGCGGGAGGAGGGTGATCCGTTCGCGCGGAAGGCAGTTGGATTTGTCCGCTTGGTGAGATGAGGCGGGCGGCTACATCCGTCGGAACCTTGTTGCGCGAGACAAGTATGCGTCCGTCGTCCGCAACCGAAACTAGCCCACGGTCGAACATCCAATGGAGTGTCCCTGATAGGGCCAGCCCGTTCGACACAGTGTCGTTGCCGCCGTCCTCTACTGGTACGATATGGGCTGCCTGTACTTCTGGGCGGCCGCCGCCATTACGCAGGCGTAAACCTGACAAGGCACAGCGGTAGTCATATGCCTCCCGCACGCGACGGCGAAACACCACGTCGCGATAGGGACGGCGGGTAAGGCGCTCTAAGATCGGGCGTTTGAAGCTTCCAACTGGCTCGGCGAGGCCGGGCGTCAAGTTATCTAGGGCGTTGTCATATCTGCGCGCTTCCTGTTCTTCGAGAGTGTCCGGTAAACCCAGCTCCAAGATGCGAGCGAATTCTGAGGCAGGCAGGCGGCGCACTGCGAGTTGTACAGCGCCTCCCTTCTTGAACCCGCCATCGGAGGCCATGAGCGCAGATTCAATTGGAGCGCCGTCAATGACACGCGGCACAGAAGCGTCGAAAGGAAGGTAGTCGGCCATCTGCGCGAAGTAGCGTCCTGCAAGTTCAGGATGGGGCGTGATGCCCGTGATGCGCGCGCACGCGAAATAGCCGCGAGGGCCAACCTTCGCTGGTTCCTGATAGACAATCCAGTCGCCAGCGCCTTCCTCCATGGCTTTGAGATACTGTTTGGGAAAATCGTAGCGCGTCTCTGGCCGGTCGTCGTAGATGGAGGAGGCCTTGTGGAGGAGCACGAGCTTCGTCATGGTGCCATGAGGCACGGGCACCACGGGCGGCGCAAGTGAAGATGGCCCAAGCGCATGAACATGCGCCCGCGGACAGTCGCTTCCTGGCGGCTGCGAGGGCGACAGAAGAGACTCAGTTCCCTAGTCCCCGCGCTCCATGGGGCGAGCGGGCCCGCCGGGCAGCACCATCAGGTCGGTCACCGGGGGGGCGACGCCCAGCTGGCCCAGCATCGCATGGACCTGGCCGCGGTGGTGGGTCTGGTGGTTGAAGAGATGCGCGACCATGAAGCCCGCTTGCGTGGTGAGGCGCTCGGTGCCGCGGAGCCAGGGGATCTCGGCGTCGAGGTCACCCGCGCCGAGCGCGTCCATGAAATCGGTGATCTCGCCGTCGACGGCCCGGCGCGCGCGGACGAATGTCTCCCAGTCGCGGGGCGCGTCGGCATAGGGAAAGCGCGCCACGAGCGCCGCGGCGCCCGCCTCGTCCCGGCGCAGCCGCGCGAGCCATGTCTGATCGTCTCCCAGGATGTGATTGAGCGTGCGCGCGATGGAGCCGAAGAACGCGCCGCGCTCTGTCCAGCGCTCCGCGTCGCTCAAGGCCGCGCAGGCTTCGAGATGCGCCGCGTTCTGCCAGGCGTTGTAGCGCGCCATCATCCGGGCATGGGCGAGCGTAATCATTGGGCATTTTCCTCGAAATCGGGTGCCTGTGGAGCATTGCACATCCCAAGCTGCGGGCGCGCGGCTTTTTTCTGCCGCGAGATCGGGCTATTTCACTCCCTCAAGGAGATTTCGCATGCGTCGCCCGCTCATTGGCATCATCGGCAACAGCTACCTCATCAACGATGAGTACCCCGCCGTTGCGGCGGGCACGATGAACGTGGAGGCGATCCACGAGGTGGCCGGATGTCAGCCCGCCATCGTGCCGACGGACCCGGCATTCGTGGGCGCCGACGAGCTCGCCGAGACCTATGACGGCTTCGTCTTCACCGGCGGGCGCGCCAACGTGCACCCCTCCGAGTACGGCGAGTCCGAGACCGAGGCCCACGGCACCTTCGACCGCGCGCGCGACCGGGTGACACTGCCGCTCATCCGCAGCCTCGTGGCCCGGGGCCAGCCCATGCTCGCCATCTGCCGGGGCTTCCAGGAGTTCAACGTCGCCATGGGCGGCTCGCTCTACCCGGAGATCCGGGAATTGCCCGGGCGCGACAATCACCGGATGCCGCCGGACGGCACGATCGAGGAGAAGTTCGCGCTGCGCCACGACGTGACGCTCACGCCCGGCGGGCCCTTCGCGCGGCTCTTTGGCAGCGAGGTGGTGCGCACGAACACGCTCCACGGGCAGGGGATCAAGGCGCTGGCGCCCACGCTCGTGATCGACGGCACCGCGCCCGATGGCACGCCCGAGGCGATCTACGTGGCCGGTGGCGCGGGCTTTGCGCTGGGCGTCCAGTGGCATCCCGAGTACCGCGCCGCCGAGGATCCCGTCTCGCGGCCGCTTTTCGAGGCCTTTGGCGCGGCCGCGCGGGACTGGGCGGCGGGCCTCCGCCCTCAGGAGAGCAGGGCGGCCTCGTAGCGCTTGAGCGCGCGGCGCGCGGTGGGCCGTGGCCCCGCGCTCCGCAATTCCGGAAAGACCGAGAAGAGCTCCTCGCGGGCCGCGCCTTCGAGGGCGTCCATGGCGCTGTCACCGGCGAAGAAGCTCTCGGTCGCCGCGCCATTGGCGAAGACGAGCTCGTGACGGTCGAACATGATGTGGATGTAGGTGACCTCCGCGCGTGGGCTCTGGCGCACGGCATGCCCGTCGAGGAGGTGTTTGGCGGCCACGAGCACCTCGCGCTCGCCGAAAAGGAGCTCTGACTTGAAGCCCGAGAAGAGCAGCCGGTGCTGCGGCGAGACGAGGAGCGGTGCCGTGGCCCCGGAGAGGACGCTGGGCGCGACCTCGATGGGGGCGAAATCCTCCATCGCCGGGACCGTGCGCTGCCCGACCCAGCGGATCGGCTGGATGCCGTTGTCGCGCGTGAGCACGAGATCGCCCGGGCGCAGGCTCTCCACCGGGCGCGCGCCGCGGGGCGTGGCGATGGTGGTGCCGGGGGTAAAGCAGATGATGTTCTCGATATTCGAGAAGGTGACGGTCGAGCCGTCGATGAGGGTGATCGTCCCGTTCTCTGAATTGCCGGGGTCGAAGCTGACGTCGGAGAGCGAGGCCTGCCCGTTGAGATCGATGGTGTCGCCCGCGCTCTCACCGCCCTCGCCGCCATCGATGAGGATCGAGGAGCTGCCCTCGCCGAAATCCCCGAGCAGGAAAAGGTCATCGCCTTCCTCGCCATAGGCTTCGTCGGCATCGGCCACGGCGAAGGTATCGGCGCCCGCGCCGCCGAACATCGTGTCTGCGCCGAGCCCGCCATCGAGCGTGTCATCGCCGGCGGGCAGGGGGATGGTGTCGAAGTTGACGTCGGTGAGCCAGATCCGCTGCCCGGAGGAGCCGTCATTGCCGTAGCTGATCTCCACCGAGGCAATCGGCCCGGCAATCTCCACCAGCACCGAGCCCGACTGCGAGTTCGCGCTGCCGTTGGCCACGCCCGAGGTGACCTCGTTGCCGCTGACGACGTTGCCCGTGTTTTCGGCCGTGATCGACACGGTGACGGCATTGCCGTCGGCGTCGAAGGCGTTGATCTCCAGTGTGTCGATCCAGCCGGCGCTGTCCACGTCGTTGACGCGGAAGAGGACATTCTCGACCTCGTCGCTCGTGTCGCCATCCCCGGTCGCCGCGAAATCGATCGTCGTGGTTGCGGTATCCGTGCCGCCGCCCCCGGCGAGCTCGAGCGAGGAGAAGTCGCTCAGGTTGTCGGGGCCCTCGGTATACTGGTCGGTGACCGTGTCGATCTGGGCGCTTGTGAGGTTGCCGTTGTTGGTGACGGAGACGGTGACGGCCATCTGGCCGGTGAATTGTGTGAAGCCTTCGCCGAGATCGAAGCCGTCGGAGCCCGCTTCGCTCCAGCGCAGGGTCTCGGTCGTGCTTTCGTTGGGATCCTCGTCGCCGTAGAGCACGTCCGCGCCCGCGCCGCCTTCAAGGCTGTCATTGCCGGAGCCGCCTACGAGGCTGTCGGCGCCCGATCCGCCTTCGAGCAGGTCGTCGCCCGTGCCGCCGCGTAGCGTATCGGCGCCGCCATCGCCAGCGATCGTGTCGTTGCCGTCGCCGCCGACAAGGCTGTCACTGCCGCCCTGGCCCGAGATGTCATCGCCGCCCTCGCCGCCAAAGACGGTATCGGCCCCGCCGCCCGCGTCGATCGTGTCAGCACCCTCTTCGCCGAAGAGGGTCTGCGCGTTGCCGTCGCCATCGAGATCGTCGTCCGCCGCCGTGCCGCGCACGTCGTTGACGGCGGCGCTGCCGTCATAGCCCTGGGTGCTGGTGACGCTCGCGGAGGTGATGTTGTCCACCGGGCCGAAGGCCGGCACGAAGTAGACATTGCCGTTGGTCGCGAGGAAGTATTCCCCGGGCTCTTCCTCGTTGGTGAAGGTGGAGCCGTTCCACGTACCGGACCACTGCCAGTTGCCGGTACCGAGGAGGCGGTTGGTGGTGAAGGACGTGAGCGGGCCGCCGATGCTGTCGCCAACACCGAGCTGTCCATCGCCTAATGTGACCAGATAACCCTCTGGCATGCCCGTTTGCCCCTCGTGCGGTGTTCCCCGCCTCGTACCGAGAGAGCTTTAAAGAAGGGCTAAGTCTGTTTTGGGCCGAGAATGTGACACCTGTGTGTCCAAAAATACCGCTCTGGTTTAGCGCGCGCCGCCTGAAATCTCGATGGTTGTGCCGGTGATCGAGCCCGAGAGCGGATCGCAGAGGTGGCAGACGCTGGCGGCGACTTCCTCGGCGGAGATCAGACGGCCGTGGGGGTTCTGGTCGGTCATGACCTTGAGCGCGGCTGCGTCATCGAGGCCGAGGCGCGCCTTCAGGTGATCGATGTTCTCGGTGACGATGGGGGTGTCCACGTAGCCCGGGCAGATGGCGTTGAAGGTCACTTCGGTGCCGGTGAAATCGGCGGCGAGGCCGCGGATGAGGCCCACGAGGCCGTGCTTCGAGGCGGTATAGGCGTGGGCGCCCTGGAGCCCGCGGAGCCCGGCGATGGAGGCAATGGCGATGACGCGGCCATAGCGCGTGGTGTCCATGCGCCTGAGGCCTTCGCGGATCGTCCAGTAGGCGCCGTCGAGATTGGTGGCCATGATCTCGCGCCAGAGGCTCGGCCCCTTGGAGAGAATGTTCTGGCCTTTGGCTATCCCGGCATTGGCAACAATGATGTCAATTTGGCCTGATTGTTCAAATGCTTCGATGACGGAGCTCTCGTCGCTCACATCCACCACACAAGGCGTGAAGCCTTCTGTCGCGGCCTCGTCGAGCACCGCCCTGCGACGCCCGGCGATGATGACCTTGGCACCGTGGGCCTTGAGCGCGCGCGCCGTGGCCAGACCGATGCCCGTGCCGCCGCCCGTGATGAATGCCGTCTTGCCCGCGAGGTCCATGGCGGCGGTGTAGGGGAAGTGGCGCGCGGGCAGAAGACCCGGTCTGCGCACAAAAATCAGGCGCGTGCTCAGCATCGCGGCGTTCGGGCCGCAACAATCCTGCGCGGCGCTGTTGGATTCCCCCCGAGATGCCGCTAGACGCCCAGCAAACCGGCGCCCATCGCGGCGCATGCACAGCAGAAGGTGGCACACGTGAAGATCGGAACGCCGAAGGAAATTTTCGAGGGCGAGGCGCGGGTCGCGATGACGCCCGAGAGCGCCACGCAGCTCCAGAAACTGGGCCATGAGTGCCTGATCGAGACCGGCGCGGGCGCGCTTGCGGGCTTCTCGGATGCCGCCTACGAGGCCGCTGGCGTGAAGGTCGTCAAGAAGGCCACCGACCTCTTCAAGGAGGCCGATATCGTCGCCAAGGTGCGGCCCCCGAGCGATACCGAGACGAAGCGTCTCCGCGAGGGGCAGACGCTCATTTCGTTCTTCTATCCCGGCGCGAATGAGAAGCTCATGGAGCTCGCCAACAAGCAGGGCGCCACCGTCATCGCCATGGACATGGTGCCGCGGATCTCCCGCGCGCAGAAGATGGACGCGCTCTCCTCGATGGCCAACATCGCCGGCTACCGCGCTGTTATCGAAGCAGGAAACAACTTTGGCCGCTTCTTCACCGGCCAGGTCACGGCGGCGGGCAAGGTGCCGCCGGCGAAGGTCCTGATCGTGGGCGCGGGCGTCGCTGGACTTGCGGCCATCGGCACGTCGACCTCCCTCGGTGCGATCACCTACGCCTTCGATGTGCGCCCGGAAGTGGCCGAGCAGATCGAGTCCATGGGCGCCGAGTTCGTCTTCCTCGAGTTCGACGAGGAGCAGACCGACGGCGCGACGACGGGCGGCTACGCGGCCCCCTCCAGCCCCGAATTCCGCGAGGCGCAGCTCGCCAAGTTCCGCGAGATGGCTCCCGACATCGACATCGTCATCAGCACCGCGCTCATCCCCAACCGGGACGCGCCGGTGCTCTGGACGAAAGACATGGTCGAGATGATGAAGTCCGGCTCCGTCATCGTGGATCTCGCCGCCGAGCGCGGCGGCAATTGCGAGCTGACGGTGAAGGACGAGAAGATCGTCACGGATAACGGTGTGACCATCGTGGGCTACACCGATTTCCCGTCCCGCATGGCCACGCAGAGCTCCACGCTCTACGCCACCAACATCCGCCACATGATGACGGACCTGACGCCCGAGAAGGACGGCGCCGTCAACCACGACATGGAAGACGACGTGATCCGGGGCGCCACGGCCACCCATCAGGGCGAGATCACCTTCCCGCCGCCGCCGCCCAAGGTGAACGCCATCGCGGTGCAAAAGCCCAAGGAAGCGGTGAAGGAGAAAACGCCGGAAGAGAAGCGCGCCGAAGAAGTGGCCGCCTTCAAGAAGCAGACGCAGACCCAAGTTGGCCTTCTGGCCCTTGGCGGTGCGCTCATCCTCCTCGTGGGGACGGTGGCGCCCGCGAGCTTCATGCAGCATTTCATCGTCTTCGTGCTCTCGGTCTTCATCGGCTTCCAGGTGATCTGGAACGTGTCGCATTCGCTTCACACGCCGCTCATGGCCGTGACCAACGCGATCTCCTCGATCATCATCCTGGGCGCTTTGATCCAGATCGGATCGACGGGCGCGCTCATCACCATCCTCGCCGGGCTCGGCGTGCTCATGGCTGCCGTCAACATCTTCGGCGGCTTCCTCGTGACACGGCGCATGCTCGCCATGTTCCAAAAGTCGTAAAGGGACAGGCACCATGGACTTCGGATTCACCATCGCGGCCTATGTCGTCGCAGCAGTTCTCTTCATCCTTTCGCTCGGCGGCCTGAGCGGCCAGGAGAGCGCCAAGCGCGCCGTCTGGTACGGAATCGCGGGCATGGCCATTGCCGTGTTGGCGACGCTCTTTGGACCGGGGCAGGGGCTCTGGCTCGCCTCACTCGTGCTCATCGCCATCGGGGCGGCCATCGGCTACCAGCTCGCCACGCGGGTGCAGATGACGCAGATGCCCGAGCTCGTGGCCATCATGCACTCCCTCGTGGGTCTCGCGGCGGTCTTCGTGGGCTTCAACGCCGACATGATGATCAACGCGCAGGCGGCCTCGTTCGCAGCGAATGATCTCGTGCTCGGCGCGCCCGGCGCCTATGACGCGATGCCCGCGGAGATCATCGGCGGCCTTTCCGCCTTCGGCGATCTTATCGCCAAGAAGATCTTCGTGGAGATCACGATCCTCCGCGTGGAGCTCGTGCTGGGCATCTGGATCGGCGCGGTCACGTTCACCGGCTCCGTCATCGCCTATGCCAAGCTCGCGGGCGGCTCCTCCATGCTGCCCTTCAAGGTCGACACGGGCGCCAAGCAGCTTCCGGGCGGGCACATGCTCAATGCCGCGGCGGCGGTGCTCTCGGTCATCCTGATGTTCATGTATCTCGGTGGCTCGGGCTCGTGGACGCTGGTGCTGCTCACGCTGCTCGCGCTCTTCATCGGCTACCACCTGATCATGGGCATCGGCGGCGCGGACATGCCCGTCGTCGTCTCCATGCTCAACAGCTATTCGGGCTGGGCCGCGGCCGCGATCGGCTTCAGCCTCGGCAATGACCTTCTCATCGTGGTGGGCGCGCTCGTTGGCTCCTCCGGCGCGATCCTCTCCTACATCATGTGCAAGGCCATGAACCGGAGCTTCGTCTCCGTCATCCTCGGCGGCTGGGGCGGTGCCTCGGCGGGCGAGCAGATGGCCGTGGAGGGCGAGCAAGTCGCCATCGAGGCCGATGGCGTGGCCGCTTCGCTCAACGATGCCGACAGCGTCGTGATCGTGCCGGGCTACGGCATGGCCGTGGCGCAGGCGCAGGGCGCGGTGTCCGAGCTCACGAAGAAACTGCGCGCCAAGGGCAAGGAGGTGCGCTTCGCCATCCACCCCGTGGCCGGCCGCCTGCCGGGGCACATGAACGTGCTCCTCGCGGAGGCCAAGGTGCCCTATGACATCGTGCTCGAGATGGACGAGATCAACGACGACTTCCCCGAGACGGACGTCGTGATCGTGATCGGATCCAATGACATCGTGAATCCGGCGGCCCAGGACGATCCGAACTCGCCCATCGCGGGCATGCCCGTTCTCGAAGTGTGGAAGGCCAAGCAGGTCTTCGTCTCCAAGCGGGGGCAGGGCACGGGCTATTCCGGGATCGAGAACCCGCTCTTCTTCAAGGAGAACACGCGGATGTTCTACGGCGACGCGAAGGCCTCGCTCGACAAGCTCGTGCCGATGATCGACTGAGCCACACCCGTTGGATTTTGGAATGAGGGCGCCTTTCGGGGCGCCCTTTTTCGTTTCGGAAGGGCGCTAGGCCTGCGCGGCGGATCGTGATATGTTAGGGACGCTAACTTCGAAAGGCACGCCGCCATGCCCAAGGACACCAGCCAGACCACGCACGAGATCGAGACGGAAGCGGGCCGACTCTTTGTCCGCGAAACAGGCGAGGGGCGGCCCTGCCTGCTGTGGCCCTCGATCTTCGCCGACGGGCATCTGTATGACGAAATCGCCTCGCATCTACCCGGGCTCCGGCTGATCCTTATCGACGGGCCGGGCCATGGCCGCTCAGGCCCGGCACGCGCGCTTTCGCTCGCCGCGCAGGCGCGGGGCCTGATGGAAGTGGCCGAGGCGCTGGCACTTGAGCGCGCCGTGATCGGCGGGACCTCCTGGGGCGGGATCGTCGCGGCCCACGCCGCGCGCGCGGCCCCCGAGCGCGTCAGCGCGGCGCTTCTGATCAACACGCCCCTCGAGCTCGGCACCGGGGCCTCCCTTCAGCAGCGTTTCATCGCGGCAGGGGCGCGGTGGATCCCGGGGATGCGCGTCTTCCGAGAGGGCGTCGCACGGAGCTTCTTCACGGATCCCACTCTCGCGGATTGTCCGGACTATGCCGAGGCCTTCCACGGGATGCTCAAGCGGGCCGAGGGCCGTGCCATGGGCCCGGTCGTCCGTTCGGTGCTCTTCGACGGGCCGCCGCTCCGCCCGCTCCTGCCAGAGATCACCGTGCCCACGCTCATGATCGCCGGTCGCGAAGACGGGATGTATCCCCTCGACGAGATGCGCGCGGCGGCGGCGACGCTCCCGAACGGGCGATTTGCCGAGGTGCCGGGGCGCCACATCTCGGTCGTCGATGCCCCGGGACAGACGGCGCACGCGATCCGTGACTTCCTCGAGTGTCACCCCGCCTGAGAGGTGCCCTCCGCACGGGCAAGCCGCCTGCGATCCCGGCTGCGCGTCGCAGTATGCCAAAGTATTCCGCTAACATTCAGTAAAGGCGCGTCTTTTTGTCTCGCATCCGGGGGAAAGATGGCTATCTCTCTCAAAACGACGAGAGGGTGCCATGCCGGCCATCGAAGATCATCCGCTGCGCTACAAGCTGGCGAACGAAATCCATGCGCGCCCGTTCCCCGCGATGTCGGCCCCCGCGACGGGGGCCTATCTCGCGATCAAGCAAGCCGAGAATGCCTCTTCCCGTGACCGCGAGGGTGACCGCCGGCACCTCCTCGATCTGCTCGACCGCTTCGGCGCGGACCACCCCTCGCCCGGCGCCACGCATTACTTCGGCAAGGTGGGGCGCTACGCGCTCAAATGGGAAAGCCACACCGAATTCGTGACCTACACGGTCATGTCCGAGGGGCTGGGGGAGCGGCCCTTCGACCCCGTGGATTTCGAGGCCTTCCCGGAAGACTGGCTCGCAAAGGCGCCCGGCGTGCGGCTCACCTCCGCGCTGATCCGCATCCAGGAAGAGCCGGAGCATGCCAAGCAGGCCGACCTCATCGAGGATTGGTTCGTCTCGGAATCCCTGGCGGTGAGCGACGTCGTGGACGGCTCCGCCACGGTGGCCTCAGATTTCCGCATCGATCCGGCCGGGCACATGCGCTTTGCGATTTTCACGAACCCCGAGACCGGCACTCGCCGGATCGGGCGCGTGGTGCAGCGGCTCTGCGAGATCGAGACCTATAAGGCCATGTCCATGCTCGGCCTCGCGCGGGTGCAGGCGATGTCGCCGCGCCTCGCCGAGATCGATAGCGGCCTGTTGCGCCTGTCCGACGAGATGTCGAATGGCCCGCGCGGCTCCGAGGCGACGCTGAAGAAGCTCATCGCGCTTTCCTCCGAGCTCGAGAACATGAACGCCAAGGCGTCCTATCGCTTCGCGGCGACCCGCGCCTACGAGGCGATCGTCAGTAACCGGATCGAGGTCCTCCGCGAAGAGCGCTTCAACGGGCGCCAGACCTTCAGCGAATTCATGATGCGCCGGTTCGACCCGGCCATGCGCACCGTGCGCGCCACCCAACAGAGGATGCGGGAGATGTCGGAGCGAGCGCTGCGCGTGGGGGATCTCCTGCGCACGAGCGTCGACGTGGAGCGGCAGGCGCAGAACCAGATGCTGCTGGAAAGCATGGACAAGCGCGCGGATCTGCAGCTGCGCCTGCAGAAGACGGTGGAGGGGCTGTCGGTGGTGGCGATCAGCTATTACGCGGTCAATCTCGTCGTCTACGCGCTGGGCCCCGCGGCGGAGCCCGCGGGCATCTCCAACGTGCTGCTCTTCGGCATCGCCACGCCCTTCACCGTACTCCTCGTCTGGTGGCTCGTGCAGCGCATCCGCCGCTCCGTCGATACCTGAGCGTCAGGCCGAAGCGGTGGTGATCCGGGGCAAGGGGCGCGCGCGAAGCCCGGTCTGGCCCACGGCCCACCACGCGAGCACCGCCCCGCCCACATTGGCGAGTATGGCGGCCGCGAGCACGCCCGTGTAGCCGCCAAGCGTCACCCCGATCCAGGCCAGCGGCAGGTAGAGCGCGAAGACACGGGCGAGCGAGATACCCATGGAATAGAGCGCCTTCGAGCGGGCATTCATGGCGGCATTCGCCGTCACCAGCATGCCGTAGCCGAAGAGCGTCCAGCCCACGAGGCGCAAGTAGAGCGCGGCGTTTTCGGTCCCGGCAGCGCCGCCGGTGACGAGCTCGGCGATGGGCCCGCCGAAGAGCGCGAGCACGAGCCCGAGAGCAAGCGCGTAAACCACGCAGAAGGCAAAGCTCTGCCCCATGGCCGTCCGCGCGCGGGTCTCGTCGCCCTTCCCCCAGTTCTGTCCCACCACGGGGCCAATACCAGACGAGAGCGCAAGGAGCGGCACGAGGACCAGCGATTGCACCCGCGTGGCCGCGCCGAAGCCCGCGACGGCGTCCGCGCCCACGGTCGCCACGGCCGCGGTGACGGCAGCCATGCCGGCGGGGTTGATGGCGTTGGAGAAGGCGGCGGGGGCGCCCACTGCGAAGATCTCGCGCATGCTCAGGGCGAGGTTTTTCAGCGGGGCGCTCCCGAGGGCGATGTAGCCTGCGCGGAGCGCGATGGTCAGCGCGAGGCCCACGGCCACGGCGCGCCCGATGAGCGTGGCGAGCGCCGCGCCCTCGATCCCGAGCTCGGGCAGGGGCCCCAGTCCGAAGATGAGGAGCGGGTTGGCGGCTACGTTGACGCCCGCGGCGGTGACCATGGCGGTGGCGGCGAGCCCGCCCTTGCCATGGGCGCGGAAGACGGAGCCGAGCTGCATCATCACCACGAGGAACGGGAAGGAGAGCGACCAGAGCGGCATGTAATCGAGCACCGCATCGAGGACCACGCCCGAGGCGCCCATGAGGCCGAAGAGTGCGGGCGAGGCAGCCCAGACGCCCAGCGCCACGAGCGTGGAGAGAAGCAGCCCGAGCCCCACGGCATGGAGGGCGCGGCGGCAGGTCTTGGCGCCTTCGTCGCCACGGCCGATGCCCTGGCTCAGGGCAGCGTTCGCACCCGCCGAAAGCCCGATGGAGAGCGAGGTGACGGCGGTCGTCACCGGGTAGATGAAGCCCACGGCGCTCAGCGCCGCATCGGAATAGCGTCCGAGGAACACCGCGTCGGCAATGCCCACGGACAGGACGGCGAAGATGCCGAGCGCCATGGGCGCGGACATCGCAGTGAGCGCGCGCCAAACGGGCCCCTCGGTGAGGTCACGGGTCTGATCAGCCATGGCGGGACAACGCGCGCCGCCGTGTCGTGTTCCCCTTGGACGCGCGCGCCGCACGCCCCGGGCCTGACCCGGGGCCTCTTGGTCAGGAGCGGCGCGCCTTCAAGCTGCGCGGCGCAGCGCTTGGGCCATGCAGTGAATGCCGCCGCCGGTTTTCGAGATCTCGTCGGTCTCGACGGCGGCGATCTCGAAGCCCTGCGCTTTGAGGGCGGCGATGAGATGGGTGGAGCTCGCCGGGGCGATGACGCGGTCGCGCCCGAGGCTCATGAGGTTGCAGCCGAGGTTCATGGTGTCGCGGAAGGGCACGTCGATGATCTCGTGCCCCTTGCCGCGCAGCCAGCTGACGATGGCGGGGTCGGTGCAATCGGTGCAGACCGCGGTGAGCTTTTCGGCGATGGGCACGAGCATGAGGTCGATATGGACGTAGTATTCGTCGATGAAGGCGAGGCGGACCTCCCAGCCCTCCGCCTCGAACCAGCCGGCCACCTGCCGCGCGCCTTCTTCCTGCGTGCGCGCGCCGCCACAGCCGATGAGCACGCAGCCTTCCTCGATGACGTTGAAATCCCCGCCCTCGAAGGTGCCTGCGGTCACCATGTCGTATACGGGGATACCCAGCGCCTCGTAGTGCCGGATGGCGGCGTAGTTCTCGCCGCGCCGCCACCACTGGCTCATGGCCGTGATGATCGCGCCGTAGGGCGTCATGACGGAGCTGTCGCGGGTATAGACCTGCATGGTGAGCTCGGGCTCCGGCGGGGGCATGTGGATCGCCACGCCGAAATGCGCGTAGGCGCTCACGAGCTCGGCGTGCTGGGCCTGCGCGCGCTGGATGTCGCAGGGCGCGTCGCGCAGGTGCTTGCGCGAGAGCGACGAGGTGGCGCGGTGATAGAGATGGGCCGGCGAGCCGAGAAGGACATCCGTGAGCGGGTCCGTCTCGTTGCGGCCGCCCCAATGGGAGAGGGGGCTGGTGCCGCCCTGCGCCGCGCGGCGTTGAAGCGTGAAGGGATCGGTCATGGGGCAGAGTAAACAGCGGGGCGACGCGTTCACGCAACACTCATGGCCCGGCAAACCCGTTTGACGTGGATGTGAATCGCAACCATTGGCACTTCTCATGCATTTTACCCCTGCGCAGGTCCGCATTGCCTGCACACTGAAAGGAAGACGCGTATGTTGACCCGCCGCCATTTCATCGCGACCACCACGGCGCTATTCTCGCCCGCCCTCCCGCTCCTCGCGCAGGAGGACGCCCTGGTCGACCAAATCGACGCGGTCGAGGAGCCCGCGCCGCGCCCGCCGGTGTCGAACCGCGCGATGTGGGACACGTGGGATGCCCGTGTGACCCCCGCCAATTTCGATCCCACCACGTCGAACCCCTGGGGCTTTCACCCGCGCTTCCTGCCCACGGTGGTGGAGGCCAATGACGGGCTGACTTCGGGCGACATCCATGTCGATGCCACGGCGCGCTATCTCTACCACGTGCGGGGCGATGGATTGGCGATGCGCTACGGCGTCGCCATCGCGCGGGGCAATCTCTACGAGCCCGGCGTCTTCCGCATCGGTGCAAAGCGCAAATGGCCCACCTGGCGTCCCACCGACGCGATGATCGAGCGCGAGCCCGAGGTCTACAAGCAGCACGAGGACGGGATGGATGGCGGTCCCTCCAACCCGCTCGGCGCGCGCGCTCTCTATCTCTTCGAGGGGAGCCGAGACACCTACCTGCGCATCCACGGCACTCCTCTGCCACGCTCCATCGGGGGCCGTGCCTCCTCCGGCTGCGTGCGCATGGTCATGGCGCATATCATCGGGCTTTACGAAGAGGTCCAGACGGGCTCCACGGCCCATCTCTACCCCGCGGAAGCCTGATCCGGCGCGTCGCGCGCGCCGGCATTCTGGCTCAGGATCAGGTGCCGGCGGCAGCAGCCGCCGCGGCCTGCCGTGCCTCCCGCTCCTCGCGGGACAGGGCGCAGATCGGGCGGCCGCCCGGGGTGCGCAGCGGCAGGAACGTCGTCTCCACCACATTGGAATGCTCGTACCAGTAGCAGCCGTCATCGAGGAGCCGCGCTGTGCCCACGAAGCGGGGATCGGCCGCGGCGATGACTTCCTCGGGCAGGTTCGACACCGGGCCACCGCCCGTGCTGCCGCCGGGAACGGGCTCGCAGGCCGCCACGGCCATCAGGGCCACCATGATAAATGCTGAGCGAACCATTCCACATCTCTCCTCGCTGGCTTGGTTCGTTGGTACGGGCTTCGCGCGGGGGCTTGCAAGGCCTCTCGAGCCAGCGACTGCCCCAGCGACGTCCGTGGGCTGGTGGGGGCTGGTCGCGGGATCAGCGCCCGCGGATGCGAGGATCGAGCGCGTCGCGCAGACCGTCACCCAGGTAATTCACGCAGAGCACCGTCAGCGAGATCATCAGGCCGGGCCAGAGCACGCGCTCGGGATAGAGCACCATGCGGTCCACGCTGTCATTCAGGAGACGCCCCCAGGTGGGGAAATCCGGCGGGAACCCGAAGCCGAGGAAAGAGAGCGCGCTTTCGGTGATGATGGCCGTGGCGATCCCCAACGTGGCCGAGACCATGATGGGCGAAAGCACGTTGGGCAGCACGTGCCGTAGGATGAGCTTGCCCGGCTTCGTGCCGACGGAGCGGGCCGCGAGCACGAATTCGCGCTCCTTCAGCGCCAGCACGTCGCCCCGCACGATCCGCGCGGTCTGCATCCAGCTCGTGATGCCGATGAGCGAGACGATGAGGACGAACGTGCCCCCCTCGATGCCGAAGACGCCCGCCAGTGGCTCCCGGAAGAGGAGCGAGCCCACGAGGATGAGCGGGAGGAGCGGCAGCGCCAGAAAGAGATCCGTCAGGCGCATGAGCGGCGCGTCAAGGCGGCGGAAATAGCCCGCCGTCACGCCGATGAACGCGCCGAGCACGATGGAAAGCGCCATGGCCAAGAGGCCCACCGCGATGGAGACGCGGCCGCCATACATGAGCCGGGCGAGGTTATCGCGGGCGAGGTTGTCGGTGCCGAGCGGATTTTCCCACTGGATCTTCGCGCCACTGTCCCAGAGCGCCACGTAGACGGGCCGCGCGTCGCGCTGCTGGATCATCTCGAGCGTGGACGGGATCGCCTGCGGATCGGCGCGCCAGACGAGGGGGCCGAGGAAGGTCCCGAAGACGATGATGGCGAGGATCGCCAGCGACACCATGGCGCCGCGGTGCCGCCGGAACTGGCTCCAGACCTCGGCCCACTGGCTCTTCGGGGCCGTCGTGGGGACAGGGTCGGCGAGCGGCGTGTTGTGCGAGGCGTCAGTCATAGCGGATCCTCGGATCGAGCAGGCCGTAAAGGACGTCTGCGATGAGATTGAAGAGCACGATCAGCACCGCGAAGATGAAGGTCAGCGTCTGCACCATGGGCAGATCGTTGGCCTCGATGGCGGTGATGAGGAGCTGGCCGATCCCGTTCACCTTGAAGACCTGCTCGGTGATGATCGCCCCGCCGAAGATCTGCGGCACGCTGAGCGCCATGACGGTGACGACGGGGATCATGGAATTGCGCAAGACGTGCGTCATGACGACGGAGCGTTCACGCAGCCCCTTGGCGCGGGCCGTGCGCACGTAGTCCTGATTGAGATTGTCGAGCATGGAGGAGCGCATGAAGCGGCTCGTCTGGCTCGTGATCTGGAGCGCCAGCACCATGACCGGCAGGAACATCTGGTTGAGCTGGCGCACGAATGTCTCCCACGAATTCACCACGAGCGTGGTGTCGTAAATCGATGGGAACCAGCCCAGCTGCACCGAGAAGATCACGATGACGAGCACCCCCGAAAAGAACGGCGGCACGGAAAAGCCCACCATCGTGACGAAGGTGCCCAGATTGTCGAAGAGCGAGTACTGGCGGTAGGCGGAATAGATGCCCACCGGGATCGCGATCGCGAAGCCCACGATATAGGCGACGCCCACGACCCAGAGCGTCTGCGGCAGGCGCTGGACGACGATGTCCATCACCGGGGAGCGCGTCTGCCAGGAGATCGCGCGGAACTGCCCCTCGCTGAACGAGGTGCCGAAATAGTAGTCGATCATCACCTGCGGCTCGACGACGAAGAACTGGTAGAGCCATTTCGGGAAGCTGATCCAGATGGGCTGTCCCACGCCGAGGGCTTCGCGCATCTGCTCCTTTACTTCCGCGGGCACGGTCAGCGGCACCTGCGCCATGGGATCGCCCGGCGCGAGCTCGAGCAGCCCGAAGATGACGAGCGAGATGAAGAAGAGCGTGGGAACGGCGAGGACGAGGCGTCTGATCGTGTAGGTCAGCATGGCAGGGCCTTCAGCGTTGGTGTCTCGGGGCTTCGGTCATTGACGGACGGCGATCGTGGCAGCGGCGCCGGTGAGCCCGAGGGCCGAGGCGCGATTGAGGAGGCGGAGGCCGGCGGGCCCGGTCGCGAGGCGGCGGGCTTGTGCGGCCAAGAGGGCGTAGGCGGCAAGGACGGCCCACCAGACCAGGACGACGATGGCCACGAGCGCACCGATCGTGGGCCAGCTCAGCGTGCCGGCGTCGAAGACGGAGGGCAGGATGGCGACGTAAAACCCGATGGCCTTGGGATTTCCGAGGGGCAGAAGCGCGCCCACCCAGAAGCCGCCCTCGGCGCCCGCGGCGGCGCTTGCATCGGCGGTCCCCGGCGCCGCGCGCCAGAGCTGCCAGGCCATGTAGAGAAGGTAGGCTACGCCGGCCCACTTGATGACGGCGAAGGCCGGGCCCATGGCCTGTGCCAGCGCCGCAAGGCCCGCCAGCGCCATGAAGAGCAGCACGAGATCGCCCACGACGAGCCCGGTGACGAAAGGCAGCGTCCGCTCCACGCCGCGCGCCGCAGCCCGCGCCATCACCGCCGCCACGGCCGGGCCAGGCGACACGCTGTCGAGCGTGAATACGATGAGGAATGCGAGGACGAGCTCGGTTTGCATGGGCCTGCGTGATGTGTCTCGTGGAAGAAATCCACGCCCCGGGCTTGACCCGGGGCCTCTACCAGCGTTCTGGCGGAGGCCCCGGATCGGGGTCCGGGGCGTGAGGTGCGTGCGGCGGGCGTTACCCGTCGATGCGGTGCCAGTCGGCCACGTTCCAGAGCTCGCTGTCCCAGACGTTGAGGACAACGCCGCCCAGCGTGTTGGCATGGGCCGACAGGCGACCACGGTGGACGAGCGGGATCATCTTGCCGTTCGTCACCGCCAGGTCATTGAGCTCACGGCCGATGCGCGCACGCTCTTCGAGGCCCGCAGTGGCCTGAAGCTCGGCGTGGAGTGCGTCGTATTCCGGCAGGCAGAAGCGCGTGATGTTCTCACCTTGCCACTGCGTCTCGGGCCGCGGGGCCTTGTCGCAGAGCGCGTTGCCCAGATAGGCCTGCGGGTCGGTGCCGTTGAACGTGTTGGCGTACATCTCCACGTCGGCATAGAACTTCTGGAAGGTGTCGGGCGAGCCCGGGTCACCGCCGAAGAAGACGGAGGCGTTCACGTTGCGCAGCTCGGTCTCGATGCCGATCTGGCTCCACCATTCCTTGATGAGCGCCTGGAAGTCCTGGCGGACGGCGTTCGTGGAGGTCTGGTAGAGGATGGTCATCGGCACGCCGTCGGGCGTCTCGCGGATGCCGTCGCCGTCGGTGTCCATGTAGCCCGCTTCATCGAGCATGGCGTTGGCGCCCTCGATGTCCTGCACATCGCAGGTCAGCGCGTCGGAGTTGAACGCGGCGGGGGCGGGGACCCAGTTGCAGGTCACCTTGCCGGCCTGGCCATAGCCGATCTCCACGAGGAGGGGCCGGTCGATGGCCATGGACATGGCGTTGTAGACCGCCGGATCGCCGAGGAACGGATGCTCGGAGGGGCCGGTGGGGTCGTCCTTTACGGAGCGCAGCTCGCCGCGCGCGGGATCGGGATTGGCGTTGTTGAGCATGATGCGCTCCACGAGGGGGCCGAAGCCCGCCACGGGCGTGCCCATGCCGCCTTCTTCCATCTGCGCGATCACGTCGGGCGCGAGCTGGAGATTCCAGGCATAGTCGAACTCGCCTGTTTCCATCACGGCGCGGCCCGCGGCCGTCGCGTCGCCGCCGCCCTTGAACGTGACGCGGGCGAAGGCGGGCTTCGCGGGATCGCGGTAGTTCGGGTTGGCTTCCATCGTGATCACGTCATTGGGTTTGAAGTCCGTGACGACGAAGGGACCGGTGCCGATGGGGTTGAAGTTCTGCTCGGTGCAGGTCGAGGCCGCAGCTCCCACGCAATCGGCGAACTGCGCCGCCTGCAGGATCGGGCTCTCACCGCCCACGAAGGGGCCGTAGGGGTTCGGCGTGGGGCCGGAGAAGTTCACGACGACGGTGAGGTCATCGGGGGTCTCCACGCTCTCGACGCCTTCGAACTTCGTCACCTGCGCGCAGCCGCCCTCGGGGTCGGTGCAGTAGCGATAGGTGAATTCCACGTCCGCGGAGGTGAAGGGCGTGCCATCAGACCAGGTGAGGCCCGGCGTGATGTTCCAGGTGATCGAGGTCAGGTCTTCGCTCACGCCGCCATTGTCGACGGTGGGCACCTCGGTGACCAGCCAGGGGACGAGTTCGCCCCGCTCGTTGTAGCGGGCGAGCGGCTCGATGATCATGGAGGCGGATTCCACGTCCTTCGTGCCGCCCGAAAGGAACGGATTGAGGATCGAAGGCGCCTGCCAGTAGATGATGCGCACTTCGCCGTCCGAACCGCGTTCGGCGAAGGCTGCGGGCGCGAACGCAACGGCGGCGGCCGCACCCAAAAGGGCGGATTTCAAGGTCATTTCTAACTCCCGGTTGGTTGTCGTGCCGCGCGGGCCCCGCTCGTGTTGCCACCACAAAGCGCTGCATCGAAAGATGCGCCCGTGGTCGCGATGGCAGGGTCCCCCATGACACTCATGACGTCATGACGCCCCGCTTTTCCTGCGATTGCAAGCATTGCCTCGGGACAAGCGGCTGATTTTTCACCTTTTGCCTGATTTGCGCGCGGAAGCGCCGGGGAGCTGTTTGACAGCCGGGCAAAGCGCCGCCACGCTCACACAACGCTTGGGGAGGGACCATGCTCGATCAGACATCCGACCAGACACCGGTCGCCGACATCCGCAACCTTCGAGTGGAATTCCAGACAAAGGACGGCCCCGTGGTGGGGGTCAAGGACGTCAGCTTCACGATCAATCCGGGCGAGACGGTCTGCGTGGTGGGCGAGTCTGGCTCGGGCAAATCGGTCTCCTCGCTCTCGCTCATGCGGCTCGTGGAATTCGGCGGTGGCGATATCACCAACGGCCAGCTCCTCTTCGATCGCGGCAAGGGCCCCGAGGACATGGCGAAGCGCTCGCTGATGTCCATGCGCGGGCTGCGGGGCAACGAGATCGGGATGATCTTCCAGGAGCCCATGACCTCGCTCAACCCGGTCTTCACGGTGGAGCGGCAGCTCACCGAGGGGCTCATCGTCCACAAGGGGCTCTCGAAGGAGGCCGCGAAGGCGCGCGCGCTCGAGCTCCTCAAGCAGGTGCGCATTCCAGAGCCCGAACGGCGCCTCGCGCAGTATCCCCACGAGCTTTCGGGCGGCATGCGGCAGCGCGTCGTGATCGCCATGGCGCTGGCCTGCGAGCCCAAGCTCTTGATCGCCGACGAGCCCACCACCGCGCTCGACGTCACGATCCAGGCGGAGATCCTCGCGCTCATCGACCGGCTCAAGCGGGAGACAGGGACGGCGGTGATGTTCATCACCCATGACATGAGCGTCGTGGCGCAGATGGCCGACCGCGTTGTCGTGATGTTCCGCGGGGAGAAGGTGGAGGAGGGGCCGGTGGCCGAAATCTTCGCCAAGCCCCAGCACCCCTACACGCAGGCGCTCCTCGCGGCCGTGCCGCGGCTCGGCGAGATGACGGGCAAGGACCTGCCCGAGCCCATGAAGCTCCTCGGCAAGGGAGAGACCGAGGTCCTGCCGATCCCGGGGCAGGAGAATGTACTGCTCGACGTGCGCAACCTGGTCACGCGGTTCCCGGTGAAGGGCGGCTTCTTTCGGCGGACGGTGGCCAATGTGCACGCGGTCGAAGACGTAAGCTTTTCGATCAAGAAGGGGCAGACGCTCTCGCTCGTGGGCGAGTCGGGCTGCGGAAAGTCCTCCTGCGGGCGCGCGCTCCTGCGGCTCGTGGAGCCGCTTTCAGGCGAAGTGCGGCTCGACGGCGTCGATGTCATCGCGCTTTCGGAGGAGGAGCTGCGGCAGGCGCGCAAGGACATGCAGATGATCTTTCAGGATCCCTTCGCGTCGCTCAATCCGCAGATGCAGCTCGCCGACCAAGTGGCTGAACCGATTGACAATTACGGGATGCTGAGCGGGCAGGCCAAGGCCGACCGCGTGGCCGAGCTCTTCGACCGGGTGGAGCTGCCGCGGAGCTTCATGCGCCGCTTCCCCCACGAGCTCTCGGGCGGCCAGCGGCAGCGCGTGGCCATCGCCCGCGCGCTCGCCGTGAACCCCAAGCTCATCGTCGCTGACGAGGCCGTGAGCGCGCTCGATGTGAGCGTGCAGGCGCAGGTTCTCAACCTGCTCATGGAGCTGCAGGCGGAGCTCGGTATCTCCATGCTTTTCATCAGCCATGACATGGCCGTGGTGGAGCGGGTGAGCCACATCGTGGGGGTGATGTATCTGGGCCGCATCGTGGAGATCGGTCCCCGCCGCGCCGTCTTCGAGAACCCGCAGCACCAGTACACGCAGAGCCTGCTCAAGGCCGTGCCCGTGGCAGACCCGACCCGAAGAAAGAGCGAGCGGGATCTGAATTTCCGCCCGATCCCGTCGCCGATCCATCCCATCGATTACGAGCCCGCGCCCTCGGAATATGACGAGGTCTCGCCCGGCCACCTCGTGCTCCAGGGGGAATGGGCCGGGTACGCACGTGCCACGTGATCACCACGCCCCGGGCCTAACCCGGGGCCTCCCGCGTCGAGGGCGGATGCTCGGGACGGCGCTTTTCTTGAACTCACAGCGGATGCTGCCACCATGCCAGCCATGACCTTGACCGCCCGCGCCATGCTCGACCGTCTCGTCGCGTTCCCCACGGTGAGCCGCGACACGAATCTCCCGCTCATCGATTTCGTGGAGGACTACCTCGACGGCCACGGCATCTCCTGCCACCGCGACTACGACGAGACGGGTGAGAAAGCCTCGCTTTTCGCCCATATCGGGCCGGAGGAGCCCGGCGGCGTCGTGCTCTCGGGCCATACCGACGTGGTGCCAGTGGACGGGCAGGACTGGGTGACCGATCCCTGGACCGTGACCGAGAAGGACGGGAAGCTCTACGGGCGCGGCACGACGGACATGAAGGGCTTCGTGGCGCTCGCGCTCGCCGCTGTCCCGCAGATGAAGGCGCTCAGGCGGCCCATACAGCTGGCCTTCAGCTATGACGAGGAGGTGGGCCTCCTCGGCGCGCGGCCGCTGGTGGCGGCGATGAAGGAGAAGCTGCCCCCGGCGGAGGCGGTCATCGTGGGCGAGCCCACGGGCATGCGCGTCGTCAGCGGTCACAAGAGCTGTGACGCCTGCTTCGTCGACGTGCGCGGCTACGAGGTCCATTCCTCGAAGATGCATGAGGGCGTGAGCGCCACCATGGTGGCCGCGCGCCTCGTGGAGTGGCTGCGCCAGCGCTCCGAGGAGAACCGCGCCAAGCCCGTCCACCCGGACGACGCGCTCTTCGATCCGCCCTACACCACGCTCCATGTGGGCATGCTCAATGGCGGCACGGCGCACAACATCACTGCGCGGGACTGCTCCTTCAGCGTGGATGTGCGCAACGTCCCCTCCGAGATGGACGGGCGACACTTCAAGGGTTTCAAGGCGTTCTGCGACGAGGTGGATGCGGAGGTGAGGGCCGTGCATCCGACCGCGGGCGTCACCTGCCGGATGCTCGCCCCCGGGCCGGGCGTGAGCCCCGAGCCGAACGGGCCCGCCGAAGAGCTCGTGCGCCGCATCACCGGCGACAATGGCGAGCAGGTCGTCGCCTACGGGACGGATGGCGGCTGGTTCCAGGCGGGCGGTTTCAGCACTGTTATTTGTGGTCCGGGCGACATCGCGCTAGCTCATCAGCCGAACGAGTACATCACCGTGGCGCAGTTCGAGGCGGGCGAGGCCTTCCTCCAGAAGCTCATCGCGCAGTGTCAGTGACGGGGCCAGTGACGGGCGCGGGCAAAGAGGTCATCTACGGGTTCGATCCACTCTGCGGCTGGTGTTTCGGCCTCATTCCCGCCTGGCACGCTGCGCGCGCCGCCCATCCCGACCTCGCCGTGGAGGTCTTGCCTGGCGGGCTCATCACAGGGCCGCGCGTGGGCCCCTACAAGGATGCCGCGCCCTACATTCGCGGCGCCGCGCCCCGCATGGCCGCTGCGACCGGGCAGCATGTCTCCGACGCCTTCTTAGCGCTCATCGAAGCCGAGGACAGCCCCGTCAGTGCCTCCGCCCCGCCGTCCCACGCGCTGCTGCAAGCCCCGGCCGAGGCGCGCCTCGATTTCGCCCACGCCCTGCAAGAGGCCCATTTTCGTGACGGGCAGGACATCACCTCCGCCCCGGTCCTCGCGGCGGTTGCCGCGGCGCAGGGCCTGACGATTGACGCCCACGCCGCCGCGCGCGTCTCTGAGGACACGGAGCCCGTCCGCGCGGCCTTTCAACGCAGCGCCGCGCTGGCCATCACGACATTTCCCACCACATTGATCCTGAGAGACGGGGTCGAGACCGCGCGCATCGACGGCATCTACGACCCCGAAGAGTTCACAGCCACGCTGAGCCGCGCGCTCGAGGAGTAAGAGAGACCATGCCCATCAAAAACCGCTTCGCCGAACTCCTGCCCGACATCACCGCCTGGCGCCGCGATCTCCACGAGCATCCCGAGATTCTCTTCGAGACGCATCGCACGAGCGGGATCGTGGCCGAGAAGCTGCGCGCCTTCGGCTGTGACGAGGTCGTAGAGGGGATCGGGCGCACCGGCGTCGTGGGCCTCATCAAGGGCAAGGGCAGCTCGGGGCGCACCATCGGGCTCCGCGCCGATATGGACGCGCTCCCCATCCTCGAGGCCACGGGGCTCGATTACGCGTCGAAGACGCCGGGCGCGATGCATGCCTGCGGCCATGACGGGCATACGGCGATGCTCCTCGGCGCGGCGCAATACCTGTGTGAAACCCGGCAGTTCGACGGCGATGTTCTCGTGATCTTCCAGCCCGCCGAAGAGGGCGGCGGCGGCGGCAAGGAAATGGTCGATGACGGCATGCTCGACCGCTGGAACGTGGAAGAGGTCTACGGCATGCACAACTGGCCGGGCCTCGAGGCGGGCAAGTTCGCCATCCGCCCGGGTGCCTTCTTCGCCGCCGCGGACCAGTTCACCATCACCGTGACGGGCAAGGGCGGCCACGCCGCCAAACCCCAGGAGGCCGTGGATACCACCGTGATGGCCTCCCACATCGTGATCGCGCTGCAAAGCATCGTGAGCCGCAACGTGGACCCGGTGAAACAGGCCGTGCTCTCGGTCACCTCGTTCCAGACCTCCTCGAACGCTCACAACGTGATCCCGCAGACGGTGACCCTTCGTGGCACCGTGCGCACCCTCGACGCCGACATTCAGGACCTCGTCGAGGCGCGGCTTTCCGCCGTAGCCGAAACGACCGCCGCGGCCTATGGCGGAGAGGCCCTCGTCGATTACCAGCGCGGCTACCCGGTCATGGTCAACAGCGACGAACAGACGGATTTCGCCGCGGACATGGCCCGCAAGGTGGCCGGGGAATGCGCGGATGCCCCCCTGGTCATGGGCGGCGAGGACTTCGCCTTCATGCTCAACGCGCGGCCCGGCGCCTATATCCTCATGGGCAACGGGGACACCGCCAGCGTCCATCACCCGGAATACAACTTCAACGATGACGCGATCCCCGCGGGCTGCAGCTGGTGGACGGAGATCGTCGAACAGCGGCTGCCCCTCGCGAGCTAGAGCCCCAGCGCCTCAACGATCTGGGCCTCGATCCGGTCGAGGCCCTCGGCCTGCCGCCCGGCCACGTCCCGCACGGCCTCGCGGCGGGCATGGAGGAGCGGCGGGTGCGTGAGCATGTTGGCCACGGTGCTCGCCAGCGCCTGCACGCTCGTCACCTGCTGCACGGCCTTGCGGGTGTCGAACTCCGCGAAGGCATCGGTGAAATTCTGGATATGGGGCCCGGTGATGATTGCCGCGCCGTGCTGCGCGGGCTCGTAGGGGTTGTGCCCGCCCACCTTCGTCAGTGATCCGCCGAGGAAGACGATGGGTGCGGCCGCGTAAAGACTGCCGAGTTCGCCCAGCGTATCGATGAGCCAGACGGGCCCGCCTGGGCCCTCTCCCGCGCTCCGGCGCGGCGCAGGCCAGCCGCGGTTGACGATGAGGCGCGCCACCGCCTCGCCCCGTTCGGGGTGCCGCGGGGCGAGAAGGAGCGTGGCGTCCGGATGCTGCTCGAGCACAATGGCCTGGGCGTTGAGAATGAGCTCTTCCTCGCCCGGATGGGTCGAGGCCGCGACCCAGGACTTGTGCGGGACCTCCGCCATGAGCCCCGCGTCGGTGGGGAGCGGCGCGGCCATGCTTTTCAGATTGCGCGCCTTCTCCGCCCGCGGCGCGCCGAGATGGGCGAGCGCATGGGCAAGCGTATCCGTCTGCGTCAGCACGAGCGCGAAGCCCGAGAGGAGCGCGCGCGCCGTGGCCGGGCGCTTCTGCCAGCGTTTCAGGGATGTCTCTGACATGCGCGCATTCACCAGCGCCCGGGGCAGGCCGCGCGCCTCGAGCGCCTGGATCATATGCGGCCAAAGCTCGCTCTCGATGAAGAGCGCCGCGTCCGGGCGCCAATGGTCGAGAAAGCGCGCCACGGCTGCGCTGGCATCGAGCGGCGCAAAACGATGAAACGCCCCCTCCGGGAGCCGCGCCGCCATGAGCTTGGCGGAGGTGGGCGTGCCCGTCGTGACAAGGATCCGTGCCCGCTTGGTCAGTCGCGTGATGAGGTTGAGCGCGGAGAGGCTCTCGCCCACGGAGGCCGCATGGACCCATAGGAGCCGTCCCTCCGGGCGGGGGCTGTCGCCATGGCCAAGTTTCTCGGGCAGCCGGTCTTCCATGCCCGCCGCCGCGAGCTTCTTTCGTTCGCTGCGCATCGCGAGGGGCAGCAAGGCCCGCGTCGCGAGGCCATAGATGCGCAGGAGGGCGGTCACGGCCTAACCGCCGGTATGGGACATGTGCCGGCTCATCTGCCCGTCGGCCACCCCGCGGGCATAGTCGAAATCATGCCCGCGAGGCTTGAGACCGATGGCCGCGCGGATCGCCTCTTCGAGCGGGGCATCTTCGGGGGAGGCGCGGAGCGGCGCGCGCAGGTCGGATTTTCCCTCCTGCCCGAGGCAGGTGAAGATCTCGCCGGTGCAGGTGACGCGCACGCGGTTGCAGCTTTCGCAGAAATTGTGCGTGAGCGGCGTGATGAAGCCCACCTGCTGCCCCGTCTCATTGATCCGCACATAGCGCGCGGGCCCGCCCGTGCGGTGGCTGAGCTCGGTGAGCGTGTAGCGCGCGGCGAGGCGCGCGCGCAGGTCCGACAGGGGCCAATACTGATCGAGCCGGTCTTCATTGCCGAGATCGCCCATGGGCATGACCTCGATGAAGGTGATGTCCATCCCGCGCGTTTCGCAGAAGGCGAGGAGGTCGAAGAGCTCCTCCTCGTTGAAGCCCTTGAGCGCGACGGTATTGAGCTTCACGCGGAGCCCGGCGGCCTGCGCGGCATCGAGCCCGTCGAGCACCTGCGCGAGCCGCCCCCAGCGCGTGACCTCCTTGAATTTCACGGCGTCGAGCGTGTCGAGCGAGACATTGATCCGCCGAACGCCAGTCCGGGCGAGATCATCGGCAAAGCGGGCAAGCTGGGAGCCGTTCGTCGTCACGGTGAGCTCCTTGAGCGCACCGGTCTCGAGGTGGCGGCCCATGGCCTCGAAGAACTGCATGATATCACGCCGGACGAGGGGCTCGCCGCCGGTGATGCGCAGCTTTTCCACGCCCAGCCGGATGAAGGCCGAGGCCAGCCGGTCGAGCTCTTCCAGCGACAAAAGCTCCGCCTTGGGCAGGAAGGTCATCTTCTCTGACATGCAATAGAGGCAGCGGAAATCGCAGCGATCCGTCACCGAGAGGCGGAGGTAGGTGATCGCGCGCTGGAACGGATCGATGAGGGCGGGGGCGTTGGCCATGGCAAAGGTCTATGCGCGGTCCGTTGCCGTGTGAAGCCCCCCGCCTGTTGCGCGCATCCCTTGAGGGCGGTAGCGGTAGGTATGCGCGTGATTGTGATGGCTTTTCTGGCGTTCTGTGCAGGATGCGCGGAGTTCGCCGTTCCGGTCGGCCCTCAGCCGGTCGACGAGGCGGCACTGGTGCCCGAGCCCGACGAGGCGGCGCCCGAAGCGCCGCCCGCCACCGCCGCGGCCCCGGCAGAGACCCTCGCGACCTTGGGCAACGCCGCCGAGCCCGGGCTTTGGCTCAGGACACCGCTTGTCGACAGGCAAGGGCCGGGGCGCATCACGGCGGTGGAGACAGGCACCTCGCTCGACGTGACCCTTATCCCCATCGACGGGGCGCGCACGGCGGGAAGCCGGGCGTCGCTGGCGGCGCTGCAAGGGCTCGGCGTGCCGCTGACCGCGGTGGTGCCGATCCGCGTGACACCGCTCTGAGCATCACTCCACGGTGACGGATTTCGCGAGGTTGCGCGGCTGGTCCACGTCCGTCCCCTTGGCCACGGCGGTGTAGTAGGCGAGCATCTGCGCGGGCACCGCATAGAGGATGGGGGCGAAGAGCGGGTCGATCTCGGGCAAGAGGATCGTCTCCCACGCGCCGTCGCCGGCCATCTTCGCCCCGGCGCTGTCGGTGATGAGCACGACGCGCCCGCCGCGCGCCATCACCTCCTGCATGTTGGAGACGGTCTTGTCGAAGAGGGCGTCACGCGGGGCCATGACGACCACGGGCACGCTGTCGTCGATAAGGGCGATGGGGCCGTGTTTCAGCTCACCTGACGCATAACCTTCGGCGTGTATGTAGCTGATTTCCTTTAGCTTCAGCGCACCTTCCATCGCCAGGGGATAGAGCGCGCCGCGGCCGAGAAAGATGATGTCGCGCGCCTCTGCCAGCGAACGCGAGACGTCGGTGGACCGCTGGGCGAGTGTGAGTGCGTGCTGCACGAGGCCCGGCACGAGGCGCAGGTTTTCGAGGGCGTCCTCGGGCAAGGGCTGTCCCTTGGCGAGAGCGGCCTTCAGCGCGAGGAGCGCCAGCACCGTGAGCTGGCAGGTGAAGGCCTTCGTGGAGGCCACGCCGATCTCCGTACCCGCGTGGATGGGGAAGACGAGGTCGCTCTCCCGCGCGATGGTCGAGGTCGTGACGTTGACGACGGCGGCGATCTTGGCCGCCTTGCCTTCCATGTAGCGGAGCGCGGCCAGCGTATCTGCCGTCTCGCCGGATTGGCTCACAAAAATCGCGAGCGTGTTCGGGCTTACCGGTGGCTCGCGGTAGCGGAATTCGGAGGCGATATCGATCTCCACGGGGAGCCGCGCCAGCTGCTCGAACCAGTACTTGGCCACCATGCAGGCGTAAAAGGCCGTGCCGCAGGCCACGAGCGTGACACGCTCGATCCCCTCGAAATCGAACCCGTCGGGCAGCGTGATCGTGTCCCCGTCAAGATAGGCCGCAAGGCAGCGGTCAATAACGGCGGGCTGCTCGGCGATTTCCTTGGCCATGAAGTGCTTGTGGCCGCCCTTGTCCGTGGCGCCCTGGTCGATCTGGACGGTATGGACCGCGCGGTTGGCCCGGCGCCCGTGCCTGTCCTCGATGTCGATGCTCTGGCGGGTGAGGACGGCGAAATCGCCCTCTTCGAGATAGGTGATGCGATCCGTGAGCGGCGCGAGCGCGATGGCGTCGGAGCCGAGGAAGACCTCGCCTTCGCCGTGCCCGATGGCGAGGGGGGAGCCCTTCCGCGCGGCGACCATAAGGTCAGGCAGCCCGTCGAAGAGAAAGGCCAGAGCAAAGGCACCCTCGAGCCGGGCCACGGTGCTCCGCGCGGCGTCCACGGGCGATTGCCCGCCATCCATGAAATGCTGGCAGAGGAGGGCGACCGTCTCGGTATCGGTCTGCGTGACGAACTCGATCCCGTGCGTCTTCAGCTCGTCGCGCAGCTCCCGGTAATTCTCCACGATCCCGTTATGGACGACGGCGACCTTGGCGGCGCGGTGGGGATGGGCGTTGAGCTCGGTGGGCGCGCCGTGGGTGGCCCAGCGGGTATGCCCGATCCCGGATTTGCCCGCGAGCGGCTGATGCACGAGGAGATCGCTCAGATTGACGAGCTTGCCCACCGCGCGGCGGCGGTCGAGCGCGCCATCGTTGACGGTGGCGATGCCCGCGCTGTCATAGCCGCGATATTCGAGCCGCCGGAGCCCCTCGACGAGCATGGGCGCGACTTCGTGCCTTCCGAGAATTCCTACGATTCCGCACATTTACTTGCCTTTCTTCGCCTTGATGTCGCGCAGTTTGGCCATCAGCCTCCGCGCGAGGCCGGGCTTGTTCTCCTGCCGCGCGCGGGCCACGGCGAGGTCGCCCTCGGCGACGTCCTTCGTGATGACGGAGCCGGAGCCCGTCATGGCCTCGTCGCCCACCGTCACCGGCGCCACGAGCATCGTGTTCGAGCCGATGAAGGCGTTTTTCCCGATCTCCGTGCGGTGCTTCATGACGCCGTCGTAGTTGCACGTGATGGTGCCTGCGCCCACATTCGTGCCCGCGCCGATGGCCGCGTCGCCGATATAGGAGAGGTGATTGATCTTGGCGCCTTCGCCGATCTCGGCGGCCTTCACCTCCACGAAGTTGCCCACGCGCACGTCCTCGGCGAGCTCCGCGCCGGGGCGGAGGCGGGCATAGGGGCCCACGACGGCCCCGCGGGCGACATGGCACCCCTCGAGATGGGAGAACGCACGGATGCGGGCCCCGGTCTCCACGGTCACGCCAGGGCCGAAGACGACATTGGGCTCCACCGTGCAATCCCGGCCGAGCACCGTGTCGAAGGCGAAAAAGACAGTGTCGGGCGCGTCGAGTTGCGCACCGTCCTCCAGCGCCTCGCGCCGGGCCCGTGCCTGGAACGCGGCCGTGGCGGCGGCGAGGTCTGCCCGGGAATTGATCCCCAGCGTCTCTTCCTCCGGGCAGGTGACGACGCGGGTGACGAGCCCGCGCTGGCCGGCGAGCCCCGGCAGGTCGGTCAGGTAGTACTCGCCCGCCGCGTTGGTGTTCGTCACCTCGCCGAGAAGCTCGAAAAGGAGCGTGGCATCGGCGGCGACAAGCCCGCTGTTGCAGAGCGTGATCGCGCGTTCCTGCGCGGAGGCGTCCTTCCATTCCACGATCCGGAGGAGCCGGTCGCCCTCCGTCACGAGCCGCCCGTATTGCCCGGGATCGGCGGCCTCGAAGCCGAGCACAACGACGCTGGCCTCCTCGAGCGCCTCCGCCATGGCCCGCAGCGTCTCGGGGCGCACGAAGGGCGTGTCGCCGTAGAGCACGAAGGCGGGGCCCTCGTGGCCCGCGAGGGCCTCCTTTGCCTGAAGCACGGCATGCCCGGTGCCGAGCTGCTCTGTCTGGCGGACACACGTCAGGGTCTCGTCATGGGCCATCGCCGCGGCCTCCACCGCCTCGGCGCCGGATCCGGTGACGACGATCTTCTGCTCGGCCTCCAGCTCCCGGGCGCTGTCGAGCGCATGGACAAGAAGCGGCGCGCCCGCGATCTCGTGGAGCACCTTGGGCAGGTCCGATTGCATCCGCGTGCCGCGCCCGGCGGCCAGGACGATGAGTGCAGTGGGCATACTCGGGCCTCGGTTTTGTTTTCTTTTTGATAACCATCAAATGCGGCCTTGCCGCAAGGCATTTGGCCGTCACTTTGCGTGTCGATGTGAAACGGGGTTCGGCGGAATGATGCGCAGTGTGATTTTTGATCTCGATGGCACGCTCGCCGATACGAGCGGTGATCTCCTGGCGGCGGCGAATGCCTGCTTCGAGGGGCTGGGGCTGGGCAGGCTCCTGGACGCGGGCGATGCGGGCACGGCGCTCCGGGGCGGTAAGGCCATGCTGGCGCTCGGCTTTTCGCGGGTCGAGGGCCATGGCGCGGAGGCGGTGGAGGCGGAATATCCCAAGCTCCTGCGGCACTACGCGGCGGCGCTCGATCATCACACGGTGCTCTATCCCGGGGCGCTCGAGGCCGTGGAGCGCCTTCGCGCGGAGGGCTTCAGCGTGGCGATCTGCACCAACAAGCCCGAGGGCCTCGCGGAGGCGCTCATGACCTCCCTCGGAGTGCGGGACCGCTTCGGCGCGCTCGTCGGGGCTGACACGCTCCCCGTGCGCAAGCCCGACCCCGCGCCCTTCTTCGAGGCGGTGGCGCGCGTGGGCGGGGACCCGAAGCGCGCGCTCCTCGTGGGAGACAGCATGACCGACGAACGCACAGCGCGGGCCGCGGGGGTGCCATCGGTCTCGGTCTCCTTCAGCCCCGATGCAGAGAGCCGCGCGGAGATGTCGCCCGATGCGTGGCTCGATGATTACGCCGCGCTTCCCGCCCTGGCCGCGCGGCTCCTCCCTTGACGTTGCCCGCGCGCGCCGCCTAGCTCCCTGCCATGGAGACCTTCACCGGCAGCTTCACGCAGCAGGAACCGATCCCCGAGGAGGGGATCGTGGCGGCGCTCGACGTGCTGCGCCACGGGCGGCTGCACCGCTACAACGAGGCAGAGGGGGAGGTGGCCGAGACCGCGCGCCTCGAGGAAGAGTTCGCCGCGCAGATGGACGCGAAATACTGCCTCGCCGTGGCCTCGGGGGGATACGCGCTGTCCTGTGCGCTCCGCGCCGCGGGCGTGAAGCCCGGCGACCCGGTGCTCTCCAATGCGTTCACGCTTGCGCCCGTGCCCGGCGCCATCGCCAGCGTGGGCGCGCATCCGGTCTTCGTGGGAGTCACGGAGGGGCTCACGATCGACCTTGCCGATCTCGCCGCCAAGGCGGGCGCGGCGCGGGTGCTGATGCTCTCTCACATGCGCGGCCATATCTGCGACATGGACGCGGTGATGAAGCTCGCGGCCCGCGAGGGGCTCATCGTGATCGAGGATTGCGCGCATACCATGGGCGCGCAGTGGAACGGCGTCTGGAGCGGGCGCCACGGCCATGTGGGCTGCTATTCCACGCAGACCTACAAGCACGTCAATTCCGGCGAGGGCGGCTTCATCGTCAGCGATGACGCGGAGATCATGGCGCGCGCTGTCATGCTCTCGGGCAGCTACATGCTCTATCGCAAGCATCGCGCCGCACCGCCGCCCGAGGCCTTCGAGGGCATCAAGTACGACATGCCCAATATCTCGGGCCGCATGGATAATCTCCGTGCCGCGATCCTGCGCCCGCAGCTCAAGCGGCTCGAGGCGCAATGCGCGCGCTGGAACGAGCGATACGCCGCCGTCGATGACGGCCTCGCCGAGTGCCCCGGCCTCACGCGGATCCGGCGCGAGAAGCGGGAGGCCTTCGTGGCCTCGTCCTACCAATTCCTGCTCCTCGACTGGGCCGACGAGGCGATCCGTGCCGTCGTGTCGCGCTGTGCCGCGCGGGGGGTCGAGCTCAAGTGGTTCGGCGCGCCGGAGCCCGTGGCCTTCACGTCCACCTACCAGAGCTGGCGCTACGCGGACCCCGAGCCCATGCCAGCCACGGACCGCATCTTGCGGGCCGTGATGGATATGCGCCTGCCGCTCACCTTCAGCCTCGAGGATTGCGCCCTCATCGCGCGCATCATTCGCCAAGAGGTCAGCGCCGTGCACCAGAGCCGCTAACGCTGGACAGGGGCGGGGCCGCGGGCTACTTTTCTGAACGAGTGTTCAATTATTCGAGGAAGCGATGTTTCATCATTCCATGAGGTTCGATTTCGATGAGGACGCCGAGGCGATCCGCGACGTGGCCCACCGTTGGGCGCAGGAGCGGGTGAAGCCCCTGGCCGCCGAAATCGACAGGACGAACGACTTCCCCAAGGAACTCTGGAAGGAGATGGGCGATCTCGGCCTCCTCGGCATCACCGTTGGCGAGGATTACGGCGGCGCGGCCATGGGATATCTCGACCATACGCTCGTCATCGAGGAGATCGCGCGGGCCTCGGCCTCGGTCTCGCTTTCCTACGGCGCCCATTCGAACCTCTGCGTGAACCAGATCAAGCTGAACGGCACTGACGAGCAGAAGGCGAAATACCTGCCCAAGCTCGTCTCCGGCGAACATGTCGGCGCGCTCGCGATGTCCGAGGCCGGGGCGGGCTCCGACGTCGTCTCCATGAAGCTCGCCGCCGAGAAGCGGAACGACCATTACCGCCTGAACGGCACCAAATACTGGATCACCAACGGGCCGGACGCCGACACCCTCGTCGTCTACGCCAAGACGGATCCCGATGGCGGCTCCAAGGGCATCACCGCCTTCCTCATCGAGAAAGAGATGACGGGCTTCTCCACCTCGCCCCATTTCGACAAGCTTGGCATGCGCGGCTCGAATACGGGCGAGCTCATCTTCGATGACGTGGAAGTCCCCTTCGAGAACGTCTTGGGCGAGGAAGGGAAGGGCGTGCAGGTCCTCATGTCCGGCCTCGATTACGAGCGCGTCGTGCTCGCGGGGATCGGGCTCGGCATCATGGCCGCCTGCCTCGACGAGGTCATGCCGTACGTCTCCGAGCGCAAGCAGTTCGGCCAGCCCATCGGAAACTTCCAGCTCATGCAGGGCAAGATCGCGGATATGTACACCGCCATGAATTCCGCCCGGGCCTACGTCTACGAGGTCGCCAAGGCTTGCGACCGGGGGGAGGTGACGCGGCAGGACGCCGCCGCCTGCTGCCTTTACGCCTCCGAGGAGGCGATGAAACAGGCCCATCAGGCGATCCAGGCCATGGGCGGCGCGGGCTTTCTCAATGACGCGCCCGTCGCGCGCATCTTCCGCGACGCCAAGCTGATGGAGATCGGCGCGGGTACGTCCGAGATCCGCCGGATGCTCGTGGGCCGTGAGCTCGTGGGAGCCATGGCGTGATCCGAGGGGCCGTCCTCTGCCTCGTCCTCTGGGCCGGCACGGCCATGGCGGGCGTGGCGAAATACGAGGCGTGCCTCGGGGACGGCTACGAGGCGCGCGTCATGGCGACGTTCTCGGAGCGCTTCCCGCACGAGCGCTGCACCGGCCCCGATTGTGACCCGCGGCTCATGAAAACAGCCACGGCGCTGACGCGGGCCGCGTGCCGGGACGCAGCGCTCGCGGATTGCGCGAGCACGAAATGCCGCGACGGTCTCAGTGGCCGGTGGTCCTCGGAGGCCGCGACCGTGCGCGCCGACATCGAGCGCGCGCTGCGCCGGGTGGACATCGACGCGCTCCCTGCACTTCAGGCGCGCCGCCTGTCCACGCCCGCCCGCTGGCTCAGCCCCCATAGCTGCACAGGCGATGCCGCCGCCTGCGCCGCGGACGCGGCCGGGCAGGCGCTGGGCGATCTCGAGCGGCTCTATGACGAAGTGTCGAGCCTCCGGTGATGCCGCGCTGGCTCTACTTCGCGCCGGTGTTCGTGCTCATCCTCATCGTGGGCTATACCGGCCTCAAGCTCCGCATCGAGCGCGATGCCGTCACCGAGAGCGCGGTCATCGAATACTACGCGGGCGAATACATCACCGACCATGACACGCTCATCGGGCCCGGCGCCGCCGTGACGGATTGCGTGGGCGTGCCCGGCGAACAGGGCCGCGTCTGGGTCGAGGTCCGTTGCGAACCGCCGGGGGGCGGCGCTGCATTTCTCTACGGCGTCAACCGGGGCGGGGGGCTGGAATACGCCGCCCGCGAAGGCGAGGTGCCCGAAGCATGACAGGGGAGGCGGGCATGCGCTTTGAGGGGCTCAAGGCACTCTTCATCAACACGTCGCTGCAGAAGCGCGCCGAGGACAGCCATACGCGGCTGCTGCTCGAGGCCTCTGCCGCGATCATGGAAAAGCACGGCGTGGCCGTGGAGCATGTCCACATGCTTGCCCATGACGTCCCGCCCGGGGTCTATCCTGATATGACGGATCACGGCTGGGAAAAGGACGACTGGCCCGAGATCTGGGAAACGGTGAAGGCCGCCAACATCCTCGTCGTGGGCACGCCGCTCTGGCTCGGCGAGGAAAGCTCGGTCTGCCGTGTCCTCATCGAGCGGCTCTACGCCATGTCCGGCATGCTCAACGAGAAGAACCAGTCGATCTACTATGGCAAGACGGGCGGCTGCCTCATCACGGGCAACGAGGACGGCATCAAGCACGCGGCGATGACCATCGGTTACGCGCTCTCGCATCTGGGCTACACGATACCGCCGCAGGCCGATGCCGGCTGGATCGGCGAGGCGGGGCCGGGGCCCTCCTACGGTGACGATGACGGGCAGGGCGGTCGCGTGGGCTTCGACAACGATTTCACCCAGCGCAACACCACCATCATGACGTGGAACCTGATGCACCTCGCCAAGATGCTGAAGGACGGCATCCCAAACGAGGGCAATGATCGCGAAGCCTGGAAGGCGGGCGCGCGATTTGACTTCGAGAACCCGGAATACCGCGCGTGAAGTGGAGTGTGCTCCTCCTGCTCGCCGCCCCGGTGATGGCCGAGGACCTCGTGTTCGATATCGACGCGACCACCGCCTGCCTCGCGGCGCAGGAGAGCGAGCACGCAAAGCTCCTCTGCGTGGGCCGCGCGGCCGCGGCCTGCATGGATATGACCGAGGGCGGGACGACCACGGTGGGCATGGGCGGGTGCCTCGCCGCCGAATGGGCATGGTGGGATGCGGAGCTCAACACGGCCTACCAGGCGCTGCTCGCGGAGGCCGGGGAGATCGAGGCGGATGCCGAGGAGTTCGGCCTGCGGACGCCGCCCATGGTCGCGCCCATCCGCGAGATGCAGCGCGCCTGGATCGGCTATCGCGACGGCCTCTGCGCCTTTGAGCGGGCGAAATGGGGCGGCGGAACGGGCGGCGGCCCGGCCTCGGCCGCCTGCATGATGCAGGAGACCGCGCGGCAGACGCTTGTCCTCCAGCGCGGGACGGGCCTCGAATGACCCGCGCGGCGCACGAGGCGGCGCTCGCCCAAGTGGCCGAGGCAGCCATGGCGGCTGCGGCCGGCGGCGGCGAAAAAGCGCGCGAGCGGCACGTGGCGCGGGGCAAGATGCTGCCGCGGGATCGCGTGGCCGCCGTGCTCGACCCTGGCGCGGCCTTCCTCGAGGTGGGAGCCACGGCGGCGCACGGGATGTATGACGGTGCGGCACCCTGCGCGGGCGTCGTGGCGGGGATTGGTGCGGTCCACGGGCGGCTCTGCATGATCGTGGCCAACGACGCCACGGTGAAGGGCGGCACCTACTACCCGATGACAGTGAAAAAGCACCTCCGTGCCCAGGAGATCGCCGAAGAGAACCGGCTGCCCTGCATCTACCTTGTGGATTCGGGTGGCGCGAACCTCCCCAACCAGGACGAGGTCTTTCCGGACCGTGACCACTTCGGGCGCATCTTTTACAATCAGGCGAGGATGAGCGCGGCGAGCATCCCGCAGATCGCGGCGGTGCTCGGCTCCTGCACCGCGGGCGGAGCTTACGTGCCCGCCATGGCCGACGTCTCCATCATCGTGCGCGAGCAGGGGACGATCTTCCTCGCCGGGCCGCCCCTCGTGAAGGCCGCGACTGGCGAGATCGTGAGCGCCGAGGATCTGGGCGGCGGGGAGGTCCACGCGAAGGTCTCGGGCGTCGTCGACACGCTGGCCGAGGACGACACCCACGCCCTTGCGCTTGTGCGGGAGGCGGTGCGCAACCTCGGGGATCACGGTGTACAAAACGCGATGCCAGTCTCCGCGGATTGCACAAAACCGCACAAAACCATGGATGACCTCTTTGACGTCATCCCCGCCGACCTACGCACGCCCTACGACATCCGCGAGGTGATCGACCGCATCGTGGACGGTGACGGCTTCGATGAATTCAAGGCGCGGTTCGGCGAGACGCTGGTCTGCGGCTTCGCGCGGATCGAGGGCATGCCCTGCGGGATCCTGGCCAACAATGGCGTGCTCTTTTCCGAGGCCGCGCAGAAGGGCGCGCATTTCATCGAGCTCTGCTCGCAGCGGCGTATCCCCCTGATTTTCCTGCAGAATATCACCGGCTTCATGGTCGGCCGGAAATACGAGAACGAGGGCATCGCGCGCCACGGCGCCAAGATGGTGACCGCCGTGGCCTGCACCTCGGTCCCGAAGATCACGCTCATCGTCGGCGGCTCGTTCGGGGCGGGGAATTACGGCATGGCGGGCCGGGCCTACTCGCCCCGCTTCCTCTGGAGCTGGCCCACCTCCCGCACCGCCGTCATGGGCGGACCGCAAGCGGCAGGCGTCCTCGCGACCGTGCGCCGCGATGCGATCGAGCGTGGCGGCGGGACGTGGTCGGAGGAGGAAGAAACCGCTTATAAACAACCGGTTATTGATCAATTTGAAGAGCAGTCCCACCCGCTTTACGCCTCCGCCCGGCTCTGGGACGACGGCGTCATCGACCCGCGCAAGAGCCGCGAGGTGCTTGCGCTTTCGCTGCGGGCGGCGCTGAACGCACCCATCGAGGAGACACGCTTCGGCGTGTTCCGCATGTGACAGATCTCGCCGCCCTCAAGGCCCGCTATCCGGGCGCGATCACGTTCAAGTTCGGCGACAGTGCCGAGATGAGCGCGGAGATCCTGCCCCTCGTCATTTCGGGAAAGAAAACAGCCACTTGCGCGGCGTTGCGCGAATACGAAGCGGAGCCCGCGTCGATGCCTGCCATCGGGCGTCGCGACATCGCGCTCGCCTGGGACGACACGCCCGTGGCCGTCATCGAAACCACGGATGTCACCCAGTGCAAGTTTGACGATGTGGGAGAGGACTTCGCCCTCGCCGAGGGGGAATTCCCGGATTACGCGTCATGGCGGGAGGCGCACCGCATCTTCTTCGACCGCCACGGCGGCTGGTCGCCGGACATGATGCTCGTCTGCGAGCGCTTCCGGCTCATCGAGGTGATCGAATGAAGAAAGACAGTGTCCTGACAGAGCCCGATGCCATGGGGCGTCACTGGGTTTATGTCACGCCCACGGAGGCCTTCGGGCATCCGCGCGGACGGCCGGGCGTGATCGAATACGGGATCGCCGTCTGGTTCGCGGGGGTGAGCTCCTTCGAGGCCGCGCTCAATATCAGCTTCGGCAGCTTCGGGATCGTGCCCATCGTCTTCACGCTGCTCATGCTGGTCTGCGCGGCGGGCCTGATCTTTCGCGCGCCGTGGTCCTATGTCCTCGCGATCCTGCTCGCGGTGCGGGAGATGTTCGGCTTCATCCAGCTCATCGGTGGGGGGGCGTTCGAGGTCCCGCCGGCGCTTGCGGCCTATGGCGTGATCAACGCGATCCTCGGCGCGGGCGTGATCTTCTACCTGCTCGAAGCCGACCGGCCGAACCTCATCTACCGGCACCGCTATCGGTCCTACCGGGCCGAAGCGCAGGAGCGGGAAGAGTGATCCGCAGGCTTCTCATCGCCAACCGCGGCGAGATCGCGGTGCGCATCGCGCGCACGGCGCAGGCCATGGGCGTGGATACGGTGGCCGTCTTCTCCGATATAGATGCGGGCGCGGCCCATGTGGCGGCCTGCGACGTGGCCGTCCCGCTCGGCGGGCAGACCCCTGCGGAGAGCTATCTGCGCCAGGATGCGATCCTCGAGGCCGCCCGGTCTACCGGAGCGGACGCGATCCATCCGGGCTACGGATTCCTCTCCGAGAACCCTGATTTCGTTGCGAAAGTCGAGGCCGCGGGGCTCGTCTTCGTGGGCCCCTCCGCGGAGGCTATCCGGGCGATGGGGCTCAAGGATGCGGCCAAGGCGCGGATGGAGGCGGCGGGCGTGCCGGTCGTGCCCGGCTACCACGGGGCCGATCAGGCGGATGAGTCCCTGCGCCAGGCGGCCGAGGAGGTGGGCTACCCCGTCCTCATCAAGGCCGTGGCCGGTGGCGGCGGAAAGGGCATGCGCATCGTGGAGGCCGCGAAGGACTTCGACGCGGCGCTCGCCTCGGCACGCTCGGAAGCCAAGGGCGCCTTCGACAACGCCGACGTCCTCATCGAGAAATACGTGGCGAGCCCGCGCCACATCGAGGTGCAGGTCTTCGGCGATGGGGCTCGGGCCGTCCACCTCTTCGAGCGGGATTGCTCGCTTCAGCGGCGGCACCAGAAGGTGATCGAGGAAGCGCCAGCGCCCGGCATGACGCCCGAGATGCGGGAGGCCATGGGCGCCGCCGCCGTGCGCGCGGCAGAGGCCATCGGCTATGCCGGGGCGGGCACCGTGGAGTTCATCGTGGACGCCTCCGACGGGCTCAGGCCGGACCGGTTCTATTTCATGGAGATGAACACCCGCCTGCAGGTGGAGCACCCGGTGACGGAGGCGATCACGGGCATCGACCTCGTGGAATGGCAACTGCGCGTTGCCTCTGGCGCGCCGCTCCCAGCCGCGCAGGAAGAGATCACGCTCACCGGGCACGCCGTGGAGGCGCGGCTCTATGCCGAGGACGTGGCTGCGGGCTTCCTCCCGGCCACGGGGCGGCTCACGCGGCTCGCATTCCCGGAAGGGGCGCGGGTGGATAGCGGCGTCCGGGAGGGGGACGCCATCAGCCCGTTCTATGATCCGATGATCGCGAAGGTCATCTGCCAGGGTGCGGACAGGACGGCGGCGCTCGCCGCGCTCGACCGTGCCCTCGCGGAGACCCAGATCGCGGGCCTGACCTGCAATCTCGCCTTCCTGCGGCGTCTCATCCGCGTGCCGGATTTCGTCGCGGGGACCTTTGACACGGGTCTCATCGCGGGCGAAGGCAGCGCGCTCACCGAAGACGCACGGCCCTGTTCGAAGACGCAGGCACTCGCGGCCCTCGGCGCGCTCGGCCTCCACGGGCCGCGGAGTTTCCTCAGCGGCTTTTCCCTCTGGGCGCCGCTCACGCGGACTGCGCGCCTCAGCTTCGGCGGCGAGATAATCGATATCGCCGTGGAAACCCATGCCGAGAGCTTCCGCGCCGGGGCGTATGACGTGGCCCTGCGCGACGGCACCTGGTGGATCGACGGCGCGCCGGTGCGCGCCTCCATCCACCGCGACGCCCACGGGGTGACGGTGTTTTACGGATCGCCTTATGTCTTCGAGGTGCCGGATCTGCGCGTGGCCGTGGACGAGAGCGCGGGCGCGGACCTCTTGGAGGCGCCCATGCCCGGGCTTCTCAAGGCCGTCATGGCCGAGGTGGGGCAGGCCGTGCAGGCGGGGGACCCGCTCGCCGTTTTCGAGGCGATGAAGATGGAGCACACGCTGCGCGCGCCGCGCGACGGGATCATCGCCGAGGTCGTGGGCCGGGCCGGGGCGCAGACGCAGGCGGGCGCGCCCATCATCCGGCTGGAGACAGCGGAGTGATCCGGCTCCACCACTGCCCGCAGACGCGCTCCATGCGGGTGCTCTGGCTGCTCCACGAGCTCGGCGTGGACTTCGAGCTCCGCGAATGGCCATTCGACAAGACGCTGCGAAGCCCGGACTTTCTCGCGCTCAACCCGGCCGGACGCGTGCCCGCGCTGGAGCTCGATGGCGCGGTGCTTTTCGAGTCCGGGGCGATCATGGAGGTGCTCTGCGAGCGCTTTCCGGAGGCCGGGCTCGGCCGCGCACCGGGCGATCCAGAGCGCGCGACGTGGCTGGGCTGGCTGCATTTCGCGGAGACCATCAGCCAGCATAGCGCGGCGCTCACACAGCAGCACGTGGTGCTCTACGAGGATCACATGCGCTCGCCCATCGTCATGCAGATCGAGGCCAAGCGCATCGAAAAGTGCTATGCTGCGCTGGAAGGCGGCCTCGGGGAGTACCTGCTCGGGAGCTTCTCTGCCGCCGACATCGCCGTGGGGCAGGCCGTCTATATGGCGCGGCATTTCACGCCGCTCGATGGCTTTCCAAAGCTCGCGGCCTGGTACGCGCGGATCACCGCGCGGCAGGCCTTCGAGGCGTCACTGCCCGGCGCGCAGAAGCTCTACAGCCAGGAGTTTTATCCGGCATGGGCGAGTTAGGCGCCGTCGAGATCATCGAAGTGGGCCCGCGCGACGGGCTCCAGAACGAGCGCGCGGAGATCTCCGTCGCCGAGAAGGCCGCGTTCATCCGCGCCTGCGCCGCCGCGGGGCTCCGTCAGATCGAGGTCGGTTCGTTCGTGAACCCGTCCCGCGTGCCGCAAATGGCGGCGACGGGGGAGGTCCTGCGCGCCGTGGGGCCGCTCGAGGGTGTGCGGGGCATGGTGCTCATTCCCAATGCGCGCCGGCTCGCGCAATATCTTGAGGTGCGCGGGGAGACGGCCTTCGACATCTCCCGCATCGCTGTTTTCGTGTCGGCGACCGAAGCTTTCAGCGAGGCCAATCTCGGCTGCTCGGTGGCCGAAAGCCTCGGTCGCGTGCGCGAGATCATGGCGGAAAAGCCTGCTGACGTGAGGGTGCGCGGCTATATCAGCTGCGTCACAGATTGCCCCTTCGAGGGCTACGTGGCGCCTGCCGCTGTGGGTGCGCTTTCGGAAGAGCTCTTGGCGCTCGGCTGCAACTCGCTCGCGCTCGCCGACACGGTGGGGAAGGGGACGCCCGAGCGCGTGGCGGCGATGTTCGAGACCGCGCTGCCCCCCTGGAACCCCGCGCAGGTGGCGGCGCATTTCCATGACACGCAGGGCCTCGCCCTCGCCAATGTGGACGTGGCGCTCGCGGCAGGGATTCGCCGCTTCGACAGCTCCGTTGCAGGCCTGGGCGGCTGTCCCTACGCGCCCGGAGCCCCCGGTAATGTCGCCACGGAGGCCGTGGTCGGGCATGTGGAGGCGTTGGGCTACGAGACGGGCATCGATGTTCGAGAACTGAAAGCGCTGGGCGATTTCGCCCGGAAATTGGTGGGGCGCGTGCATGACAATTGAAACCCACCTCGACGCGCGTGGCGTGCTGACGCTGACGCTGGCGCGCCCGGCTGTGCACAACGCCATGAACGCGGAGATGTTGGATGCGATCACGACGGCCGTCCGCGCGATCACACCTGGCGGGGTGCGCGTGCTGGTGCTGGCGGCCTCGGGAAAGAGCTTTTGCGCCGGTGGCGATCTCGGCTGGATGCGGGCGCAATTCGAGGCCTCCGACGCGGGCCGCCGGGCGGAGGCACAGCGGCTGGCGGACATGTTTCATGCGCTCCATCTCACCGATGTGCCGGTCATCGCGCGGATCCACGGCAACGCCTTTGGCGGCGGGGTAGGGCTCGCCTGTCTCGCTGACGTGGCCATCGGCGTGGAAGGTGCGCTCCTCGGGCTCACGGAGACGCGTCTCGGGCTCATCCCGGCGACGATCGGGCCCTACGTGGCCGCGAAGATGGGGCCACGCCTGACGGAGGTCTTCATGTCATCGCGGCGCTTCGGAGCCGAGGAGGCCGTGCGCCTCGGCATTCTCGCCCGCGTGGTGCCCGCGGATGGGCTCGACGCCGCGATCGACGCTGAGGTCGCGCCCTACCTGTCCTGCGCGCCGGGCGCCGTGGCAGAGACGAAGGCGCTCGCCCGCGCGCTCCGGCCGCCCATCGACGCGGCGTTGATCGCGCACACGATGGACGCGCTCATCGCGCGCTGGCGATCCGAGGAGGCGGCGGAAGGGATCGGGGCCTTCTTCGAGAAACGCACGCCGCCCTGGGTTTCCTGATCCGTTGACGGCCCCAGGCGCGCTCGCCAGACTGCGCGGCGAAGCGTATCGAGGGCGACGTGAGCGGACCCATTCTCCTCATTGGCATCGGAGCGACTAAGGCCGGGACGTCCTGGCTCTATCGCACCCTCGCGGACCGCGAGGATTGCGCCCTGCCAGCGGTGAAGGAGCTCCATTACTGGGATACGTTCTCGCCCCCCATCCGCGCGAAACAGCTCGACGCCTTCCGCGCGCAGCTGCGCCGCTTTGAGACCACCCGCGAAGAGGCCGAGGCCGCAGGGCGCGGCTGGCAGGTCCGCAACATGGAGCGGCGGATCGCCGACATGGCGGGCCTCATTGCGATGCTTGATGCCCCGCGCAAGGGGCATGGCGCCTATCTCGAATACGTGCTCAACCGGGCAGGAGAGGCCCGGCTCGCTGCTGATATCTGCCCCGCCTACGGGCTGCTGAGCAAAGCCAAGCTCAAGGACATGGCCGCGCTCAGCGCCGATGTGCGGCTGCTTTACCTCGTGCGCGATCCTCTCGCGCGGCTTTGGTCTGCGGTGCGGATGCAGGCCGAGCGGCAGCTCATGGAAGGCCAGACCGTACCGAAGAAATCCAACGCCACGCTCTGGCGCATCCTTCACAAAGGCCATGAGACGCACCTGACGGAGCGCGGCGACTATGCCGCCACCATCGCGCGCCTCGGCGCGGCCCTGCCGCCGGAGCGCTTCCGCGTCATGGTGATGGAAGAGCTCATGAGCGATGCGGGCTACGGGGCGCTCTGCGCGTGGCTCGGTCTGCCGCCGGCGCCCGCGCCGCTCGAGCGCAAGGTGCATCCCGGGCAGGACGTGGTCATGCGCGATGATCTCCGGCAGCCCGCCCTTGATTTCCTCGCCCCTCAATACGAGGCCGTCGCCGGGCATCTCGGCCGCGTGCCCGAAGCCTGGGCGACCAACATGGAGGCTCTCTGACATGCTGCTTTGGTACGCGGTCTACTGCGTTCTCGTGATCGTCCCGTTCTGGATCCTGCTGCCGCGCTACGGCATCCCGGCCTATGCGGCGCTCGTCGCCGCGTTTCCTATCCTCGCGGTGCTCCTCCTCTGGCTCATGGCCTTCGGAGACAAGATCGGCTTTGGCGGGGACCGGAAGTGACCCTCGCCGGGGCGATCTTCGCCTTTGTCTCGGTGGTGACGTTGTCGGTCACGGGCTTCATCGCCGCGATCATGGTCCAGGATCCGGCGCGATCGCTGGCCAAGCTCGATCACGCGCCGGAGGCTCTGCCCGAGGTGATGGCCGGGCGCTATCTCACATTTCTCGCGCTGACGGTCATGGCCGTGCTATACCGTGACTTCGCGGTGATGGCGGGGCTGCAGGCCGCGTTCATCCTCGCCTCCATGGTCGATGTCATCATCTATGCGCGGCGCGGCGGGCGCGTGGCACCCCATGCCATGGCGGCCTTCGCCTCCTTCGTGGCCTTTGCGCTCTGTCTCTACGTGGTGGTCACGCAGGGCGCGCGGCCCTGGGGCTAGCGCGGGCCGGGGCGCGGGCGCGGTGCGTCTTTTGCCCGGAAGGACATGATTTCGGGGCAAATGTGGCCTTCCGTGACGCCGAGGAGCGTGCCAAAGTGCCGAAAAGAATAACGTCGACGGAAAAGGGAGTTCCTCGATCATGACCCAAAAATCCGGCTCCACGAGCTGCACCATCAGTTCCTTTGCGATGGCCGCGTTCATCGGTGCGCTGGCCACCATCGTGTTCCGCATCTTCGCGGGCTACCTGTGGACGCAGAGCATCTTCCTGGGCGGTCTCGTCATCGTGGCGCTCGGCGTCGTGTTTGCCTACATCTTCTGCCGGGAACTGCCTGCGCTTCAGGACGTGCAAGCCCCCGGCGCCGACAGAAAGCCCGTGCCGCAGCCCGGTGAAGCGCCCGCGCCCGGCGTGGACAAGGCCGTGGAGGCGGAGCCTGTGAAGGTGCCCGAGCCCGCGCGCGCAGCAGCGCCGGACCCGGGCGAGGTCGCGGCGGCGGGAGAGGGCACCCGCCCCGAAGCGCTGAGCGCGGCGCGCGACGGCAAGGCCGACAATCTCAAGGAGATCAAAGGCATCGGGCCCAAGCTGGAGAAGCTCTGCAATACGCTGGGCTTTTACCACTTCGACCAGATCGCATCCTGGTCTGCCGACGAGGTGGCCTGGGTCGATCAGAACCTCGAGGGCTTCAAGGGCCGCGTGACGCGCGATGAATGGGTCGCGCAGGCCAAGGTCCTCGCCGCCGGCGGCGAGACGGAGTTTTCCAAGAAGGTCGATGACGGCAAGGTTTACTGAGCCGCATGAATGAGCGCGGGCGCGCCAGGCCATGGCGCGCCCGTTTCTGTTTTCGCAAGAGACGGGAGACCGCCCCCGGTGTCCAAGCAGCCCAGCCAAGAAGATGTCCGGCGCGCGAAGACGTCGCGCCTCGTCTCCATCGTGCTTGTCCTTGCCATGGCGCTCTGGCTCGGCGTGCAGTGGCTCGGGCCGCGGATGGGGCTGCCGGGCGAATACGCGATCCTCGCCGATCTCTTCGCGCTTGCTGCCTTCACATGGTCGATGATCGTGGCGCTCAGGCTCTGGCGGAGCCGCTCCTGACGTGGCGGAATCCTGCGAATGCGGCCGCGTTATTGCATAACCGTTTGTGTCGCGGCCATCTCGGGCCCATCAGCCGGCGCAGATACGGGACGTGAAACCATGACGAGATACACAGCATTGACGGGCGCGGTGGCGATCTGCGTGGCGGGGAGCGCGGCGGCGGAAACGGTCGCCCCCGACTATTACCTCGACGCGCTCTTTGCCGTAAGCACCGCCGAGCGCCTCGCGCAATTCTGCCCCGATGTGGATGTGAGCCTCGAGGCGGCGAATTCGGCGTCGGAGCTCTTGCTGTCCCGCCTCGCCACCGACGGCATCGTGGGCGACGCGCTCACGGAGCTCTCCGGCGTCGAGGCAGGCGTCGGCACCCGGCAGGCCGCTTTCATGGAGCGCCACGCGCTCGCTGCCCCGAGCACCAACGACATCTGCGCGGCAGCCTTCAGCGAGATCGACGAAGGCAGCGCCTTGGGCCAGCTTCTCGTGGCCAGCGAAGCGGGAGGGCAGTGACATGGTGATGCGCCCCCTCGCGATCATGCTTCTCCTCCTCACGCCGTTCGCCGCGCCGCTCGAGGCGCGGAGCCCCAATGATGTCGCCGAGGTGCGCAACGGGCTCCTGGCCGTCGCCGTGGGGGACGCGATCCAGAAGAACTGCGAGAGCATCACGCCGCGCCTGCTGCGGGTCTACAACCTGCGCAATCAGCTCTTCTCGGCGGCGCGGGCTGCGGGCTTTTCCAGCGAGGAGATCGATGCCTTCGTCGATGATCCGATCGCCCGCGCCAATCTACGCGCCGAGGCCGAGGCCTACCTGTCGGCCCGCGGACTAGAGGGGGAGAGCCCCGCCGGATATTGCGCCGTGGGCGTGGCCGAGATCGACCAGGAAACCGCAGTGGGCCGTCTCCTCCGTGAACGCTAGGAGCATCGCAATCGCAGCGCTTTTCCTCTGCGCGGGGTGCGAGGCCCCAGGCCCCGCGCCGCAGGAGGCGCCTTTCGCGCCGCGCTACCTGCCGGTGGAAACAACGCTCCTCGCCGATGACCTGGTGAGTTTTGCCGTCGTCATGGAAGGCGCGCGCGGGCCGGGGGACCTGCGCGACTTCACCGATTGCGCCGCCGCGCAATATGCGCTCATCCGTGGCGTGAATTTCCTGCGCCACGTACGCACCAACGTCTCCGAGGCAGGCCGGGTCTGGACGGCCGATGCGGCCTACACCATCTCGCGCGAAATGCCCCGCGGGGACCAGACGCTCAACGCCACGGCCACCGTCGCCGCCTGCCGCGAGGCCGGGATCCCGACCGTCTAGGCCGGTGATGCGCGCGCTTTCAGTCGACGCCGGCCCCCGGTTGGCCTAAGTTCAGCCGACGGAAGACTGCGAGGCGGATCGCCCATGGACAAATCCCTCATCGAAGCAATGCAAAAGGCGTCGGAGGAGTGGTCGAAAGCCGCGAGTTCCTGGATCGGGGCCATGCCGCCAACGATGCCCCAGGACATGCTCGAGATGTTCTTCGGCAAGACCTTCAATCCCAACGGTCTCGACGCCAAGACGCGGCTCTTGCTGACCCTCGGCGCGCTCACCGTGCTTGGCGCGCAGGCCGATGAGCAGATCAAGACCACCGTGCGCCACGCAAAGGAAGCGGGCGCCACGGATCAAGAAATCGTGGAAACCATCGTTCAGATGTCGCTCTTTGCCGGTCCACCTGCCATGACACGGGCCATGACCCTGGCGCGCGACGCGATGTCGAAAGATGGAGACGACTAGGTGAAATCCACGGCAACGGGGGAGAGCGCTCCATGGGCGTGATCCTGATAGGTCTGCTGCTTCTGGGGGCGGGCGTGGCATGGCTCGCGCGGAGCGCGATGTCGGAGATCGCTCTCTCTTGGCTCTGCGCGGTGCTTTATGGCTTCGCGGCGTTCCTCGCCTGGATTGCCTATGGCGGCGGGGCGCTGGCGCAGGCGGTGTTGTTGAGCCCTTGGATCGAGAGCGGCAGTCTTTCGACGGAGATTGTTCTTGAGCCGGGCGCCACGGGTCTCCTCTTTATCGCACTCACACTCACGCTGGGCGCGCTGTCCCAGGTGATGGTGCACGATCTGCCGGTTCTGGCGCAGAAGCCCAAAGTGCGCGCGGACGGGAAGGCCCGGCTCAGCGTGATCCACGGGCTCTTCCTTGCTGCGGCGCTGCTCTTTTTTGCCGCGACGGACACCGTGCAGATGCTGGGCGGCCTTTTGCTCATGGCCTGGTTCGGATCGCAGCTCGCGGGCTTCGACTACCGCAGCCAGGCGGCGGGTCGGGCCGCGCAGCGCGTGCTGGTGCCCCTTCTTCTCGCTGTGCTTGTTCTGGCCCTCGCTGCGGCGGCGCTCTTTGCAGGGCGGGACGGCGCGGGCTTCGAAATTCTCTTTGCCGAGCCCCTCACGGGCGAGACATCCGCCTTCGGCCGTGCGGCCCTGCTCGGCAGTGTTGCGAGCCTCGCCATCCTCCTTTCAGCCGCCATCCTCCTTGGCCTCCTCTTCGCACATGTCTGGCTGGCCGAGACCGCGTTGACGCCGACCCCGGCCATGCCGCTGCTGCCCATCGTGTGCGCGCTGGCGGCGTATTGGCTGATCGATACCCACGGCACTGTCCTCACGGACGCGCACCGTGCGCTTCTGGCGGCCCTCGGCACGATCAGCGCGGTGGTGCTCGCAGCGCTCGCCATCCTTCAGCAGGAGATCCGGCGATCCGTCGCGCTCCTCGCGGGATCGGTCGGCGGGATCGTCGCTCTGATGCTCGCGCTGGGCTTCGCCGATATTGCGCTGGCGCACCTGCTCGCGCAGGCGAGCTGTCTCGCGCTCCTCCTTTGGGGGGTGAGTTCCATCGCCACGCGGGGCGACGAATGCGATCTCTGGCAGCTTGGCGGGCGCAAGGCGGCCTTCCGCACGCATTACGGCGCGATGCTCGTGGGCGCCGCGGGCCTGAGCGGGCTGGGGCTGCCCTTTCCCTATGACGGGGCGGTGCTCGGCCTTGGCGGCTTTGCAAGCACCGGCGTGCTTCTCTCGGCCCTCCACGGGACAGGCTACTTCACGCCCGTCATCGCGGCGCTGGTGCTGACGAGCTTCGCGATCTGGCGCGTGATCGTGATGACGTTCGAGGGCAATCCGAGGAGCACGCTGCCCGAGGACATCGCGGAGCCCTCGGTCACGCGCGGCGTGCTCATCGCTGCGGGCTTTCTCGTCGTCCTCACGACCCTCTGGGTGCCGGATCCCGCCAGCATCGCCGCCCCGACATGGGTGAGCGCCGTGCCGCTCATCTGCTTTGCTGCCGGGCTCACGCTCGCCGCGTTTTTCTTCGTTCTGCGGCTTGGCTGGGCCAAGGCGCTCTCGCGCAGGCTGCCCGCTCCGGGCGGAGCCTTGGCTGCGGAGACGCTGGTCGGGGCCCTGATCAAGCGCCCGGCCGGCTGGGCCGGGGAGACCCTCGGACACAAGCTCGACGCCTCCGGGCTCGATGCGCTCATGCTGCGGCTCGCGCGGTCGCTCCACCCGTCGCTCACGCAGCTCTGGGCCCGTTTCAACGCGGGGCGCACAGCACCCTACGCGATCACGGCACTGGTCGGTCTCGTGCTCCTGTCCACGATCCTCGCCATGGTCGGCGCGTGAGGGAGGGCTGACATGGAAAACCTGCTCTCGATCCTGACCTTCACCCCGCTCCTTGCGGCGCTGATCCTCGCGATCTTCCTCAGTGGCGACGATCAGGCCGCGCGGCAGAATGCCAAGTGGCTGGCGCTGACGGCGTCGGGGGCCACGTTCTTCGTGGCCGCGGCGCTCTTCTTCGGTTTTGACGGGGCCAATCGCGGCTTCCAGTTTCAGGAGAGCCGGAGCATCCTCGGCCTGACCTACCGGATGGGGGTGGACGGGGTCTCTCTGCCCTTTGTCGTGCTCATCACGGCGATCACGCCCATCGCCGTCGCGATGAGCTGGATGCTGACGGAGCGGGTCAAGCACTACGTGATCTGGATGCTTACGCTGGAGACGGCCCTGCTCGGCGCGGTGCTTTCGCTCGATCTCATCTTCTTCATCGCCTTCTTCGAGCTGGCGATCCTGCCCGCGCTCATCCTCGCGGGCAGCTGGGGGCGCAAGGCCTGCGGGGTCTCGGCGCTCAAGGCTTGGCTCTACACCGTGCCGGGCTCCATCCTGCTCATCATCGCGGCCACGGGTCTCGCGCGAGAAGCGCAGACGACCGATATCTCGGAGCTCGTGCTCCACAACTTTTCCACGGGAGACGGCGCGCTGCCGGGCGGGGCGCAGGGCGTGCTCTGGCTCCTCGCTGCTGCGAGCGTGGCGGTGAAGGCCGCGCTTTGGCCGTTTCACACCTGGCTTCCCGGGCTGGCCTATCGCGCGCCGCTCCATGTCGGCATGCTTCTTTGCGTGCTCGTGACGGCGCTCGGCCTCTACGGATTGCTGCGCATTCACGTGGGCATGCTGCCCGTGGCGACGCAGGGCTTCGCCCCCCTGCTGATGACGCTTGCGGGGCTCGGGCTGGTGCTCGGCATCCTCTCGGCCCTGACGGAGGAGGATCTCGGTCGGCTCCTGTCCTACGTGGCGGTGGCGCAGACCGGCGCGCTCGTCCTCCTCGTGGCGGGCGGCACGGTGCAGAGCTTCGATGCCATCGTCCTCGCCATTCTCGCCCATGGGTGCACGCTGGCCGCGCTCTTTGCGCTGGCGGTGATGCTGGAGGCGCGCGGCAACGCGCGGGAGATCGCGGCCTTCGGCGCGCTCAAGGCGCGGTTGCCGATCCTGTCGGGCTTCTTCCTCTTCTTCGTTCTCGCGCTGCTTTGCGTGCCCGGCACGGCGGGCTTCGCCGCGCTCATCCTCGCGCTCTTCGGGCTGATGCCCGTGAGCCTGACCGCGGCGCTCCTCACGGCGCTCGGCGCGCTCCTCTTCGGCGCCTTGGCGCTCGTGCTTTACCGTCAGCTCATGCTGGGCGCGCGGGTCAAGGAACATTTCAAGCTGGTGGCCGATCTCGACGGGCGCGAGCGGCTGACGCTCTCGCTCCTTGTCGCGGCCCTCGTCCTCTTCGGCCTCTGGCCCGGCCTCCTCCTTGATCGCACGGCGCCCGCCTTCGCCGAGATGGCCGCCCAATTCGCCGCGCTCCGCTGATGGAGGTCGCGCAGCGCCGCGTCCATGCCGAGCTCGACAGCACCATGGCCGAGGCCGAGCGCGTGTCGGCAGAGCTCGCGGCCCCCACATGGATCCTCGCGCTGCGTCAGACGGCGGCCCGCGGGCGGCGCGGCCGCAGCTGGCAGCACCCGGACGGGAACTTCGCCGCCACGCTCGTGATGCCGTCGCCACCGCCAGCCGAGGCGGCCCTGCGCTCCTTCGTGGCGGCTTTGGCGCTGCGCGACACGCTCGAGGCTCTGGCCGTCGCCGACCTCGCGCTCAAATGGCCCAATGACGTCCTCGTGGGCGGCGCCAAGGTCGCGGGGATCCTGCTTGAGACGTTGCCGGGTGCGAAGCTCGCCGTGGGCATCGGGATCAACCTGCGCCACGCGCCCGATCCGGGCCTCCTGGAGCCGCACGCGCTGCCGCCGCGGGCGCTCGATTTGGAGGCCGCGCCCGAGGAGGTGCTCGATCATCTCGCCCCCACTTTCGCGCATTGGGAGGCGCGCCTCGTGCGGGAAGGCTTCGGCCCGGTGCGTGAAGCCTGGCTGGAACGGGCCGCGAGGCTGGGCGAGCCCATCCGCGCGCGCACGGCACAGACGGAGCGTCAGGGCATCTTCGAGACCATCGACATCTCAGGCCAGCTTATACTATCCACGCCCGAAGGCCGCCTGAGCCTGCCTGCGGCGGACGTCTATTTCTGAAGGGTTTCCATGCTTCTGTGCATCGATTGCGGGAACACCAACACCGTCTTTTCCCTCTGGGATGGCACCAGCTTCCTCGCCACCTGGCGCGCCTCGACGGAGCACCAGCGCACCGCGGACCAGTACTACGTCTGGCTGAAAACGCTCATGAACCTCCACGGGATCGACCCCGAGATCGACGAGGTCATCGTAAGCTCCACCGTGCCGCGGGTGGTCTTCAACCTGAGGGTCTTCTCGGATCGCTATTTCGGCACGCGGCCCTGGGTGGTTGGCAAGCCGGACTGCCTCTTGCCGGTGGATCCGCGCGTGGACGAGGGCACGATCGTGGGCCCGGACCGGCTCGTGAACACCGCCGGTGCCTTCGATCTTCACGGCGGGGATCTCATCGTCGTCGATTTTGGGACGGCCACGACATTCGACGTGGTCGATCATGACGGGGCATATGTGGGCGGGGTCATCTCTCCGGGCGTCAACCTGAGCCTCGAGGCGCTCCACATGGCCGCCGCCGCGCTGCCCCACGTGGATATCACGAAGCCGCAGCGCGTCGTCGGCACGAATACGGTCGCCTGCATGCAATCGGGCATCTTCTGGGGCTATGTGGGCCTCATCAAGGAGGTGACCGCGCGCATCACCGCCGAACGCGAGCGGCCCATGAAGATCGTGGCCACGGGCGGTCTCGCGCCGTTGTTCGAGCAGGCAGAAGAGCTATTTGACGTCTTCGAAGACGACCTGACGATGCACGGCCTGACCGTCATCCACCGACACAATAAGGAAAACATGTGAGCGAGCGACTGATTTACCTGCCCCTCGGTGGGGCAGGGGAAGTGGGCATGAATTGCTATGTCTACGGCTACGGCCCCGAGGATGCGGAGCGGCTCATCGTCGTCGACCTCGGCGTCACCTTCCCGGACATGGACGGCACGCCCGGCGTGGACCTGATCCTGCCGGATATCGCATGGCTCGAGGAGCGCCGCGCGATGATCGACGCCGTCTTCATCACCCACGCTCATGAGGACCATGTGGGCGCCGTGGGCCACACCTTCGAGCGGCTCGGCGCCCCCATCTTCGCGCGGACCTTCACCGCCAACATCGCCCGGCGCAAGCTCGAGGAATTCGGTATCGGGCCCGAGGCGGTCACGACCGTCTCGCGCTACCCGGAGGTCGTGGAGGCGGGGCCGTTCAAGGTCAGCTTCGTGCCGGTCTCGCATTCGATCCCGGAATCCTCCGGCCTCCTCATCGAGACACCGGCGGGCCGTGTCTTCCATTCGGGTGATTTCAAGCTCGATGCCACGCCCGGCGTGGGCGAGGCCTTTGACGCGGACATGTTCGAGGAGATCGCGAAGGGCGGGGTGAAAGCGCTCGTCTGCGATAGCACCAACGTCTTCTCGAACACGCCGGGCCGTTCGGAGGCCGTCGTGGGCCCGGAGATCGAGCGCCTCGTCTCCGAGGCGGAGGGCATGGTGGTAGCCACCACCTTTGCCTCCAACATCGCGCGGGTGAAGACGCTCGCGGAGGCGGGGGAGCGGGCGGGCCGCTCCATCTGTCTTCTGGGCCGTGCAATGCGGCGCATGATCGAGGCCGGCGTCGAGACGGGCGTGCTCAGCGATTTCCCGAAGACCGTGACTGCCGAGGATGCGCTCGACATCCCGCGGGGTAACCTGATGCTCCTCGTGACCGGATCCCAGGGCGAGCGCCGCGCGGCCTCCGCGCAGCTCGCCAACGGGAAGTATCGCGGGCTTTCGATGAAAGAGGGCGACACCTTCCTCTTTTCCTCGAAGACCATCCCGGGCAACGAGCGCGGCGTGATCCGCATCATCAACCAGTTCAGCGAGATGGGCGTCGATGTCGTCGATGACAGCTCGGGGCTCTACCACGTCTCGGGCCATGCCAACCGGCCGGATCTCGAGCGCATGCACGCGCTCATCGATCCGGCCTTCGTGGTGCCCATGCATGGCGAGCACCGGCACCTGCGCGAACACGTGAAACTCGCTGAGCAGGGCGGGCGCGCCTCCGTCATCGCTGTCAACGGCACGATGCTCGATCTCGCCGGCAATGCGCCGCGCGTGGTGGGCTACGTGGAAACGGGCCGGACCTATCTCGACGGCTCGGTGCAGGTGGGGGCGCTTGACGGCGTGATCCGCGATAGGATGCGGATGGCGCTCAACGGGCATGTCATGGTGAGCGTGATCCTCGAGGATGACGAGCCCGTGGGCGAGCCATGGTGCGATCTCATGGGCCTCGCCGAAACGGGCACATCGAACGCCGCGCTCTCGGATGTGCTCGAGGAGGACCTCGGTCAGTTTCTCATGCGCGCTTCGGCCAAGACACTTAAAGACGACGAGAAACTCGAGTACGAGCTCCGCCGCATCACGCGCGCGACGGCCATGTCCGAGATCGGCAAGAAGCCCGAAGTGACCGTCGTCCTCTCGAGGCTCGGCTGATGGGCGCGGGCGGCAGCGACGGCGGGACGGGGCAGTTCCTCATCGGGCTCGCGATGATGGTCGCCGGGGGCTACCTGCTCCTCAACGGGATCATCATCCGCCCGCAATTTGGCTTCGGCACGGGGCTCTTCCGCGTGGGGGGCGTTCCGGTGACGACGGGGATGGTGCTCATCCCCTTCATCTTCGGGGTGGTGATCATCTTCTACAACTCGAAGAACTGGATCGGCTGGGGGCTCGCGGCCGGGGCGCTCATCGCCATGGTGGCGGGGGTCATCGCCTCGATCCAGCTCACCTTCGCGCGGATGAGCGTCTTTGATCTCGTGGTGATCCTCGTGCTCTTCTTCGGCGGGCTCGGGCTTTTCCTGCGGTCCTTGCGCTCCAGCCGCTAGGCCGCGTCTTCCTCGAGACGCTGGGCAAAGCTCTTGGCGATGAAGCCCGGCATGTGATCGCCCATGCCCACGGGCGTGGGCCCGCTCTCGCCACGGTCGCGGCCCCGGCCACGCCCGCCGCGCGTGCGCTTCGGTTGCGGCTCGCGCGGGGTGTCCTCGGCGGCGGCGGCCACCTCTTCGACCTCGGGCTTCGGCTCGTCTTTCTTGCGGGAGCGCGACCGGGAGCGAGAGCGCTTCGGCTTCTCGTCGCTCTCATCGCTGGCCGTGGGCTCCGGTGCGCCGCCCTTCAGCGGGCTTTCGAGCCGGGGGATCGTGTCCTCCACGAGCCGCTCGATATCCTCGAGGTTCTTTTCGTCACGCGGCACGCAGATCATCATCGCCGTTCCGCTGCGACCGGCGCGGCCCGTGCGGCCGATCCGGTGCACGTAATCCTCGGCATGGCTGGGCACGTCAAAGTTGAAGACATGGCTCACATTCGGGATGTCGAGCCCGCGCGCGGCCACGTCGGAGGCCACGAGGAGCTTGAGCGTCCCGTCACGGAAACCGTCCAGCGTTTTGGTGCGGAAGGATTGATCGAGGTCGCCGTGGATCGCCGCGGCGTCATAGCCGTGCTTTTTGAGCGACTTCGCGGTGATGTCGACGTCCGTCTTGCGGTTGCAGAAGATGATGGCGTTCGTGAGCTTCTCGCCCTCGGCATCGATCAGCGCGCGCAGCAGGTTGCGCTTTTCGCTCGCCTCGCGGTCCCGGCGGGAGGATTTGAACATGACCACGCCTTGCGTGATGTTCTTGTTGGTGGTGGCGGCGCGGGCCACCTCCACCTTGGCCGGGTTGCTCAGGAACGTGTTGGTGATGCGCTCGATCTCGGGGGCCATGGTGGCCGAGAAGAAGAGCGTCTGGCGCGTGAAGGGGGTCAGCGAAAAGATCCGCTCGATATCCGGAATGAAGCCCATGTCGAGCATCCGGTCGGCCTCGTCGACCACCATGATCTGGACGCCCGTGAGGAGGAGCTTGCCCCGCTCGAAATGGTCGAGCAGGCGCCCGGGCGTGGCGATCAGGACGTCGACGCCCCGGTCGATCAGCGCGTCTTGCTCCTTAAAGCTCACGCCCCCGATGAGGAGCGCCTTGGTCAGCTTCGTGTACTTTGTGTAGGTGTCGAAGTTCTCCGCCACCTGCGCCGCGAGCTCTCGCGTCGGTGCCAAGACGAGGGAGCGGGGCATCCGCGCCCGGGCTCGGCCGCGCTTCAGGAGCGTGATCATGGGGAGCGTGAAGCTTGCGGTCTTGCCCGTGCCCGTCTGCGCGATCCCGAGGACATCCTGGCCCTCGAGGGCGGGGGGAATGGCGCCCGCCTGGATCGGCGTGGGCTCTTCGTAGCCAGCATCGACTACGGCCTTGAGGACCTTGGGGTCCAAGTTCAGATCAGTAAATTTTGTCATCAGCGTCCAAAGTTAGGGGCAGGGCCCCGTGGCATTGGGCGCTTGTCACAGTCGCGCCCGGCGTCGTGCACGCCGCTGCGTGCTGCGCTGCAGATAATCGATCCACAGCCCGAGGTCAAATCGCGCGGGTCAACTCACAGGCGCGGCGTTCACGAGTACAAACATCTGGAATGTTTGAGGATCATCGATGAGCTCGAGCTCGCCCTGCACGCGGATGCGGGAGAACTCCTCCACCGAGGGGATCGGCTCCCCGAGGATGACCTCGAGAACCGGCGCGTAGCCCGAGCCCGTGCCGCAGAAGGGGCAGTTCTCGGGGTCCTGGACCAGAATGAAGCTCGAGATCTTGGGCTCCGCGAGGATCGGCACGACGTAGCCCTCGATGAGGAAGTCGTCGGCGGCGGCGCGCAGCTCCTCGGGGAACTCCTTCACCGCAAACCACGTGTCGTCGACCACGGCCTCCGAGACGCTGGCAAGGTTGAGCAGGTTCCACGCAGCATCGCTGTCCCAGAGTTCCGCTGCCGCGGCCGTGGCCAGCCCCGCGGCGAGGGCTGCGGGCAAGAGCCTGACGGGGAGCTTTGCGAGGGATGCGATCATGGAGCGCTGCCTGTTTTTCCGGATGGTCTCAAAGTCCTGCGCGCGGCGCAAGTCGGGCCGGCGGGGCGCCGCCGGATCAGACCATCATCTCCTTGGTTGAGGACAGCCGAAGATCGGGATGGTCCCGTTCAACACGGTCGATATCCCATTGCAGGCGCGTGAGGAAAACATCGTCGCCGTCATTGTCGGTGGCCATGTGCTGTTTGTTCGACTGCGCAAAGGCGTCGACCTTGTCCTTGGGCCCGTGGACCCAGCGCGCTGAGGTGAATTGCGAGGCCTCGAAACGCACGGGCAGGCCGTATTCCTGCTCGATCCGGCTCGCCAGCACCTCGAACTGGAGCTGGCCCACGACGCCCACGACGAAGCCCGATCCGATCATCGGCTTGAAGACCTTGGCGGCGCCTTCCTCGGCGAACTGCATGAGCGCCTTTTCGAGGTGCTTCGTCTTCATCGGATCGCCCGAGCGCACGCCCTGCAGGAGCTCCGGCGCAAAGGAGGGGATCCCCGTCACCTTGAGCGCCTCTCCCTCGGTGAGGGTGTCGCCGATGCGGAGCTGCCCGTGGTTGGGGATGCCGATGATGTCGCCAGCCCAGGCCTCCTCTGCGAGTTCGCGGTCGGATGCGAGAAAGAGCACGGGGTTCGAGACGGCCATCGGCTTTTTCGTGCGAACATGGGTAAGCTTCATGCCGCGCGTGAAGTGCCCCGAGGCCATGCGCACGAAGGCCACGCGATCCCGGTGCTTTGGGTCCATGTTCGCCTGCACCTTGAAGACAAAGCCCGAAACCTTGCCCTCTTCCGGCGCGATCTGGCGGGGCTCGGCGCTCTGGGGCTGCGGCTCGGGGCCGTAGGTGCCAATCCCGTCCATCAGCTCCTTCACGCCGAAGGAATTGATCGCGGAGCCGAACCAGATGGGCGTGAGTGTCCCTTCAAGGAGGGCCTTCGGGTCAAGCGGGGGCAGGAGCTCCCGGGCCATCTCTACCTCCTCGAGGAAGGTATCGAGCAGTGCGGCGGGAACATGCTCGGCGAGCTTCGGGTCATCGAGCCCCTCGATCTTCACGCTCTCGGCCACCTTGTTGCGGTCCGCGCGGTCCATGAGTTCGAGCCTGTCGCGCAGGAGATCATAGCAGCCGATGAACTCCCGCCCGCGCCCGATGGGCCAGGCGGCCGGCGTGACGTCAATGGCGAGGTTTTCTTGGATTTCGTCAATAATCTCGAACGTATCGCGGCTTTCCCGGTCCATTTTGTTGCAAAAGGTCAAGATGGGCAGGTCGCGCAAGCGGCAGACTTCGAAGAGTTTCTGGGTCTGGCTCTCCACGCCTTTGGCGCCGTCGATGACCATGACCGCCGCGTCCACGGCCGTGAGCGTGCGATAGGTGTCTTCGGAAAAGTCCGAGTGCCCGGGCGTGTCCACGAGGTTAAAGCGGTAATCGCCATAGTCGAAGGCCATGGCCGAGGCGCTCACGGAGATCCCGCGGTCCTTCTCCATCTGCATGAAGTCCGAGCGCGTGCGCCGGGCCTCGCCCTTGGCACGCACCTGGCCGGCCTGCTGGATCGCGCCGCCATAGAGCAGGAACTTTTCGGTCAGCGTCGTCTTGCCCGCATCGGGGTGCGAGATGATGGCGAAGGTCCGGCGGCGGGCGACTTCCGGGGGAAGGCTGGGGCGATTGTCGAGCATGGGTGGGGTTTATCGCCAAACCCGGGGGAGGCAAGGGGCGCATGCGCGCGCGGCAATTCTTGCGCTGGATCAAGGCCCGCCGCGCGGGCGGGTGCTAGGCCTCTGACCAAAGCGGAGGAGATGCCCATGGCCATCGAAACGATCACAGTCGCCACCGACCTCTCGGAGCGGTCGGAGAAGGCGGTGCAACGCGCCGCCGCGCTGGCGCGGCAGCACGACGCCGCGCTCACCGTGCTGTCCGTCATCGATGAGGACCTGCCCGACGACCTCGAGGACCTGCTGATCGAAAAGACGCGCGCGGCGATCACGGCGCTGCTCGAGACGCTGGAGGCCCCGCGCAATGTCACCATCGATGTCCGGGCGGGTGACCCGGTGGAGGAGATGATCGCCGCCACCCACGCCATGGTGGACCTCTTCGTCGTGGGCACCCATCGGCGGCGCGCCTTTCTGGACGTGATGTGGGAGACCACCGCGCAGAAGACGGTGCGCCATGCCCCGTGCCCGGTGCTCCTCGTCCGGGAGGATGCATCACGCCCCTACGCGGCCGCCATCGTCGCCACGGATTTCTCGCAGGCCTCGACAAAGGCGGCGCGGCAAGCCGCGTCTCTCGCGCCGGGCATCGCGCTCCACCCGGTCAATGCGCTCCATGTGCCCTATGAAGGGCGGCTGGCGCGGGCCCCCGGTGCCGCGGCGCCGCTCGAGGCGGCATTTCTCAATGATGCCACGGCCTCCGCCGAAGCGTGGCAGGCAAGCCTGACGCTGGAGGAGGCCTCCTGCGGGCCGGTGACGATCGAAAAGGGTGGGGCCGGTGCGGTCATCGCGCGGGCCGTGGAGGAGCAGGGCGTCCCGCTTCTGGCCATCGGTGCCCATGGACGCGCCGGTGCCTTGCCCGCCATCCTCGGCTCCGTGGCCAACGATCTCCTGCGGGAGCCGCCCTGCGACGTGTTGATCGTGCGCTAGGCCTAGCGCGTGGACGCGCGGCGCAGCATCTCGGCGGCGTTCCGGCTGAGGAGTGTCTCGCTGACCTCGTAATTCAGGTGGTGGCGGTCCTCGTGGCCGGGGAGCGCCTTGGCCAGCGCTGCGTCCACATCCGCCGGGAGCGCGGCCCGGGTGCGGGGATCCACGAGGAGGCTCTCTGCTGCGATGCCCTCGGCATAGATGATCTGGTGACTGTCGAAGAGGAGCTGGAAGTAGTCCACGAAGCCGCCCTCGAGCCGCACGACGGTGTCGCCATTGATCAGGTGGCGCACCTTCACGAGGACCTCGGCCCGGCCCGCACCGATCTCGTCATCGCGCTGGTAGATGAAGAGCCGGTGATCCGGACTCACGATAAGGTCGTTCTCGTTGTTGAGCGTGCCTTTGCGGATGAGGACCGGGGCAAAATCCCCCACGGCGCGGCGCGTGTTCTGCCCGATCCAGCGGATCTCTTGCGGGCCTTCGTCCCGCGTGAGGACGCGATCGCCGACGCGGAGTTCCTCGATGGGCACCTGCGCGCCGGAGGCCATGGTGATGTGGGTGCCACGGGTGAAGGCGACACAGGCGGCCTCCGCGAAGCGCCGCCGCGCATCGGACGTATCGATGCCCACGAGCGTGTAATCCGTGCGCGGCGCGAGATGCGCGAGCGGCAGAAGGAAGATGTCGACGGCCTCGCCGCCATCGACCTCCACGAGGATAAGCCCCTCGATCGTCGCGCCGAGGGGCGACATGAGCGTGATGGTCGAGTCGATGATGATGTGTCCGCCGGGGGAGCCCACGGCACTGTCCGGCGCGATGCGAAGCGCATCCGCGTCGTTGCCGACGCTGAGCGCGCTGGGCGCGGCGGCGGCGTCGAGCTCGTAGACGTCATCCAGCACCAGCTCGCTGGCAAAGCTCAGGGCCTCCCCCGCATTCACGCCCGCGAGCACGAAAAACGCCTCGGCCCGGAAAACCGGCAAGGTCTGCGTCGCGCGGAGGCTCGAGCGGAAAGAGGAGGCCATGTCACTCATCGTAGTCAGATTCCAATGGTTGCACAAACGTACCACCGCAAGTCTTAAGGCATGATTGCGGCGCATCTTGGGAGCCCGGTCGGCATTGAAGGGGCATCCGCGCGCTGCTAGGTCCGCGGGAACGCCGGGACTGCAGCGGGAGGTCTGAGATGGAATTGGGTATTCGGGGAAAGCGGGCGTTGGTCTGCGCATCGTCCAAGGGCCTCGGAAAGGGCTGCGCCATGGCGCTGGCCGCCGAGGGCGTGGACCTCGTGATCAATGCGCGTTCCGTCGCGCCGCTCGAGGCCACGGCTGACGAACTCCGCGCGCACGGGGTCTCCGTGACCGTGGTCGCCGCCGATGTCACAACGCCCGATGGGCAGGCCGCGGTGCTCGAGGCCGCCGGTGATCTCGACATCCTCGTCACCAATGCAGGCGGCCCGCCTCCGGGGCTTTGGAGCGACTGGGACCGCGACGATTTCATCGCCGCGCTCGATGCCAACATGCTCACGCCCATCGCGCTCATGAAAGCCACGCTGCCCGGGATGATGGCACGGGGATGGGGCCGGGTGGTCAACATCACGAGCCAGTCCGTGAAGGCGCCGATCCCGCAGCTCGGCCTTTCGAACGCCGCCCGCACCGGGCTCACGGGCTACGTGGCCGGGACGGCCCGGCAGGTGGCGGAGAAGGGGGTAACGATCAACAATCTCCTCCCCGGAATCCACGCCACGGCACGCGCAGAGGCGCTCGACACCGGGGTCGTCAACGCGCAAGGCATCACTATGGACGAGGCCCGCAAGCAGCGGGAAGCCACCATCCCGGCGCGCCGCTACGGGACGATCGAGGAATTCGGCGCCGCCTGCGCGTTCCTCTGCTCGCAGCATGCCGGGTTCATCGTCGGCCAGAACATCCTGCTCGACGGCGGCGGCACCAACGCGACCATCTGAGCTGCGGTCCGTGTACCAGACGAGCGATCCCGTGCCGCGGCTCGAGCTGCGCGCCCTGACCTGCCGGTTCGGCGCGAAGACGGCGGTGGATGAGGTCTCGCTCACCGTGGCCGCGGGGGAGGTGACCTGCCTTCTCGGCAATTCGGGCTGCGGGAAGTCGACCACGCTGCGCGCCGTGGCCGGGGTCGAGGCCGCCGCCAGCGGGCAGATCCTCCTCGATGGCGCGGACATCACGGGGACGCCACCCGAGGCCCGCGGCATCGGTCTGATGTTTCAGGATTTCGCTCTCTTTCCGCATCTGAGTGTCGCCGATAACGTGGCCTACGGGATCAAGGACCGTCGCGCCGGGCGGGAGAGGGTGGCGACGCTTCTCGCGCGGGTGGGACTCTCGCATTATGCGGGGGCCTATCCCCATGAGCTTTCCGGCGGCGAGCAACAGCGCGTGGCGCTGGCCCGGGCGCTCGCGCCCCAGCCCCGGGTGATGCTCATGGACGAGCCTTTTTCGGGGCTCGACGAACGGCTCCGCGACGCGGTGCGCGACGAGACGCTGCAGGTCCTGCGCGAGGCCGGGACGGCGGTGTTGCTCGTGACCCATGATCCGCAGGAGGCCATGCGCATGGCCGACCAGATCGCGCTCATGCGGGCCGGGCGCATCGTCCAGAGTGGCGCGCCCTACACGGTCTACAACGAGCCGGTGGATCTCGCCGCGGCGCAATTTTTTAGCGATATCAACATAATCGAGGGCGAAGTTCACAGCGCGCTGGTGGACACGGCCTTCGGCCCGTTCCTCGCGCCGGGCCATCCCGACGGCACGCCGGTGGACATCGTGATCCGGCCCCAGCATGTGGGGATCGATTTCAACCGGTCCCGCCAGCTTCCGCATCGGACCGCGAGCGACGGTCAGCCCGTGCGGGCGGAGGTCGCGCGGGCGCGCTTCCTCGGGCAGCTCTCCGTCATCGAATTCACGCTCGCCGACGGGACGGCGTTGGCGGCCACCGTGCCGGGCCTCTTTCAGCCACCGGTGGGGACGACACTCCTCGTACGCGCCCCCCGGCGTCACTGCCGGATCTTCCCGCGCTCCTCTCGCGCGAGGAAGTCCTCGTAGCGCTTGCCTTCCTCCTCGACGAAGATGGCGGGGAGGATGGTCAAGCTCCCGATCTTGTCCACGCGGAGGGTCCGGAAGTCACCGGCGCGTTCGCACCACCCGGTCACCGTCCAGACGCGGCCCCAATAATCCAGTTGCAGCGGGCGCATGACGCGGCTCCGCTCGCCGTCGGTCTCCTCAGTGCTGATGCGCACCTTCTGGCGCGAACGGATGGCCGCCCGCAGGGGTGGCATGTGTTTGAAGCCATGGGCCACGTCCGCGAACGGGTAGACTGCGAAGCCGAAGCCCCGCGGGGCGCCCTGCCGCTCCTCCGGCAGGGCCGCGTCGATCTTGGCAGAGAGGCCGCGGGCGGCCTCTCTCAGTTCCTCATCCCCGCCTTCGCCAACCGCCGAGAGCCCGAGATGGAGCGCCTCGAGCTCCACGGTCGTGAGATTGAGCGGCGGCAGCGTGACGGCGGCCGTGATCTCGTAGCCGAGGCCCCGCGTCCCCTCCACGGGGATGCCGGAGGCAGCGAGCACGTCCATGTCCCGGTAGACCGTGCGCAGCGAGACGCCGAGCCGCTCCGCGAGGTCCTCGGCGCGGTAGCGGCGACCATCGCGCAGGATGGTGATGAGCTGGATGAGGCGGTCACTGCGTTTCAAGGGTCTCTCGCGGCGCGGTCGAGCCGCTCCTGACAGGATTATGACATGAAAAGCGACAATGTGCGCGGCGGAACGCGCGTTCAAGCCTTTTCCGTGGGCCCGGCGCGCCGTAGATAGCAGCTCGGATGATACACGGGACACGCGCGTTTGCGTGAAAGGAGACACCGATGACCCCGATGTTTGTAACCAATATTCCCCCGGTGGGCTGGCTGCTCATCGCTGTGGTCGTGCTCGTGCTTTTCGGGCGCGGCAAGATCAGCTCGCTCATGGGCGAGGTGGGCAAGGGCATCACGTCCTTCAAGAAAGGCGTGAAAGAGGGCACCGAAGAGCTCGAGAAGGCCGATGCCGAGGCGGCGCGTGACGTCACGCCCGAGGACGAAAAAGACAAGGACAAGGTCTAGACCCTCGAGGAGAGCCGCCCATGGGCTGGAGTGAGCTGATCCTCATCGGCGTTGTCGCGCTGATCGTGGTGGGCCCCAAAGATCTGCCGGTGATGTTTCAGGCGCTGGGCAAGATGACGGCCAAGGTGCGCCGCATGGGCCGGGAATTCTCGAACGCGATGAACGAGGCCGCGGATGCGTCCGGCGCCAAGGACATCGCCAAGGATCTCAAGGGCATGTCCAACCCGCGCAATTTCGGGATGGACGCCCTGAAGGACGCCGCTGACCAGTTCGACAAGTGGGAGCCCGGCCAGCCGCAGAAGGCCATGGGGCCCGAGACCGCCAAGCTGAAGCAGGAGCGCGCCGAAGCCGCCCGCAAGATCCACGAGGCGACGAAGAAGCGCGAGGCCGAGAAGGCCGCCGCGGCAGCCGCCGAGGCGGAGGCCGAAGCGTCTGACGAGCCCGAGCCCGCGTCTGAGACCGCCGCGGACATCTCCGAGGCGTCCGCGCCGAAAGACGAGCAGAAAGCCACATGAGCTCCACCGACAATGATCAGATCGAAGACAGCGCCGCACCGCTGATCGAGCACCTCGCCGAGCTGCGGACGCGGCTCATTCGCGCGGCCATCGCCTTCGTGATCGGCATCTTCATCTGCTTTGCCGTTTGGAACCCGATCTTCAACTACCTGACGACACCGGTCTGCCAGGCGCTCGCCGAGCGCGGGCAGGAATGCGGGCTCATCCTGATCCGGCTGCAGGAGGGCTTCTTCGTGGCCATCCGCATCTCGATCCTCGGTGGCTTCGCGCTCGCATTCCCGGTGATTTCCTACCAGCTCTGGCGCTTCGTGGCGCCGGGGCTTTACCGCTCCGAGAAGTCGGCGTTCCTGCCGTTCCTCGTGGCCTCGCCTTTCATGTTCTTTCTCGGCGCGGCCTTCGCCTTCTACATCGTGATCCCGCTGGCCTTCGATTTCTTCCTGAACTTCCAGCAGATCGCCCCGGAGACCGGGGAGGCCGTGGGCGCAGAGGTCGAAGGGGGGACCGCGGGGATCAGCTTCCAGGGCTCGGTGGCCGAGTATCTCTCGCTCACGATCACATTTGTCATGGCCTTCGGGCTCTGCTTCCAGCTGCCGGTGCTCCTGACCCTCCTGGGCAAGGCGGGCCTCGTGAGCGCCCAGGGCCTCGCGGCAGTGCGCAAGTATGCCGTCGTGGCCATCCTCGTGCTCGCGGGGATCGTGACGCCGCCTGACATCATCACGCAGGTGATCCTCTTCGTGGCCGTCTACGGGCTCTACGAGGTGTCGATCCAGCTGGTGCGGCGCATCGAGCGCAAGCGCGAGGCGGAGCTCAAGGCGCAGGGCCTGTGGGACGAGGATATCCACGGCGAAGGGGCCTTTGCCGAGGAAGACGAGCAGAAGTGAACGACGACGCGCTAGGTCGGATCGCTGAGGCGCTGGAGCGCATGTCTCCACCGCCGGCGGAGGCGCCGGATTGGAGCGCGGCGCAGGCCTTCCTCTGGCATGCCGATCCCGATGGCGTGGAGCCGGTGGAGACGGTGGCCCGCATCGACCTCGCGCTCCTTCTCGGGATCGACCGCGCCCGTGACACGCTTCTCGCCAATACACGCCAGTTCGCGGCTGGGTTTGCCGCCAACAACGCGCTTCTCTGGGGCGCGCGAGGCATGGGAAAATCCTCGCTTGTGAAGGCCGTGCACGGCGCGGTGGCGCAGGAGGGACACCCGCTCAAGCTCGTGGAGATCCAGCGCGAGGACCTGCCGAGCATCGGGCGTCTGCTCGGGCTTTTGCGCGGGGCGCCGTTCCGCTTCGTCCTCTTCTGCGATGACCTGTCGTTTTCCGATGACGACGCGCATTACAAGAGCCTGAAAGCCGTCGTCGATGGCGGCATCGCGGGCAGGCCGGAGAACGTGGTCCTCTATGCCACGTCCAATCGCCGCCACCTGATGCCGCGCGACATGATCGAGAACGAGCGCTCGAGCGCCATCAACCCGTCGGAGGCGGTGGAGGAGAAGGTCTCGCTCTCGGACCGCTTCGGCCTCTGGCTCGGCTTCCATGCCTGCAGCCAGGATGACTACCTCGCCATGATCGAGGGCTATTGCGCGGCCCACGGCATCGAGATCGACCCAGAAGAGCTCCGCGCGGAGGCCATCGAGTGGCAGGCGACGCGGGGAAGCCGATCCGGCCGCGTGGCCTGGCAATTCTTCAGTGATCTGGCCGGTCGGCGGGGCGTCTCGCTCCGGTAGCGCCTAGAGGTCCAGATACGTCGCGGGATCGACGCTCTCGAGACCGTCGCGCACCTCGAAATGCAGGAAGCTCGGATCGCCCGCGCGGACGGAGGCGATGCGCTGCCCGCGGCGGACCGTATCCCCCTTCTCGATGCGCAGATCGTCCACCTGGGTGTAGACGGTGAGCAGGTTGTTCTCGTGGCGGATGACGATAATGGCGACGTCGTTGGTATCGCGCGTGATGGCGGCGACGGTGCCGTCTGCGGCGGCGTTCACCGCAGCGCCCGGTGCCGTGCCGAAATCGACACCCTCGTTGCGCCCGCGCGCGTAGCCGCGGATGACGGTGCCCGTGACCGGCGTGAGAAACTCCGCGCGATCGGCGGGCGTGGCCACCTCGGGCGATGCCGGGGCGGGGGCGGCAGCGACCTGCGCCTCTGGCGTCTCGTCTTCCGCTGGAAGCTGTGTTGTGGAACTCGGTGGCGTGGGCGTCGCGCTGCCAGCGCCGGGGGCGGGGACGGGCGCGGCCACAGCGCTCGATTGCCGGGGGCTGGCCGCCGTGGGGATCAGGAGAAACTGGCCGGTGCGCACCGTGAGGTCCGCATCGAGCGCATTCCATTCCGCGAGGCTCCGCACCGGGACGTTGTAGAGCCGCGCGATGGTGAAGGCCGTCTCGCCGCGCTCGACCTGGTGGCGCACGGGCTCGGGGCCGACGGGGAGCTCGGCTGTTTCCACCGCCGCGGGCGCGCGCGCCGCGTCCTCCGGAGACGCTTCGATGGCAGCGCCGGCAAGGCCCGCGATATCGACGGTCTCGCCCGGCACGCGTTCGGGCAGCGCGAGAATTTCGCCGGGACGCAAGCCCACCGTCTCGCCGATCCCGTTGAACCGGGCGAGGGCGGTGGCATCCGTGCCCACCCGTGCCGCGATGGTCGCGACCGTGTCGCCGCGCCGGGCCACGGCGACCTGGTACCCGGGATAGGAGATCACGCCGCGGGCGTCCGGCTCCGGTCGCGGCGCGGTCGCGCCAAGCGCGGCGTTCGAGGTGTCGAAGCCTCCGACGTTGTCGCGCAGATCGAAATCATCGCAGGCCGCCACGGCCAGAAGCCCCGCGCCCACAAGAAACACTCTCAGCGGATGTGCCACCATGCTCTCAACCTCGTTCGGGATCCGCCCCGGTTTGTCCGGGGTCGCCCACTTGCTTCACTCGCTCTCGCCGAGCCCCTCGAGGAGGGGCACGAACCGCACGGGCCTGAGTTCGTCATAGTCAAAACCCGTCTCCGTGCGTGTCACGCGGATCAGGCTTTGGACGGTGTCGGACTGGCCCACCGGCACCACCATGATACCGCCAATCTTGAGTTGCGCCAAGAGCGGCCCCGGCGGATCCTCGGCGGCGGCGGTCACGATAATGCGGTCAAACGGGGCCTGCTCGGCGACGCCGTGGCTGCCATCGGCCGTCATGGCGATGATGTTCGTCAGGCCAAGCTCCTCGAAGACCTTGCGCGCCGCATGGACGAGGGGGCGGTGACGGTCTGCCGTATAAACGCGCCGCGCCAGCACGGCGAGGATGGCGGCCTGGTAGCCGGAGCCCGTGCCCACTTCGAGGACCTTCGAGCGCGGCTCGACCTTGAGCGCCTGCGTCATGAGCCCCACCACGGAGGGCTGCGAGATCGTCTGGCCGCAGGCGATGGGCAGCGGTGTGTCCTCGTAGGCGCGTTCCGCGAAAAGCCCCGTGACGAAGGCGCCCCGGTCGATCTTCTCCATGGCCTCGAGCACGGCCTTGTCTGTCACGCCCTTCGAGCGGAGCTGGAACAGGAACTGCATCTTCCGCTCGGCGAGGGTATTCATCTCAGTCGAAGGCCTCCGCAACCCGTGCGAGGGCGTCATGGGCCGTGAGATCTGCCCGCATGGGCGTCACGGAAATGTAGCCCGCGAGGTTCACGCCCGCATCCGTCTCCGCGGCCACCGGCACATGCTGGTTGCCGCCCTTGATCCAGAGAAAGCGCCGCCCGTTGGGCGCGGTGGAGGCCTCTGCCGAGAAATGCACACCCTCCCGCGCGCCCTGGCGCACCACGCGGGTGCCGGCCACGTCGGCCGCAGGGATCGGGGGAAAATTGACGTTGTAGAAGAGGCCGTATTCGCCCTCGCTGTCAAAGCCCGTGGCGAGAAGCTTGCGGATCACATCCGCGCCGAAACGCGCGGCCGCCTCGAACGGGTCATCGGCGCCGGCATTGGCGGGGCCGTAATATTGCGAGAGGCCGATGGCGGGGATGCCCTGGAGCGCGCCCTCCAGCGCCGCGCCCAGCGTGCCGGAATACATCGCGTTCTCCGCCGAGTTGTTGCCGCGGTTGACCCCCGACAGGACGAGATCGGGCCGCCCGTCCATGGCCTCATGGATGCCCGCGATGACGCAATCCGCCGGTGAGCCCTCCACGGCAAACCGCCGCGGCTCGTATTCCGCCACCATCAGGGGGCGCGTGTAGCTGATGCAATGCGCGACGCCCGATTGCTCGAAGGCCGGTGCCACGACCCACACGTTCTCGGGCGATGTCAGCTCGGCGGCGATCGCCTCGAGCACCTTGAGCCCGGGGGCGTTGATGCCGTCATCATTTGTCAGGAGAATGCGCATGCCCCGTGCTAGCGCGGGGCGGGAAGGGGGGCAAGGCGCGCTCAGGCGCGCGCCAGCGCCGTGGCCAGATCGCCATAGCCGGTGAAGCGGCGCTCGAAGGAAAGCCCGAGCCGCGCCGCCGCATCCGCGGCCTTCCGGGTCAGCGCGGCATCGTCTGTCTGCGCCTGGTAGACGAGCTTCTCGTAATGCCCGAAATACATCGGCAGGAGCTCGGGGTGACGATCCAGCCCCATGGGCTTCCAGACGAAGGCATCGAACTGCTTCACGAGGAAATCTGTGAGGTAGAAGGTGGTCATCTCCTCTTCCGCCTTCGCGGCGAAGCCTTCGTTGCCCTCAAAGAAGCTGTAGCAATGGGGGCCCGCGATCATCTCCACGCCAAGGGCCTCGCACTTGGCCTCGAGGAGCCCGCCTGTCCCGCAATCGGCGTAGGCCACGAAGATGCGCGCGTAGTGCGCCCGGCGCGCCTCGACGGCCGCAGTCACGGCATCGGTGATCTTCTCCGGATGAAGATGGAGCTGCGCTGGCAGGCAATGCAGCTCCATGTGGTCCCAGCCATTGAGCTCCATCAGCGCGAGGATCTCCCGCGCCAGCGCCCCGCAGGCGAGGATGAGAACCTTTTCAGTCATGGTCGCAACCTAGGCTTTCGCGTGCCTCCCGCCTAGCCCAAGAGCGACAGGAAGGTGCCCGCCGTTGCAGGCGCAATGACCGCGACGAGGCTCTTGATCTGGGTTTTGAGAGTGTTCGCCGTGAGCGTGTGAAACGCCCCGCCGATATCGGCAGCCTTGATGATATAGAGCATCTTTTTCTCAGCGATCCCGACGCGGCGAGCGTGCTGAATGTCTTTGAAAGCGCTCCACGGCGCGGGTTTCCCGGCGGGCAGGATTTCGGTGGCGGTGAGATTGATGCCGCTCAAACCGGCAGAGCCCTTCACCTCCCATTCCTTCGCTGCTGGCTTTGGGGCAGCTTTCTTTTCAATAAGGCCTTCGGTTTCCACATAGGCAAAACGCATGAGGCGCAGGACGGGAAAGGCATAGGCCACCGCGAGCGTGCAGGAGGCCCCGAGCCCAACAAAGATGACCCACGCGTCGAGCGCGCCTTGCAGCGCCGTGGTATAGGCCTCGGGCGCGGAAACGGTGCTCACCAGCGCCGATCCCGCGAATGAAAGGACTGCGATCGCAAGGCATAGCGCAACGGCGAGCACGAGGCACAGATCATTGATAGTCTGTTGCGCGTCGCTCGGCATGAGTTCGGAATCGATGTTGAGACGTGGTTCATCGAGGACCGGAACCTTCGGTTTGATGGGGGAGGGCAGCTCAGCCATGATGGTGGCCTCGTCGCTCTCTTTCTCATCGTCGGGCTCTTCCGTGGGGCGGAGCGCGAGAGATACGACCTCGCTAAAGCTTGACGCGCCGATCTGGTGGCGCGCGTCGACCATGACTTGCGCGATTTCTTCGGATTTCCGGACGCCGGGATAGTTGGTTCCCACGACATGGGACGCGAAGAGCGTCACGAAGGCGAGGGTCATCGACACGATGGTGGCGAGGCCGACGGCGGCGAGGGCCATGGGCTCCACTGCGCTTTCGAGGGGCCCCGGAAGATCCATGAGGCTCTGCGCCAGATAGACCGCGCTCGCGATGATCAGACCGGCATAGACAAAGGCATGAATTGGCAGGTTCTTGGGCTTGTCATCCCCGTGCCCGACGCAGCCCCGCCAATAGCGGAGGCTGAGCTGCCATTGCGCGGGCAAGGCGGACCCGAGATAGAACGCAAGGACGATATAGGCGCCGATCAAGAGAAGGATGCCGCGATACGCAACCAGCGGTTCGTTGGCTTTCGCGAGAATGGCATTCGCCGCGATGAGGTCGGTGTCTTTCGTGTCTCCGAGCGCCAGTTGCTGCGCCTCGCTCAGCACCGGCAGCGTGCTATCCGGCGCGAGAAAGCTGGCACCAATCGCTGCGACGAGCGGAAAGAGCGCCACGATGATCAGGACGTTGATGCTTCGGAACATACCGGCGAACGAGTTGCGGTCCGGTCGCGCGATGTTCTTGTGCAGCGTATGGAGCGCGTATTGCGCCCACTCTTTCTTGCTTAGTTCTCGGTCAAAGGCGTCTTGCGGGGACGCAGGCCAGGTCAATTTGAGGTGCTTGTCGTCAGGTTCGGAATTCGATGACATGAAAAAGCCCCCACGCAATGAAATGCGTGAAGGCTAAGACGAGCATCGGGCCTTTGCCAAGTCCGTGGCGCTCAGCTCGCCGCCATCTGGTTGTGCTTGCGCGCGACGAATTCCTTGGCCGTCTCCACCGCCACGGCAGCATCGCGGCAATAGGCGTCCGCCCCGATGGCCTTGCCGAATTCCTCGTTGAGGGGCGCACCACCCACGAGCACGATGTAATCATCGCGCACGCCGGTCTCGACCATCGTGTCGATCACGACCTTCATGTAGGGCATCGTCGTCGTCAGGAGCGCCGACATGCCGAGGATATCGGGCTCTTCTTCCTTCAGCGCGTCCATGTACTTTTCGACCGCGTTGTTGATGCCGAGATCCACCACCTCGAAGCCCGCGCCCTCCATCATCATGGAGACGAGGTTTTTGCCGATGTCGTGGATGTCGCCCTTCACGGTGCCGATCACCATCTTGCCCACGCGGGGCGCGCCGGTCTCCGCGAGAAGCGGCTTCAGGATGGCCATGCCGCCCTTCATGGCATTGGCCGCGAGCAGCACCTCGGGCACGAAGAGGATACCATCGCGGAAGTCATTGCCGACGATCGTCATGCCGCCCACGAGCGCCTCCGTCAGGATCCGGTAGGGCGCCCAGCCGCGTTCGAGGAGGATATTGACGCCCTCCTCGATCTCTTCCTTGAGACCGTCGTAGAGGTCATCGAACATCTGCGCGACAAGCTCTTTATCGTCGAGCTCGGCGAGGATGATATCGTCTTCTTCATCCGACATGGCACGCGCACCTTCCCAATGGCATCACAGCAAGTCTTTGATCCTGTATGATCTCCGGTCATATTGTCTTCTGACACAATAGCGACAAGCACGGGGCGCTGCGCGACGCGCCCAAAAGCGCCATATCAACATGAGCGCTTTTGCATGTTCCTATAATGTTCTATCCTTTCGGGATGCAGACTCGCCGTTCTCAGGATCGTTTGGGCCGCGCCGTGGGCCGCGGGGCAGGGAGCAACCCGGCCGGCCGTTTCCAGTCGCAGGAGGCCCATGCCGCCGATGATGGCTGGGGGTTCGAGGAGGGGCCTGTACTCCGCACGGAGATGCGGCGCGAGGCGGCGCGGAAGATCATCACGCGCAATACCTCGCCCGATGTCCGCTTCGACCGCTCCATCAATCCCTATCGCGGGTGCGAGCACGGCTGCATCTACTGCTTTGCCCGGCCGAGCCATGCCTTCCTCGACCTCTCGCCGGGTCTCGATTTCGAGACGAAGCTGAGCGTGAAACCCGCCGCGCCGGATCTGCTAGCAAAAGAGCTCTCCGCGCCGCGCTACCGGCCCGCGACGATTGCCATCGGCACGAACACCGATCCCTACCAGCCCGCGGAGCTGCGGGAGGGGGTCATGCGCCGCTGTCTCGAGGTGCTGTGGGAGTTTCGCCACCCGGTGATGATCACGACCAAGGGCGCGATCATCGAGCGCGACATCGACCTCCTCGAAAAGCTCGCGGGCGAAGGCCTCGTGAGCGTGGGCGTCTCGGTGACGACGCTTGACGCCAGGCTCGCGCGCCAGATGGAGCCGCGGGTGCCGGGCCCGGCGCGCCGGCTCAAGACAATCGAGCGGCTCTCTGCCGCGGGCGTGCCGGTGCGCGTCTGCGCCTCGCCCATGATCCCGGGGCTCACCGACCACGAGCTCGAGGGCATCCTCGAGGCGGGGCGCGAGGCCGGGGCGCGTGCTGCGAGCTGGGTGATGCTCCGGCTGCCCTACGAGGTGGCGGGGCTCTTTCGCGACTGGCTCGCGCGCGAGGTCCCGAACAAGGCGGCCAAGGTCATGGCGCGCGTGCGCGAGGCCCATGGCGGCAAGGATTACGATGCCCAGTGGCACAAGCGTCTGCGCGGGGAGGGGCTTTATGCCCAGATGCTCGCGCAGAGATACAAGCTCGCGATCAAGCGTCTCGGCCTCGCGGAAGAGATGCCGCCCCTGCGCACGGATCTCTTCCGTGTCCCCGAGCGTCCGGGAGATCAGCTCAGCCTGTTCTGAGGGGCGCGCCACGGCGACATGCGACATGCGTGTCGCCATGGCGCGTTCCGTGTCAGCGGCCGAGCGACCACCAGCCCTTGCGCTTGGGCTTGTCCTCGGAAGGCGCCTCCGCGCTGGCCGTGGCATCGGCCGGCACCGCGGCCTCGGCTGCGACGGTCTCGGCCTTGGCCTCCGGTGCAGCCTCCGTCTCCTCGAGCGCGGGCTCGGGCGCGGGCTTTGGCGCTGCCTTCTTGCGCGTCCGCCTGGGCTTTGCCGCGGGCTTCTTCGCCTCTTCTTCAGGCTGGGCCTCGCTAGCGGCCTCCGACGGCGCCTCGGCTTCGGGGGCTGCGTCCTTTGCGGGCTCGGCCTTGGCTTCGGCATCCGCCTTCTTGGTGGTGCGTGGCTTCCGCGTGCTGGAGCGCCGCGTCCGCTTTTTCGGCGCGTCTTCCGTCGCGGTGGCCTCTGCCGTCGCGTCGGCCTCGGCGTCTGCCTTTGCCTCTGCTGGCGCCTCTGCCGCCACGGGCTCGGCTTCTGCGGGCTCCGCCGGGGCGTCGGGCGCGGGTGCATCCTCCGCTTGCTGCGCTGCCGCGTCCTCGGTCGTTTCGGACTGCTGCTGCTCATCACCGTTCTGGCTGGAGCCGCTGCCGCCGCGACGCCGCCGCCGGCGGCGGCGCTTCTTCTTCGGCGGCTGCTCGCCCTCTTCGGGGGTGGGCGCTTCCACCTCGGCAGTGGCCTCTTCTTCGTCCCAGTCTTCCATCAACGACGCGTCGCCCGTGATGACCGGGGCCTCCGCCACCGCGCGGGTCGCCGTCTTGAACTTCTCCACCGCGTAGTCGGGGCTGACCATGTGCGGGTCGGCCTCGATACGCACTGACATCCCGTGCCGAGCCTCGATCTGGGCCACGTATTCACGCTTCTGGTTGATCAGGAAGTTGGCGATCTTCACAGGCGCCCGCACGAGCACTTCCTTCGTCCGGCGCCGCGTGCCCTCTTCCTCCAGCTGGCGCAGGATAGTGAGACCCATGCTGTCGTCCGAGCGGATGAGGCCCGTGCCGTGGCAATGCGGACAGGGCTGCGTGGAGGCCTCGAGCATCCCCGGGCGCAGGCGCTGGCGGCTCATTTCCATGAGGCCGAAGCCCGAGATGCGGCCCACCTGGATGCGCGCGCGGTCGGTCTTGAGCTTGTCCTTCATGACCTTCTCGACCTTCGCGTTGTTGCGGCGGTCTTCCATGTCGATGAAGTCGATGACGATGAGGCCCGCGAGATCGCGGAGCCGGAGCTGACGCGCGACCTCCTCGGCGGCCTCCATGTTGGTCTTGAGGGCCGTGTCCTCGATGGAGCCTTCCTTGGTGGCCTTGCCGGAGTTCACGTCGATCGCGACGAGCGCCTCCGTGATCCCGATGACGATGTAGCCGCCGGAGCGGAGCTGCACCGTCGGGTTGAACATCCCGTCGAGATAGCTTTCCACTTGGTGGCGCGCGAAGAGCGGCAGCCCGTCATGGTAGTGTTTCACGTTCTTGGCGTGGGACGGCATGATCATCTTCATGAAGTCCTTGGCCGTGCGGTAGCCGGCTTCGCCCTCCACGATGACCTCGTCGATCTCCTTGCCGTAGAGATCCCGGATGGAGCGCTTGATGAGGTCGCCTTCCTCGTAGATCTTGGCCGGTGCCGTCGATTGCAGCGTGAGCTCCCGGATCTGCTCCCAGAGGCGCTGCAGGTACTCGTAGTCCCGCTTGATCTCCGTCTTCGTGCGCTTTGCGCCCGCGGTGCGGACGATGAGGCCCGCGCCATCGGGGACCTCGATGGAAGTGGCGATCTCCTTGAGCTTCTTGCGGTCGGCGGCGTTGGTGATCTTGCGGCTGATGCCGCCGCCACGGGCGGTGTTGGGCATGAGCACGCAGTAGCGGCCAGCGAGCGAGAGGTACGTGGTGAGCGCCGCGCCCTTGTTGCCGCGCTCTTCCTTGACGACCTGCACCAGCAGGATCTGGCGGACCTTCACGACTTCCTGGATCTTGTAGCGGCGCGGGCGGGGCTTGCGCACCGGACGCACCTCTTCGGCATCGTCCTCCTGAGCCACGCTTTCGATGCTGTCGTCTTTTTCGGAGGCGTCCGCGGCCTCCGCATCGTCGCTCTCGTCGGACGTTTCATCCGCGTCGTCAGCGGCGCCACCATCCTCGTCTTCGTCGTCGCTGGCGGGCGTATCGACCGGTGTCTCTCCCACGAGCTCCATGGGCGAGGAGCCTTCTTCATCCTCGACGTCGATCGTCTCCATACCGGAGATATCGCCGCTTTCGGTCTCGGCCGTGGTGACGGCGTCCTCGTCGGCGGCCTCCGAGGCTTTCGGCTTGCGCCGCGAGCGGGTCCGGCGCTTCGGCTCTTCGGCCTCTTCATCCTTCTTGCGCTGCGCCTCGGCATAGGCGCGCTCTTCGGCGAGGAGCGCCTCCCGATCGGCGACCGGGATCTGGTAGTAATCCGGGTGGATTTCCGAGAAGGCGAGGAAGCCGTGGCGGTTGCCGCCGTAATCGACAAAGGCCGCCTGGAGCGAGGGCTCCACGCGGGTCACTTTGGCGAGGTAGATGTTACCGGCTAGCTGGCGCTTGTTCTGGCTTTCGAAGTCGAACTCGTCGACCTTGTTTCCGTCGACCACCACGACGCGGGTCTCTTCCGCGTGGGTGGCATCGATGAGCATTTTCTTTCCCATAGTGCCTTACTGCATCCGCGCGCGCCGGGGGGACCCGAAGCTCTCGTGTCGAGGGGTGGGGCCTGGTGGCCGCGGGAATGTCTGGTGGGAGCGATGGTACATGCCGCTTGGCGCCCCGAGGCCCTCGGGCCGGGGGGTGCTGCAAGCTGGGTCCGCCTGTTGGCGGTGTTTGGTTCGGCGCGAACCATCGCGTTTCGTCTCCGACGCCGCCTTGGGGATGGCGGCGCCCATTCATGACCGGGGCGCGTGGCCCCGGAGGTCTCGACCCCCGCCTGGGGCAGGGTCGTCTTGTGACCGGTGTCGCGTCCGGCCCGTTGGCCGTGACCTGCGTCGCCGGAAAATCCCTAGAGAGGCGCGATGCACGCACCCCTCGGACCAGCATATCGGTACCGGTCGTCCAATGGCAATCTTATTTCCGGCCCGCGCGCGCCGCGGCCTAGGCCGCGCGGACCGGCAGCAGGCCGAGAAGGGCCGCACCCTCTGCGAGCGTGCGCGCCGTGCGCTGCCCGAGGGCGGGCAGGGGGCGGTCGGGCGGACGAAGGTCTGGGATCTGCACGGCCTGGCAACCCGCGCCCATGGCCGCGGTGATGCCCACGTCACTGTCCTCGAACGCGCCGCAGTCCCGTGGATCCAGCCCGAGGCGCGCGGCGCCCGTCCGGTAGGGCTCCGGGTCGGGCTTCATCGCGGTGACGTCTTCGGCCGTCACGACACTCTGGAAGAACTGGCCGAGCCCCGTGGCCGCAAGGTTGTGCTCCGCGTGCCGGCGAATGGAGGAGGTCACAACGACGAGGGGGAAGCGCGCGTGAAGCGCGCTCACCGTGTCCCAGGCCGTGGGCCTGAGGGGCACGCCCTTGGCCACACGCGCCTCGAACGCGTCGACCCAGTCGCGGCGCACGACCTGCGGGTCGGCCTCCGGCAATTCGCGGGCCAGCGCGGCGTGGTTGGCTTCCGCATTGCCGCCGATCATGAAAAGAAACGCGTGCCGCGCCTTGGCCTCGGGGATGCCCATGGGCGCGGTCGCGTCCACGAAGGCGTCCTGCCCGAGGCGCTCTGTGTCGAGGAGGAGGCCGTCCATGTCGAACAGCACGCCTTTGATGTCAGCCAAGATAATCCGATCTCTGAAGGCCGTACTTGGCCATCTTCTCGTTCAGTGTCCGTCTCGGCAGACATAGCTCGTCCATCACCGAGGCAATGGAGCCCTTGTGGCGGCGCATGGTGTTGTCGATGAGCATGCGCTCGAAGGCTTCGACATATTCCTTGAGCGGCTTGCCCTCGGTCGTCATCACCGGGCGCTCCTGCTCGGCATCCGTCATCAGGAGCGACGCGATGGTGCCGGAGCCGCGGCGGTTTTGCAGGACGGCGCGCTCGGCCACGTTGATGAGCTGGCGCACATTGCCGGGCCATGGCGCCTGCAGGAGCTGCGCGGCCTCCTGCGCGGTGACCTCTGGCGCGTCGCATCCGTATTCCTCCGCGAAATCGTCGGAGAGGCGGGTGAAGAGCATGAGGATATCTTCGCCCCGCTGGCGCAGGGGGGGCACGGTGATCCGCAGCGCGGCGAGACGGTAAAAGAGATCCGCGCGCAGCACGTCCTCGCAGCTCTTACCCTGCTCCTGCAGGTTCGAGATGGCGATGATGCGGGTCTCCGCGGGCGTCCCTTGCGCGTCGATCGCGGCGAGGAGGCGGGTCTGCAGCGCGGGGCTCAGCGCCTCGATATCCTCCAGCACGAGTGTCCCGCCCCGGGCCGCCTCCATGAGCGGCTGCGCGCCCGCGTCGTCAGCCGGGCCAAAGAGCATCTTGGCCACTGTCTCCTCGTCCTGCGCGGCGCAGGATACGAGGATGAACTTCTTGGAGGCCCGGCTGCCCACGGCGTGAAGCGCATGGGCCACAAGCGTCTTGCCGGTGCCGGTCTCGCCGTCGATGAGGACATGCCCGTCGGCCTGGCCGAGATCGAGGATGTCCTCCTTGAGCCGCTCCATGACCGGGCTCGCGCCGATGAGCTTCTTCATGAGCGCGCCGCCATCTGAAAGCTCCTTGCGGAGCGCGCGGCTGTCGAGCGTCATGCGGCGCCTCTGGGTGGCGCGCTTGGCGAGTTCGGTCATCCGGTCGGGGTTGAATGGCTTCTCGAGGAAATCGAACGCCCCCACGCGCATGGCTTCCACCGCCATGGGCACATCCCCGTGGCCAGTGATCATGATCACCGGCAGCGCGCTGTCCACGCCCATGAGGCGCTTGAGGAACTGCATGCCGTCCATGCCCGGCATGCGGATATCGCTGACCACGACGCCGGGGTAGTCGGGGCCGAGCTTGCGGAGCGCATCCTCCGCCGTGGCGTAGGTCTCGGTGTCAAATCCGCTGAGCGCCAGCCACTGGCTGATCGACTGTCGCATGTCTTGTTCGTCGTCGACGATGGCGATCTTCATCGCTTGAGCCATCCTATTCCGCGGCCTCCGTGCTCTGCCTCGCGCTCACGGCGTCCTCGCGAAGGAGGGGGAGCGTGAGCATGAAGACGGCGCCGCCGGACTCTGCGTTCCGGGCAGTGAGCCGCCCGCCCAAGTCGTTGACGATGGATGACGAGATCGCAAGCCCCAGCCCCACGCCGTCGCCCGCGGCCTTGGTGGTGTAGAAGGGCTCGAAAAGGGCCTCGAGGTCCTCGATGCCCGAGCCGTTGTCGCGCACGGTGAGCACCACGTCCTCCCCTGCGGCGAGCAGGATATCGAGGGCGGGCTCGGAGGTGCCTTTCATGGCGTCGAGGGCGTTGCGGATGAGGTTGATGATGACCTGCTCGAGACGGATGCGATCGCCCAGAAGGTAGACCGCCTCGGTGGGCACGGTTTTCGTCACGCGCACGTTCTGACGGCGCAATTGCGGCTCCATCATCTCGAGCGCGGCGCTCACGGAAGCCTTTATTTCAATGGGCTCAAAGGCTTCGGAGCCCTTCCGCGCGTAGGACTTGAGCTGCCGCGTGATCGCGCCCATGCGCGTAATGAGATCGTCGATCCGCTGGAACGAACTCAGCGCCTCCTCGGGGCGCTTTCGCTGGAGGAGGAGCTTGGCTCCGGCGAGGTAGGTCTTCATGGCCGCGAGCGGCTGGTTCAGTTCGTGGCTGACGCTCGCCGACATCTCCCCCATGGCCGCGAGTTTTGAGCTCTGGGCGAGGGTTTGTTCGGCCACTTCGAGGCTCTTCTCCGCCTTCTGGCGCTCGGCGATTTCCCGCTGCAGCCGCTGGTTCAACTGGCGGAGTTCTGCCGCATCGCGCTGGAAGAAGCGCAGCCGGACCGTCGTGCGCCGGTTCAAGAAATAGAACGCCGCCGCGAGGAGGATCGCGAATCCCATGATCTCGAGGGCGAGCACCGTGTTCACCCGCTGCCGCACGCTCGCGTAGGTCGTGAAGCTCGTCATGCTCCATCCCTGGAACGGCACCCGGATTTCCTGCCGCATGACCGCGCGGCCGCGGATATAGGCGTCGATCGGGAGCGCGGTCCAATCGGAGGTGGCGCGCAGCGCCCGTTCGATGGAGGTGGGCACGTCGCGCACCTCGAGCGCCTCAGTCTCCGTGAGCCCGCGCCAGCTGTTGTCCGTCGTCAGGATGATCGTGCCTTCGTCGTTGGTGACGAGCACGGCGTCGGCGATGGCGGCCCAGGAGCGCTCGAACTTCCGCAGGTCCATTTCCACCACGATCACGCCGAGCGCCTCGGGACCGATGGAGATGCGCCGAGAATAGGTGAAGTCTATGGGCTCTCCCTCCGGGGCGTTGCCCGTGAAGACCGTGTCCTCGGCTTGCAGGCCCTCGGTGAAGAAGGGATAAGCACTCAAATCCTCGCCGAGGCGCCCGCGGTCGGAGGCGGCCACGACGCGGCCCTCGCTATCCAAAAGGAGGATCCCTCGGAGATTGGTCTCCTCGGCGAAGCTCAGGAGCCGCTGGGAGGTCTGCTGGAAGTCGCCTGAGTTGAGTGCGCCGATGAGCGCGGGGTCGCGCGCCAGGAATTGCGGCACGATCTGCGCGCGCTGGACCTCGCTTGTCAGGTTGCCGGAGTAAAGGGCGAGGCGCAGCTGGGCCCGCTGGCGGGTGCTCTCCGTGAATCGCTCGGTCAGCAGGATGTTGGTGACATAAATGACCGCCGCGGCAAGCAGCACGAGCACGCCGAGCGCGATGCGCATGTTCCAGTCGCGTTGACGCCTATGCGATAGCTCTTCGGCCATGGCGCAAAGCTACGCCGCCACGAGCGCCTCTGCCAGTGATTTAAAGAGCGCGGCACCGTCCGTGAGGCCGACGGCCGGGTCGGCGGCGCGTTCCGGATGGGGCATCATGCCGAGGACCCGCCGGTTCTCGCTGAGAACGCCCGCGATATCGTCGATGGCACCGTTGGGCGTCGCGGCGTAGCGAAACGCCACGCGAGCCTCCGTCTTGAGCGCGGCGAGGCCGGCCTCGTCGATCCGGTAATTGCCCTCGTGGTGCGCCACAGGGATGTCGATCTCCGCGCCCGCGCCATAGGCGGAGGTGAAGGCGCTCTCGGCGGTTTCCACCCGGAGCGTCACCGTCTTGCAGATGAACTTCGTGGTTGCGTTCTGCACGAGGGCGCCGGGCAGGATGCGCGTTTCCGTCAGGACCTGGAACCCGTTGCACACGCCGAGCGCATAGCCGCCCCGATCCACGTGGGCGCGGAGCTCGCGGCAAATGGGAGACTGGGCCGCGATCGCGCCGCAGCGCAGGTAATCGCCAAAGGAAAACCCGCCCGGCACAGCCACGAGATCGAGCCCGCCGGGCAGCGCGCTCTCCTTGTGCCAGACCATGGTGACATCTGCGCCCGCGGCACGCAGGGCCACGGCCATGTCGCGGTCGCAGTTCGATCCGGGGAAAACGAGGACCGCCGCTTTCAAGGCGCGATCTCGACGCGGTAGCTTTCGATGACCGTGTTGGCGAGAAGCTTCTCGCACATCTCGGTGACCTCTGCTTCGGTGGTCCCCTCGGCGAGATCGAGCTCGATCACCTTGCCCTGGCGCACGCCTTCCACCCCGGCGAACCCCATGGAGCCCAGAGCGGACTTGATCGCCTCGCCCTGCGGATCGAGCACCCCGGTCTTCAGTGAAACGGTTACAACGGCGCGCATGGCGTCCCCTTTTTGATCGTCGCGGGCCCCGGAAGGCCCTTGGAAGGCTCCCTGAAGGTCCTCGGAAGGCTCAGTTCACAAGCGTGGGCTTGGTCATCGGCATCGCGTTGGCCGGCAAGACGCCGAGCCGCTTGGCGACCTCGGTATAGGCGTCCGTGAGCGAGCCGAGATCGCGTCGGAAGACGTCCTTGTCGAGCTTTTCGCCGGTTTCCATGTCCCAGAGGCGGCAGCTGTCGGGGCTGATCTCGTCGGCCACGATGAGGCGCTGGAAATCACCTTCCCAGACCCGGCCGATCTCGATCTTGAAGTCCGCGAGGCGGATGCCCACGCCGTACATGACGCCGGACATGAAGTCGTTGACGCGGAGCGCGAGCGCGACCATGTCGTCGAGGTCCTGCTGGGAGGCCCAGCCGAAGGCAATGATGTGCTCCTCGGCCACGAGCGGATCGCCCAGCGCATCGTCCTTGAGGCAGAATTCGATGATCGGGCGGGGCAGGGCGCTGCCTTCCTCGAGCCCGAGCCGCTTGGAGAGACTGCCGGCCGCATAATTGCGGACAATCACTTCGAGCGGGATGATCTCTGCGGCGCGCACCATCTGCTCGCGCATGTTCAGGCGCTTCAGGAAATGCGTGGGCACGCCCACGCTGTTGAGCCCGGTCATGAAATACTCGCTGAGCCGGTTGTTGAGCACGCCCTTGCCCTCGATCACTGCTGATTTCTCGGCATTGAAGGCGGTGGCATCGTCCTTGAAGTACTGGACGATGGTGCCCGGTTCGGGGCCTTCGTAGAGGATCTTGGCCTTGCCTTCGTAGATCTTCTTCCGACGTGCCATGGGCCACTCCAACGGGTAATCAGCGCCCGGTGCGGCGCTTCAGGGGCTCATATGTCATGGGCTGGGTTGCGGCAAGGGCCGTCAAGGTCTTGGCAAAGCGCTCTCGAGCCTTGATATGTGGCAGAAAGGCAATCACGAGGAGGTCCGGCCGATGTCCAGCTTTGACGAGCGCGCCGATGCATTCGAAAACAAGTTCGCCCACGACGCGCAGATGCAATTCAAGGCCGAGGCGCGGCGCAACAAGCTCCTGGGGCTTTGGGCTGCAGAGCTCATGGGGAAATCCGGCGACGAGGCACAGGCCTACGCCATGGAAGTGGTGAAGTCCGACTTCGAGGAGGCCGGGGACGAGGACGTCTATCGCAAGGTCTCCGGTGATCTGGGCGAGAAGGCCGAGGAGACGGTGATCCGCGCCAAGATGGCCGAGCTTCTCGTGGAAGCGAAGGCACAGCTCGTGGCGGAACTGTAGGCCAGCTCATAATTTACATGACGGTTATGAATTTGCTTTGACTGCACGGTCAGGGCAGAGGGGAGGGGCTCGCATCCGCGGGCCCTTTTTTATGTCGGAGGCTCCATGACGCCCGGTTCGCGCAAACTCACCGATCTCATCGCGGCGCAGGGCTGGGTCCTGGCGGACGGCGCCACGGGTACGAACCTCTTCAACATGGGGCTCGAGAGCGGCGACGCGCCCGAGCTCTGGAACGAGACCGAGCCCGCGAAGATCACCGCGCTCTACCAGGGCGCCGTGCATGGCGGCTCCGACCTTTTCCTGACCAACAGCTTCGGCGGCAACGCGTCCCGCCTGAAGCTGCACGGCGCAGCCCACCGCGCCCGGGAGCTCTCGCGCATCTCGGCGGAGATCGCGCGGGAGGTGGCCGACCGGGCCGGGCGGCCTGTGATCGTGGCAGGCTCCGTGGGCCCCACCGGAGAGATCATGGCCCCCATGGGCAGCCTCACGCACGAGCTGGCTGCCGAGATGTTCCACGAACAGGCGGAAGGCCTGAAGGAGGGCGGGGCGGATGTGCTCTGGCTCGAGACGATCTCGGCGGCGGAGGAATTCAAGGCTGCCGCAGAAGGCTTTGCCCGGGCCGGGATGGCGTGGTGCGGCACGATGAGTTTCGACACCGCCGGCCGCACGATGATGGGCCTGACCGCGCCCGAGCTCGCGCGCCTCGTGGAGCGCCTCCCCAACCCGCCCATCGCTTTCGGTGCCAATTGCGGCGTGGGAGCCTCGGACCTGCTGCGCACCGTGCTCGGCTTTCGGAAGGACGCCAAGCGGCCGATCATCGCGAAGGGCAATGCGGGCATCCCGAAATACCACGATGGCCATATCCACTATGACGGAACGCCGGAGCTCATGGCGGATTACGCCGCTCTCGCGCGGGACGCAGGGGCGACGATCATCGGCGGGTGCTGTGGCACGACGCCTGAGCATCTGCGCCTGATGCGCGCAGCGCTTGAGAGCCGCCCCAAGGGCCCGGAGCCCGCGCTGGAGCAGATCACGGCGGCGCTCGGCGGCTTTTCGAGCGCGAGCGACGGCACCGAAGCCGGCAAGCGCCCCGAGCGTGTCCGCCGTGGGCGCCGCCGCAGCGCTACCCTTTCCTGACGTAGAAGGTCAGCACCGCGCCGTCTTCGGACTGCGCCAGAAGCTCGTGCCCCGCCTCCGTGCAAAAGTGAGGCACATCCACGAGCGCCGCCGGATCATCGGCCTGCACGCGCAGCACTTGCCCGGAGGACAGCGGCTCCAGACGCTTCCGCGCCTTCAGCACGGGCAGGGGGCAAATCAGGCCGATCGCGTCGAGGTCTGCATCGAAATCCATGCCGCGGAGGTAGGGGGCGCTGTTACAAAGGTCCACAGACATGTGAGACCCCGTATCGACGCACCCCCGTGACATTGGGGGCCGCGCAACTCTATGTCAGGGGCATGTTCGGCTTCGATCTCCTCGACGCGGCCCTTTTGCCTGCGCTCGCCATCGCGCTTTTCGGCGGGCTGATTTCGTTTGCCAGCCCCTGCGTGCTCCCCATCGTGCCGCCCTACATCGCCTATATGTCCGGCGTTTCCGTGGGCGATATGTCCGAGACGCGGGACGCGCGGCGCAAGGCACTTCTGGCGGCGGCTTTCTTCGTGCTGGGCCTGTCGACGGTCTTCCTGCTCCTCGGCTTCACGGCCTCGGCGCTGGGGCGGTTCTTCCTGCAGGGGCAGGACTGGTTTGTCGTTGGCGCAGGCGTCGTTGTCATGATCTTCGGCGCGCATTTCCTCGGGGTGATCCGCATCGGCTTTCTCGACAAGGAAATGCGCATGGACGCGGGCGACCGGGGCGGCTCCGCCTTCGGAGCCTACATCCTCGGGTTGGCCTTCGCCTTCGGCTGGACCCCGTGCCTCGGTCCGATCCTCGGCGCGATCCTGTCGCTTGCGGCGACCGAAGCCGATGCCACGCGGGGCACGGTCCTCCTCGGCGTCTACGCTCTGGGCCTCGGCGTGCCGTTCATCCTCGTGGCGGCATTCTTTCCGTCGATGACGGGCGTGATGGCGTGGATGAAGCGGCACATGGCGCGTATCGAGCGGACCATGGGGCTCCTCCTCTGGACAGTGGGCCTCATGATGGTCACCGGCCAGTTCACCGATTTCTCCTGGTGGCTTCTCGAGCAATTCCCGGCGCTCGGCGCCATCGGCTAGGGCCGGATCTACTTACTTTTGCCGTTTTCTGACGCTACGCTCCGCGCCGAGGAGGGTCAGGAGATGACGCGTCAGGTTTCACGTCGCCGGGTGTTCTACATCCCGGGCTATGACCCGATCCATCCGCGCCGCTACCGCGAGCTCTATCGCAAGGAAGGGGCCGAGCAGGCGCGGATCAGCGGCTACGAAATCTCGCTTGCGCCCAAGAAAGGCGACGGCGCCTATGGCTGGCACGTGGAGGGCGCCATCGAGGGCGGCCGGACCGCCGCCGATATCGACGTGCTCGTCTGGTCAGACATCGTGCGCGGCTCCATGGAGACGGGGATCGCGGGGACCTACCTGCAGCTCGTGCGGACGGCCTGGGTCTATATCGCCTCGGGCGCGTTGCGCCGGCTCATGTGGCTCCGCAAGGGGCCGGTGATCGCGGCGCTCTATCCCATCGTGATGCTGCTCGTGCAGCTCCTCGCCGCCTGTCTCCTCGCGCTTCTGGCGGGCCGGATCCTCGGCCTCATCCATCCTTGGCTGAGCACCCTGGCCATCGGCGTGATCCCGGCGGTACTCGTCTGGTTTCGCCGGAAGGACAACAAGATCTTCGCCTACTATCTCATGCATGACTACGCCTACTCGGCGCAGCATGGCGGGGCCAATCCGCCGCAGCTCGAGCAGAGGATGTCGGAGTTTGGCGATGTGATCGCCCGCGCGCTGACCGACGATGTCGACGAGGTCTTGGTCGTGGGCCATTCCTCTGGCGCGCATCTCGGCGTGTCGATCCTCGCCGATCTCATTCGGCAGGGCCGGGTGCCCGCGAATGGCCCGGCGCTCGGCTTTCTCACGCTGGGGCAGGTCGTCCCCATGGTCTCCTTCCTGCCCGGTGCGCACCGGCTGCGCGCCGATCTGCAATATCTGAGCGCGCGCGATGAACTGGCCTGGGTGGATGTCACCGCGCCCGGGGATGGCTGTGCCTTCGCGCTCTGCGATCCCGTGGCCGTGAGCGGCGTTGCCCCGGCCGACAAGAAATGGCCCCTCGTCTTCTCGGCGGCCTTCACGCAGACCCTGAGCCCGGAGCGCTGGGCCGCGTTGAAGCGGCGCTATTTCCGGCTGCATTTCCAATATCTCTGTGCCTTCGACCGGCCGAAGGACTACGACTATTTCAAGATCACCGCGGGCCCGCTCACGCTGGGCGCGCGCTATGCAGATCGGAAACCCTCTAAGAGCCGGATCGACGTGCCCGCCTCCAAGTTCACCTCCGTGGCGGCATGATCCCACCGAAGCCCGCCTCGCGCGAAGGGGATGTCTCGCTCCGCCGCTACGTGCGGCTCTTTCGCGAGGATATCCTGAGTGCGCAGCCCGCGCGGCTCTACCGGGCGTGGATGGCGGAATTTCGGACGCCGTTTTTCCGGAGCTTTCTCGTCAACCAGCCGGAGCTCGTGCGCCGAGTGCTGCGCGAGAGCCCGCGTGACTTCCCGAAATCGACCCGGGTGAGCGAGGGGCTCAGGCCGCTTCTCGGGAATTCCGTCTTCCTGACGAACGGCGCGGTATGGGAGCGGCAGCGCCGCATCATCGACCCGGCCTTCGAGGGCGGACGCCTGCGGGAGACCTATCCGGCCATGTGGGCGGCCTCAGAGGCCATGGTCGCCCGTCTCTCCCCGGGCAGGCTTGAGGTGGAGGAGATGGCGAGCTTCGCGGCGGCCGATGTCATCTTCCGCACGCTTTTCTCCCTGCCCATCGAGGATGAGATCGCCGCCCGGGTCTTTCAGGAATTCCGGGCCTACCAACGCACGCAGCCCGTGGTGAATGTCGCGGCCTTCGTGCCGCTGCCGCGCTGGATGCCACGGCTCTTCCGGCGGCGGACGCGGGCCTCGGCCAAGGCAATCCGGGCGCTTATCGGCACGCTCTGCGCGCGCCGCATGGCGGAAATCGAGGCCGGGACGGCGCCGGACGATCTCGCCACGAAGATCATGACGACGGAGGACCCGGAGACGGGGGAGCGCTTCTCCACCGCCGAGATGGTCGATCAGGTCGCGATCTTCTTTCTCGCCGGGCACGAGACCTCCGCCTCGGCCCTCGGATGGGCGCTCTATCTGCTGGCGACGCATCCGGACTGGCAGGAGCGCGTGGCCGTGGAGGCGCGAGAGGCGCTGAAGACCGGCGATTTCGCGGAGGTCTCGGATTTGCGCATCGCGCGCGATGTCTTTCGCGAGGCGCTGCGGCTCTATCCGCCCGTGCCCATGATGGTCCGCGAGGCATCCTGCCCGCACCGGTTCCGCGACCGGGCCGTGCCACGCGGCAGCCAGATCGTGCTGAGTCCCTGGCATCTCCACCGCCATGAGCGGCTCTGGGACAATCCGGACGGCTTCGACCCCGCGCGCTGGACGACCGAGAACGGGAAGACCTGCCAGCGGGACGCGTTCATCCCCTTTTCTGCCGGGCCGCGCGTCTGCACGGGGGCGGGCTTTGCCATGGTCGAGGGACCGCTCCTTCTCGCGCAGGCGGTGCGCGCCTACCGTTTCGAGCCGACCGACGAGGTGCCCGCACCCGTGGCGCATCTCACCGTTCGCGCGAAGGACGGGATCTGGCTCAAGGCGCGGCCGCGCTCAGGCTAGGCGCGCCTTGAGCGTCCGCAGCACGTAAAGCCGGATCGCGCAGGCCAGCCCCATCTCGAGACCGCGTTCCTCGTCGATCTCGGCCGCGAGGACGTTGATGGGCTTTCCTTCATCGGCGGCGATGGCGCGGAACTCGGCCCAGAATTCATCCTCCAGCGATACGCTCGTCCGGTGACCCCGCAGGGTGAGTGACCGTTTCTTGGGGCGTCCGGGCATCTGGCTCAAGCCCTCGCGCGGGGCGCGCGCGGAGAGCCCTGTCGGCTGTTCGGGTCGCCCCGGGTCAATGCTGCGATACTCATCTCGCGGTCCTCGTTACACATACGTACGAGCCGAGGAGTAAATCATCCGCGCGCGACTTCCTAGCTTCGGCTGCTCAACTCTTGGGCGGGTCCTCTCGCTTGACCCCATCGAGGCGGGCGATCTGCCGCGTGTTCTCGGCGCGCTCGGCGTCTATCTGCGCCTTCGTGCGTCCGAACTTCACCGCGTTCTCGTCGGCGGTCTGTCGCTTCCGAGCCTTGGCGCGCGCCTTCTTCGCCTTGTTGAAATTGACGACCGTCACTTGGGCCCGATCATCTTTTCGGGGCGCACGACCTCCTCGAAGCGCTCGGGCGTCACGAAGCCGAGGCCCACGGCCTCTTCCTTGAGCGTCGTGCCGTTCTTGTGCGCGGTCTTGGCGACGGTCGTGGCGTTGTCATAGCCGATCTCGGGGGCGAGCGCGGTCACGAGCATCAGGCTTTCCTGCATGATCTTGGCGATGCGCTGCTCGTTGGCCTTGATCCCCACCACGCAGTTGTCGGTGAAGGCCTGCGCCGCGTCGCCCAGAAGCTGCATGGATTGGAGCACGTTGTAGGCCATCATGGGCTTGTAGACGTTGAGCTCGAAATGGCCCTGGGAGCCTGCGAAGCCCACGGCGGCATCGTTGCCGATGACATGCGCGCAGACCTGCGTGAGCGCCTCGCATTGCGTCGGGTTCACCTTGCCCGGCATGATCGACGATCCCGGCTCGTTCTCCGGCAGCATGAGTTCACCGAGGCCACAGCGGGGGCCGGAGCCCAGAAGACGGATGTCGTTGGCGATCTTGAAGAGCGCGGAGGCCGCGGCCTTCAGCGCGCCGGACATGGCTACCATGGCGTCATGGCCCGCGAGCGCCTCGAACTTGTTCGGCGCCGTCACGAAGGGAAGCCCCGTGATATCTGCCATGTGGGAGGCGACCGTCTCGCCCCAGCCCGCCGGCGTATTGAGCCCCGTGCCCACGGCCGTGCCGCCCTGCGCGAGCTCGTAGATGTCAGGCAGCGCCGCCTCCACCCGCTCGATCGACTTGGCCACCTGGTGCGCGTAGCCGGAGAATTCCTGCGCGAGGGTGAGCGGCGTAGCATCCATCGTATGGGTGCGGCCGATCTTGATGATGCCCTCGAACTCCGCGACCTTCGCCGCGAGCGCGGCGTGGAGCGAGCGCAAGCCGGGCAGCGTCACATCCCGCGCCGTCATCGCCGTGGCGATATGCATGGCGGTGGGGAAGGTGTCGTTCGACGACTGCCCCATGTTGCAGTGATCGTTGGGGTGAACGGGGCTCTTCGAGCCGATCTCGCCGCCGAGGATCTCGATGGCGCGGTTCGAGATGACCTCGTTCGCGTTCATGTTCGACTGCGTGCCCGAGCCCGTCTGCCAGACAACGAGGGGAAAGTGATCGTCGAGCTTGCCGTCCACCACCTCGCGGGCGGCCTGCTGCATCGCCTCGCCGATCCCGTCGAGCTTGCCGGCTTCGGTATTGGCCCGCGCGCAGGCTTCCTTGATGACGCCGAGGGCGCGCACGATGGCCACCGGCTGCTTCTCCCAGCCGATGGGAAAGTTCATCAGCGAGCGCTGCGTCTGCGCGCCCCAGTAGCGCGTGGCATCGACCTCGAGGGGGCCAAAGCTGTCGGTCTCGGTGCGGGTCGTCGTCATGGAATGCGGTCCTTTCGTCTTGCCCCTCGGTTAATGGGGCGCAGGCAAGCGCGCAATACCGTTGGGCCGGAGGCGCAGATGGCGGTAAGCTCCCGTCATAGTTGAGAGGATACGCGCCATGAGCTTTTGGGACGATCTGAACGCCGTCGACGATCAATACATGGACCGCACCAAGTCGGAGAGCGACGACAAGGAGCGGGTCACCGCCTTCATCATCGGCGCTCTGGCGGTGTTCCTGGCCTTTGGCGTGGCCGGGCTCGACCGCTGGCTCGAGCCTGCCTGCCCGCGCTCATCCGTCAGCCATTACTTCCTGGAGCCCTTCGCCGGCACCTTCTTTGTCATGGCGCTCACCTTCGTAGGCGCGTTCATGATCGCCTATCGCGGCGAGAACAGGTGGGACGGGCACGCCGCCACCATCGGCGGGATCGGTGCACTCGTCTTGGCCTTCTCGCCCACGGACGGGCTGGGCTGCGCCACAGGCACGCTCATGGATCTGCGGCCCGCCGTCGTCATCGAGGTGCCCCCGGGCTTTGAGACGGGCGAGCTCGTGGAGGGAGAGCGCTTCCCGGACGCCGTCGCGCCCGCCGCGCTGCGTGCGGAGGACGGCGCGCTCGAGGGCGTGGAACTGCGCATCGGCACGGAGGGCACGCAGCGCTGGCACTTCGCCGGGGCCGGGGTGCTCTTTGTCGTGCTCCTCTATTTCGCGGGCGTGGCCTTCCCAAGGGTCAAGGACGAAGACACGGACGCCCAAGGCAGGAAGCTCCCCAGCAAGCGCATCCGCAACACGCTCTACTACCTCTTTCTCGCGCTCATGGTGGTGGGCTTTCTGATGATCGTCTTCTCGGAGACGATGCTTGCCCGCTCGCTCAGCTTGTGGCTCGCCGGTCTCATCGCCGCGCTGCCCTATGCCGTCCCCGAATTTGGCGATGTCGTCCGCCCCGTCTACCACGGAGAGCTTCTGGCATTCCTGGCGTTTGGCCTCGCCTGGCTTCTCAAGGGGCGCTTCTTGCTGCGCGTCCTGCTCGGGCCCTAGGACTTCCGGAAGCTGTCGAGGCTGACGACGTCGCCGCTCCTCGCGTCGTCACCCTCATCGCTCTCTTCATCGCCCGCAACGCCGGGCGGGATGGCTGCGCCGAGGCGGGGCTCCGGCGTCTGGTCCTCTTCGCCATCGGTGCTCTCGAAGCGCAGGCCGAACTCGACGGAGGGATCGACGAAGGTCTTGATCGCATCGAACGGAATGTAGAGCGGCTCCGGGCTGTCTCCGAAATTCAGCGTCACGGAGAATCCGTCCTCGGTCACCTCGAGGCCCGCATACCAATGCTGCATGACGACCGTCATCTCGCCGGGATAGCGGTCCGAGAGCCAGTCGGCGATTTCCACGTCCGGGTGCATCGTATCGAAGGTGATAAAGAAATGGTGCGCGCCCGGCAGGCTGCCGCGCCGCTCAACATCGGTCAGAACTTCCTGGATCAGGCCCCGCATGGCGCTGTGCATAAGGGCGCCGTATTCAATGCTGTCGGTCATGGCGACCCCGTCCTGAATAATGCCTGGACCATATCGGATTCTTGACCGAGCGAAAGCAGCTATGTTGCGAGCGCCACCGCGCAGGCGAGCCCGGCGACGAGAAGGAGGGTCGTCAGGATGCCCCGCCGCGCGCCGAGGATCAGGAGCGCGGCGAGGGCGGCATAGAGCAGCGCGAGGGGCTGGAAGCTCGCGAGGGCCGGCACCGGAAGCTCTCCCATCGCGAAGGGTAAGCCATTCACGTCGCTGAAGAAAACATGGAGCGCGAACCAGAGCGAGAGATTGGCGATGACGCCCACCACCGCCGCCGTGACCGCGCGGAGGGCGGCGGCGATGCGCGGCGCATGGGTGAGCTGCTCGATGTACGGCGCCCCGGCGAAGATCCAGAGAAAGCAGGGCAGGAACGTGACCCAGAGCGTCAGAAGCCCCGCGGCGATGGCCAGCGGCCAGCCGCCCACGGCATGGCCAGCGAGAATACCCACGAATTGCGTCACGAGGATGAGCGGGCCGGGTGTCGTCTCGGCCAGCCCGAGCGCTGCGATCATGTCCTCGGTCGCGATCCAGCCCTGCTCCTGCACGACAGTCTGCGTCATGTAGGCCAGAACCGCGTAGGCCCCGCCGAAGGTGACGACGGCAAGCTGCGAAAAGAAGAGCGCGATGGTGAAAAGAAACGTGGCACCAAGGCCCCACAGGGCCAGAACAGGCAGCCCCCAGAGCGCTGCGAGCGTCGCAAGGACGGGCCGGTTGGGCCGCTCAGAGACCTCGCTTGCAGGTGTCGTCCCAGCCGAGGCCGTGACATATCCGAAGACCCCCGCGACGAGAATAATGAGCGGGAAGGGAAGCCCCAGCGCAAAGATGGCGACGAAGGCCAACGCGGCCAGCACGATCCCTTGGCGCCCGTTCAGCGCCTTCGCCGCGAGCTTTCTCAGGGCCGCGACGACGATGATGATCACCGTTGCCTGCACGCCAAGAAACGTCTCCTGCACCAGCGGTTGCGCGCCGTAGCTGATGTAGAGCGCCGCCAGTGCGAAGATGACGAGCGCACCGGGCAACACGAAGAGCGACCCCGCCAGAAGGCCGCCCCAAATGCCGCGCAAGCGCCAACCGGCATAGGTGGCGAGCTGCATCGCCTCGGGGCCGGGCAGCAGCATGCAAAAGGACAGCGCGCGCAAGAATGCATCATGGCCAAGCCAGCCGCGGCGCGTGACCAGTTCCTCTTCCATCAGCGCGATCTGCGCGGCGGGGCCGCCGAAACTCAGGCAACCGATGCGGCCGAAGGTGCGGAAAAGGGCGTCGTAGCTGGGGGTCATACCGCGCCCTATCCCGTTCATGTGACAGGGAAAAGACTAGTCAGGCCGGTTCCAGAGCGCGGGCTCCGCGAACTCGATGGAATTGCCTGCCGGGTCCCGGCAGTAGATGGAGCGCGCGCCGGTGGGCCATTCGAAATCCGCTTCGATCTCGATCCCTTCTGACGTGAGGCGCACCACCCAGGTGTCGAGCTCGGCCCGCGGCACGCGAAGGCACAGGTGCCCGGGGCCGTCCGCGCCGTGGGTCGGCACAGGGAGGGGGCCCGTCATCTCCCGCGTGGCCTCGGCGATGAAAAGCAGCAGCATGCCCGGCCCGCAGCCATAGAAGCGGTGGCGGCCGGGGACGTGCAGCACCTCGTCGAGACCGAGCACGCCCGCGTAGAACGCGTGCGCGGTGTCGAGGTCGTCAACGTAGAGTGCTGTCTCGAGGATGGCGTGTGGTTTGAGCATGTACAAAACACTCCCGTGGGGCTCCGGGACTTGTACAAAACGGGACAAAAGCGCGGAAGGCGCGGCAGACGTTACTTTTGGGTTAAAGTGCAGGCTTCTGTTGCCAGGTGCCTGCGAACCCCGCCTAACGCGGCTAGGCGCTAGGGCTTAAGTTCGGTTCTACCCGGACCGCTTACGCGGCCAGAGCAACCGGAGCACGATTGTCGTTTGCAATTGTACTGTTTTCGCCGGTAACGGTGGCAGACAGCCGAGACAAAGCTAACCCCTTTAGACGTCCGTCGATCCTATTTCGGCCCCTAAACCCTCCAAACGAAAGGGATTTTGGTGGAGCCGCCGGGTACCGCCCCCGGGTCCGATCCGCTTATTACGAGCGCGTTTATGTCCATAGTCCTTGCGGACAGTCTCAATATATTCACGCCCGCGCGGGTTGCAACGGAAGTATGGCTTTGCTCGGTCTTTCTAAGACGATCCGGCGCTTAGAAGGCGCTCCAGTTGTTGGCGATGGCGGCGAGCGCGACGGCGGCTTCGATCAGAAAAAACCAGACCTTCTTGGAGGTCACGCCATCCATGGCAAGGCTGATCGCGCGGCCAGTGGCCCCGCCGCCCCAGACGAGGCCCGCCATGAGGTAAGCCTCTGGAGAACCTATCAAAATCGCGGCAAGCCCGGTGATGACGAAGACACCGCCCGAGGCGGCGCGGACTTCGGAGGTGCCCATGGAGGAGCCCCCGTCGGAGAGGTCGACAACCTTCATGGTGTAGCCCGGCGCGAGCCAGCCGAAGGCACCGAAGCCGATGGAGCTCAGGGCGATGAGGATATTGATGAGGTCCATGGGGTGGGCTCCGTCCGCGTCTTTCCCCTTTAACGTGGCGGAGCGTGTGTTGGACCAAAACAAGGGGATCCCGCCGCGGCATGGGCCGTAAAACCCTACGCGGTCAACGGTGCGGGAGCCGGCGGCGTTGGGTCGCTGGGGGGAGGCTCACCAACCGCGCGGCCGGTGAGCCCTGGGGCGCACTTTCTAGAAGCCCGCCTTGATCATCTCGAACTCGGCGATCTGGGCTTCGCGCAGCGCGTTGTCCATGGGCTGCTGCGCCAGGATCGGCACCTCCACGGTGCCAAGGCCTACTTCGACGAGCGTCTCCTCGGAGATGTTCATCATGTTCTCGGCATTGGCGTGGCCGTAGCCCCATTCATTGACGATGTACTCGGTCACCTGCGGCTGAAGCCACGCCTCGACGAAGTCGTGGGCTTTCTGTTCTGAGCCCGGACCGTCGACGAGGTTCACGTAGCCGCAGAACCACGAGGAGGAGCCTTCGGCGGCCTCGCGCTCGAAGCCCACATTCATGCCCTCGCCGGAGAGCTGCACGTAGGTCTCGTTCCAGGACCAGGCGATGAGGACCTCGCCGGTGCTCATGAGCTGCGCGAGCTCGGCGCCGTCGGCCCAGTAGGCGCGGGTATTGGCATGGGCTTCGCGGAGCCAGGCAGAGGCGGCCTCGAAATCGGCCTGGGTGGCTTGCGTCCAGTCGCTCACGCCGGTGGCGAGGTAGGCCAAGGCGTAGACGTCATCGACGTTGTCGGGCAGCGAGACGCGCCCTGCATAGGCGGGGTCCGTGAAGACCTGGAGCGTGGAGACGGCCTCTGCGGAGACCTCGTCGGCATTGTAGAGCGTGGCCGTGCGGCCGCTATCGGCGGGGATGAAGTAGACGCCCGTTTCATCTGCGAAGACCGGGTTCGAGCGGAAGGCCTCGTCGATGAGCTCGTAGGAGGGGATCTGGCTAAGGTCCCAGGGCTCGATGAGGCCCGCGTCGCGCCATTTCTGCACCGAATGGGGGCAGGGGTGGGAGACGTCGGCGCGAAAGCCGGAGCGCAGCTTTTGAAACGCCTCTTCCTCTTCGCCGAAGAAGGAGAAGCTCGGGGCCACGCCGTGCTCTTCGATATAGGCGCCGTAGAAGCCCTCTTCCTCGAATCCCGACCAATCCAGAACGAGAAGTTCCGGGTCTTCGGCGAAGGCGGTGGAAGCAAGGCCCACGAGCGCCGCGGAGCCGAGGTATTTTGCAACTTTCATTGGTGTCTCTCCCGTTGACAATTCGCGTGACGCTATGCGCGCGCCCGCGCTGGTGCAAGCAGATGCCGCGCGCGGGGCGCCCTCGCGGCGCAGAATTCGGCCGGGTGCCTATCGGGGCATCATCGGGGACGCAGGCGCAGGCAGGGGCGAGGGTGGTCGTTGGGTGGCTCTGTTTCTGCGCGCGCCGTGCGGCGTGCTCGAAAGGCGCCCGCCCACCGACCCAAGAACACGGACCCGGGCACATCAATCCCGCGCGGTCCGGTGACGAGATGTCGCTTCCAGACAAACGGTGACGGGTTTGGGTTTGCACCTGCCGGTCGGTGCTGTAGCCCCGCGGAGCGGCGCCGTGGGAGAGGCGGCCAATTGGGAGGTTGGGATGTCCGTGATTTCACCGTCGCGCCGGGTGCGCCGTACGCCTTTTTCCGATGGGGTCGAGGCCGCTGGGGTCAAAGGCTACACCGTCTACAACCGGATGCTGCTGCCCACATATTTCGAGAGCCCGGAGGCCGACTACCACCACCTCAAGCGCCACGTGCAGGTCTGGGACGTGGCCGTGGAGCGGCAGGTGGAGCTGCGCGGGCCCGATGCGGGCCGCCTGATGCAGATGCTCACGCCGCGGGACCTGCGGCCGATGCTGCCGGGCCAGTGCTACTACGTGCCCATGGTGGACGAGACCGGCGGCATGCTCAACGACCCCGTGGCGGTGAAGCTGTCGGAGGATCGCTACTGGGTGTCGATCGCCGACAGTGACCTCCTGCTCTGGATCAAGGGCATTGCCTATGGCTTTCGGCTCGACGTCGTCGTGTGGGAGCCCGATGTCTCGCCGCTGGCGGTTCAGGGGCCCAAGGCGGAAACGCTCATGGCGCGGGTTTTTGGGGAGGGCGTGCGCGATATCCGCTTCTTCCGCTACGGACTCTTCGATTTCGAAGGCGTCGAGATGGTCGTGGCGCGTTCGGGCTACTCCAAGCAGGGGGGCTTCGAGATATACGTGGACGGCACAGAGAACGGCATGCCGCTCTGGAATGCGCTCATGGCGGCGGGCGCGGATCTCGAGGTGCGCGCGGGCTGCCCCAATGCGATCGAGCGCATCGAGGGCGGGCTCCTGAGCTACGGCAATGACATGACCATCGAGAACACGCCCCACGAGGCGGGCCTCGGTCGCTTCTGCTCGACGCAGACGGCCATCGGCTGCGTGGGGCGCGACGCGCTCTTGCGCGTGGCCAAGGAGGGGCCGATCAAGCAGATCCGCCCGATCTCGATTACGGGCGAGCTGCCGCTCTGCGACAGGGCCTGGGCGCTGACGGCGGGCGGGACGAAGGTCGGACAGGTGACGAGCTCGGCCTTCTCGCCCGACCACCAGACCAATGTCGCCATCGGCATGGTGCGCATGACGCATTGGGACCCGGGCACCAAGCTTGAAGTCCAGACGCAGGACGGCACATTCAAGGCTAAGGTGCAGGAGCGCTTCTGGGCCTGAGGCAAGAGGGGAGCGCGGCATGGCAGTGCTCGTGGGCATCGCCATCCTGGCGGTGGTGATCTTCTTCATGAACCGGCGGGGCGGCGCGGGCATGGCGTCGGGCGGCGTCGGCGGCGGCGTGCTGGCGCGGCGCCGGAAGGCCGCGCCCTGCGCGTTCGAGCGGGTGAACCCCGAGGAGACGCGGATGCTCAAGGAATACCGTTGCGCGCGCTGCGGTGACGTGGCCTATGGCCGGGGAGACGCGCCTCCGGCGGAGCGCGGCTGCAAGGCCGGCTGAGGCCAGCCAGAGGACGAGGCCTCCCGCGCGGGGCCCGGCAACAGACGAAGCGCTAAGGGAGGCTCCCCATGTTCAAGGCACTGCTCGTGGAGAAGGATGCGGAGGGCCAAACCTCCGCCTCGGTCACGGAGCTCGAGGAGGACCGGCTGCCGCCGGGCGATGTCACCGTCGCGGTCGAATACTCTACGGTCAACTACAAGGACGGGCTCTGCATCGGGCCGGGCGGCGGGCTCGTGCGCACCTATCCCCACGTGCCCGGGATCGATTTCGCGGGGACCGTGGAACACTCCGAGGATGATCGCTACCAACCCGGCGACAAAGTCGTGCTAACGGGCTGGCGCGTGGGCGAGGTCCATTGGGGCGGCTATTCCGAGAAGGCGCGGGTGAAGGCTGACTGGCTCGTTCCGCTGCCCGAAGGGCTCACGACGCGACAGGCCATGGCCGTGGGCACCGCGGGTTTTACGGCCATGCTCGCCGTGCAGGCGCTCGAAGACCACGGGATCAAGGACGGTCCGGTGCTCGTGACCGGCGCGGCCGGTGGCGTGGGCTCCGTCGCCACGGCGATCCTCGCGGCGCGGGGGCACGCGGTGGCGGGTGTCACGGGGCGGCCTGAGACATCCGATTACCTGACCGCGCTCGGGGCGACTCAGATCGTGCCGCGCGAGGAGCTGGCGGAGACGGTCAAGCGCCCGCTCGAGACAGAGACTTGGGGCGGCTGCGTGGACGCCGTGGGCGGCGCGATGCTGGCCCGCGTGCTCGGCCAGATGCAGTACGGTGCCTCGGTGGCGGCCGTTGGTCTGGCGGGCGGGGCAGGGCTTCCAGCCACGGTCATTCCCTTCCTCCTGCGGGGGGTGAACCTCCTTGGGATCGACAGCGTCATGCAGCCCTTCGCCGCGCGCCAGCGGGCCTGGGCGGCCATCGCCGAGACGCTGCCCATGGAAAAGCTCGAGAGCATGATCGTGCCTGCGACGCTGGCCGATCTCCCGGCGCTCGGTGCCGACATCCTCAAGGGCCAGGTGAAGGGCCGCGTCGTGGTGGACGTCGCAGGCTAAATCATCAGGGTGCGCGGGTGCGGCTCACCGGGCTGTGCGCGCGCACCGAACATGCGGCTTTTTCACGCTTTGCGGGAAAAATGGGCGTGCGCGCTTGTGCGTTTCACGCCGCCGTGACACATCTTTCGCATGCAACTGGATACCGAGTTTGTCCGCGCTCAGTTTCCAGCTTTCGCGGAGCCCGCTTTGCGGGACCAGGCCTTCTTCGAGAATGCCGGCGGAAGCTATACGTGCCGCTATGTCATCTGGCGGCTCAACCGCTTCTATAAAGAGCGGAAGGTGCAGCCCTACGCGCCTTATACCGCTTCCTATCTCGGCGGGCAGGAGATGGACGAGGCGCGCGACCGCCTCGCGCGGGCGCTGGGCGTCCTGTCCGAGGAGCTGAGCTTCGGTCCCTCCACCACCGCCAACACGTATGTGCTCGCGCAGGCCTTCCGGCAATGGATGACGCGCGGCGTTCAGGGCGAGCGGCCCGGGGCGATCATCGTCACCAACCAGGATCACGAGGCCAATAGCGGCCCCTGGCGGCGGCTCGCAGAGGACGGGATCGAGATCCGCGAATGGCGGATGCGGGAGGACGGCGCGCTCCATACCGAGGACCTGCTGCCGCTACTCGAGGGCGCGCGGCTCCTGTGCTTTCCCCATGTCTCGAACGTCGTGGGCGAGATCAACGATGCGGCGCGGATCTGCCGTCTCGCGCGGGGGGCGGGGGTCTTCACCTGCGTGGACGGGGTGAGCTACGCGCCCCATGGCTTGCCCAACGTGCGCAAGCTCGGCGCCGATATCTATTTCTTCTCGGCCTACAAGACCTACGGACCGCATCAGGGGATCATGGTGCTGCGTCGCGCGCTCGGCATGGCGCTGCCCAACCAAGGGCACGAGTTCAACGGCCATGACCTGACGAAGCGCTTTACCCCCGCGGGCCCCGACCATGCGCAGGTGGCCGCCTCCGCGGGGATCGCGGACTACATCGACACACTCTACAAGCACCACATGCGCGCGGGCCGTGATGGCACCGGACGCACGGAGGTGGTGCACGATCTGATGCGCGACCACGAGGTGGCGCTCATGGAGCCGCTCCTCGATTTCCTCTCCACGAAGCAGCGCATCAGGCTCCTCGGGCCCAAGGAGGCCGCGGCGCGCGCGCCGACCCTCGCGCTCGATCTCGGACAGCCCGCGGCGCCCTTTGCCGCCCGGCTCGCGCGGCACGGCATCCTGTGCGGGGCGGGGGATTTCTATGCGGGCCGTGCGCTTTCCGCGTTGGGCGTGGCGCCCGAGCACGGCGTGCTGCGCGTCTCGTTCACGCACTACACCACCGAGGACGAGGTTGACCGGCTTATCACGGCCCTAGATCACAGCCTCTAGCCGGGCGCAAAGCCCGCGACCATACGGGCTCAAGACCATGGCACATCCCACCATCATGTGGTTTCGCCGCGACCTGCGGCTTTCCGACAATCGCGCGCTGAAGGCGGCCGTGGGCGGGGATGGCCCGGTGATTCCCGTCTTCATCTATGACGAGGTGGTGGAGACGCTGGGCACCGCGCCCGCCTGGCGGCTGGGCCTCGGCATCGAAAAGCTTGCCGAGACGCTGGAGGAGAAGGGGAGCCGCCTCATCCTCCGCAAGGGGACGGCGCGCGAGGTGCTCGAAAAGCTCGTGGAGGAGACGGGGGCCAAGGCGATCCACTGGAGCCGGGCCTACGACCCCACCAGCCAGGCGCGGGACAAGGCCGTGAAGGCCTGGGCCAAGGAGGCCGGGCTCGACGCTCAGAGCCACAAAGGCCACCTCCTCTTCGAGCCCTGGACAGTGCAGACGAAGACGGGCGGCTTCTACAAGGTGTACACGCCCATGTGGAAGGCGGTGCGCGGCAGCGACCTGCCGGAGCCCGAACGTGCGCCCGCCAAGATACCGGCACCCGACAGCTGGCCAGACAGCGATGATCTGGGCGAATGGGGCCTCGGCGCGGGCATGCGGCGCGGCGCGGAGATCGTGCGCCCCCATGTGCGGCTGGGCGAGGACGCGGCGCGCAACAGGCTGCACTACTTCACCGAAAACCTCGTGCAGCGCTACGACACGGCGCGCGACGAGGTCTGGAACGATGGCACCTCGAACCTCTCGGAAAACCTTTCGCTCGGCGAGATCAGCCCGCTGACCTGCTGGCACGCGGGGCTTCATGCCATGGAGGAGGGCAAGGGCGGTGCGGAGACCTTTCTCAAGGAGCTCGTCTGGCGCGAATTCGCCTACCACCTCCTGCACCACACGCCGCGCATCGAAACCGCGAACTGGCGCGAGGACTGGGACGCCTTCCCCTGGAACGAGGATGAGCGTGTCTCGGAGGTCATCGCGTGGAAACGGGGCCGCACGGGCATCCGCTTCGTCGATGCCTCCATGCGCGAGATGTACGTCACCGGGCGGATGCACAATCGGGGGCGCATGATCGTCGCCTCCTACCTCTGCAAGCATCTCCTGAGCCATTGGAAGATTGGCAAGGACTGGTTCGACAATCACCTCATCGACTGGGACCCGGCCTCCAACGCCATGGGCTGGCAATGGTCCGCGGGCTCCGGGCCCGACGCCACGCCCTACTTCCGCGTCTTCAACCCGGTCACCCAGCTCGACAAGTTCGACAAGGATCGGAAATACGCCTCGCGCTGGATCGCGGAGGGCTATTCCAATCCCCACGATGACGCGTTGAGCTACTTCGCGGCCATCCCGGAAAGCTGGGCCATGGCCGCGGACGACGATTACCCGTCTCCCATCGTTGCCGCCGAAGAGGGACGCAAGCGCGCGCTGAGCGCCTACGAGAACCGGGATTTCTAGGAAACGCTTGTGGGGACAAGCGCTTGGTGGCTAAAACTTTCGTGGAATGGGATGCGTGTCTGAGACGACAGACGCGTATCACGGGAGAGATGGGACATGATCCACACGAGCACGCGCGGGCAGCAGAACCTGCCGCGATACTTCAAGCAGGTCTTCGAGCTCGCGAAGGTGGCGCAGAACGGGCGGCTTGATGTGCGGCTTCCCGACGATCGCGTCTTTCGACACGACACGCGCCGCCCGGGGCCGGTGGCGGAGGTCATCATCCATGATCCGGATGTCTTCGCGCGCATGGTGCGCGAGGGGCAGCTCGGCTTCTGCGATGCATATCTCGAGGGGCAATGGTCCACCCCGGACCTGCAGGCCTTCATGGATTTCATCCACGCCGATAACGACGACATGTTCGACGGCTTCGCCGGGCAGCGCCTCGTGCAGCTCTACGAGAATTTCCGCTTCTGGCTGCAGCGCAACAACCGGAAGAACGCGCGCAAGAACATCGCCGCGCATTACGATCTGGGGAACGATTTCTACCGGCTTTGGCTCGATGACACGATGACCTATTCGAGCGCCATCTTCGAGACAGGGCAGGAGAGCCTCGAGGCGGCGCAGACGGCCAAGTACAAATCCATGGTCGACCAGATGGGCGCGCAGCCCGGCGACCACGTGCTCGAGATCGGCTGCGGCTGGGGCGGCTTTGCAGAATATGCCGCCAAGGAGCGCGGGCTGAAGCTCACCTGCCTCACGATCAGTCAGGAGCAGTTCAACTACGCCGTGGACCGCATTGAAAAGGCAGGGCTTTCCGACCAGGTCGAGTTCAAGCTGCAGGATTACCGCGACGAGCGCGGCAGCTATGACGGCATCGCTTCCATCGAGATGTTCGAAGCCGTAGGCGAAAAGTACTGGCCCGCCTACTTCAACGTCGTCCGCGAGCGGCTCAAGCCCGGAAAGCAGGCCACGCTGCAGGTCATCACCGTGCAGGAAAGCCGCTTTGAGATCTACCGGCAGTCCGTTGACTTCATTCAGAAATACATCTTCCCCGGTGGGATGCTTCCCTCGCCGGGCGTGCTGCGCAAGCAGGTCGAGCAGGCGGGCCTGAACGTCGTGCGCTCCATCGAGTTCGGGGAGAGCTATTCGCAGACCTGCCGCCGCTGGCACGAGACCTTCAACGAGACCTGGGAGCAGACCGTGAGCATGGGGTTCGACGACCGCTTCCGCCGGATGTGGAATTTCTACCTGACCTCCTGCGCCTCCACCTTCCATTTCGGGAATTGCGACGTGACCCAGATCACCATCGCGCGGCCGGCGCTGGCGGGGCCGGCCTGATGCCCACCTTCGCGCGCCTCGTGGCTGCGGCCCTTTTCGGCGCGCTGGCCTACTACGTGTCGACCTTCATCCCGCCGATCTTCGAGGATGAACGGCCGCTGCCCTCGCTGCCCTACTGGAACGCTTTCTTCGGCGTACTTCTCGGCTGGCGTCAGGCGGGGCGCGTGGCCGGGCGCGGCTTCGGCGCCTCGGTGAGCTCCGGCCTGACGACGAGCGTATCGCTCTTCGTCGTGTGCCTTTTCGCGCATTCCTTCGCTGAGATGATCGATCGCTCCATGCGCGGGCAGTATGGGGGCCCCGCGGAGGCTGTCGTGGCTGTCTTCAACCTGATGTACGAGTTCGGCGGGCGGATCTTCACCACCGAGGTCATCGTCACCACGATCGTGGGCGGCATCGTCGCGGCCATGGTCACGGAAATCTTCGCCAGGCGCTACGATTGAAGCCGATCTTTCTCTACGGCACGCTCCGGCACCTCCCGCTGCTCGAGATCGTGGCGGGGCGCGCGGATGCGGGGACGCCGGCAGAACTCGCCGACCATGCCGTCTTCCATGCGGGCGAGGCGCCTTTTCCGCGGCTCGAGCCCGCGCCAGGGCAGACGGCGCGGGGCCTCCTCGTGGAGGCCGGTGAGGCGCTGGAGCGGCTCGATTTCTACGAGGGCGGCTACGGCTACGGGCTCGTGCCCGTCACGGTGGAGACGGCCGCCGGCCCGAGGGAGGCGCGGGTCTACCGCGCCGGGGCCGGGGTCGCGGCACCCGGTGCGCCATGGTCGCTCGAGGCATGGATCGACCGCTTCGGGCCCATGACCTGCCATCTCGCACGGGAGGCGATGGGGTATCTCGGCCAGATTACCGCGGAGGAGCTCGCGGCGCGGATGCCGGCCATGGCCGTCCGCGCCCAGGCACGGCATCTCGCGGAGACCGGCGCGCGCCCCGCACCGCTCGCGCCGCTGCCGCCGGACGCGGTGGAGATGGTGGAGACGCGGCTGCCCTATAGCGGCTTTTTCTCGGTGGCCGAGGCCGACCTGCGCCACAGGCAATTCGACGGCTCCATGGGCCCCTTGGTGCGGCGGGCCTCGTTTCTTTCCGGGGACGCGGTCGTCGTGCTGCCCTATGATCCGGTCCGCGACAGGGTCCACCTCATCGAGCAGTACCGCATGGGGCCGCTTTTTCGCGGGGATCCTCACCGCTTTCTCATCGAGGCCATCGCGGGGCGCGTGGACCCGGGCGAGAGCCCGGAGGAGGCCGCCCATCGCGAGGCGATGGAGGAGGCGGCGCTGACGCTGGGCGCGCTCCATGAGGTCTCGCGCTCCTATCCCTCGCCCGGGGCAATGTCGGAATTCCTGCACATCTTCGTGGGGATCGCTGACCTGCCGGACGCGGCGCAAGGCCTCGGAGGCGCCGCGGCCGAAGATGAGGACATCCGCTCCACGCTCCTCGATTACGCCGATTTCGAGGCGCGCCTCGACGGGGGCGGGCTCAATGTGGGGCCGCTCATCATCGCGGGCCATTGGCTCGCCCGGAACCGGGAACGCCTGCGCAGCTGAGGCTTGTGGCCTCGCGCGGGTCCACGTACCTGTGGCTCAAAGGAGCCACGCATGCGCATCTACGACGACCTGCCCGACGCCATCGGCAACACGCCCCTCATCAAGCTCAGGCGCGCCAGCGAGGAGACGGGCTGCACCATCCTAGGCAAGGCGGAGTTCCTCAATCCGGGTCAAAGCGTCAAGGATCGCGCGGCCTTCTACATCATCAAGGACGCCATCGCGCGCGGCGCGCTGAAGCCGGGCGGCACGATCGTGGAGGGGACGGCGGGCAATACCGGCATCGGTCTCGCGCTCGTAGGCGCGGCCATGGGCTTCAAATGCGTTATCGTCATCCCCGAGACCCAGAGCCAAGAAAAGAAGGACATGCTGCGCCTGGCGGGCGCGGAGCTCGTGGAGGTCCCCGCCGCGCCCTACCGCAACCCAAACAACTACGTCCGCTATTCCGAGCGCCTGGCAAAGGCACTGGATGAGACGCTGCCGGGCGGCGCGATCTGGGCCAACCAATTCGACAATGTCGCCAACCGGCGCGCCCATGTGGAGACCACCGGCCCCGAGGTCTGGGAGCAGACCGGAGGCAAGGTGGACGGCTTCATCTGCGCGGCGGGCTCCGGCGGCACCGTGGCGGGCATGGCGGAATACCTCCAGCCCAAGGGTGTGAAGGTGGGGCTCGTCGATCCTTACGGAGCGGCGCTCTATGCCTGGTACACTGAGGGCGCGTTCAAATCCGAGGGGGACTCGATCTCCGAGGGCATCGGGCAGGGCCGCATCACGGCCAACCTCGAGGGCTTTACCCCTGATTTCGTCTGCCGTGTGTCCGACGAGGTGGCCATCCCGCTCGTCTTCGACCTTCTGGAGGAGGAAGGGCTCTGCATGGGCGGCTCCACCGGGATCAATATTGGCGGCGCTATGGAGATGGCGCGGGACATGGGGCCGGGCCATACCATCGTGACAATCCTTTGCGATTACGGCACGCGCTACGCCTCCAAGCTCTACAATCCCGATTTCCTGCGCGCGAAGGGCCTGCCCGTGCCGGCCTGGCTCGAGGCCGAGCCACGCGAGATGCCCAGCGTCTTCGAAGACGCGTGATGCGGCGGCGCCTCGCGTCTCGGGCTCTCGGGCTTGCCAGGGCGGCCATCGCCGCCACGTGGGCCGCGCTGGCCACGGCCGCGGCGGCGCAGGAGGTGCCGGATTACGAGGCCTGGGAGAGCGTGGCGAGCCGCGCGGAGGCCGCCGTGGAAGCGGGCCGTGCCTCCGACGAGGCCTTCGAGAGCCTGCGCGCCGAGGTCGACGCCTTCCGCGCGGAGTTCCTCGCCGCGCAAGGCATCAACGCCACGCGCCTCGAGACCCTCAGGGCGCAGCTCGACGCCCTCGGCCAGCCGCCGGAGGAGGGTGCGCCCGAGGCCGCCGAGATCGCCCAGCGGCGTGCGGAGCTGTCCGAGCAGATCACGGCGCTCGCCGCCCCGGGCATCGCCGCCGGCGAGGCCTTCAGCCGTGCAGACGGCATCATCGGTGAGATCGATACCATTCTCCGCGAGCGCCGCGCCGAAGCGCTTTTCTCCCGGGGGCCGCCTGTCTGGGATCTCGCGATCTGGGCCAGCGCCGCCAGCGACCTGAACGACAGCCTCTTTGACCTCGTCGACGGCATGGCCCGCGCCGCGGATGACGGCGTGGCCGCGCGCGAGATCGAGGAGAACCTGCCCGCAATCCTCGTGCTCTTGGCCGTCGCGCTCGTCTTCGTGCTGCGCGGACGGCGCTGGCTCGAGATCGTGGGCGAACGGCTTGAGCGGCGCGGCGGAGCAGAGGGCGCGGCGGGGCTCAGGCTCTCGGGGTTCCTCATCTCGCTCGGTCAGGTCATCGTGCCCTTTATCGGGCTCCTCGCGCTCAGTCTCGCTCTCAACAGGACAGGCCTCTTTTTCTTTTGGGGCGAGCGGCTCGTGGCTCATATCCCCGCCATCGGCACGGCGATCTTCATCTATCGCTGGCTCGGCGGGCGGCTTTTCCCGAGGATCGAGGGGGTCCATTCTCCGCTCAACATTCCGACCGACCTCTACCGCCGCGCGCGGTATCTCCTGCTCTTCCTTGGCCTGACGCTGGCGGTGGGCCTCTTCGTGGCCCGGCTGGCCGAAATCGACCGCTACAGCGAGGATACGCGCGCCGCCCTCGTCCTGCCGGTGGTGATCGGCACGGGCTACCTCCTCTTCCGGCTGGGCCGCCTCATGGGACGCCACGCGCCCGCGACGAACGAGGAGGGCGAGGTACAGCTCTCCGTCCTCGACCGTCTCGTCGGGCTTCTGTCGCGGTTGGCGCGGACTGTCGGCGTGGTGGGGCCGCTTCTCGCGCTCGTGGGCTATCTCAACGCCGCCGAGGCGCTGACCTTCCCGGCAGTCCAGACTCTCGCGCTCTTTGCCGTGCTCGCGCTCCTCGTGGACGTGATGCGTGACATCTACGTCGTGATCTCGCGCGGGCAGGCCTCGGCGGATGAAAGCCTTGTGCCGGTGCTCGCGAGCACCGCGCTCTTTATTTTCTCCGCCCCGGTGCTCGCGCTCATCTGGGGCGCCACGGTCAACGACCTCGGCGAGGTCTGGATCGCGGTGCAGGAGGGCGTGGTGCTGGGCGACACGCGCATCTCGCCCGGCGCGTTCTTCACCCTCGTGGCGGTGTTCGCGGTGGGCTATGCCGTCACCCGCTTCGTGCAATCGGCGCTCAGGACCTCGGTCCTGCCCAAGACGAAGCTCGACCAGGGCGGGCGCACGGCCGTTGTCAGCGGGCTGGGCTATATTGGCATCTTCCTCGCCGCGCTGGTGGCGATCTCGGCGGCGGGGATCGATCTCACGAGCCTCGCCTTCATCGCCGGCGCGCTCGGCGTGGGCATCGGCTTTGGCCTGCAGAACATCGTCTCAAACTTCATCTCCGGCATCATCCTCCTCGTCGAGCGCCCCATCAGCGAGGGCGACTGGATCGAAGTGGGGCCGAATATGGGCTTTGTCCGCGACATCTCGGTGCGCTCGACGCGGATCGAGACCTTCGACCGGACAGATGTCATCGTCCCCAATGCCGATCTCATCTCGGGCACGGTGACCAACTACACCCGCGGCAACACCGTGGGCCGCGTGATCGTGTCCGTCGGCGTGGCGTACGGGACCGATACGCGCCGGGTGGAGGCGCTTCTGAAGGAGATCGCTGAGGCGCACCCGATGGTGACGCTCAAGCCGCCGCCCTTCATCTACTTCAAGGGTTTCGGCGAGAGCAGTCTCGATTTCGAGATCCGCGCGATCCTGCGCGACGTGACCTGGGTGCTGGTGGTGCAAACAGAGATGAACCACGCCATCGCCGAACGTTTTGCCGAGGAGGGGATCGAGATCCCCTTCGCCCAGCGCGACCTGTGGCTCCGGAACCCGGAAGCGCTCCGCGGCGTGCCCAAGACGCCCGCGCCCGCCGCCGAGGTCGCACCGCGCCCGGGGCAAGCCAGCGAAACCGCACGCCCCGATTTCGAAGGTGGCGATGGCGGCGGCGACCACCACTGAAAGTCCCGCACATCAGCGCTTGCACTTCCCCCGCGCCTTGGGCTAGGCCCGCCCGCGGAGAGGTGGCCGAGTGGTCGAAGGCGCACGCCTGGAAAGTGTGTAGGCGGGAAACCGTCTCGAGGGTTCGAATCCCTTCCTCTCCGCCACTCCCAATCCCGGAAATTTGGTTCGGATGGCTGGGGGCCTCTCTCACGGGCCACATGGGGCTCTGGGTATCCCCGCCTGATGCGTCCTCCACCGCGATCATCACTGGCGCGGAGAGCCTGGAGTCGTCACTCCGGCGGCGGCCACAGCTTCCGCTTGCAGCCACGCCACCACGGTTTGCACCGCGCGTCGGCGGCCAGTGTCTGGATTGGCGAGCATCCAATAGTTGGTGCCGAGATCGAGCTGGGCGTTGCCCAAGGCGCGCATGAGCGACGCGTTTGCGAGGCTGTCCTCGGCCAGGCGGGCGCGCGCAAGCGCCACGCCCTGACCCTGCTCCGCGGCCCTGAGGATCAGGTCGGAAGATGTCAGGCGGCGGCCGCGCCGGACGTCCAACTCCTCTGGGCCGAAATGCCTGCGCCATGTGCCCCACGACGTCGAAGGATCGCGGTCGTGGAGCAGGGGCAGGCCGAGAAGCTCCGCGGGTTTCGACGGCCGTCCGCACCTCTCCCAGAGATCCGGGGCCATCACCGGGAAGACGCGTTCGTCCATCAACGGCAGGACGTCGAGGTCTTGTGCCGGCTGTGCTCCCATGCGGATGTTGAGGTCCGCGCCCGATGCGACGGGGCTCTTGCGGGCCTGATCGACGAGGATCGACACTTCGATCTTCGGGTGCGCCTCGGTCAAGGTCGGAAGGCGCGGCAGGAGCCATCGCATGGCGAAGGACGGCGTCGTGGCGATGGTCACGGAATTCGCGCTCGACCATTCGCGTGTGTTCAGGACGGCGCTTTCGAGGTCTTTCATGGCGGCCAGCGCGGCTTTGCCCAATGCTGCGCCTTCAGTGGAGAAGCTGAGGGCCCTTTGCCCGTCACGGGCCTCGAAGAGTGGCACCTCGAGCCACGCCTCGAGATCACGAAGCGCGCGGCTCACCGCGGAGTGCTGGATCCCGAGAAGACGCCCGGCGGGCCTGATCCCGCCGGTTTCGTACACTGCAGCGAGGGCGCGGAGGAGGGTGAGCGGCAGGTCACGCATGGTGACCTTGGTAGACCATAAAGCGTGTCCTTGTGAACGGACTGCGCCGGCCCTCCTCGCTACCATGATTGAGAAAGGGGACCGCCCATGGGCATGCTGATCGACGGAGTGTGGTGCGCGGATACCGACCGCTTCATGCAGGATGGCGCATTCATCCGCGAGGCGTCCACCCTTCCAGCCAACTCTGCGCAAAAGCTCGCAGCTCGATTGCGGGACACTGGAAGGGTCGTTCTCGTCGCCTCCTGGAGTTGCCCGTGGTCCCACAGGACGACGCTCGTGCGGGTCCTCAAGCGCCTCGAGGGCATTCCTGTGGCGCTGGCGGGCGGGCCTCGGGTGGAAGGCTATGCGGTGACCGGACTCGGAGCAGAGTGGCCAAGCGATATCCGACCTGTCCACGCGCTATACACGGCCACCTATCCCACCCATACGGGGCGGGCGACCGTGCCTGTGCTCTGGGACAAGGATGCAGGCAAGATCCTCTCCAATAGCTCGGCACACATCGCGCGGGCGCTCGACCGGGTCGGAGCAAGCTGGCGCCTGGCGCCTGATGCACAGGACCGAGAGATCGATGCCCTCAATGCGCGCATCACCCAAGGGCTCGCCAACGCCGTCTATCGCGCCGGGTTCGCCACCGCGCAGGCGGCCTATGACGCGGCCATCGGCGACGTCTTCGCGACGCTCGATTGGCTGGAGGCACATTTGGCCGACCATCGATGCCTCCTCGGACAGCAGATCACCGAGGCCGATCTCTTCCTCTTCGCGACACTCGTCCGGTTCGATGCGGTCTATGTCCCGCTCTTCCGGTGCACGCGGCGGCGGCTCGTGTCGTACCCGGCCGTGTGGGCCTATGCGAGAGACATCTACTCCTGGCCCGGCATCGCGGACACCTGCGACTTCGAGGCCAACCTCAGGGGCTATTTCCTGAACGACACGGAGAACAATCCGCACGGGATCGTGCCCGAGGTGCCGGAAGATGACTGGGCCGCGCCCCATGACCGCGACCGCCTCGGGCCTCTGACGGTGTGGCGGGACGGCGGCATCGTCCCCTTTGACGACAGGATGGAAAGTGCCTGCGATGACTGAAGCGCGCCGGGATCTGCGGGCGGGCCTAATGGCCTGGCTCATCGCCGTGACCGTCGGTGCGGGCTGGCAGCTCGCCACGCGCTTCGGTGTCACCACGACGCTGGCGCCGATCGATCTCGCGCTGCTGCGCTACGTGATCCCGGCGATTGCCCTCTGCCCTGTGCTGATGCGGCAGGGCTTTTGGGCCGGCGATCGGCCCGGCTGGATGCTTTCGCCGATCGTCATGGGCGGCGGCTTGCCCTTTGGACTTTTGGGCATGGCGGGCGCGCAATTTGCGCCCGCGAGCCACATGGGCGCGCTTCTGCCCGGGTCCATGCCGGTGTTCGTCGCCCTTCTGAGCGCGGTTTTTCTCGGCGAACGCTTCGGGCGGGGCCGTGTCGCGGGCCTTTGCATCATCGTGTGCGGGGTTGCCTGCGTGGTGGGCGCGACGCTCTTCAGCGCGAAGGCTGACGCGACTGTGCTTCTCGGCGATGCGTTGTTCCTCTCGGCCGGGGTGTTCTGGGCGATCTACACGGTTGCCTTTCGCCTGAGTGGGCTCGACCCCTGGCACGGGGCTGCCTTGATCTGTTTCTGGTCGTCCGTCCTCGTGGTGCCGATCTGGGTGATTTCGCCCGGAGCGGCCTTGCTGGACGCGCCGTGGCCTGACATCGCGCTGCAGGTCGTCGCGCAGGGCATCCTCGCGGGGCTCATCGGGCTTGCCGCCTATGGCGCGGCCATTCGTCATCTCGGGGCGAGCCTGGCCGCTGTCAGTGGCGCGGTCGTGCCGGCCCTGACCGCGCTGGGAGGCTATGTGCTCCTTGGCGAGGCGCTCTCCGGGTGGACAGCCATCGGTGTGGTCGGGGTGGCGATTGGCATCTGGGCCTATGCGGGAGCCCCGGGTGTGTCGCGGATCTCAAGGGGTAGGGTGGACCGCGAGGAACGATGAGGGGCGGCACGGCGGCCATGGCCACGGAGGCACACCGATCCAGCAGCATTGCGAGACATCAATCCGCGATGTGAATGGGGCGCGCATCGACCGAATCGTGTTTCTGTGTTTCTTCCCACTCCGAAAGAATGGAAGCTGCGGCCCCGGTGAAACGATCCTCGAGCTGTGTCAGCGACAAGATGCGATCAATCCGGAAATGCCGGATGGCTTGTCTTAATTCACACCAACCGACGCACACTTCGCTATCCGCGTAGTAGATGAGCGCGATGGGCCAGACCGTGCGGGTCGTCACCTGGCCGTTGACGTCCTTGTAGGCTATGCCGAGCTTTCGCTCGTCCCTGAGAGCGTGGCGCACATGCGAGGTATCGACGACATCGGAGGATGTCGCGCCCCACGCGGTCGTAATCAGATGGCGGACGCCCGGGGCAACGGCGTGCAGCTTCCGCGCAGCGCTCTTCGCGGATTTCCAGAGGCCCCGATCGCCGGTCCGGGCGATCATGGAGAGACCGAGATAGACGGCTTCCGCTTCGTCCTCATTGAAGCGGACGGCCGGGAGATCGTAGCCGCGGCGCATGACGTAGCCGATGCCGGTTTCGCCGTGGATCGGGGTATTGCGCGACTGTAAGTACGCGATATCGCGGTAGATCGTTCGGACGGACACCTCGAGGGCCTCGGCCAATTCCGCCGCGAGAACGGGCCGGTCGGCCGCGCGCAGGATCTGGATGATCTCGAAATATCTTGCAGTGCGCGACATGAATGACCCCGACAAAATCCCGGGCTGCCATACATTACTGACACGCATGTGTCAGTAAGGGGGTGCTATCCTAGCCTCGATTTTCACTTGCATCGGGGCGGAAAATGGACGCGCTCACTTCTCTGAATTCCTCTCTTTCGACGTGCAGCTTCATCGAAACCTGGCTCGTCTGGGTCGAATTGGCCGATCGGGATGATGCGCGCATTCGCGAAGCGGTCACGGCGGCGATCGGCCTCGACTACGGCCCCTATGAGGGCGTCGCCTTCGAAAGCGGTCCGGGATTCCAGTTCTTCAAGCCAAAGGACGGCTCGCAGCTCGGCGCGTCGGCCGACACGGTCCAAATGCCAGCGCGCGTTTTGACGTTCACGGTGGCTGGCGATGAAAAGATGCTCGCTAAAGCGATCGAAGCCGTCCGCCACGCGCATTCCTACGAAGAGCCGGTGATCCTCGTCCTCAGGGGCTTTGCGAGCCGGGCGGACTACAGCGAGGATCGCGACAATCCCAATCGCTGGTGGAACCGCGGCTATGAGGTGTGAGCGTCGGTTATCTGCGGCGCGGTAAATTTGACAGACGCGGGGCGGGCAGCTACCCACAAGGTCTGGGGTGCGCAAGAACCCCGTGAGGCGCCAGCCCAATCTTGCATCCTTCGAATTCACTTTGTGGAGGGTGCTTCTATTGGCGTCATACAATGAAATCCCCGTCTCAACGCTCGCCCGCCTCGTCGGCACTCCTGACTGCCCCGTCCTGTTGGATGTGCGCCTGGATGAAGACTTCGAGGCGGACTCGTACTTGATCCCCGGTGCCACGCGTCATGCGTGGCAAGACGCCCCCGATCTCGCCGGGCATGTCGCGGGCCGATCCGTGGTCGTCTACTGCCAGAAAGGATTGAAGATCAGCCAGGGCGTCGCCGTGCATCTGCGCGCGTCAGGCGTGGAGGCCGAGCTCCTCGAAGGTGGGCAGTTTGCCTGGAGGGATGCGGGCCTTCCCATGGTGCACGCGCACCGCTTGCCGCCCCGGGATGCCAAGGGGTGCACGATCTGGGTGACGCGGCATCGACCGAAGATCGACAGGATCGCCTGCCCGTGGCTCCTCAGGCGCTTCGTGGATCCGCATGCGAGATTTCTCTTTGTCGCGCCGTCGCAGGTCAGGAGCGTCGCCGAGCGGTTCAACGCGACGCCCTTCGACATCGAGGACGTCTTCTGGAGCCATCGCGGCGACAGGTGCACGTTCGACACCATGATCGAGGAATTCGGTCTCGGGCACGAGGCGCTCGAGAGGCTGGCGGTCATCGTGCGCGGAGCGGATACGAACCGGCACGGACTGGCGCCCGAGGCCGCCGGTCTCCTCGCCGCCTCACTTGGCCTTTCCCGCATGTACCGTGACGATCTCGAACAGCTCGCCGCGGGCATGGTCCTCTACGACGCGTTCTATCGCTGGGCGCGTGATGCCACCGATGAAGGGCATGACTGGCTTGCCGCATCGAAGAGGGCAGGCGGATGACCGGCGCAAGCGACGCCGCAGCGGAAAACCGTCCTTCTCTCGCCGAGGCCGCGCCGGTGTGGTGGAGGATCGGCATCCTGTCCTTCGGAGGACCTGCCGCACAGATCGCGCTCATGCACAGGGAGATCGTCGAGGAGCGGGCATGGCTCTCGGAGCAGCAATTCCTCAACGCCCTGAGCTTTTGCATGCTGCTGCCGGGACCGGAGGCCATGCAGCTGGCCACCTATGCGGGCTGGAGGCTCCACGGGGCGCTGGGCGGGTTGATCGCCGGGCTTTTCTTCGTGCTGCCCGGCGCCGCCGTCATCATGGTGCTGGCGAGCCTTTATGGCCACTACGGTGACGTGGGGCTGATGGAGGCGCTGCTTTACGGCATCAAGGCCGCGGTTCTCGTGATCGTGGTGGAGGCCCTGTTGCGCGTCGCGAAGAAGGCCCTTTCGCGGTGGGCGCATTGGGTCATCGCGGCAAGCGCGTTTGTGGGGATTTTCTTTCTCTCGGTTCCCTATCCGTTGATCGTTATCGCAGCAGCGCTTGTTGGCTGGGCTGCCGGGGTAGAGCGTGAGGGCCAGTTTCCTGCCCAACGCGTGGCGGTCACCGTCCGGCAGACGCTTGGGACGACCCTGCTTTGGCTCGTGATCTGGCTGGCGCCACTCTTCTTCCTCTGGTGGCTCGGTGCCCCGGAGATCCTCGTGGAGGCCGCCACGTTCTTCTCGACGCTGGCGGTCGTCACGTTCGGCGGCGCCTACGCCGTCCTCGCCTACATGGCGCAGGATGTCGTGGTGCAGTACAGCTGGCTCACCGCGGATGAAATGATCGATGCGCTCGGGCTGGCCGAAACGACACCCGGCCCGCTCATCCTCGTCACGCAGTTCGTCGGGTTTCTGGCCGGGTTCAAGGAGGGCGGGATCGGCCTCGGGCTCGGGGCGGCTTTGGTGGTGCTCTGGGTCACGTTTGCCCCCTGTTTCCTCTGGATCTTCGTGGGCGCTCCGTACATCGATTGGATCTCCGGGCAGCCACGCCTGCGCGGTGCCCTGAAGGCCATCACGGCGGCCGTCGTGGGCGTCATTCTGAACCTCTCCCTCTGGTTCGCGCTGCACGTGCTTTTCGGACGCGTCATGCGGGACACCATCGGCCCGGTCACGCTGTGGCGCCCCGATCTCGCGACCATCGAGTGGCTCGCGGTGGGACTGTTCCTGCTTTGCTCCCTCCTCGCATTTCGCCTGCATTGGGGCGTCGTCAGGATCCTTCTCGTGGCGGCGGTCCTCGGTGCAGCGGGGCGGATGATCCTCTGAACACTCTCAACCCAAAAAACTTGGCGAAAGGAAAGGACATGGAAAGAGGCATCGCAGCTCCCCCGGGGGCGCACTCAAAACACTTCGTGACGGGCCTCCCGTTCAAGGCGCACAAGATCGAAGGCTTCTCGCCGGAGATGCTCGAGCACTACTACGAGGAGATCTACGGCGGTGCCGTCCGGCGCCTGAACGTGATCGAGGCGGGCCTCGCGTCGGATCCGTTAAACCCGGAGCTCCGCAAGGACCTGCTCCGTGTCTCGAATGCCATCATTCTCCACGAGATCTACCTCGCGTCGCTGGCAGAGGACGGTGGAGCGCCATTGAATGACGATCGTTTAAGACGCGCCGTTGAGGAGAGCTTTGGTACCCTCGAGAATTGGCGTTCGGACTTCGTGGCGCTCGTGCAGACCGCGCCGGGGGGATGGGGGGTGTTGGCGTGGTCAAACCGGTTCCATCGTCTCATGAACCTTGTTCTCGAGGACGCGGCGCAGGCCGCTCTGGACGCGGTGCCGCTCTTGGCGGTCGATCTGGACGCGCGGGCCTATGGGGCTGATTTCGGCGAGGATCGTGCAGGCTTCCTCGCGGCGTTCCTGAGGAGCATTCATTGGGGCCGGATTGCGGATCGGTTCCGCTTGCTAGGCGCGGCGGATCCCGTGGAGGCGTGCGATGGGACGCAGATCTCGGTCGTGGAGCTCTCGGACAGGCTTGAAAGCGGGGAAGACATACTCGTCCTTGACGTGCGCCACGAGGACGACCGGGAGCGCTACACGCGCCGCATCATGACGACGGACTGGCGGGACTCGTTCGATGTCGCGAGGTGGGCGGCTGAGATGCCGAAGGACAGGCCCGTGGTCGTCTACTGCATGTACGGTTTCTGGGTGAGCCAGAAGGCCGCCAAGCAGCTTCGAGAGCACGGGGTGGATGCGCGGAGCCTCGCGGGAGGCATCACAGCCTGGCGGGCCATGGGGCTCCCCTCAACGCCGATCTAGAGACGACGCGAGCGGCCGGCCTCGACGCTCACCTGGGCACAGGGGCGTGCTCGCAGCGAGGTGCACTAGCGCTGCGCGCGACGGTCTTTCGGCGACGCGCTCTTCCTGAGAGCAGGGGCTTCGTCCGCATGACCGTATGACCAGGTTCAAGCACCTTGAAATGACGGGAAGACATGCCGCTTCTTAAAAGAGTTGCATTGGACAGCTACTGAATCGCGTGACCATCGGGGATGCGCGCCGATTAGCGCTCACCACGACTCATGCTGAGCCCTTGCGGCGCCACTCAGACGGGAGACTCTCATGCCGACGACGCTTTTCGCGGGCGATATCGCCTTCACCGGCTTCAACTTCGACAACCCGGACGAGTTCTCGTTTGTCCTCCTGACCGATATCACCGCAGGGACCGAGATCAGCTTTACCGATAACGGGTGGCTGTCGCTTGGTGCGTTCCGCGATACCGAGGGGACCTTCACCTGGGCCGCGCCGGGCGATCTTTCCGCCGGCACGGTCGTCATCCCGGCCGTCAGCGGCGTCGCCTTCTCGGCATTGGGCGACCAGATCCACGCCTACCAGGGCGACGCCACGAGCCCGTCCTTCATCGCCTCGATCCATTCCAATGGCAGCATCTACGAGGAGGACGCGACCTCTTCCAACACCTCGGCGCTGCCGACAGGGCTTGTCCTCGGGCAGAGCGCGGTGGCGATCCCGGAGGTCGACAACGCCGTCTATGTCGGGATTACGAGCGGAACGCGCGAGGAACTGCAGGCTGCCATCAATGACCCGTCGAATTGGTCCGGATCGAACAGCACCCGCGTCGTGCAGCCCACCGGGCCTTTCACCGTGGGAGATCCTGAGCCGGAACTCATTGCCTTCGACCTGCGCAACAGCGCCGACCAGAACCTCCTGAGCTTCACGAATTTCGCGCCCGCCTTCGCCAGCGCTGGGGACGCGTTCGGCGTCCTTCAGCGCCCGGACGGGCCGTTCGCCGTCTACGATGACTCTGCCTCGATTTTCACAGGCGACACCCAGGGGATCATCGACGAGAGCAATGTCGATACGTTCTTCGGCATCGTGGACATCGACAATGGTGACAATCCCTCGGGCGAGGCGCGCGCTGAATGGGAATTTGACGTATCGGGCTTCACGGCGCTCACCTTCTCCGTCGATATCGGTGCGATGGGCGATTTCGAAGCGTCCGGGGGGAGCCCCGACGGCTTCCGCATCCTGGCCAGCCTCGATGGCGCGCCCGAGGTGGAACTCTTCGCGTCGAATGTCGATGAGGGCGCCACCCAGACCTATACCCTCGAGAGCGGTACGGAGGTGACGCTGGACGATCCGCTCCTCGTCGATGGCACGGCCCTGAGCAATGTGCTCCAGACCTTCAGCGCGGGCATCGCGGGGGCGGGCAGCGTTTTGACCATCGCGCTCGAAGCCTCGGGCGATGGCGGGACCGAGGCGGTCGCCCTGCAGAACCTCGAGATCACGGGCGTCGCCGATGGCTCCGGACCGCAGCCGGCGGTCTTGCTGTCCGACCTGAGCCTCGTGGCCGACGAGGGCGATCCCCTGGGGGATGCCTACGAGGTGACGCTGGCCACGGCCCCGTCCGCCCCGGTGACGATCGAGATCAGCACCGGCCCGGATCTCGACGTGGTCCCTGCAACGCTGACCTTCGACGCCGAAAATTTCGCCACGCCGCAGGTCGTGTCCGTGACGGCGGTCGATGATGACCTGCCTGAACTGGCTGAAATCGTGGACATCGATCACACCGTCTCCTCCGACGATGCCGATTATGACGGCCTCGCCGTGCCGGTTGTCGAGGTAGCAGTCTCTGCGAGCGACATCGAATTCGTCTCGATCTACGAGATCCAGGGCGCCGGCCATGTGTCGGAGTTCGTGCTCGGCGACGGGCAGTCTGTGCAGGATTTCTTCGCCACGCTGCCCGAAGACACGCTTAACATCCTGGGCGAGTTCGTCACGACGGAGGGCGTGGTCACGGCCACGGATTCCAACGGCTTCTACCTGCAGGACGCCACGGGCGACGGCGACGATGCCACCTCCGATGCGATCTTCGTTTTCACCGGCGCGCGCCCCTCGGTGGCCGAAGGTGACGCGATCACGATCACCGCTCAGGTGGCGGAATTCTTCCCCGGCGATACGGACTCCCGCAACCTGCCGACGACGCAGCTCACCAACGTCTCCGAAATCACGGTGGAGTCGACGGGCAACGCGCTGCCCACGGCGGTGCGGCTTGGAGAGGATCCGGGGGAGCGGTCCGTGCCGAACACGTCGATCGATGACGATGCCTTCACTGCCTACGAGCCCGGCGAGGACGGCATAGACTTCTTTGAAAGCCTCGAGGGCATGCTCGTCACCGCCACCGATCTCGTGGCGGTGTCCGGGACGAACCGGTTCGGCGAAATCTACGCCGTGGCCGATGGCGGCGCGGGGGCAACGGGCCTTTCCGACCGCGGCACGCTCAACATCTCGCCCGACGACTTCAACCCCGAGAAAATCCAGATCGACGAGGACAGCGGCATCTTCGACTTCGACCTCCCCGAGGTGAATGCGGGCGACGCGCTGGGAGATATGACCGGGGTCGTGAATTACAGCTTCGGCTATTTCGAGATCCTGCCCACGATGGATTTCACCGCGACCGTGGAGCCCGGGCCGCTCACGGCCGAAACGACCGAGCTCACCGGAAGCGCGAACGAGCTGACCGTGGCCACCTACAATGTCCTGAACCTCGATCCCAATGACGGCGACGGGGATACAGATGTGGCCGATGGCCGTTTCGATGCGATTGCCGCGCAGATCGTTGGAAATCTGGGAAGCCCCGACATCGTCGGCCTGCAGGAGGTGCAGGACAATAACGGCTCCTCCAATGACGGCACCACGTCGGCCTCCGAGACGCTCGCCTTGCTCGCCGCCGCCATCGAGGCCGCCGGGGGGCCGTCCTACGCGGTGATCGACAATACCTTCATCACCGACAATGCATCGGGCGGACAGCCCGGCGGCAACATCCGCACCGCCTTCCTCTACAATCCAGACCGGGTGGACCTCGTGGAAGGCTCGGTCCAGACCATCGGCGGGCAGGGAGAGGGCGAGGCCTTCGAGGGCGCGCGCCTGCCGCTCGTGGCGGAGTTTGCCTTCAACGGTGAGACGGTGACCGTGGTCAACAACCATTTCTCGTCCAAGGGCGGCTCCGCGCCGATCCTCGGCATCGAGCAGGATTTCACGGCCCGACAGGAGGATGTCAGCGTCAATGGCAGCCTCGACGAGCGCCAGGCTCAGAGCCGCGCGGTGCAGGACTTCGTCGAAGGGCTCGCCCCCGGGGCCAACGTGGCGGTGCTCGGTGACTTCAACGAGTTCGAGTTCGTGTCTCCGGTCCTCGAGCTCGAAACCAATTCGGGCCTGAACAACCTCACCAACGACATCGACGAGGATGAGCGCTACAGCTTCATCTTCCAGGGCAACAGCCAGTCGCTCGATCACATCCTTGTCTCCGACAGCCTCGACGAGACGGCGGAGGTCGACATTGTCCACGTGAATTCCGAGTTCGCGGCCACGGCGTCGCGGGCCTCCGACCACGATCCGATCGTCGCGCGCTTCTTCCTGCCGGGTACGGAGACGCTGGCGGTGGAGCTCGAGAGCAAGGGGTTCTTCCGCTCGGTCGCGAGTGAACTCATCGACGGCGTCGTGGTCGACACCGACCGCATCGGGGCCCTGCGCAACGAGTTGAGGTTTACCGATGTCGGGATCGACGTGAACGCCATCGACCCGACCGACCCGGAGCTCCTGACCATCCTCAAGGGGCAGATCGGCATCCGCTCCCTCGACGACGGGTTCTTCGGCCGCGACACGCGCGCCGTGGACGGCGATGAGGCGCTCAGCTTCTCCCTGCGCGACAGCGCCCGGGAGGCGGTGGAGTTCGAGTTCAGCTTCGGGAGCAAGACCCGTGAAGCCCTCGTGGAGGTGGCCTTCTTCGACGAAGGCGCGCTCGTGGGCACGCTCGCGGCAGACGCTGCCGATGGTGACTTTTCCGGAGACCTCGGCCGGAGCACCTTTGACGAGGTCCGCCTCTCCGCGCTGGACGGCACGGAGTTCACGGTCGACAGCTTTGTCTTCACCGTGGTCGAGGACGAGATCTTCGTCTGAGTCCGGGTCCACTTCGCGCGCCAGCGTGCCCTGCCGCCCCGGCGTCCATGCCGGGGCGTGGGGGCGCCAGACGTCATGGATGAGTTTCCGTCGTCCTGACCGGGCAGGAGAACCCGGATCGGGGGCCTCTCGCGGCTAGGTGACCATGCGTTCCTGGGGCGCGAAGACGCTGTATTTGAGCCAGGATTTCAGGCTCGCCTCCAGCGTGGGCGTCGCGTCGATCGTCACGGCGCCGGCGTCCATCTCATCGGTGAGCGTGGAGATGCCCATCCACACGGACGTGAAGGCGCGGAGGTCCGAGGTCACGAGGATATCGACCTCGAAGCCCGGGTCGGTGCGGCAGAGATCTGTCCCCTCCGCATCCACGAGGAGCCACCAGTCGCGCAGCAGTTCCGGCAATTCGGGATACAGAAACTGAATCGTGCACCGGCGATCCGGTCGCGGGTCGGGGGTGAAATTGCGGCGGATATCCCACATGAGGAGCGACGGATCGAGATTGCGCAGCGACAGCCGCGACTCCACCCAGCGCTGGCCCCAATTGCCGATCCCGATGACGAGCGGGCGCAGTTCTTCGCCTGCCTGCGTGAGATGGTATTCCGGCGCGCCACCCTTGCCCTTGGCCGTCCGCACCACGCCCGCACGCTCAAGCTCCTTGAGGCGCTTCGACAGGAGGCTGGGCGACATCTTGGGGACACCCTTGCGGATGTCGTTGAACCGCACCGACCCGCACAGGAGCTCGCGCATCACGAGCGGGGTCCAGCGGGTGCAGATCACCTCCGAGGCCATCGCGACCGGGCAGAACTGACTGTAAAGATTGGTAATCTCCATGGTTTCCTCCTTCCAGAGCGCGGGTCACCTGCGAGATTCACTTACTGGACTATCACGGAAGCGCAGATTCGGACGAGCCTGAGGACATAGACGGCACAGGATCCAGGGAGGATGACATGGCCCAGACTGACCTCATGGACCGCACGGCGAACCGAGATTTCGTCGCGGTTGCACGCACGCTCGCAGCGAAATGCGCCAAGGAGGCGCGCGCCCGGGACGACGATGACAGCTTCGTCGCCGAGAGCTACGCCATGGCCCGGGATGCGGGACTGCTCGATGCGGGCGTGCCTGCCGAGCTCGGCGGGGGCGGGGCGGATGTCCGCACGCTCTGCGCGATGCTGCGGGAGCTCGCCCATGGCTGCTCGTCGACGGCGCTCGCGCTCTCGATGCATACCCACCAGGTCGCCTTTCCGGCCTGGCGTTGGCATCACCAGACCGAGACCCGCGACAAGACGGAGCCGCTCCTCCGGCGGATCGTGGATGAAAAGCTCGTCCTGCTCTCCTCGGGGGGCGGGGACTGGATCGGCGGCTCCGGCAAGGCGGAGAAGGTCGATGGCGGCTACAGGATCACGGCGCGCAAGCTCTTCGTGTCCGGCGCGCCGGCGGGCGATCTCTTGATGACCAGCGCGGTGACGCCGGAGGAGGGCGGCACGATCATCCATTTCGCCTGCCCGATGTCGGCGCCGGAGGTCAGCATCCTCGACACGTGGCACACGCTCGGGATGCGCGGCACAGGGAGCCACGACGTCATGATCGACGGCTTCTTTTTGCCTGACGACAAGGTGGCGGCGCGGCGTCCGCAGGGGGTCTGGCACCCGATCTTCTTCATGCTGGGCAACATTGCCTTCCCGCTCATCTATGCGGTCTATCTCGGCGTGGCCGAGCGGGCGCGCGACATCGCGGTCGAAATCGCCGCGAAGCGTCCGCCCTCCGCGCTCCTGCGGGACCGGGCCGGACGCATGGAGACCGCGCTCACGGCCGCGCGGCTCGCCCACGAGCACATGATCGCCACTTGCGAACGCAACGCGCCGAGCGCCGAGACGGTGGGGCAGGCGATGACCGGGCGCAGGCTGGTCGAGGAGAATGCGATCCGGGCCGTCGAGCTGGCGCTGGAGCTGGCAGGCGGGGTGGGCTTTTACCGCAAGGCGGAGCTGGAGCGTCTCTTCCGCGACATCCAGGCGGCGCGGTACCATCCGCTGCAAAAGGAAATCCAGGCGGAGTATGCAGGCGCGCTGGCGCTCGGGCAGCCCACCGAGACGATCTTCTGATCTGCACTCGCCTCGCACTGGCAGCCTCCGGAGATACCGCTCGAGACGGGCCTGTGGCTCCGGGGAGCCCATGCGAAGAGTGACCAAAAACCGGGCAACGGCGCGCAAGTCTGGCCAGACGCGCGCCGTTTTCCTCGCGCTGTGGCTGACCGGGCGCGTGGCGTGCGCGCCACCCTTGCGATCATCGTGCACGCGTGGCAGCACCATCGCTGACAGTGCTGTCATCCCGGCCCCGTGGCCGTGTTTGCCTGAAGCCCACTGACGAGCTTCGCCATCTCAGACCTTCTGGCCCCGCATTGATGGGCCGCGCAGGGGCGACTGTCGTTATGTCCAACCAAGGCTTTACCCGTGAGCAGCAGGAGTATCTCGCCCGTGTCCTCATGGGCCTGAACCTGCACAAGGCCTTTGCGCCCGCCGGGGCCGGAGGCGGGGCTGCTGCCGTGGAAGAGAGCGTCTACGGCACGCCACTCGAGGATCTTTGCAAGGAAGAGGTGGCCAAGCACAAGGAGCACCCGCTCGATATCTGGGCGCGCCTCGAGGCGTGGACGAAAGAGGATGTCATGGCCGAGGGGCTCGATCAGTTCCTTCTGCGCCATCTTGGCTTTTTCAACGTGGAGCCTGCGAGCCAGGGCTACATGATGCGGCTACGCGCGCCCGCCTGCGTGCTGCGCGCCGATCAGATGGAGGCGCTGGCCGCCTGCGCGGAGGAGTTCGGCGGCGGCTATGCCCACGTCACCACGCGGGGTTCGATCCAGATCCGGGAGATCAAACCGCGGCACGTCATTGCCTTCATCCAGGCGCTGGAGGCCGCGGGCCTGACAGCCCAGGGCACCGGCGCCGACAGCGCGCGCAACCTCACCGTGACGCCCACGGCGGGCTTCGATCAAGAGGAGCTCTGCGACATGACCGCGGAGGCCAAGCGGCTCTCCACCCGCATCCTGAAGACGCGCGAGCTGCAGGGCATCCCGCGGAAGTTCAACATCAGCTTCGACAATGCGGGTCGCGTCTCCTGCCTGTCGGACACCAACGACATCGCCTTCACCGCCACGATCATCGAAGAGGGCGCGCCGGTGGAGGCCGGGCTCTGGTGCCGGATCGCGCTGGGCGGGATCACTGGCCACAAGGATTTCGCACGTGACACCGGGCTTCTCTGCCGTCCCGCGGAGACGGTGGACGTCTCCGAGGCGATGCTGCGCGTTTTCGTTGAGCAAGGGGATCGCACGAACCGGAAGAAAGCGCGCCTGAAGTACCTCCTCGAGAAAGAGGGCGTCGAATGGTTTATCGAGCGCACGCAGGAAAAGCTCGATGCGCGCGGCATCACGCTCGCACGCGTAGACCGCTCCCATGACCGCCCGCGCACGCCCGTCGATCGGCAGGCCCATATCGGGGTTCACCCGCAAAAGCAGCTGGGGCTGAGCTATGTCGGCGTGGCGCTGGAGCTCGGTCGCCTGAGCCCGGACCAGATGCGCACGCTGGCCGCAGTCTCGCGCACCTTTGGCGAGGGCGATATCCGGCTCACCGTCTGGCAGAACCCGATCCTGCCCTGGATCCCATCCACCGACACCAAAGAGGTCGTCGAGATCCTCGAGGCCTCCGGCATGCCCTGCCGCGCCTCGGCCTTTGCAGCGGGTGTCGTTGCCTGCACGGGCAAGTGGGCCTGCAAGATGGCCTCCGCTTACACCAAGGAAGACGCCCTCGCGCTCACCCGGCACCTCGAGGCGCGCTTCACGCTCGATCAGCCCATCAACATCCACCTCACCGGCTGCGCAAACAGCTGCGCACAGCACTACGTGGGCGATATCGGGCTCGTCGGCGCATCGGCGCCGGGCGGAGGCGAGGGCTACAACATCGTCATCGGCGGTGGCTCGGACCTCGACCAGGGGCTCGCGCGGCCGCTCGTGGGGCCCGTCGCCGCCGCCGACATCCTGCCAATCGTCGAACACGTCGTCGGCAGCTATCTGGCACGCCGTGCGCCTGGCGAGAGCTTCCTCGCCTTTGTCCGCGGCCTTCCGGATGCCAAGCTTTCCACCCTTCTGCCCGCGGCCAAGGCCGCCTGAGGAATGATGCCATGAACGCCCCCTTGATCCAGCAATCGCTCGAACTGGCCATGAAGGCCGATGCGCCGCAGGTGGAGCTCGTCGGCCCCGACGCGCCCTTCGATGACGCCCAACGCCAGTGGCTCAATGGACTCCTCACTGGCCTTTCGGCCATCGCCGCCGCGGCGAAAGGCGAGGGGGAGGAGACCCCGCTTACCGAGATGCACATCCTCTACGGCTCCCAATCGGGCAATTGCGAGGTGCTCGCGAAGGACCTGAAGAAATTCGCGGCCACACAAGGCTTCGGTGCCGAGATCCGCGCGCTCAACGGAGTGTCGATGGAGGAGCTGGCGGGCCTGCACCACGTCACCATCATCGTCTCCACCTTCGGCGAGGGCGAGCCGCCCGACAACGCCGCGAAGTTTCACGGGGCGCTCATGGCCGCCGACACGCTGCCGCCCAGCTTGAACTTCTCGGTCTGCGGGTTGGGCGACACTTCCTATGCCGGTTTCAACCAATGCGCGGTGGAGATCGACGCGCAGCTTGGTGCGCTCGGGGCCACGCGGGTCGCCGATCTCGTGAAATGCGACGTGGATTTCGACGACGACTACGCGGCGTGGAAGGCAGAGGTCTTCGCCACGGAAGCCTTCAGTGCCGCCGCCGGCGCTGCGTCTGCGGCGCCCGTGATCGATGCGACGGTCGCGCCGGCCTACGACAAGTCCCGCCCGTTCCCGGCCACGCTGCTGGCGTGCGAAACACTCTCGAAGGAGGGCAGCGCGAAATGCGTGAACCATATCGAGATCTCCCTCGCCGGGGGTGGGGCCGATCTCGACTATGCGGCCGGAGATGCGCTGGGTGTCGTCCCAGTGAATTGCCCGAGCGAGGTGCAGAAGGTGCTCGACGCAGCAGGGCTCACGGGCAAGGAGAGCGTAGTGCTCAAATCCGGGCCCGCGCGGCTGCGCGCGGCCCTCGCCACACAGCTCGACATCGTGACCGTGACGCCGAAGACCTTCGAGGCGCTGGGGACCGATCCCAAGGAGGGCGTTCAACTCCTCGATATCTTGGGCCCGTGCCATGCGCAGACGCTCGTCTCGGCCCTGCGCCCGCTCCAGGCGCGGCTCTATTCGATCTCGTCGAGCCCGAAGGCCCATCCCGGCGAGGTCCATCTCACCGTTGGCGAGGTGGCATACGAGCTCAATGATCGCGCGTGCAAGGGCGTGGCCTCCACCTTCCTTGGTCAGCGGCTCGCGGAAGGGGGCATGGTCGGGGTCTACGTCCAGAAAAGCGCGCATTTCCATCCGCCCGCCGATGACGCGACGCCCCTCATCATGATCGGGCCGGGCACGGGCATCGCCCCCTTCCGCGCCTTTCTCGAGGAGCGGGCCGCGCGCGGGGCGACGGGGCGGAACTGGCTCTTCTTCGGCGACCAGCACGAGGCGACGGATTTCCTCTACCGAGATCAACTCGAGGCCTGGGCCGGGCAGGGCCTCTGCGAGCTTTCCCTCGCGTGGTCCCGCGACGGGGCGGAAAAGGTCTATGTCCAGACCCGGCTCGAAGAGCGCGGGGACGAGGTCTTTCAGTGGCTCGAAGAGGGCGCCGCCGTCTATGTCTGTGGTGACGCCTCCCGGATGGCCGTCGACGTGGAAAAAGCGCTTCTGCGCATCATCGCCAGGGGCCTTGGCGGCGATGAGGACACCGCGCGCGGCTACCTCGATACCATGGCCGCAAGCCACCGCTACCAACGTGACGTGTATTGATCCTGCGCATCTCAGCGTCGCCGCGCCCAATAATGCGGCATGTCTGGTCGTGACGCCGGGGCATGGATCGATGCGACCCATGTCTTGCTACACTGCCATCGGGCGCAGCCCTACGCCTAGCCAAGTGACTGACGAACTTTCCATAATTGTCGTTGAAGCGGACCGGGAGCGGGCGCTCGAGATCGTCGATAGCCTGCAGGATGCGGGCTATGACCGCATTCAGGTCATCGCCGAGGCCTCCTCCCTGCGCCGCCAGATCCAGCAATTCTCGCCGGACCTCGTCCTCATCGACATGACGCATCCTTCCCGCGACATGCTGGAGGAGCTGGCCATCGCCTCGGCGCCCATGGAGCGTCCCGTGGCGATGTTCGTGGATCGCTCGGATGATGCGCTGACGCAGGCGGCCATCGAGGCGGGCGTGTCGGCCTATGTCGTGGACGGGATGCGGCCCGACCGGGTGAAGCCCGTCATGGACGCGGCCATCGCGCGGTTTCGCATGTTCCAGAGGATGCGCACCGAGCTTGCCGAGACGAAGCGCGCGCTCGAGGAGCGCAAGGTGATCGACCGGGCCAAGGGCCTCATCATGAAGGCCCGCGGCGTGGAAGAGGAAGAGGCCTACGCCCTCTTGCGCAAGGCGGCCATGGACCAGGGCAAGCGCATGGCGGACGTGGCCTCCGCCCTGGTGAACTCGGCGAGCCTCCTGTCATGAAGCTCGATGCGCTCAAGATCGGGTTCATCCCGCTGGTTGATGCCGCCCCGCTCATCGTGGCCGCCGAGATGGGGCTCGCGGAAGAAGAGGGGCTCAAGCTCACGTTGGAGAAAGCCGGGACATGGTCGCTCCTGCGCGACAGGCTCTGTTTCGGACATGTGGACGCCGCGCACATGCTCTCCCCGGTCCCCGTGGCCTCCGCGCTGGGGCTCGGCGGGGCAGGGGCACCGCTCCATGCCCTCTCGGTCCTGTCGGTCAATGGCAATGTCATCGGCGTGAGCCGCGCGCTGGCCACCGCCATGCGCGAGGGCGGGCACGGCTTCGATTTCGCCGATGCGCACGCCGCGGGCACCGCGCTTATACGTGCAAAGCCGAGGGGGCTGCGCATCGGCGTCCCGTTCCCGTTTTCCATGCATGCGGAGCTCGTCTTCTACTGGTTGACGGCGCTGGGCCTTCCAGCGCCCCAGTCGGTGGACATCCGCACCGTTCCACCACCCCTAATGAAAGATGCGCTGGAGGCGGGCGAAATCGATGCGTTCTGCGTGGGCGAGCCCTGGGGATCGCGCTCCGTGGAGGCCGGCGTGGGCGAACTTCTTCTTCCGGGCGCGGCGATCTGGGCCTTCGCGCCCGAAAAGGTCATCGCGGTGCGCGCTGACTGGATCGCGCCTCAGCAGGACGTCGCGCGCCGTCTCATCCGGGCCACCTGGCGGGCCGCGCGCTGGCTGGCGCAGCCGGGCTCCCGCGCGCTCGCGACCGAGCTCTTGAGCCAAGAGGCCTATCTTCACCTCGCACCCGAACTGCTCGAGCCCGCGCTGAGCGGGCAGTTTGGCATCAATCCCGCGGGAGAGAGGCGTCTCGCGCCGGGGTTCCTCGAGTTCTTCGACGGTGCGGCCGGCTTCCCGTGGAAAAGCCAGGCGGAGTGGATCGCGCGCCAGCTGGCCGAGCGCGCCAAGCTACCGCCGGAGAGCGCGGCGGAGGCGGGGCGGAGCACCTTCCGCTCCGATATCTACCGGCAGGCGCTGTCGGGCGTGGCCCATGATCTGCCCTCCGCATCGGCCAAGCTCGAGGGGGCCATGGTGGAACCGACGGCGGTGGGCTCCATGGGCGGGCGGCTGATTCTCTCCCGGGACACGTTCTTCGACGGGCGCATTTTCGAGCCGTCCGGGACGCATTGAACAAGATTTGAGCAACGGGACACCGGCGCATGCTGCAACCGCAGAAAAAGCGCCCCGATCTGGAACTTTCAATTCTTCTGCGCCCCTCTCCGGGCCATAACGAAGCCCAGGGCAAGGATGCCCGCTCTCATACCGCCCGGATGCTCGGGCACTCTCCGAAGCGAAGCCGCTTGTGACCACGGTCTCTCCCTCCCGTGGATTACAGGCGGCTTTTGTCATTTTGGGCCCCCGGGCCCGGCACATTACCCGGCGCGTCCTCCCGCGCCCCATGGAAAGGATCGACATCCATGATCGCCAGGAAACTCTTTGCAGCCGCGGCCATGACCGCCGCGCTGACGAGCCCAGCCGCTGCTGAACTGCTGGAGCTCGAAAAGGACGAGCTGACCTTCGGCTTCATCAAGCTCACCGACATGGCGCCGCTCGCGGTGGCCTACGAGAACGGCTACTTCCTCGACGAGGGGCTCTTCGTGACCCTCGAGGCGCAGGCGAACTGGAAGGTGCTGCTCGACGGGGTCATCGACGGCACGCTCGACGGGGCGCACATGCTGGCTGGCCAGCCGCTCGCGGCGACCATTGGCTATGGCACCGAAGCCCATATCATCACCCCCTTCTCCATGGACCTGAACGGCAACGGCATCACCGTGTCGAACGAGGTCTGGGAGATGATGCGGCCCAATATCCCCTCCATGGATGACGGGCGCCCGGTGCATCCGATCTCCGCCTCCGCGCTGACGCCGGTGGTCGAGGAATTCGCGAACCGCGGCGAGCCTTTCAACATGGGCATGGTCTTCCCGGTCTCCACGCACAATTACGAGCTGCGCTACTGGCTGGCCGCGGGCGGGCTCGAGCCCGGCTATTACTCGCCCGATAACATCTCCGGCCAGATCGGCGCGGACGTCTTCCTCTCCGTGACGCCGCCGCCGCAGATGCCGGCGACGCTCGAGGCGGGCACGATCCATGGCTATTGCGTGGGCGAGCCGTGGAACCAGCAGGCGGTGTTTAAGGGCATCGGCGTGCCAGTCATCACCGATTACCAGATGTGGAAGAACAACCCCGAGAAGGTCTTCGGCATCACCAAGGAGTTCGCCGACGAGAACCCCAACACGACGAAGGCCATCGTGAAGGCGCTCATCCGCGCCGCGATCTGGCTCGACGAGAATGACAACGCCAACCGCCTCGAGGCCGTCGAGATGCTTTCGCGCCCCGAATACGTGGGTGCCGATGCCGAGGTCATCGCCAACTCGATGACCGGATTCTTCGAGTTCGAGAAAGGCGACCGCCGCGACATCCCGGATTTCAACGTCTTTTTCCGCTACAACGCGACCTATCCCTACTATTCCGACGCCATCTGGTACCTGACGCAGATGCGCCGCTGGGGGCAGATTGCCGAGACGAAGGATGACCAGTGGTACTTCGAGGTGGCTGAAAGCGTTTACCGGCCGGACATCTATCTCGAAGCGGCACGCCTGCTCGTGGACGATGGCCTCGCCAACGAAGCAGATTTCCCCTGGGAGAGCGACGGCTTCAAGGCACCAACGCCTGCCGCCGACATCATCGATGGCATCGCCTATGACGGCCGCGCGCCCAATGCGTACCTCGAAAGCCTGCCCATCGGGCTGAAGACGGGCCAGACCGTCGTCGGCAACGAAGTGCAAGGCTGATCCGGAACGGCGAGTCTCCGGGTCTCGGCCCGGGGCCTCGCCACGCTTCCTCCCCGGCCCGGGCACGACCCGCGGCCCCCATTCAAGATTTTCCCCCGAGGACGTCGCCATGACCGCCATCGACCCCGACAGCCTGAGCCCCGAGGAAGCGCGCGAGGCGCGCAAAGTCCGGCTCTTCACCCGCATCAACGCCGCCGACAAGTGGTTCCAGGTGCTGGGCCTTTCCTGGCTCACACCGGTCCTGAAGGCCGCGGCGGGGGACAACCCGAAAGCTCAGGGCGCCGAGATCTGGCGTCTTCTCGGGGTGCCGATCCTCGCCATCATCGCGTTCCTGACGCTCTGGGGCACGCTCGCGCCAACGGTGCAGACCTCGCTCGGCGCGATCCCCGGGCCCGCGCAGGTCTGGGAGCAGGCCGTCGCGCTCCACGAGGACGCGCAGGACAAGGCCGAGTCAAAGGCTCGCTTCGAGGCGCAGGTGGCTACGCTCAACGAGCGCCGCGCCGAGCAGGGCCGCGAGCCGGTCGAGCGCGCCTATACCGGGGCGCCGAGCTACTACGCGCAGATCTGGACCTCGATCCAGACGGTCTTCTTCGGCTTTCTGATCGCCTCCGTCATCGCGATCCCGCTCGGGATCATGGCGGGCCTCTCGCCCACCGCGAATGCCGCGCTCAATCCGATCATCCAGATCTTCAAGCCGGTCTCGCCGCTCGCCTGGCTCCCCATCGTCACGATGGTGGTCTCGGCCGTTTACGTGACGAATGACGGCCTCTTCGCGAAGTCGTTCCTCAACTCGGCCATCACGGTGACGCTCTGCTCGCTCTGGCCCACGCTCATCAACACCTCGCTCGGGGTGAGCTCCATCGACCGGGATCTCGTGAATGTCTCGAAGGTCCTCAAGATGAGCACTTGGACCAAGATCACGAAGCTCGTCCTGCCCTCGGCGCTGCCGCTCATCTTCACAGGTCTCCGTCTCTCGCTCGGCGTGGGCTGGATGGTCCTTATCGCCGCCGAGATGCTCGCGCAGAACCCAGGGCTCGGCAAATTCGTCTGGGACGAGTTCCAGAACGGCTCCTCCCAGTCGCTCGCGCGGATCATGGTCGCGGTCTTCACCATCGGCATCATCGGCTTCCTGCTCGACCGCCTGATGTACGCGATCCAGTCCCTCTTCACCTTCTCGAACCATCGGTGACACCATGCCCCTGATCGAACTCACAGACGTCTCGAAGAGCTACGGCGAGGGCACCGCGCGCACGGATGTGCTCAAGGGTATCGACCTATCCGTCGAGAAGGGCGAGTTCCTCGTCCTCCTCGGCTTCTCCGGCACCGGCAAGACGACGCTGATCAACCTCCTCGCCGGGCTCGAAATGCCCACGAAGGGCGAGGTGCGCTTCAAGGGGCAGCCGATCACCGGCCCGGGGCCCGAGCGCGGCGTCATCTTCCAGAGCTACTCGCTCATGCCCTGGCTGACGGTGAACGGAAACGTGCAGCTGGCCGTCGACGCGATGTTTCCGAAAATGTCCGGCGCGGAGAAGGCCGAGAAGGTCTCGAAATACGTGCGGATGGTGGGGCTTGGTCATGCGACGGGCCGCCGCCCGGCGGAGCTTTCCGGCGGGATGCGGCAGCGGGTCAACGTGGCGCGCGCGCTGGCCATGAACCCGGAGGTGCTTCTCCTCGACGAGCCGCTCTCGGCGCTCGACGCGCTCACCCGCGCCAACCTCGCCGACGAGATCGAGGCGATCTGGGAGACCGACAAGAAGACCTGCGTCCTCATCACCAACGACGTGGACGAGGCCATCGTGCTCGCCGACCGCATCATCGCGCTCAACCCGGACGGGACACTCGGGCAGGAGTTCAAGGTGGACATCCCCCGGCCACGGGAACGCACGGCGATGAACAGCCATGCGGGCTTCAAGCAGCTCCGGGCCGACGTGACATCTTATCTCATGGATGTGGGCATCGCCGCGAAAGTGGAGGGCGCAAAGCAGCTCCCGACCGTCACCCCGATCCACGGCGTGCCCGCCGCGCAAGTGAGGGCGCAGGAAGGCCTGATCGAGCAGCGCTTCCTCGACTTCTCGCAATTGCACAAGGTCTACCCTACGCCAAAGGGGCCGCTCACGGTGGTCGAGGATTTCGACCTCAAGATCAACAAGGGCGAATTCATCTCGCTCATCGGCCATTCGGGCTGCGGCAAATCCACGGTGCTCACCATGGCCGCCGGTCTCAACGAGATCTCCAAGGGCGCGATCAAGCTTGACGGGCGCCACGTGGAGGGCGCCGATCCCGAGCGCGCGGTCGTCTTCCAGGCGCCCTCGCTCTTCCCGTGGCTCACCGCCAAGGAGAATGTCGCCATCGGCGCGGACCGGGTCTATCCCACCGCGTCCCGGACGGAACGGCAGGATGTCGTCGAGTACTACCTGGAGCGGGTGGGCCTTGCGGACGCCATGGACAAGCCCGCATCGTCGCTCTCAAACGGGATGCAGCAGCGCGTGGGCATCGCGCGGGCCTTCGCGCTCTCTCCCAAGCTCCTGCTCCTCGACGAGCCCTTCGGCATGCTCGACTCGCTCACCCGCTGGGAGCTGCAGGAGGTGCTCATGGAGGTCTGGTCGCGCACGAAGGTCACCGCGATCTGCGTGACCCACGACGTCGACGAGGCGATCCTTCTGGCCGACCGCGTGGTCATGATGACGAACGGGCCGCAGGCGACCATCGGCAAGATCACGGATGTGAAGCTGCCCCGCCCGCGCAGCCGCAAGGCGCTGCTCGAGCATCCGGATTACTACACCTACCGCCAGGAAGTCCTCGATTTCCTCGAGGAATACGAGCATGGCGCAAAGCCGAAGCCAAAGGCGGTGCCCCAGCCGGAAAAGCCCGCCGTCGCGGCTGAGTGATGACACGCCTCGTGATCATAGGCGCGGGGATGGCGGCGGGCCGCCTCCTCGAACACCTCGTGGCCGAGGCCGCGCCCTATGAGATCACGCTCTTCAACGCCGAGCCGCGCGGGACTTACAACCGCCTCATGCTCTCTCCCGTCCTGGCGGGGGAGACGACCTATGAGAAGACCGTCACCCATGACGATGCCTGGTACGCCGCCCATGGGATCACCGCGCGGCTCGGAGAGCCGGTCACCCGGATCGACCGGGCCGCGCGCATCGTCCACGGTCCGCGCGGCCCGGTGCCCTACGACAGGCTCGTCATCGCCACGGGCTCCACGCCCTTCATGATCCCACTGCCCGGGCACGATCTGCCGGGGGTGATCCCCTATCGCGACCTCGAGGATACCGAGCAGATGATGGCGCTGTCTCCCGGGCGCGAGGCGGTCGTCATCGGCGGCGGGCTTCTGGGGCTCGAGGCGGCCGCGGGCATGGCCGCGCGCGGTATCCGCGTTACGGTCGTGCATCTCATGGATCACCTGATGGAGCGCCAACTCGACGCCGAGGCCGCGGCGCTCCTCAAGTCCTCTCTCGAGGCCCGCGGCATCCGCATCCTCCTCGGCGCGCACTCCGAGGCCATCGAAGGGCAGGGCCGCGTGGAGGCGCTCCGGCTCAAAGACGGTCGCCGCATTCCCTGCGATCTCCTCTGCATGGCCGTGGGCATCCGGCCCGCCACGCAGCTTGCAAGCGAGGCAGGCCTCGACGTGGCCCGCGGCATCGTTGTGGACGATCACCTCAGGACCTCCGATCCAAGCATCTTTGCGCTCGGCGAATGCACGGAGCATCGCGGCGCGCTCTTCGGCCTTGTGGCGCCGCTCTATGATCAGGCGCGCGCGCTGGCGGACACGCTGCTCGGGCGGCCTTCGGCCTTTGTCCAAAAAAGCCTCGCCACCAAGCTCAAAGTCACCGGGTGCGATCTCTTCTCCGCGGGCGATTTCGCCGAGGCAGACGGGCGTGAAGACCTTCTCTTCCATGACCGGGCGGGAGGCACCTACAAGCGCCTGATCCTCGAGGGGGATCGCCTCGTGGGCGCCGTGATCTACGGCGATACCGCAGACGGCGCCTGGTATTTCGACCTCATTCAAAGCGGCGCGGACGTGAGCGGCCTGCGCGACACGTTGCTCTTCGGCCCGGCCCACGAGCCCGTGCCGATGCCACGCTGCAGCCTCGCGGCATGATGGACGGCTCCGCGCTCCCCACGACACGCTCCACCTGCCCCTATTGCGGGGTTGGGTGCGGTGTTCTCTTGTCGCCCGACGGGGCGGGCGGGCTCACTGTCCGCGGCGATCCCGAGCACCCAGCCAACCGCGGCAAGCTCTGCTCGAAGGGCTCCAACCTCGACGAGACGGTGGGCGATGCGCTCAACCAAGGATACCGCCTCCGCACGCCGCGGGTCCATGGCGCGGCGGCGAGCTGGGACACGGCGCTTGATCTGGTCGCCGATCGGTTCCGCGAGACAATCGACACGCACGGCCCCGATGCCTGCGCCTTCTACGTCTCGGGCCAGCTCCTGACGGAGGATTACTACGTCGCCAACAAGCTCATCAAAGGCTTCATCGGGACCGCGAATATCGACACCAATTCCAGGCTGTGCATGGCCTCCACAGTGGCCGGCCACAAGCGCGCCTTCGGCACGGACACGGTGCCCGGGACCTACGAGGATCTCGACGAGGCCGACCTCGTGGTGCTTGTCGGCTCGAACCTCGCCTGGTGTCATCCGATCCTGCACCAGCTCGTCCTCGCCGCGCGGCAGCAGCGCGGCACCAAGATCGTCGTCATCGACCCGCGCCGCACGGCGTCCTGCGATGGCGCGGACATGCATCTCAAGCTCGCGCCGGGCTCGGACGTGGCGCTCTTCAACCGGCTGCTCGCGCGCATCGCCTCGGACGACGCTGTGGATAGTGCCTACCAGCGCCACACCGCGGGCCTTGGTGCGGCGATCGAGGCCGCACGCGCCGACGATGCGCGCGTCACCGGCCTCAGTGAAGCCGAGATGGAGGCGTTCTGCGATCTCTGGATCGGGACGCCGCGGGTCGTGACCGTGTTCTCGCAGGGCGTGAACCAGTCCACCTCGGGCGCGGACAAGGTCAACGCGATCCTTAATTGCCACTTGGCCACCGGGCGCATCGGAACGCCGGGCGCTGGGCCGTTCTCCGTCACCGGGCAGCCCAACGCTATGGGCGGGCGCGAGGTGGGCGGGCTGGCCAATATGCTCGCCTGCCATCTGGACATCGAGAACGCCGATCACAGCGCGGCCGTGCAGGCCCATTGGAGCGCCCGACGCATGCCCGAGGCGCAGGGGCTCAAGGCCGTGGACATGTTTCGCGCCGTCGGGGAGGGCCGGATCAAGGCGCTCTGGATCATCCACACGAACCCCGCCGTGAGCATGCCTGAGGCCGCCGCCGTCCGGGCCGCCATCGCGGGCTGCGATTTCGTCGTGGTGAGCGACATCACCGGCCGCACGGATACCGCGCGCCTCGCCCACGTCCTCCTTCCCGCCGCCGCCTGGGCGGAGAAGGAGGGGACCGTCACGAATTCAGACCGGACCATCAGCCGCCAACGCGCGGTGCTGCCGCCGTTCGCGGGAGCGAAGGCCGACTGGGAGATCCTCGCGGAGGTGGGGCGGCGCATGGGATGGGTTGATGCGTTCAGCTACACCGGCCCGGGCGAGATCTTTCGCGAGCATGCGGCGCTTTCCGGGATTGCGGGCCGCTTCGGCAAGGACTTCGACATATCCGGCCTCGCCGGGCTCAGCGATGAGGCCTACGACCGCCTCGCCCCCACGCGCTGGCCGGTGACCGCCGCGCGGCAAGGGGGGCGCTTCTTTGCAGATGGCGGCTTCTTTCACGCGGACGGGAAGGCGAAGCTCCTCCCGGTGTCATGGCGTCCACCCGCCGCACGGCGCGCGCCGCGCTATCCGCTGCGCCTGAATACCGGGCGTATTCGTGACCAGTGGCACACCATGACGCGCACCGCGCTCTCGGCGCGGCTCTCGGCGCATCTGGCCGAGCCTTTCCTCGATCTGCATCCCGAGGATGCGCGCCGCTATGCCATCGCGGCCTCAGATCTTGTGGAGGTGCAGAGCCCCGCGGGGCAGGCCATCCTCCGCGCGCGGATCACCGAGGATGTGAGCCCCGGGCAGGTCTTCGCGCCCATGCATTGGGCGGGCGATACCGCGCCGTCCGGGCGCATCGACGATCTTGTCGCTGGCCATGTGGACCCTGTCTCCGGCCAGCCGGAGAGCAAGGCCGCCGTCGTCTCCGTCGCGCGCTATGCCGCGGCCTGGTACGGCTTCGCCGTGAGCCGCGCGCGCCCTGTGCCGGATAGCGAATACTGGGCCCTCGCCCGCACGAATGCGGGCTTTCGCCTCGAGCTCGCCGGGTCTGACGCGCACGGGGATTGGGAGGCCCGGGCCCGGGCCATGTTCGATCTGCCCGACGCGGCGGTGACCTCGGTCACGGACCGGGCGCGCGGCATGGTGCGGCTGGCCTTCCATGCCCGAGGTCGTCTCGAGGCCGCGCTCTTCATCGCCTCAGAGCCCGTCGCGGTCATGCGGGATTACCTCGCGACCCGGGTGGGGCAGGATCCGAAAGGTGTCCTTCTCGGGCGCGCATCCGAAGATCTCCCCGATCCGGGGCCGCTACTGTGCTCCTGCTTCGGAGTGGGGGTGAAGGCCATCATGCGCGCGGTGGACGCAGACGCGTTGACGACCGTCGACGCGGTGGGCCGCGCCCTCAAGGCCGGGACGAATTGCGGCTCCTGCCGGCCGGAGATCGCCGCGCTCCTCGCAGCCGCCAAGTCACCGCAAACCGCTGATTGAGGTCCGCCCATGAAAGCCTTTCCCATGTTCATCCGGACGACCGGGCGCCGGGTCGTCATCGTCGGCGGTGGCGAGCAGGCCGCGCAGAAGGGGCGCCTCATCGGCAAGACCGACGCGGAGATCGTGCTCGCCGCGCCGGAGCTGGATGACGAGCTTCGCGCGCGCGTGGCCGCGGGCAAGGCTGTCCATCATGACGGCCCGCTCGACGCGGATCTCTTTGCGGGGGCGGCCATGGTCTTCGTGGCGTCCGGCTGCGTTGCCGTCGATGCCTGCGCCCATGCCATCGCACGGGAGGCGCGCTGCCTCGTGAACGTGGTCGATCAACCCCATCTTTGCGATCTCATGACACCATCGATCGTGGACCGTGACCCGGTCGTGGTCGCCATCGGGACCGAAGGCAGCGGCCCCGTGCTGGCGCGGCAGATCAAGACGAAGCTCGAGGAACAGCTCCCGAAGAACCTCGGCGGGCTTGCGGCGCTTGCGGGCCATCTGCGCGCCTCGGTGGCGGCCCATGTGCCGCGTGCGGGCCGCCGGGCATTCTGGGCCTGGGTCTTCGGCGGCGCGCCCATGGCGCAGTGGGCCCGCGGAGCGGAGGCCCATGCCGCGCGCGCCATCAAGGACGCAATCGCCCGCGGCGGGGCGCCGGACGCCACGCGGGACCGCACGGTGTCATTCCTGGGTGTCCCAGCAGGTGCGCCAGATCTGTTGTCACTTCGGGCCGTGCAACGCCTTCAGGAGGCCGACGTCATATTCCACAGCTCAGCGCACGGCGCGGAGCTCCTCGAGCTCGCCCGGCGTGACGCCGAGCGCGTTTCCCTCGGAGGCGAGGGGGACAATATCGTGCCGATGGAGGGTACGGCGCGGCTCCTAATCCGCGAGGCGCGAAAGGGGCACCGGGTCGTGCATGTGGGGACGATGTGCCCGTTCCATGATCCGATGATGGCCGAGACGCGTGAGCTGATGGGGCAGTCCGGCATTCTCTGCGAACCCATCCCGGGTCCGTCGCAGGCGACGGAGCATCTGGCCGGCAGCCTGTCCACAAATCAGCCGCGGATTGGTCCGCGCAATGCCTCAACTGCATCAGATTCATGTCTTAGTCGACGGATAGGGGTCAATTGAGGTACTCTATGGCCGTATGCTGTTGGGCGTGTTGGTTCGGGGTACTTCGAAGCGGTTTCTCGCTTCGGTGGTGTGGGTAGGGCCTCTTTCGGCCGAGTATGCAGTCGGTACCCGATGAACAGAGGTGTGGTGATGAATGGTTCGCCCCTAATTTTGCATGTCGATGACGATGAGGACATCCTCTGGGTCACGAGCCTCGCGCTCGAGTCGGTGGGCGGGCTCGCGATGGTACAGTGCGACTCTGGCTTCAAGGCGCTCGACCTCGCGCGCGAGCATCAACCGAATCTTTTCCTCCTCGATGTCATGATGCCCGAGATCGACGGGGTGGAGACGCTCAAGCGCCTGCGGGAAATCGAGGGGTTCGAGAATACGCCCGCTATCTTCCTGACCGCCAAGGCCTCCCGCGAGAATATCCAGGCGCTCATGGATGCCGGCGCGATCGCCGTGCTCCCGAAGCCCTTCGATCCGATGACCATCGCCTCCGAAATCGTGGCGCTGTGGCAGAGCGCGTTTCAGGCGCAGATGTCGACGGAAAACGTCGCCTAGGGCGCCTGTTCAGAGCCCGGCCCCGGGCCGTGCCTGCATCACGCTGAGATATGCCGCCTGCACGCGGTCACCGTCGATGCGCATGACGGGCCCCGCTTCCTTGGCCGACAGTCCGATCCTCTTGAGCCAGCGTTTGAAGACGGCGGGCACGATGCCGATGATGCGCGTCGCGCCCATCTTTTCCGCCGCTGACATCATCTCCAGAAGGAGTGCCTGCTGTACCGCCATGCGCGCATGGGACGGCACCGTATCGCACACGAAAAGGCGCGTGGCCTCCCAGACATCGTCCGTGACCGGGGCGATGTCATGGAGAAGGTCAGTGGGCAGGCCGGGGAGAAAGCCCAGCTGCGCGTCGCGGATCATGTAGCTGTGGCTGCCGCACTGGGCTGTCGTGGGCAGAAGCCGCGCGCCGCCCAGCACCTCCTCCCCATCATGGATCACGATCCACCTGGCGAGGGGCGTGTCGTATTGATCGAATTCCATTCCGTCGGTTTCCGGGAGTTGCCAGCCCTTTTCGACGATGAAGACCTCGCGCCGTGCGCGGAGGTAGCGGGGGAAAAGATCGCGATGCTCGTGGAGATTGCGGACCGAAAGCGTGGACCTCTGGATATCAAGCGGTTTGGGCGCGGCTTCGGTGCCTTTGTCCAATGGCGCGGAGGGTGCATCCGCAATTGGCCAAAGCGCCTCCAGCGTGGAATGGTTAGCCGGCGCCATATACGCGCTGCGCTCTGAAGTTCTGCGAGATGAAAACAACCACGGGATAAATGACTTTTCTTTGCGGACGCTCATTTCTTGTTGCGAAAGCAACTTTGGAAACACGCGTTCCGCTTTCCCCCCCGGGATTGAATTCTGTCTGCCCATGCCCCGCTCACCCACTGGTTCATTATTGTGAGCAATACCAAACTTTGTTCGGTACTTTTCGTACTTTAGCCACAATCCCCTGTTTCAAACAAGATCAGAATTGCAACGTTACGGCGAGTGCGCCTTTAGAAATACCCGCAGCTACAAGTTGTGGACATGCGCACGAGGGGACCAACAAAATGCTGAGTTCGGACAAGGTGGAAGAGGCATACACTGGCCCGGATCAGGTGCCGCTTCTCGTCCAGCAGATGCGCGATTACTGCCAGGTCGGCATCGATCTCGTCATTCAGCGGCAGGTGATTTTCCTTGCTGCGCTCGCACTTGCGGCCTTCTATTACAGTGCCACACTGGCGGTCATCCTGCTCACCGCGACCATCCTGCTCGAGCTCTTCGATTTCTGGCTCTTCCGTCGGATCCTGCGGACACAGAACCCGTCAACGGCCCGCGTCCGCCAGCACCTGTTGCTGCTTGTGATGAGCACGGTGCTCAGCGCGACGATTATCTGCAGCTACGCAATTGCCATCGCGGTGATCCAGGGTCCGACCACGCACTTCATGCCGCTATTCTTTCTCTTCGCGGCAGCGCTTTTCGCGGCAATGAACAATCATCAGCTATTGCCCGTTCTCGTGCTGCGCATGATCTTTTACGGCGCGACGTTCCTTTTCATTCCGATCCGCGACGTCGTCATTACGGGCGCCGCGCTTCAATCGGAGCTTTGGGCGCAGCTCTTTTCGTCAATTTTCGTGCTTTTCTTCATCCTTGATTGTTCGCGGCTCTATCTCAATCTCTACCGGTCGCAGCTCGCCCAGCTGCGAGCGCTGAAGGAGGAGCACGAGCGGGCCAAGGTCGCCTACACCGCCAAGACGGCGTTCGTCTCCACGATGAGCCATGAGCTTCGCACGCCGCTGACGGCGATCAAGGGATCCATCGACATGGTGAATTCGGGCGCGCTGGGTAAGCTCACCGACCAGGCGGGATTTGCCATCAAGGTGGCGCAGCGCAATTGCGACCGGTTGCTGTGCCTGATCAACGAAATCCTCGACCTCCAGAGCGTCGAGACGAACAAGATGAAATTCACTATCGAGCCGGTGGACCTCATCGAGATCGCCGAGACAGCCGTCACGGACAATACGCCCTACGCCAAGGAGCTCGACGTGGTGCTCGTGGCCAATTTCCCCTCCGAGGGCCCCATGGTCCGCGTGGACCGTAGGCGCATCGGACAGGTGTTGGCCAATGTGCTCTCCAATGCCTCGAAATTCTCTCCAAAGGACAGCCAGGTGCGGATTTGGGTGGAGGACGACGCGGAGGTGGCGCGGATCCTCGTCTCCGACATGGGCATCGGGCTCTCGCAGGACGACTACGAGGAGGTATTCGGCTCGTTCAGCCAGATCGACAGTTCCGACACCCGCAAGATCGGCGGCACGGGCCTCGGCATGAACATCTCCAAGCGCATCATGGAAGAGCTCGGCGGCGATATCCGCTACGTGGGCAACGAGGGGGCGGGGACGACCTTCATCGTCGAGATGCCCAAGGCTGCTGCGTCCGAGCTTGCCCAGCCGCGGAGCGAGCTCGCGACGAGCGCTTAGCGCGCCCGCGACGACTTCCGTATATCTGGGCCGTCCCGCCCTGAGAGGCGCGGCACCGCGTAGGGAACGCGGGCACGATATTCGTCAAACGCAGCACCGAAACGTTTTTCGAAGCGCGCCTCCTTCAGCCGCGGCGCCAGCAGGCAATAGACCGTGAGCAGGCTCGCGAGCGCGAGCTGGTCCGGCGTCCAGACCGGCACCGTCCACATCGTGAGCGCGAAAGAGACGTAAATCGGCTGTCGTATAATGCGGAAGAGGCCAGTCGTCGGCATGTCCGGGAAGATCGGCTTGATCCCCTGCGCGAGGGACATCCAGCCGAGGGCGCCGGATTGCACCTCCGCCCCCGCATCGTAGCTCGCCCAGATGAGAAGCAGCCATGAGACCGCATAGAGCGTGCACATCAGGTAAAGCGCGGCCCCCTCCGCACGCCACCACACGATCCCGCTCGGGGTCCAGAAGGCGAAGAGGGCAAAGAGCTGGAGCGACGCCACGAGGGCGAAGGTCGTGGTGGATAGCGTCCCGGCATAGTCCCGCGGGGCGAGCCATCCGAGCGCCTTCCGGCCACGCTCGCTGAGAAGGAGCGAGTGGCTCAGGGGAAATTGTAGGACGAGGAAGAGGTTGGCTGCGTAGGACCAAGGCGCCGGCACGCGCCCGAGGCTCTCGCTCATCCCAAAGAACATAGCCACGATCATCGCAATCACGGCGAGGGCGAATGCCGCGTGGCAGGCGAGGCCATAGGCAAACGCCACCGCGATCCTGCGCCGCCCGGGGGGCATCCGCAGGAGACCGAGTACGAGCGACAAAAGTCGCCTCAGCGGTTGCAGGGCGGGATGATCCATGGGCCAGAGATAGGAGGCGGTGGCGCGGGTCTAGGCGCGCCGACGATGCGTCGCAGCGGGCTGCATCAGTGCGCGTGGCGCAATGTCTCCATGTCCTCGCGGCTCACCTGGAGCGAGACGCCGAGCGTGCCGCTCTCGCGCAGCACCGGCTGCTTGCGCAGGCTGATGTCCACCGCCTCGATTTCCGGATGATCCGCGCAGGCCCTGACGATCCGGGTCATGAGCCATTCCTGCGTGTCGTAGTGCCCGTCTTGAGCCAGGCGGTCGATCTCCCGAATGAGGGGATCATAGTCGAAGACATGGGTCATCCCGTCAGCCTCGATGAAGACGCGGGCAGGATCGATGGTCAGCCTGAGATCCAGCAGGTGTACGTCCGGGACGACGTCATCGGGGCCGTAAGTCCCCAGGGAGAGGGTGAGGGCGAGGTCGCTGAGATCGATGGTGCTTTTCATGTCAGGCAGGTCTTTCGGAATGGTTGGTTAACGCCACGGCCGCGGTCGCGGGCTTTTCCAGGTGAGGCACCCGCAGAGCGCGCCGCCGAGAAAGCCGCCGAGATGTGCTTGCCAGGCGATGCTCGCGGGAGACAGGAGTGTGAGCGCGATGTTGAGCGCGAGGAAGGCGAGAGTGGGCGGCAGGAGCGGGCGGAGGCTTTCGCCCCGCGCCTGTGCATCGAGGACCTGCCAGGCCGCCACCACGCCGAGAAGCCCGAAGAGAACGCCCGAGGCCCCGACCATGGGCGCGCTGGTGTTCGACAACAGTACGAAGACACCGCCCGCGCCGATCGCGGAGAGCCCGGCCACCGGCCAGAAGGCCGCCGTGCCTACGCGATCAAGCACCATGGGACCGAGCCAGAGCATACCCACCATGTTCATGAAGAGATGCATCGGCCCGCCGTGGAGAAAGGTCGCCGTGGCGAACATGGTCACCGGCTGCGCGGCAAAGAGCGGCGAGGCGCCCTTCAAGACGCCGGGCCAGAAGCCGCCGAGGCCCACCATCGCGTTGCGGACCTGGCTTCCGAAGCCCGCGAGCGCGCCGGCCAGGGCGCAGAGCTCGAGGACAAGGCACACGATCACGAAGAGCTTCACGGGCCGGGGCTGGTCGGGCCATTGCGTCAGCATGGGCTAGCGGCATCTCCGGCTGGGACGATCGGCGCGGGCAAGCCCATGCGCGTCGTGCTCTGGCCATGTCTTGTGACTGTCATGCGGCCTCCGGGGCTTTGGGCGTGCAGGCGATGACACCTAGCCACCTGCCAGAGAAAACAAGGCCGCGAGGGCGGGCGCGGAGGCTCTGAGACCAGTGCGACCTAGTGCGCGTGACCCAAGGTCATATCTGCGCAGGCCCGGAACATGGGCCCTCTGCGCATACTTAATAAGGTGATCGGTGCTGCTGCCGGTCCCTGTGAAGACGAGATGGACCAATGTTTGGTGATCGACTGACACGCTTCCAGCTTTTCCCGCTGGTGCTCCTGTCCCTTTTGCTCGCGAGCTTTGCCTCCGCGGCCTTCGCCCATGTGCGCTGGTTCGTGGATGAGACGGCCACGCTGGAGACGTTCGAACCCTACGCTTTCGGCGACGTGGAAGTGCTCGCGTGGATCGCCGTGTCCGCCATGCTCATCGGGGCGTCCGTTCTCCTCGACCTGCGTTTGCCCGCGATCCGCGTGGTGGCCACCAAGACGCGGCACGACTTCATCGAGATCCTGCGAGTCTTCACCGGCATGTCCCTGCTGCTGACGGCCTATGAGGGCGCCATCGTCGCGCCGCATCTCGTCACCTACGGCAGCTTCGGGACGGCTCTGCTCTTCGCGCAAGCGGGGATCGGTATCCTGCTTATCGCGAACCGCTTCGTGCGGCACGCCGCGCTCCTCATGATCCTGCTTCACCTCGGGCTCGCCATCAATTTCGGCCTGCTCGCGGCGCTTGAGTACCTGATCATGGTGGCGATCGCCGTCTTCCTCTTGATCAACAACCTGCCGACGCAGGAGCTGCGTGAACGCTTCAAGCCCTATTCGGTGGACCTCCTTCGCATTCTCACGGGCATTTCGCTCATTGCGCTCGGCTTTTCCGAGAAGCTCTTCGGCGCGCTCATGGCCGAGAGCTTCCTCGCGCAATATCAGTGGAACTTCATGCAGGCGCTCGGCTTCGAGTTCTTCACCGACCGCCTCTTCGCGCTGTCGGCGGGTTTCATGGAGGTCGTGTTCGGCATCATCCTCGTCTTGGGGACGACGACGCGGCTCAACGTGCTCGCCTTTTCCATGGTGCTCTTTGCCTCCAACGTCCTCTTCATCCTGCAAGGCGAGAACGAGGCGGCCATGGTGGAATTCATCGGGCACATGCCGGTGATCGGCGTGGCGCTCATCCTTCTTCTGCTCGGCTCCGGTCAGCGCCTCAAGGTGACGAACTTCCTACCGCAACGGCGCGTGAACACCGCGACCACAACCCTCAACGTGGAAAGCCATGTCTGATTTTTCCCTGAGGTTGCCATACCTCGTCTATCTCACCGTCGCCTCGATCCTCGTGGGGTTGCTCATCGCGCCCCTCGTGCGCGACGTGCCACCGGGCGATATCATGCCAGCGGGCCACTCCGGCGTGGCCGCGATGGACGGTGCCGTCTTGCAGGCGCACGGTGACATGCATGCCCATGGCGGGTTCGAGGTGGACCCGGTGGGCGCACCGCAGGTGTCGCTCGCCGTCGAGGAAGATCCGACAGGTGGCTGGAATGTGCGCCTCGAGACGGCGAACTTCGCCTTCACCCCGGCGTCGGTTAACGGCGACCATGTGCCCGGCACAGGCCATGCGCATCTCTACGTCGACGGCGTGAAGGTCGCGCGGCTCTATGGACCGCATTTTCATCTGCCAGATCTCATACCCGGCGCGCGCGAGATTTCCGTGTCGCTGAGCACGAATGACCATGCCTATTACATGGTGGACGGGGCGCGGATCGAGGCGCGCGTGACGGTCATGCAGGGCGCAGACGGCACGCCGCAGAGCTGATCGCGCGGGCGGCCTCCGCCGCGCTTGGACAACATCTCACAGGCCAGGAGACACCATGGACAAACCACTGCTGATCATCGGCGCCACCTCGGGCATTGGGAAGCTCTGCATGGAATACGCGCTGGAGCGTGGGCTGATCGTCCGCGCGTTCGCGCGCTCCGCTGATACGCTCCCCGAGCAAGACGGTCTCGAGCGCGTCGCCGGTGATGCGCTCGACGCGGGCGACATAGCACGTGCGCTCGACGGGGCAGGGGCCGTGATCGTGGCCCTCGGCATCCGCGAGCGGCCGGCGATGATCTGGGAGGAGGAGACGCTTTTTTCGAAGAGCACCGCGGTGCTTCTCGCGGAGATGGCGAAGGCGGAGGTCTCGCGCCTCGTCGTTGTCACGGGCTTCGGCGCGGGGCGGAGCCGCGCGGCCATGAGCACGCTCGAGAGGATCGGACACGGGGCGATCCTCGGGCGCGTCTATGCCGACAAATCCCGGCAGGAAGCGCTTATCATGGAGAGCGAAACCCGCTGGACCATCGCGCGCCCGGTCATCCTCACCAATCGCCCCGCCTCCGGGCAGGTGAGAGCGTTGGAGGATCCGTCCTCCTGGCGCAACGGCCTCGTCTCCCGGGCGGATGTGGCGGCTTATCTCGTCGACGCCGTGGAGCAGGACCTCCACCCGCAGCAAGACGTGGTCCTCACACGCTAGGGGCTCAGCTCCCAACGAAGTCAGCCCGCCGCTCCAGCAGGGCCGTTGAGAGGTAATCGACCAGAAGTCGCGCGCGCTTGACGCGCCTGAGATCCCCGTGGAGCAGGATCCACGTGGAGCGGCGCCTATCGAGCGCCGTTCCCGGCACCCGCTGAAGCTCTGGGAAAACGCCGCCGATCCAGGCGGACAGGAAGGTCATACCCGCCCCGGCGCGCACGAGGTGCAGGTGCATCTCCGGATCGCGTATCTCGTGCCGGACCTTTGCTTCCGGGAAGGGCGTGGCGGCGATCATGGCCTTCAGTTCGGGCACCTCGCCATAGCCCACCCAAGCGAGGCCCGCGCCCCGGGCACCTGCCTTGGGCAACGCACGGTCGATGTAGTCGCGGCTGGCAAACACGCCGAGCGAGAGGGGAAAGAGCTTTCGCCCCACGGCGTCCTCGTCGACCTCCAGCACGTGGCGGATGGATATATCGGTCTCGTCCTTCGCGATGGAATCGATGTCGTAGGAGAGTTTGATCTCGATATCGATGTCCGGGTAGAGCGCGGCGAACTCCGCGAGCACCGGCGCGAGCATGTAGTGCCCCGTGATCGGATCGACGGAGAGGCGGATACGACCCGCCGCTTCGCGGTCGAGGCCTTTGACGGCGCTGAAGCCTTTTAAGAGCGCGGATTCGGCCTCGAGCGCCTGCGGTAGGAGCCTGCGGCCCGCGGCGGTCAGGGTGAGGCCCCCGCCGCTGCGCCTGAAGAGCATCGTGCCGAGCTGTGCCTCCAGCCCTTCGATCTGGCGTCTCAGGGTCGCGTGGGTCCCGCCAATCTGCTCGGCGCCCGCGCGCAGGGAGCCGGATCTGGCGACGGCGAGGAATGCAGGGAGGGATTTCCAATCCATGTCGGTCCGGGTCGTTTGTGAACCATACTGGCGCAATATTGTCAGTATTTGGATCGAATTGCACCCGGTATCTCTCTCCACATCACAGAGATGGAGATAAAGATGGAAACGATGTTCAACGCATGGGATGTCACGCGCTACGGCGGCCCTGAGGTGCTTGCGCCCGTCACGCGCCCGGTTCCCACTCCGGGTGAAGGCCAGATCCTCGTCCGCGTGCGGGCCTCCGCCGTCACCCGCGCGGACGGCATGATGCGCGCGGGCGAGCCCCGCTTCGCCCGCCTTTTCCTCGGTCTGTCCCGCCCGCGCGCAGGCCTCGCGGGGACTTGCTTTTCCGGCGACGTGGTGGCCACCGGGCCCGGCGTGACGCGCTTTGACGTCGGCGACGCGGTCTTTGGGGAGGCGGGGCTGAGCTTCGGGGCAAATGCCACGCTGATCTGCACCGATGCCGAGGGCAGTCTCGTCCGCAAGCCCGAGACCCTGAGCCACGAGGAGGCGGCTGTCATGTGTGACGGCGCCCTGACGTCGTGGCATTTCCTGACCCGCGTGGCGCGCGTGACGCCGGGCGAGCACGTGCTGGTGCTCGGCGGTGCGGGGAGCCTCGGCAGCGCCGCGATACAACTCGCCAAGGCACTCGGCGCCACCGTCAGCGCCACGAGCAGCGCGCGCAACACGCCGCTTCTCGAGAGCCTCGGTACAGATGTGGCCATCGATTACACCGTCGAAGACCCCCTCGCGACGGCAGGGGCCTACGACGTCGTCTTCGACACCGTCGGCGTGCGCAGCTACCGCGACGCGCGCGCGGCTTTGAGGCCGGGCGGTCGGTACATCTGCCCCGTGCTCGGCCTCGCGCTGTTGCGGGACATGCTTTTCTCGCGGCTCACGGGCACGCGCCGCGCGCTCTTTGCGGCGGCAGGGATGGAAAAGCCCGAAGTTCATCGCGAGGAATTGGGTGAAATCCTCGACGTGATGGAGCGCGGCAGCTTCGCGCCCGTCATGGGCCGGACCTACCCGCTGTCCGATCTCGTCGAGGCGCATCGCCACGTGGCCACGGGCCACAAGCGCGGAAACGTGGTGGTCGTGTAGGGCCTCGGGAAAGGGAGGGCCTAGTGGGCGCGCGCGATTGACAGCAAGCCCCTGAGGCACCTAGCCTTTCCGGAGGAGGACCCATGGACGCCAGAGCTACCTCGTCTCCCGTGCCCACGGGGCCGCTCGCGCTGCTCACCTGCGCGACATGCGCCGTCCGCAACAGCAGCCTGTGTAGCGCGCTCACGGATGAAGAGCTGCGCGATCTCCATGGCATCTCCCGCCGTAAGACGCTCGCCAAAGGGCAGTTTCACGCGTTCGAAGTGGGCGCGCAGGCCGATTTCGTAAATGTCATCGGCGGCTTCGGGAAGCTGATAAAATCCGCCCCGGACGGGCGGCAGCAGATCGTCGGGCTGCTCTTCCCCTCGGATTTCGTAAGCAACCATTCCCAGAGCGACCTCGCCGCCAGCGACACCTACATGATCGAGGCGGCGTCGCCCCTCGAGCTCTGCCTTTTTCCGCGCGATGGTTTTGAGGGGCTGCTCTCGCGCTACCCGGAGCTCGCCCAGCGGCTCCTCGAGATCACGCTCGATGAATTGAGTATCGCCCGGGACTGGATGGTCCTTCTCGGCCGTAAATCCGCGGAGGAGCGCGTGGCGAGCTTCTTCCTCCATGTCTCGAAGAGGATGTCGGCGCAGAGTTGCTCGAGTGCCGCGGTCTTTGACCTGCCGCTCGACCGCTCCGACATCGCCGACCATATCGGGCTCACGCTGGAAACCGTCAGCCGCCAGATCAGCAAGCTGCGGAGTTTGGGTCTCATCACCATGGAAGGCACGCGGCGAGTGGTGCGGATGGACGTGGATGGGTTGACCGAGAGGGCAGGATTCTGAGGCCGCGCTTTTTCGGCGTCACCTGAGCGCTTTCCGACCGTTCTCCTGCAGAATTTGATCTCGCTCAAGGTCTGGCCCCGGGGCAGGGTGCAGATGTCTGCGCGGGGCTCGGTGGCATCTCCCGCCATCACGGGTCTCCCCCGGGCTGGCGCAGCGGCTCCGATCCTGCGCGCGCCTTGGCCTGAAAGAGGTCGGACGCTGAAAGCACATAACTCCAATGACACAATCAAAGCGCAGCACACCCCGGCTCGACGAGGCAAGCGTGGCGCGGATGCCGCTCTTCGACGGCGCGGATCGCCCGGCACTCCACGCGATCCTTGAAAGCGCCAGCATCCGCCGGGTCGGTCCGGGGGCCGTCCTTTTCTCGGAGGAGGACCGGGCCAGCATCTTCTGCCTCGTCGTGGAGGGCTTCGTCCGGCTCCAGCGCACGACGTCGGACGGGGAGCAGGTCGTCGTTCACCACGTGGCGCCGGGCGAGCTCTTCGGGATCGCCGTGGCGCTCGAGAGCGAGACGTTTTCCGTGACGGCGAAGGCCGTCTGCGACTGCGTGGTCCTGAGTTGGCCGCGCGAGGCCTGGCCCGCCCTGACGCGCGCGCATCCCGGGCTGGCGCGGGCCACGCGCCGCACCATCGGCCTGAGGACCCGTGAGCTACAGGACAAGATCGTGGACATGGCGACGCTCCCGGTGGAGCAGCGGATCGCCAACGCGCTTTTGCGGCTCGCGCGGCAGGCAGGGCGCGAGACCGGCAGCGGCGCGGAGATCGACTTCCCACTGACGCGTCAGGACATCTCGGAGCTGACCGGGGCCAACATGCACTCCGTGAGCCGCTACATGAGTTCCTGGCAGAAGACCGGGATCGTGAGCAGCGCAAGGCGGCGGGTCGTCATCGTGCGCCCCGACGCGCTCAGGGAGGTTGCACAGGGCAGGGCGGCCTGATCCGCGGTGTATGCGACGGTGTGCTGCGACGAAATGGAGCACGGCCGCGCACCGCTTTCGCCCGCTTGGGTTGCGAAAGAGCAAAGTCGCGCGCCGCGGGATCGCTAGTTTGAACCTGATGAGGGAGCAGTTTTTTGCAGCCAAGGACGCACATGCGTGGGGCGATGGCACCGAGCCGGAGGCCTGCCGGGCCCATGCACGGCGGTAACCCTCTTCCCCGGCTTTCGGCGTCGGCTCGCTGCGAGGGCTGCGCCATCCGCCACAGCTCCGTCTGCGGCGCACTGAGCGGCGATGAGATCGCCGCGCTCAACGCTCTCGCACGAAGAAAGTGGCTCGCGGCCGGTGAGACCTATCTCATGGAGGGCGACACGGCGGGCGATTTCGGCAACATCACGCGCGGCGTGGCCAAGCTCGTCCGCGGCGCGGAAGACGGCCGTCTGCAGATCGTGGGCCTGCTCTTTCAGTCCGATTTCGTGGGATCCGGCCTCGAGAGGGAGGCGCCAGAGGAGGCGAGCTCGATCGAGGCGGTGACGGATCTCGAGCTCTGCCTCTTTCCGCGCAAGCCCTTCCAGGACGTGCTGGCGCGCTATCCATCGCTCGAGCATCGCCTCCTCAAGCGCGCGCTCGACGAACTGCGCTTCGCGCGGGAATGGATGGTGCTGCTCGGTCGCAAGACCGCCGAGGAACGCGTTGCGACCTTCATGCTTCACATGGCGCGGCGGCTGCAAACGGAGGGCTGCCATCACAGGGAGAGCTTCGACATTCCCCTGAACCGCGCGGAGATCGCCGATTACATCGGGCTCACCCTCGAGACCGTGAGTCGGCAGATGACGAAACTCCGGAAGGACGGAATCGTGGTCTTCGAGGGCGCGCATCACGTGCAATCCATCGATCACGCGCGCCTCGTGGAGCGGGCCGGGTTCTAGCGCGGCCGTCCGGGCAGGCCCGAGACCGAAAGGGACTTGCCCAGCTCTGCGTAGTCGGCCCGTGTCAGGCGGCGTTCGGCGAGCGGGATCAGGACATCGCGCTCCCACGCCATCTGCTGGCGGATCGCTTCGAAATAGCTTCTGAGCGCGTAACCCAGCGCCTCCTCGTCGATCGTAGCGACGCCTTGGTCCTGCGCATCCTGCAGGAGCGCGAAGAGCTCCGGGAAGCGGTGGCAGGCATCAGCGTATTCCTGTTCGAGGCGCGCGAGGACCGCCTCGCAATCCGGGTCTCCCCGGGTACGGCGCTTGAGCACCGGGATCAGGATGTGGAGCAGGCTGTCGTAGTGGCCGGGCATGATCGCCACGCAATGCTGCGCCACCTCGCGCCAGATCGGGGCGACCTTGCGCGGGAGATCATCGGCAATCGCTTCGAGGAGGTCGCAGGCCTCGAGCACGCGGCGCCCGTGGCGCGCGAACTTGACGAGCGGGAGCTCGATATGCGGATGCCCGAGAGCCAAGGTCAGCGGCGTCCGGGCGGCGCGGGGCCGCGTCGGAGCCGGTCCTGGGAAGAGTGGCGTCTGGGCATGGTTCTCCTTTCGCGCGTGGACGCGGCGGACTGACCGCTGGGCACGTCCCGCATGGGGGCGGGACGTGTCCCGCGCTCCCACCGGGACAGCATCGCCGCAGCTCGCGTCGCTGACCTTGATCCAGATCAAGGACGGCGCAGTCCCATCCCGGCATGCTCTCACCAATGCCGCCCGACCGGTCAGCCGTCGGCGTGTCCGCCCGTCAGCGCACGCCGAGTACCGGAACAGGGCACACAACTGGGCACACAGGAGGGGAACACCACATGGCCGATACGAGCGTTCAGCCGTCGCTTCCGGACGTCGTCCGCATCTCGCCGTCCGACGTGCGGGACGCGGTCCGTGCCGGGCTCGCCGATTTCCAGAAGGCCCCGGGTCTCAGCCTCTTCTTCGGGGCGCTTTTCAGCGCCATCGGGCTGGCGATCACGCTCCTTCTCGTGCAGCGCGGCCTGAGCTTTTGGGTCCTACCGCTGGCAGCGGGTTTTCCGCTTCTCGGGCCTTTCGCGGCGGTGGGGCTCTACGAGATCTCGCGCCGGATCGAAGCGGGAGAAGCGCTGGAGGCGCGGCCCATACTTCTGGCGGGGCTCAAGAGCGGGGACGGCCAGCTTCCACTCTTCGCCGTGCTCGCCGTCTTTTTCTTTTTCGCGTGGCTCGTGATCGCGCGGGTGATCTTCGCTGTATCGTTTGGCACGGCCACGATGACCAACGTGATGACCTCCTTGGAGGTGCTCTTCACGCCGCAGGGGCTCATCATGCTGAGCGTGGGCAGCGTGATCGGCGCGGCGCTTGCCCTCGTGCTCTTCTCGATATCCGTGGTCGGCGTGCCCATCCTCATGGATCGCCGGATCGACCTCGTCACGGCCATCATCACCAGCATGCGCGCCACGGTGGAGAACCAGGGCGCCATGCTGAGCTGGGCGTTCATCGTTGCGGCGGCAAGCGTCGTGGCGATCCTCCCGCTCTTTCTCGGGATGGTCTTCGTCTTCCCCGTGCTGGGCCATGCCTCCTGGCACCTCTATCGCAAGGTGGTGCCACAATGAGCCGCGTCTCGCACGGGCCTGCCCCCGCTGCCGCCCAAGCCTTGATCTGGATCAAGGGGCCGCGGCCCGGGGGCTCGTACGCTTCCCACCAACACCTCACCGCACGGTAAAGCTCGGATCGGACCTCACCCATGACGGACACCATCAAGCTCGGGACCCTCGGATGCCTCATTCTCTTCGGGGCGCTGGCCAGCAGCTGGGGCCATGACCTCGCCTACCGCGTCCACGGTGCCATCATCATGGTCACGGCCTTCGGCCTCTTTCTCTGGCAGGCGCGCCGGGCCGGGCAGCCGCAGCCCGCCATCCCATTCAATCGTTACATGGACGACGTCGTGCGCGCCGGCGTCATCGCCACCGCCTTCTGGGGGATCGTGGGCTTTCTCGTGGGCGTCCTCATCGCCTTCCAGCTCGCCTTCCCGGCGCTGAACTTCGACTGGGGCCAGCCCTTCACCAATTTCGGCCGCCTGCGCCCGCTCCATACGAGCGCTGTCATCTTCGCCTTCGGCGGCAACGCCCTCATCATGAGCTCGTTCTACATCGTCCAGCGCACCTGCAGCGTGCGGCTCTGGGGCGGCAATCTCGCGTGGTTCGTCTTCTGGGGCTACAACTTCTTCATCGTGCTTGCGGCCACGGGCTACCTCCTGGGCGCCACGCAGTCGAAAGAATATGCCGAGCCAGAATGGTACGTGGACCTCTGGCTGACCGTGGTCTGGGTGGCCTTCCTGCTCGTCTATCTGGGCACGCTTATGAAGCGGCGGGAGCGGCACATCTACGTTGCCAACTGGTTTCTCCTCGCCTTCATCCTGACGGTGGCGATGCTCCACCTCGTCAACAACATCTCGATTCCGGTGAGCTTCTGGGGCTCGAAGAGCGTGCAGATCTTCTCGGGCGTGCAGGATGCGATGGTGCAGTGGTGGTACGGCCACAACGCCGTGGGCTTCTTCCTGACGGCCGGGTTCCTCGGGATGATGTACTACTTCGTCCCCAAGCAAGCGGGCCGTCCGATCTATTCGTACAAGCTCTCGATCATCCACTTCTGGGCGCTGATCTTCCTCTACATCTGGGCCGGACCGCACCATCTCCACTACACCGCGCTCCCCGACTGGGCGTCCACGCTGGGCATGGTCTTCTCGATCATCCTGTGGATGCCCAGCTGGGGCGGGATGATCAACGGGCTCATGACGCTCGACGGCGCGTGGGACAAGATCCGCACCGATCCGATCATCCGCATGTTCGTGATCAGTCTCGCCTTCTACGGGATGAGCACCTTCGAGGGCCCGATGATGTCGATCCGGGCGGTCAACTCGCTCTCCCACTACACGGACTGGACCATCGGGCACGTGCATTCCGGTGCGCTGGGGTGGAACGGGATGATCACGTTCGCGGCGCTCTATTTCCTGACGCCGCGGCTCTGGGGGCGAGAAGAGATGCACTCCATGGCCGCCATCAACTGGCACTTCTGGCTCGCGACGATCGGCATCGTGCTCTACGCGTCCGCGATGTGGGTGACCGGCATCATGGAGGGCCTGATGTGGCGCGAGGTCGATGCCCAGGGCTTCCTTGTCAATTCCTTCGCCGACACCGTCTCCGCCAAGTTCCCGATGTACGTGGTCCGCGGTGTGGGTGGCGTTCTGTACCTCGCGGGCGCGCTCATCATGGGCTGGAACATGTGGATGACGATCCGCGGCGGTGCCCGCCAGCGGGTCTTCACGCCCGGCAGCCAACCTGCGGAATGAGGGGGTCCCATGGCATTCATCGATAAACACGCGCTGCTGGAAAAGAGCCCGACGCTCCTTCTCATCGGGTCGCTGCTCACCGTGAGCGTTGGCGGCATCGTGGAGATCGCACCGCTCTTTTACCTCGAGAACACCATCGAGGACGTGGAGGGGATGCGGCCCTATTCACCGCTCGAGCTCGCGGGGCGCGATATCTACATCCGCGAGGGCTGCTATGTCTGCCACAGCCAGATGATCCGCCCCATGCGGGACGAGGTGGAGCGTTACGGGCACTACTCGCTCGCCGCGGAATCGAAATACGATCACCCGTTCCAATGGGGCTCGAAACGCACGGGGCCGGACCTCGCGCGGGTGGGCGGGCGCTACTCGGATGCCTGGCATGTCGATCACTTCACCGACCCCCAGTCGGTGGTGCCCGAGAGCGTCATGCCCAACTACGAATTCCTGCTCCACACGGCGCTCGACTACGAACAGATCGAACCGACGCTCAGCACGCACCGCTTCGTGGGCGTGCCCTATAGCGACGAGATGATCGAGAACGCGGTCGCCGATCTCAAGGTGCAGGCCGATCCGGACGGCGACTGGGACGCGCTCCTCGAGCGCTATCCGGGCGCTGTCGTCTCCAACTTCGATGGGCAGGAGGCGCTCACCGAGATGGATGCGCTCATCGCCTACATGCAGATGCTCGGCACGCTCGTCGATTTCTCGACCTTCGTGCCCGACGAGAGCCGCTAGGGGAGGGCGCGCACCATGGAACTCTATACCCTTCTCAGAGCTTTCGCCGACAGTTGGTTTCTCCTGGCGATGACGACCTTCTATGTGGGCGTCTTCGTCTGGGTGGTGCGGCCGGGATCGAACCGGGTCCATGACGAGATCAAGCAGATCCCCCTCCGGGACGACCGGAGCCCCGCGCCGGAGCTCACGCTCGGCTGTACAGGCGGATGCGCGGACTGCCCCTGCGCCACAAAGGGAGCACGGTCATGAGCAAGAAGAAGCCGGACGTCGAAACCACGGGCCATGAGTGGGACGGGATCGAAGAGCTCAACAACCCGCTCCCGCGCTGGTGGCTCTATACCTTCTACCTCACGATCATCTGGGGGATCGGCTACACCATTGCCTTCCCGGCCTGGCCCATGATCTCGGGCGCGTCAGAGGGCCTTCTCGGCTACTCAACGCGTGCGGAGGTCGCCGCAGACATCGCCGCGGTGGACGCACGCAACGCCGATGTCATCGCCACGCTCGCCTCGGCGGACCTGAGCACGCTCAGCCGCGATGATCCGGCCTATCACTTCGGCGTCGCTGGCGGGGCTGCCGTCTTTCGGGCCAATTGCTCGCAGTGCCATGGCTCGGGCGCGCAAGGGGCAATGGGCTATCCCAACCTCCTCGATGATGACTGGCTCTGGGGCGGGACGCTCAGCGAGATCGAATACACGGTGCGCCACGGCATCCGGAACGAGACGGACTGGGACGCCCATTACTCGGAGATGCCGGCGTTTGCCGAAATCCTCTCGGAAGAGGAGCAGGCCGCCGTTGTCGAATACGTACTCGCGCTCTCCGGGCAGGATCACGACGCCGCCGTCTTCGGGACCGGCGCAGCGCTCTATGCCGATCAGTGCGCGAGCTGTCACGGCGATGCCGGGCTCGGCGACAAGTTCCTCGGGGCACCCAACCTCACCGACGCGATCTGGCTCTATGGCGGCAGCCGCGAGGCCGTGGCCTACACCGTCGCCAATGCCCGCTTCGGCGTGATGCCCGCCTGGGGCCAGCGCCTCGAGGAGGACGAGATCAAGGCTGTGACCCTCTATCTTCACCAGCTCGGCGGAGGGGAATGACCGCCGCCGGGCGGAAACGCACCACGTGCCCGGCGCGACCGGGCCGCCCAGACACCCTGCCGCCGAAGGCCCCGCACGCGCCATGAGCGACGCCAGCAATCAAAGCCTCTACGCCCCGCGGGAGCCGATCTATCCCAAGACGGTCTCCGGGCCTTTTCGCACGCTCAAGTGGCGGATCATGATCGCCACGCTGGCCGTCTACTACATCACCCCCTGGATCCGCTGGGACAGGGGGCCGCAGCTTCCTGACCAGGCCGTGCTCGTGGACCTCGCCGGGCGGCGGTTCTACTGGTTCTGGATCGAGATCTGGCCCCATGAATTCTACTTCGTGGCGGGGCTTCTCATCATGGCGGGGGTGGGGCTTTTCCTCTTCACGTCCGCGCTCGGACGGGTCTGGTGCGGCTATGCCTGCCCACAGACCGTCTGGACCGATCTCTTCCTGCTCGTGGAGCGCCGGGTCGAAGGCGACCGGAATGCACAGATCAAGCTCGCCCGCGCGCCATGGTCGCTGCGCAAGGCGCGCCTGCGCGGCACGAAATGGGGAATCTGGCTCCTGATCGCGCTCTGCACCGGGGGCGCGTGGGTCTTCTACTTCGCCGATGCGCCCACGCTCGCGCGCGAACTCGTGACGCTGAACGCCGCGCCCGTGGCCTACTCGACCATCGGGATCCTCACGGCGACGACCTTCATCTTCGGCGGCTTCATGCGGGAGCAGGTCTGTATCTATATGTGCCCGTGGCCGCGCATCCAGGCCGCGATGATGGACGACGACACGCTTACCGTCGCCTACCGCGACTGGCGCGGGGAGCCGCGCGGCAAGAAGCGCGTGGAGACCGCCGGTGACTGCATCGACTGCATGGCCTGCGTGAATGTCTGCCCCATGGGGATCGATATCCGCGACGGACAGCAGATGGCCTGCATCACCTGCGCGCTCTGCATCGATGCCTGCGATGACATCATGAAGAAGATCGGCAAGCCCCGCGGCCTCGTCGACTACCTCGCGCTCTCCGACGAGCCGCGGGAGCGCGAGGGCATGGCGCCACGGCCCTATTGGAAACACGTGCTGCGGCCGCGCACGATGATCTATACCGCGCTCTGGTCGCTCTGCGGCGTGGCCCTCGTCTTCGCGCTCTTCATCCGCGCCGAGATCGACGTCACGGTGGCACCCATCCGCAACCCGCAATTCGTGACGCTCTCGGACGGCTCGATCCGCAACGCCTACGACATCCGGCTGCGCAACAAGCACGGCGAGGATCGCCCCTTCCGGATCCGCGCGGCGGGCGATCTCGCGCTCCGCGCCGAGCTCGAAGGCACGCCCTACGAGACCGTCACCGTCACCGCCAACGAAACGCGGCTCCAGCGTGTCTACCTCGTCGCGCCGCGCGGGTCCGACCCCGCCGAGGCCGATGTCACCGATATCCGCTTCTGGATCGAGGATCTCGCCTCGGGCGAACGCGTCCACGCCGACAGCATCTTCAATGGGAGGGCTCTCCGATGACCCGCGAACTCAAGGGCTGGCACGTCCTGATGGCGTTTCTCGCCTTCTATGCCGTCATCATCACCGTGAACCTGGCGTTGGCCTTCAGCGCCGTCGGCACGTTTCCGGGGCTCGAGGTGAAGAATTCCTACGTCGCCAGCCAGTCCTTCGACCGCGACCGCGATGCGCAGCTCGCGCTGGGCTGGGAGATCGATCTGACGACCGAGGGCGATGAGCTGAGGCTCGCCATCTTCGACGCGCAAGGCGCCGTCGCGCCGGACATCACGCGCGCCACGCTCGGCCGGGCCACCCATGTCGGCGAAGATCAGGAGGTCGTCTTCCACTTCGATGGCACCACGCATCTCGGCATCATCGAGCCCCTCGGGCCGGGCAATTGGAACCTTCGGCTCGCCGCCGTGGCCGAAGATGGGACAGTCTTCCGCCAGCGGATCGTCCTGTGGGTCCGGCGATGAGCGTGGCGGCCTGCCCCGGTTGCGCCTTGGAAGGCGCCGCGCAGCTCGCAGCGCCCGAGCGCGTCACCCACGAGCTCGTGCTGCCCGGCATACATTGCGCGGGCTGTATCCGCGGCGTCGAGCGCGCCCTCGCGCGGTGCCCCGATATCGATGGCGCGCGGGTCAATCTCACGCGCAAGCGCGTGGCCGTGGCGGCGCGATCGGGTGCAGACCCCACGCCGTGGATCCGCGAACTGGCCAAGGCAGGCTACGAGGCGCACGAGGTCGCCGATGCCGCGCCCGCCCGCGCTGCGGGCGAGGACTACACCATCCACATGGGCGTGGCGGGCTTCGCGATGATGAACGTCACGCTCCTCTCCGTGGCTGTCTGGGCCGGGGCAGGCGACACGACGCGCGACTTTCTCCATTGGGTCTCCGCGGCCATCGCGCTCCCCGCCGCGGCATACTCGGCACAGCCCTTCTTTCGCAGTGCGGCGCGCGCGCTCCTCGCGCGGCGGGTGAACATGGATGTGCCCATTTCGCTGGCGATCCTTCTGGCCTGTGCGATGTCGCTCTACGAGGTCGTGCATTCGGGCCAGCACGCATGGTTCGATGCTGCGCTCACGCTCACCTTCTTTCTCCTCGTGGGGCGGGTCCTGGACCAGCGCCTGCGCCGCGCGGCGCATTCGGCAGCGGACAATCTGGCGGCCATGGAGCCCTCGCGCGTGCTTCGCATCGAAGACGGGGTCCGCGTGAGCCGCCTCCTGTCCGAGATCGCGGTGGGCGATGCCCTCTGGCTCACGGCCGGGGCGCGGGTGCCGGTCGAGGCGCGCCTCGAGAGCGCGGACACCATGGTGGATGCGAGCTTCATCACGGGCGAAAGCGATCCCGTCCAGCGGTCCGCCGGGGCGCCGCTGAGGGCCGGGGAGATCGTGCTCGATGGCCCGGTGATCCTGCGCGCCACCGCGGTGGGAGAGGACACCACGATCCGTCGCATAGCGCAGCTCGTCGCCACCGCGGAGGGCGCGCGCGGCCAGTATATCGGCGTCGCCGACCGCGCCGCCGAGATCTACACGCCGCTCGTCCATGTCCTCTCGGCGGCGGCCTTTATCGGCTGGTATTGGGCCACGGGAGATGCGCGCATGGCGATCAATGTCGCCATCGCCACGCTCATCATCACGTGCCCCTGCGCGCTGGGGCTCGCCGTCCCCGCCGTGGCCGTGGCCGCCACGGCGCGGCTCTACCGCGCGGGGCTTCTCATCAAGTCGGACACGGCGCTGGAGCGTTTCGCGGCGGTGGACACGGTGGTCTTCGACAAGACCGGCACGCTCACCGAGCGCCAGCTCGAGGTTCCAGCGGGGCTCCGCGATGCCGATCGCCGGATCCTGCGCGCGCTCGCCGATGCCTCTGACCACCCCCTTTGCCGGACATTGTCGCGCGCCCTGAGCGAGGTGACGCCAGCGCCACTCACCGATCTGCGAGAGACGGCCGGGCAGGGCGTTAGCGCGCGCTTCGGAGCCCTGATGGTTGCGCTCGGGCGCGAGGATGGGGCGGGGGCCGAGACGGTCTTCCGGATAGGGGAGACGACGCATGTGCTCGCGGCGAAGGAAGCGCTTCTTCCCAGCGCGCGAGACGCCGTGCGTGCCCTGCGAGAGGCCGGTCTCCGCGTGGTCATGCTCACCGGGGACAGCGCGGCCAACGCGGCCCGCATGGCCGCCGCGCTCTCGCTCGACGAGGTCCATGCGCGCCTCGGGCCGGAGGACAAGCTTACCATCCTCCGCGATCTCGAAGCGGAGGGTGCGAAGGTTCTTATGGTGGGCGACGGCCTCAACGACACCGCGGCCCTTGCGGCGGCGCATGCGTCCATGGCCCCGGGTACGGCGCTCGATGCCAGCCGCAAGGCCGCCGACGCCATCCTCGTGTCGAAAGACCTCGCCGGCATCGCGGACGCCCTCGCCGTGAGCCGCCGCGCGACGCGGCGCATGGCACAGAACATCAACATTTCCACGCTCTACAACCTCGTCGCCGTGCCCATCGCCATCGCGGGCTTCGCCACTCCGCTTGCGGCCTCCATCGCCATGTCGTCGAGTTCGATCACCGTGGTCCTCAACGCCATGCGTGGGCTCGCGCCGCCGAGGGGCAAGTCATGAATATCCTCGTGGTCCTCGTCCCCTGTTCGCTCCTTTTGGGCCTCGGCGCCCTGGCGGCCTTCATCTGGACGCTGAGGCACCGGCAATACGACGACCTCGAAGGCGACGCCGCCCGTATCCTCCTCGAGGAGGAGGACTAGAGAGGGAAATCTGGTGCGGAAGTGAAGTGGAAACAGCGTCCAGCCAACATCGAGCGCGTTATGCACCAAAAATTATCAAGCTAGCTTAGGAATTTGGCTCCGGCGGTAGGGATCGAACCTACGACCAATTGATTAACAGTCAACTGCTCTACCGCTGAGCTACGCCGGAACACCGCCGCGCGTATAGCAATGGCCTTTGGGGGCGTCCAGAGGGATTTGGGGTCAGGCGCGGGTGAATTTCGCCTGCTCGGATAGCGGGCCTTCGGGGGCCGCGAGGCCGCGGGCCGTGAGGTCGATCAGGTGGGCGAGGACGTTGCGGGACGCGGCCGGCCAGAGGCTGCGCGCCACGTCTAGGTAGACTGCCTCTGTGATGTCAGCCGCGCTTTGTGGCGTGCTGCTCAAGCGGGCGACGATCTGTGCTTCTCGCGCCTTGCGATGGGTCACGAGCCAGGCGAGGCGGGCGGCGGGATCGGTGACCGGCGCGCCGTGCCCGGGATAGTAGACGCGGTCTTCGCGGGATTTAAGCAGGGCGCAGCTCGCCATGAAATCGGTGAGATCGCCATCGGGCGGCGAGACGAGCGTGCTGGCCCAGCCCATGACGTGATCTCCCGAAAAGAGCGCCCCGCGCCAGCCAAAGCAGAGGTGATTGCCGAAATGGCCGGGCGTGTGGAGGGCGGTGATGCGCTCGCCGCCGAGGGTGAGGCTTTGGCCGTGAGCCAGTGTGACGTCAGGCACGAAGTCCCGGTCGGCGCCTTCGCCGCCGCCGAGCGCGCCGTCGAGCGAGGCCATGATGGCGGAGGTGCCTGCGCCGGTGGGGCCGAAGGCGTAAACCGGCGCGCCGGACGTGTCCGAAAGAGAGCGGGCGAGGGGAGAATGATCGCGATGGCTGTGCGTGACGAGGATCGCGGCCACCTCGCGGCCCGCGAGCGCGGCGTGGATCGCGGCCGCGTGGCTCTCCTCGTCCGGGCCCGGGTCGATGATCACGGCGGCGTCGCGCCCGAGGAGGTAGGTATTGGTGCCGTCGGCGGTGAGCGGCGAGGGGTTCGGCGCGCGGACAAGCAGCAAGTCTTCTTCGAGCTCGGTCGCAGGCATGCTCTCCTCCCGTCCCCCATGGCCAACCCGGCATGTCCGCCCTAGGCTCGCGCCATGTTCGGCTGGCTCAAACGATACATGCCCCGGGGGCTTTACGGGCGCGCGGCGCTCATCGTGGCGCTGCCGTTTCTCGCGCTCCAGATCATCGTGTCGGTGGTCTTTATCCAGCGGCATTTCGAGGATGTCACCCGGCAAATGGTGAACACCACCTCCGTCATGATCTCCGAAGTGCTGCGGGCCGCCGACGAGACCGGCGTCGCGACGGCGAATGCGGAAGTGGCGGCCCCTCTCGGGATCCGACTATCGCAGGAGCCCTTGCCGGAGGCCCCGGGGCGGCTCTGGTACGATATCTCCGGGCTCACGATCAATTCGCGGATGGAGGAGATCTATGACCTCCGCGCGATCGATCTGAGCAATATCCGGCAGGTGGAGGCGTGGATCGCCTGGCAGGGCGACGTCTATCGCGTGTCGTTCGGGCGTCCCTACGTGTCCGCGCGCAATCCACACCAGCTCCTCGTGCTGATGCTCGTGGCGGGGGCTGTCATGATCCTCATCGCCTTCGTCTACCTGCGCAACCAGCTGCGCCCGATCCGGCGGCTCGCCGCCGCGTCGGAGGCGTTCGGGCGGGGCAGTATCGTGCCCTATACGCCTTCGGGCGCCACCGAGGTCCGCGCGGCAGGGTCTTCGTTCCTGGCCATGCGGGCCCGTATCGAGCGGCAGATCGAGCAGCGCACGCTGATGCTGTCGGGGGTGAGCCACGACCTTCGGACACCGCTCACGCGCATGCGGCTCGCGCTCTCGATGATGGACGAGCCCGAGGCCGCGGATATGCGGCGCGACGTGGACGACATGAACGGGATGATCGATGCCTTTCTCGAATTCGCACGAGTCGGCGCGGCGGAGGAGATGGTGGAAACGGATCTGGGCGCGCTGATCGGCGAGTGCATCGAGGATGTGCGCCGCATGGGCCGCAAGGTCGATCTCGCGGGCGCGCTGCCGGAACTTACCATGGGCGTGCGCCCGATCGGGCTCAAGCGCAGCGTGACGAACCTCCTTTCCAACGCCGCCCGCTATGGCAAGCGGGTGCGGCTCTCCTGCGAGGTGCTCGAGCGCTCGGTGCGCATCCGGGTCGAAGATGACGGGCCCGGGATCTCCGAGGCGGAGCGTGAGGCGGCCACCCGTCCGTTCACACGGCTTGATCCGGCACGGGGGCAAAACGAGGGCGGCTCGGTGGGCCTCGGGCTTGCTATCGCGGCGGACACGGCGCGGCGACACGGGGGTATGCTGCGGCTGGGAGAAAGCGAGGATCTCGGCGGGCTTTCAGCCGACCTGATCCTCGCGCGGTGAGGCGAGCCCTTTGGTTGACCCCCTCGCCGTGTTGCGGATCCCCGCTGTGACTGCTGTCTCGCTGGCGGTAGGCCCGGCAGGACTTGAACCCGCAACCAAAGCGTTATGAGCGCTCTGCTCTAACCAATTGAGCTACAGGCCCGCCGCCCAAGTCGGGTAGGCGAGCGGGCCGATGGCGTCAAGCTTGGCTGTGGGCCCGCGCGCTGCTAGGGGCGGAGGGCAAGGAAAGGACGCGGCATGGCGCATCTCGGCCCCCTCACGCGACGCTTCTTCAAAGTGCTGCTGGCGTCCATGGTGGGCGTGTCGTTGATCGGTATTCTGCTTCTGGCGCTCGCGGGCACGCCTCCGCCTTGGCCACTTCTCCTCCTGCCGATCATGGTCGCGGCTTTCGACGCCGGACGCGAACTGGAGCAGCGCGCGGGCAGAGTCAGTCTCGCCGACGGGGCGCGGGTCGCGGCTGTGTTCCTTGCGGTCACGGTGGGGCTCTATCTCTTCGTGGGGCTCGGCGCGCTGGCCGGGCAGGGCATGCTGGGCATCCTGTCGGGGGGCAGCCTCGTGCGGCTGCTCGGGCCGTTCGCGTTCATGGTGGTGCTCTCATTCGTGCTGATCCGCGCGATGATGTGGTTTGGCGCGCGCACGGTGCGCAAAGCGGGCTAGGCAACGGCTCCGAGCGCTGCTACGCGGCTGCCATGACGGACGGAAAGAACGGCCTGACCTATAGCGCGGCGGGCGTCGACATCGACGCCGGAAACGCGCTCGTGGATCGCATCAAGCCCGCGGCGGCACGGACGGCCCGCGCCGGGGTGATGGCTGGCCTTGGCGGCTTCGGCGCGCTCTTTGATCTCAAGGCAGCGGGCTATGTCGATCCGGTGCTTGTCGCGGCGACAGACGGCGTGGGCACCAAGCTCAAGATCGCCATCGACACCGGGCAGCACGCCACGGTCGGGATTGATCTCGTGGCCATGTGCGTCAACGATCTCGTCTGCCAGGGCGCGGAGCCTCTCTTCTTCCTCGACTACTTCGCCACCGGCGCGCTCGACGTGGACGCGGCCGCGACCGTGATCGAAGGGATCGCGGAGGGCTGCGCGCGTGCGGGCTGCGCGCTCATCGGCGGCGAAACGGCGGAAATGCCGGGCATGTATGCCGCGGGCGATTACGACCTCGCGGGCTTTGCCGTGGGGGCCATGGAGCGCGGCGCGCATCTGCCCTCCGGCGTGAGCCCGGGCGACAGGGTTCTCGGGCTCGCGTCCGACGGGGTGCATTCCAACGGCTATTCGCTGGTGCGCAAGATCGTGGAGCTGAGCGGGCTCGGCTGGGAGGCGCCTTGCCCGTGGGCCGACGGCACCTTGGGCGAAGTGCTCCTCGCGCCCACACGGCTCTATGTCCGGCCAGTGCTTTCAGCCATGGCATCCTCCAAGATCACGGCGCTCGCCCATATCACCGGCGGCGGCCTTACAGAGAACGTCCCGCGCGTCCTGCCCGAGGGCATGGGCGTGGAGATCGACCTCGGCGCGTGGCGCTTGCCGCCTGTTTTCCGCTGGCTGGCGGAAGAGGGGGGGCTGGCCGAGGCGGAGCTCTTGAAGACATTCAACGCGGGCCTCGGCATGGTCGTGGTGACGCCCGAGCCCGCGGCCGCGCGTGCCGCGCTCGAAGCTGCCGGTGAGACGGTCTTCACGCTCGGGACGGTGACGGAGACCCCCGGGGTGACCTACACGGGTCGCCTTACTTGACGAAACGGGTCGCGATTTTTGCGTCCGGCGGTGGATCGAACGCGGCCGCGCTCATCGCGTCCATGGTGGGAGATCATCCCGCGCGGCCCTGTCTCGTTTTTTCCAACGATGCCGAAGCGGGGGTGCTGGAGAAGGCGCGCGCGGCGGGGATCCCAACGGAAGCGGTGAGCCACAAGCCCTTCGGCACGGATCGCACCGCGTTCGAGGCCGAGATATCGCGCCTCATCGCGCCCTACGCCCCTGACATCATCTGCCTTGCAGGCTTCATGCGGGTCCTGACCGGTGGCTTCACCGGGGCCTGGGCCGGGAAGATGCTCAATATCCACCCCTCGCTGCTGCCGAAGTATCGCGGGCTGCACACCCATGCCCGGGCGCTCGAGGCCGGTGACCTGCTCCATGGCTGCACCGTCCACGAGGTCACGGCGGAGCTCGACGATGGCCCGATCCTCGGACAGGCGCAGGTGCCGGTCCGGCCGGGCGACACGCCGGAGACGCTGGCCGCGCGTGTCCTGCAGCAGGAACACATCCTCTACCCGGCCGTTCTGCGCCGCTTTGCCGCCGGAGATCGCACACCTGTGATGATCGACGCCGACGCCTAGCGCCTTTTCATTGCCAAAGTGCACGCGTAGAAGCGCCCGGAACCGCCGGGGAAGAAAAGAGAAAGCACGCCCGCCGATGAAAACCATCACGACGACCGAGGACCTCGCCGCGTTCTGCGCCGATTGCGAGAGCCAGCCCTACATCACCGTCGACACCGAGTTCCTGCGGGAGCGGACGTACTATTCGAAGCTCTGCCTCGTGCAGATCGCCCATCCCGGGGCCGAGAACGCCGCGGTGCTGGTGGACCCGCTCGTCGACGGGCTCTCGCTTGAGCCGATGCTGGCGCTCTTTCGCAATGAGAACGTGGTCAAGGTCTTTCACGCGGCACGGCAGGACCTGGAGATCTTCTTCCTCGAGCACGGCGTCTTCCCGGAGCCGCTTTTCGACACGCAGGTCGCGGCCATGGTCTGCGGATTTGGCGAGCAGGTGGGCTACGAGACCCTCGTCCGCAAGATCGCGAAGGAAGGGCTCGACAAGTCCTCGAGGTTTACGGACTGGTCCCGCCGTCCGCTGACGGACGCGCAAAAGAAATACGCCATCGGCGATGTCACGCATTTGCGCGTGATCTACGAGTTCCTCGCCGCAGAGCTCGAGCGCACGGACCGCGCGCGCTGGGTGCAGGAAGAGCTCGCGATCCTCACCGACCCCGCCACCTACGAGATCGCGCCCGAGACGGCCTGGAAGCGTGTGAAAACGCGGACGACGTCGGCCAAGTTCATGGCCTACGTCAAGGAACTCGCGGAGTTCCGCGAAGGCTACGCGCAGACAAAGAACGTGCCGCGGAGCCGGGTCTACAAGGATGATGCGCTCGTGGAGCTGGCTTCGACGAAGCCAAAGAACATCAACGAGTTGGGCCGCTCACGCCTGCTCCTGCGCGAGGCGAGGAAAGGCGAGATCGCTGACGGGATCCTCGCAGCCGTGGAGCGGGCCAGTGCCATGGGACCAGAGGATTACCCGGAAGTGGATCGCTCGCGCGAGAAGCTCCAGGTGAACCCGGCGCTCGCCGATCTGTTGCGCGTGCTTCTGAAGGCGAAAGCGGACGAGAAGAACGTGGCCCAGAAGCTTATCGCGACGGTGTCAGACCTCGATGCCATTGCCGCGGGGGAGCGTGACCTTGCTGCGCTGAAGGGCTGGCGTCACGAGGTCTTCGGCGCGGATGCCATGCGTCTCTGCGATGGATCCGTGGCGCTCGCTGTGAAAGGCGAGCGCGTGAAGCTTGTTAATCTGTAGCCTTTGAGTGCGGAATTTCCGCGGTGTTAGCGGCGGCGGCTCAGGCTGTTCGACGCGCTCCGCACCGATACGGTGCGCGCGCTGCCGAGCTCCGCATCGGAGAGAAACCGCGCGACGGTGACCTGCCCGCCACCGGGGCCCCGGCCCTGGAAGGCACGGAAATCGAGCGTGATGCCCTCAGCGCTGGCTTGCGCGGTCGTGAGGTCTGCCGAATAGGCGCCGGCGGCCGTTGCGGTGCCCCGGGCCCGGACGATGACGCCGCCCACCGTCGGCGTGACCTCCAGCTCTGATATCGCAGCCACGAGCGGGCGCGCGTCCACGCTCTGAACCACGCGATCGGCGGGCACGAGCGGGCGGATGGTGGCGGGGTCGATGGCGCGGGGCGTGTCGTCTCCCCGGAAGATGTTGAGCGGGTTGAACCTGCTTTCCGAGATCCGTGCACAACCGCCCAGGCAAAGGACGCCCACGAGCATCAGACAAATCAGCCGCGCCATGTTGGCCTCCCCCGCACTTACGCTTATGTGCCTAGCTCAAAGGGAAGCGCCTGAAAAGGCGCGGAATTCAAGGAGCATTTCATGGCGCAGGCCGACTTCGAGGAGATCGTAGAGACGTTCGAGTTCCTCGACGACTGGGAAGACCGCTATCGCCACGTGATCGAGCTGGGGCGGGCGATGCCCGAGATGGACGACGCGCTCAAGGTGCCCGCGACCAAGGTCGAGGGCTGCGCGAGCCAGGTCTGGCTCCATGACGGGGGCGGGCGCGCGCTAAGCTTGCAGGGGGACAGCGACGCGATGATCGTGAAGGGGCTGATCGCGGTGCTGCTCGCGCTCTACAACGGCCTTACGCCCGAGGAAGCGGCCAAGGTCGATGTCCGTGCGGAGCTCGGCCGGCTGAACCTCACAGAGCATTTGAGCTCCCAGCGCTCGAACGGCCTCAAGGCCATGGTTCAGCGCATTCAAGAGACGGCAGCAAAGGCGGCGTAGGCCTCTCAGGTCACTTAGGTCGCCTAGGTCGCGGCGAATACGCGCGAGAGCAGGGCGGCGGCCACAGCGGCGGGCTGCTCCAGCGCATCGCGCGGCTCGCCGGGATGGAAGCGCGCGCGCAGCGCGGTGGGCATGGGCGGCGGTGTCTCGATGACCACCCGCGGCCCGGTGCGGACGGTTTCTGCCTGCCAGGCTTTCGCGAGCGCCATCTGGCCCGCTTTAGTCGCCCCGTAGCTTCCCGAAAACGCCGTGGCGGGCATGGGGTCATCCAAAAAGAGCGCTGTTCCCTCGCGGCCGAGCAGCGGCGCGACATAGCCCACGAGGCGCTGCATGGCGCTGAGATTGGCCTCGACGCTCTTTGACCAATCCTTGTCCTGGATCATCGTGGCCGGAGAGAGCGGCGCGGCATGGATCGCCGTGTGCGCCCAGAAATCCACGCGCCCCCACCTATCATGGATCGAGCGGCACAGGTGCTGCATCGCGCCCGCATCGGTGGCGTCCATGGGGGCGAGCGTTGCCTCGCCGCCCTTCGCCTTGATCCTGTCGTCGAGTTCCTCGAGCGCGCCGATTGTGCGGGCCACGGCGATGACGTGATGCCCGGGCGCCAGCGCCTCGGCTAAGGCTGCCCCGAGCCCGCGGGAGGCACCGGTGATCAGTGCGACCGGGCGCGCATTGTCCGCTTGGTCCTTCATGAGCGTGCCTTCGCGCGGGTGGGCGCTGCCGTCAACCCGCTTCCTCCTGGCCCGGCATGGCCAGCGCGCGGGCCGCGCCGCGGTGCTCCACGATGACGCGTCCGGGCTCGATGGCCAGAATGCGGGCCGTGCCCGCCGTATCTCCTGGCGTGACGCGGAGGACGTCGCTGCCGAGAAGGAGGAGGGCTTCTGGGGCGCTGGCGCTGCCCATGGTTCCCAGGAGGCGGAGGCCGCCATGAGGCAGGGCGTCCTCTTGCGTGGCGAGATTGCCCGCTTGGCCCGCAACTGCATTCGTCATTTTGCTGCTCGTTGGTTGTGCGCGGCGCAGATATCGTCATCGAACTGCGTCCTGAAGAGGCAGAGGCCGCTTTCGCTGCGTCATTGCGGCGCGACCGGGCCATTTCTCGCGGCAAGCTCGAGGGGCATGTAACAAGATTGTTGCACAGCCTCCTTTTGGTGGCTGTATTTTCGCTTTGCGCCGGGGTAGGAGGCGCGGAGCCAACGCAGTCGGAGCGAACGCATGTGCGGAATTCTCGGGGTCGCGAACACATCGGACCCGGTCTTTCCCGAGCTTTACGATGGCCTCCTCATGCTGCAGCACCGCGGGCAGGATGCCTCTGGTATGGTGACCTATGACGGCGAGTTCTTCCGGGAAAGGAAAGAGAACGGCCTCGTCAAGGATGTCTTCCGTCCCGAAGATGCCGAGGTCCTCCGCGGGCGCGTGGGCATCGGGCATTGCCGCTATCCGACGGCGGGCTCGCTCAGTGCCGCCGAGGCGCAGCCCTTTTTCGTGAACGCGCCCTACGGGATCACGCTCGTCCACAATGGCAACATCACCAACACCGCCGAGCAGCGCCAGAAGGTGAAGGGGAAATACTCCCGTCACCTGCGCACCAACAGCGACAGCGAGATCCTTCTCAACGTGCTCGCCGACAAGATTGGCGACGCGATCAAGGTGATGGGCACGACGGACCCCAAGCAGACCGTCTTCGCGGGAGTGAAGATGACGATGGAGCGCGTGCAGGGTGCCTATTCCTGCCTCGCGCTCGTGGACGGGGTGGGCATGCTCGCCTTCCGCGACCCCCATGGCATCCGCCCGCTGAGCGTGGCCGAGCGCAAGAACGACATGTTCGGCTCCGACTATGCCTTCGCCTCCGAGGACGTCGCTTTCGGCATCAACGGCTTCACGAAACTGCGCGACCTGCGCCCGGGGGAGGCGATCCTGATCGACCTCGAGGGGCAGATGCACTCGTTCCAATGCGCGGAGGGGCAGCTCACGCCCTGCATCTTCGAGTATGTGTATCTTGCGCGGCCCGACAGCCTGCTCGACGGCATCTCCGTCTACAAGACGCAGATCCGCATGGGTGAGACGCTGGCGCGCCAGATCGCGGCCTCGGGGCTCGATATCGATGCGATCATCCCGGTGCCGGATTCGGCGCGGCCGGTGGCGCTCGAGGTTGCCAACATCACCGGCATCACCTACCGCGAGGGGCTGGTGAAGAACCGCTACGTGGGCCGCACCTTCATCATGCCGGGGCAGGGGCAAAGGCAGCGGAGCGTGCGCCGGAAGCTCAACGCCGTTCCGCTAGAGTTCAAGGACAAGAACGTGCTCCTCATCGACGACTCGATCGTACGCGGGAACACGATCAAGAAGATCGTGGAAATGTGTCGTGAGGCCGGGGCCGCCAAGGTCTACGTCGCCTCCGCCTCACCTCCGGTCAAATACCCCAACGTCTACGGCATCGACATGCCCACGAAGCGCGAGCTCATCGCGGACGGGCGCTCCATCGAGGACATCCGCGCCGAGCTGGGATGCGACGCGCTCTTCTACCAGAAGCTCGAAGACCTGATCTGGGCCGCGCGGGAGGGCAACCCCGAGATCGCGCAGTTCGATTGCTCCTGCTTCGATGGTGTCTACGTCACGGGCTCCGTGAGCGCGGAGTATCTCGACGACCTCGACGCCTCCGACCGTGTCTCGCAGAAAATGGACGAGCCGGCGCCGTCAGCGTGGAACAGGGAGCGCCTCGCCACCGGGACGTGAGGCCGCGCCTCAGGCCTCATCGCAGGAGGCCATCACCGTGTCGTATTGCGCGGTCACCCAGCTCAGCGCGGCCTCGGGATCCTGCTCCTGGATCGTGTCGGAGAAATTGGCGAAGACGGCCGCAGAGCGCGACTGGTCGATCATGTCGATATTCTGCGCGGTGATGACGGTGTCGTAGATGAAAAAGGCAATCGCCACGAGGAGCACGCCCCGCGCCACCCCGAAGAGAAAGCCGAGCCCCTGATCGACGCTGGCCAGCGGCGAGCGCTGAACGAGCGTGCTCAGAAGCGGGGTGAAGAGCGAGACGACGACGAGCGCCACGAGGAAGACGGCCCCGAAGGAGATCACGACCGAGGGCTCGCAGCTGTCGCCGATGAAATCGCCCACATAGGGCACCTGTCGCACGAGGGGCTGAGCCTGCTCGAGGAAGACGACGCCGAGGATCGCGGCCACGATCCAGCCCGCGATGGCCAGGAGTTCCCGCGTCAGGCCGCGGGAATACGCCAGCAGCGCCGACACCACGATGAGCGCGCCGACGATGCCGTCAATGAGCGTGAAGCCGTCCATCTAACTGCCCTTCGATGGGGACATTGCCCCGAATGTTTCGGTCACAAAGCCTGATAAATCGGGCATTTGTGTGAGCTTTACGCCCTGATCGGCGATGCGCTTGGAAAGCGGTGGCACGATCGCGGCGGTGAAACCAAGTTTCTGAGCTTCTTTCAACCGATTTTCAGCTTGCGACACGGGCCGGAGCGCGCCCGAAAGCGAGATCTCACCGAAGAGGACGGTGTCCTCGGGGAGCGGAGCGTCCTCCCGTGCACTGACGAGGGCCGCGGCCACGGCGAGGTCGGCCGCAGGCTCCGAAATGCGCATGCCACCCGCCACGTTGAGATAGACATCGAGCCCGGCAAAGGGCACGCCGCAGCGCGCCTCGAGCACGGCGAGGATCATGGCGAGCCGCGCGCCGTCCCAGCCCACCACGCTGCGCCTTGCCTGGGCATGGGGCGAGGGGGAGACGAGCGCCTGGATTTCGCAGAGGACGGGCCGCGTGCCCTCGATGCCGGCAAAGACGACCGAGCCCGCCGCGGGCGTGCCGCGCTGGGAGAGGAAGAGGGCGGAGGGGTTTTTCACCTCCACGAGGCCCTTGCCGGTCATCTCGAAGACGCCGATCTCGTCTGCGGGGCCGAAGCGGTTTTTCACCGCGCGCAAGAGGCGGAACTGGTGCCCGCGCTCGCCCTCGAAGTAGAGCACCGTGTCGACCATGTGCTCGACGACGCGGGGGCCCGCGATTTGGCCCTCCTTCGTGACATGGCCCACCATGATGACGGCGATGCCCTTCCGCTTGGCAAAGCTCGTGAGTTCGTGAGCCGCCGAGCGCACCTGTGAGACCGAGCCCGGCGCCGCATCCACGTGATCGGCCCACATCGTCTGGATCGAGTCGATGATGGCGAGGTCTGGCTTCTCGGCATCGAGCGTCGTGAGGATGTCGCGAAGATTGGTTTCCGAGGCAAGGAGCACTGGGCTCTCGGTGAGACCGAGGCGGCTTGCACGCATGCGGACCTGCGCAGCGGCCTCTTCGCCGCTGATATAGATGACCTTCAGCCCGTTCCGTGCGAAGCGCGCTGCCGCCTGCAGAAGGAGGGTCGATTTGCCGATGCCCGGATCGCCGCCCACGAGGAGCGCCGAGGCCTCCACCAGCCCGCCGCCGAGGACCCGGTCAAGCTCCGCCACGCCCGCCTCGGTGCGGGGCGGGGGCGCTTCTTCCGTGGACAGATCCGAGAGATGAAGCGCGCGCCCGCGGGTGGCGCCGAGCGTCTTCTTGCCCGGGCCCGCGGCGGAGAGCCCGCGGTCTTCGGCGATGGTGTTCCACGCGCCGCAGGTGTCGCATTGCCCTGCCCATTTGGAATGAACCGCCCCGCAGGCGCTGCACGCATAGGATGTCTTGGCCATGGCCCGTCATGCCGCGCGGTCGCGCGCTGGGCAAGGGGCGCGTTAGCCGCCGATATAGCGGCGCGTGTAGCGCGCGCCGAGCGAGGTCAGGATCTCGTAGCCGATGGTGCCGGCGGACGTGGCCAGATCATCCACCCGCTGCGCGTGGCAGAGGATATCGAGGGCGTCGGGTACCTCGGGCAGATCGGTGACATCGACCGTGATGAGATCCATGGAAACACGCCCCACGAGTTGGCAGGCCCTGTCGCCGGCATAGAGGCTGGCGTCGCGTCCCACAGCCCGGATGAGGCCGTCGGCATAGCCGCCGGACAGCGTGGCAATGCGGCTCGGTCTATCTGCTTTCCAGATGTTGCCGTAGCCCACCGTCTCGTCCACGGCCACGTCGCGGACCTGGATCACGGGGAGCGAGAGCCGCACGACCGGGGCCGCCTCCGTGAAGGGCGCGCCGCCGTAGAGGCCGATCCCCGGGCGGGTCAGGTTGAAGTGGTACTCCTCGCCCAGAAGGATGCCGCCGGTGGCCGCGAGCGAGCGGGTCTCTGCCACGCCGAGCGTCATCTCGCGAAAGGCCTCGAGCTGTACCGTGTTCATAACGTGGCTGGCCTCGTCCGCGCAGGCGAGATGGGAGATCACCATCTCCGGCGTTCCGGGGAGGGCCTCACGCGCATCGCGCCAATCGTCTGGCTCGAGGCCCAGGCGGTTCATGCCGCTGTCGAGCTGGATGCCGAAGGGGGCATCGGGCAGCGCATCCCGATGTCGGCTCAGTTGCTCGGGGGCATTGAGCATGGGGATGAGATCGTGCGCCGCGATCTCGCCCGCATCGCCTTCCATATGCCCGCCGAAAACGCAGATCCGGGGGCCATCACCAAAAGCCTTCCGAAGCGCCGCGCCTTCCTCGGCCACGGCCACGAAGAAGGTACGACATCCCGCGCGGGCCAGCGCCGTCGAGACCTGCTCAGCCCCGAGCCCGTAGCCGTCCGCCTTCACACAGGCCCCCGTCTCCGCGCGGGACTTGGCGTCGAGCGCCCGCCAGTTCGCAACGAGCGCGTCCAGATCGATGGTGAGAGTGCCGGTGGCCATGCCTGCTTGTCACTTTCGCCAGATGCGCCGTCAACTGGTTACGGCGGCGCGGGCCGTGGGCCGCAGGGGCCCGAGATCGGAAAAGTGAAAATCAGGGGCGTGCAATGGCCAAACTGGCCGGAACTGCATCGTAAAGTGGCAAGACTCTGCCCCTAGAAATCGCCGCGCTCGTTCTGCTGCCAGGGCTTCACGAGATTGCCGAAGCGGGTGAAGCGGCCCTCGAAGCTCAATTCTACGGTGCCGATGGGGCCGTGGCGCTGCTTGCCGATGATGACTTCCGCTTTGCCGTGGAGCCGCTCCATGCGTTCCTGCCATTCGGCCATGGCGTCGAGCTTGTCGTCCGAGGGCTTCTCCCGCTCGGCATAATATTCCTCGCGGAACACGAACATCACCACGTCGGCGTCCTGCTCGATGGAGCCCGATTCACGCAGGTCTGAAAGCTGAGGCCGTTTGTCGTCCCTTGCCTCGACTTGGCGCGATAGCTGGGAGAGGGCTATCACGGGGATGTCGAGTTCTTTGGCGATAGCTTTCAGGCCCTGCGTGATCTCGGAGACCTCGTTGACCCGGCTGTCCTTGGCCGAGGCAGGTCGCACGAGCTGGAGATAGTCGACGATGAGCACGTCGAGCCCGTGGGTCCGCTTGAGGCGGCGGGCGCGCGCGGCGAGCTGGCTGATGGGCAGCGCGGGCGTGTCATCGATGAAGAGAGGGCAGCTTTCGAGCTGCTTGGCCGCTTCCACGAAGCGGCGGAATTCGCCTTCGGTCATGTCGCCGCGACGGATCTGCTCAGAGGGGATTTCGGCCGCCTCCGAGAGGATCCGCGCGGCGAGCTGCTCGGCACTCATTTCGAGGGAGTAGAAGCCAACCACACCGCCATTCACCGCACCTTCCTGACCGTCATGGGTCAGGCCGCGCTTGTAGGCTTTGGCGATGTTGTAGGCGATGTTGGTGGCGAGGGATGTCTTTCCCATCGACGGCCTGCCTGCGAGGATGAGCAGGTCCGACCGGTGAAGGCCGCCCAGCTTCTTGTCCATGTCGATGAGGCCTGTGGAGACGCCTGCGAGCCCCCCATCCCTCTGGTAGGCTGCGTTGGCGACCTGCACGGCGTCTGTGACGGCCTTGAGGAAGCTTTGGAAGCCCGTGTCGCTCTGCCCCTGTTCGGCGAGTTTGTAGAGCACCTGCTCGGCCTCGACGATCTGCTCGCGCGGTTCGCTCGCGACATCCATGCGCGCGGCCCGGTCGGCGATGTCGTGGCCGACGGCGATGAGTTCCCGACGGATCGCGAGATCATAGATCATCTGCGCGTAGTCCCGCGCCGCGAAGGCCGAGATCGCGGCCCCGGCGAGCCGCGCCAGATAGGCCGGTCCGCCAAGCTCCTTGAGGCCCTCATCGTCCTCGAGAAACGCCTTCAGCGTCACCGGAGAGGCCAGCGCATTCTTGGTGATGCGCGCGGCCGCCGTTTCCCAGATCCGGGCATGGACGGGATCGTAGAAGTGCTCCGGCCCAATGACGGATGCCACGCGATCGTAGAGATCGTTGTTCGTCAGGATCGCCCCGAGAAGCTGCTGCTCGGCCTCGATGGAATGGGGCATTTGGTCTGCGGAGGCGCTTTGAATGGCCCCCGTCAGCGTGGCGATCTCGTTCATGCTGCGCTCCTCAATGCGGGAGTGATTAGCCACGCGCGGGTGCGTTGGGAACCTCTGATAAATCTGTGAGTAACCCGGCCCATACAGTGGAGGGTGACAAATTAACGTTGCGTAAGCAATCAATATTTGGGGTCAGCTTCGCCGCAAACCGCAACATGATGAATTCTTTGCGCGCAGAATCAGCGAGTTATCCACGATCCGGGGCGTGCAAAAATCATGTGTACAATTCGCGGCCTACATCCGGGCCGCTTGCCACTCCGCGGGCGCGTGAAGGAATTTCTCAACCTCTTCAAGCGCCTGCGCGGAGAAGGCGCCCTGCGCCCGCGCCTCGGCCAGCACGTCCCACCATGTGCAAAGATGGTGCAGATTCACCCCGTGATCCCCAAGCGTCTTCTCCGTTTCGGGGAAGATCCCGTAATAGAAGATCACCGCGGTGTGGCCGCACTCCGCGCCCGCCTCGCGGATGGCATCGACGAAGGAGAGCTTCGAGCCGCCATCGGTCGTGAGATCTTCCACGAGCAGGACCCGTTCGCCCTCGGCCATGTGGCCCTCAATCCGTGCCCCGCGCCCATAGCCCTTGGGCTTCTTGCGCACGTAGGTCATCGGAAGCGCCATCCGCTCGGCGACGAGCGCGGCAAAGGGGATCCCCGCCGTCTCGCCGCCCGCGATGTTGTCAAAGGCCTCGAAGCCCGCGTCGCGCATGACGGTGGCCACGAGAAAATCCATCAGCGTGCTGCGGATCCGGGGAAAGGAGATGAGCTTCCGGCAATCGATGTAAGACGGCGACGGCCTGCCAGAGGCGAGGATGTAGGGCTCTTCTGGGCGAAAATTCACCGCGCCGATCTCAAGCAGCATCCGCGCTGTCAGGCGCGCCATTTCCTCTTTCGATGCAAAGCTCATCGCTGCGCTCCTTCATCTTTCCATAAGTGTCTTTCCCGGAGTGCCGCCTGAGACGTCACCGCACGCGCCACGCAAGCGGAAATTCGGGATCAAAGAGGATCACCGGCCCTGCGCCCGTCTCGATCCGTGTCGGGTAGTCCGGCGCGACCTTCTCCAGCGTGATCGTCGCCTCGTTGGGCGCGAGCCCGTAGAAGTGTGGCCCGTTGAGCGACGTGAACGCCTCGAGCCGGTCGAGCGCGCCGGCGGCCTCAAAGACATGGGCGAGGCAGCTCATCGTATTCGTAGCCGTGAAGATGCCCGCGCAGCCGCAGGCATTTTCCTTGGCGTCGGTGGCATGGGGCGCACTGTCGGTGCCGAGGAAAAACCGCCGGTCGCCGCTCGTTGCGGCCTTCACGAGAGCGCTGCGATGGGTCTCGCGCTTGGCGATGGGCAGGCAGAAGTAATGGGGCCGGATGCCGCCCTTGAAGAGCGCGTTGCGGTTGATGATGAGGTGATGCGTGGTGATGGTGGCTGCGAGATTGGCGCTCGCGCTGGCCACGTAGGTCACCGCCTCTGACGTCGTGATATGCTCCATGATCACGCGCAGCGCGGGCACGGCGCGGCGGATCGGGTCGAGCACGCGGTCGATGAAGACGGCCTCGCGATCGAAGATATCGATGGCGGGGTCGGTCACCTCACCGTGGACACAGAGCGGCATCCCGATCTCGGCCATGCGCTCGAGCACGGGCCGGACGCGGTCGAAATCCCGCACGCCCGAGGCAGAGTTTGTCGTGGCCCCCGCGGGGTAGAGCTTCGCGGCCGTCACGATGCCCGCGGCATGGGCGGCGGCGAGGTCGCCCGCATCGGTTTCCTCGGTCAGGTAGAGCGTCATCAGCGGCTGGAAGCCGGCCATCTCCGGCGGGAGCGCAGCCATGATGCGCTTGCGATACGAAGCCGCATCCTGACCGGTGAGCACCGGGGGCACGAGGTTCGGCATCACGATCGCGCGTCCGAAATGCCGGGCGGTCTCTGGCAGCACGCCGCGCAGCATCTCTCCGTCGCGAAAGTGGACGTGCCAGTCATCGGGGCGGCGGATCGTGAGCTCTTGCACCATGGCCCGCTCGTAGCGCGGAACGGGCAGGGGGGCCAGCCTGCGAATGCACGGGCATGAGTGCCCAATCCTTGGGCAATTGCCCGCGCGTCGTGCGGGATCGGGCCATGGGCGTTGCGAGGCGCGGCTCCCTGCGCCTAACGTGGGGCCGAGACGACTTGGGGGAGCGATGTTCGACCTGCCGCAGCCTAGCCAGCCGCGCGCCATGCAGCGCGCACGCGGGCGCGCGCGCGTCGCGTTCCGCGGTCGGCGGATCACCGGGCTGTCGCAGGCCGGCTCCGGCAAGGTGATGATCCCCGCGTGCCACGGCGCCTTTCCAGAGGCAGTCTTTCTCAACACGGCGGGTGGGCTCACCGGCGGAGACAGCTTCGCCTTCGATGCCAGCATCGATGACGGCGCGCTGATGCTGACGACGCAGACCGCCGAACGCTCTTATGCGAGTACCGGGGCGGACGCGCGGGTGGACGTCACCCTGCGCGCGGGCCCGGGCGCCACGCTCTTCTGGCTGCCCCAGGAAACGATCCTCTTCGACGCATCGGCCCTCCGCCGTCGGACGGTCATCGAGGCCGCGCCCGGCGCGCGCGTGCTTGCGCTCGAAATGCTTGTCTTCGGTCGCGCGGCCATGGGGGAGCGGCTCTCGAGCTTCCGTCTCATGGACCGCCGCGAGCTTCACGCGGACGGGCTGCAATGGCTAGACGCGCTCGCCCTCGATGCGCGCCTCATCGGCAAGGCGGCCGGGCTCCGCGACGCGCGGGCCATCGCCACGCTTCTTTACTGGGGCCCTGATGCCGAGGATATCGCCCTCGATCTGCCGCCCGGTCTTCATGCCTCCGCCTGGGGCGGAAAATGCGTCATCCGCGGCGCATTTCCTGACCTCTGGCCACTCAAAACCGCGCTCGCCCCCGTGCTGCGCCAGCTCACCGGCGGGCATCTGCCCCGCGTCTGGGCCGTCTGAAGGACTTAAGATGAACCTGACACCGAGAGAAAAAGACAAGCTCCTCGTCTCCGTCGCGGCCATGGTGGCCCGTGGGCGGCTGGAAAGGGGGGTGAAGCTCAATCATCCCGAGGCCATCGCCCTCATCACCGATTTTGTCGTCGAAGGCGCGCGCGACGGCCGTTCCGTGGCCGATCTCATGGAGGCGGGGGCGGGCGTCATCCGCGCGGACCAGTGCATGGAGGGCATCGCCGAGATGATCCACGACGTGCAGGTCGAGGCCACCTTTCCGGACGGCACCAAGCTCGTCACCGTTCACCATCCAATAAGGTAGCGACCATGCTTGCATTCATCTTGGCCATCGCCGCGGGATTTGCCTCCCGCCTCGTGCAGGAGCCCTTGGTGGGCGCACTGGAAAAGGTCCTGCTCGATAAGATCGACATCAAGACGGAGGACGCGCTGGCCTTGTCCTACGCGGTCTGCCTGCTCGTCGTGGGCATCCTCGTGGCGCTTTCGGCGTCCACCGTGTCTGCCTTCGCGATCCTCTTGGGCGGGCTTCTGGGGCTCTTCGGCACAGAGATCGTGGCCGCCATCAGAAAGGCCATCGGATGATCCCCGGCGAGGTGCTGCCCGCCGCGGGCGAGATCGAGATCAATGCTGGCGCGGAGGTCACGGTGATCATGGTCGCCAACACCGGGGACAGGCCCGTGCAGGTGGGCAGCCACTATCATTTCGCGGAGACGAACGCTGCGCTCGATTTCGACCGTGATGCGGCCATGGGAAAACGGCTCGACATCGCGGCGGGGACGGCGGTGCGCTTTGAGCCTGGGCAACAGCGGGAGGTGTCGCTCGTCCCTCTCAGCGGCGCGCGCGAGGTCTACGGCTTCAATCAGAAAGTGATGGGGAAGCTGTGACGGAGGGCAATTCGTTCTCGATCGCGATCATCACCTTCCTGGCCGCAACTCTCGTATCTGTGATGATGTCTTCGGGCGTGCCGACCTTCTTGGACATGCTCGTTGGATTGCTCTTGTTGTCCAGTTGTTTCCATTTCTACGTGCGCGAGCTGAACCATGGATGGGCGCGGCTGACACTCGCCATCGCCATCGGCGGCGCGCTCTACCTTTTGACCAGCGTCTTTGTCGTGCCGATCCTTGTTTGGCTTGATTTGGCAACGCTGTTGCCAAGCGAAGGCTGCAGCGCGGACTACCTCACAGAGGTGAGGGAGGCGTTTCTTGACCCCTGCACGGAGCTTGTCTTCGCTGGCTTGTGGCTTTTCTGGACCTTCGTCGCCTACGCGATCCTTTCAATACAATCGATGGAGCCTTCGCATGCCCGCTAAAATCTCTCGCGCGGCCTATGCCGACATGTATGGGCCCACGACCGGGGACAGGGTGCGGCTCGCCGATACCGACCTCATCATCGAGGTGGAAAAGGACCTCACCACCTATGGTGAGGAAGTGAAGTTCGGGGGTGGTAAGGTCATCCGTGACGGGATGGGGCAGAGCCAGCGCACGCGGGCCGAGGGCACCGTCGATACCGTCATCACGAACGCGCTCATCGTGGACCACACAGGCATCTACAAGGCCGATGTGGGCCTCACAGACGGGCGCATCGCGGCCATCGGCAAGGCGGGGAACCCCGACACGCAGCCCGGCGTCGACATCGTGATCGGCCCGGGGACGGAGGCCATCGCGGGCGAGGGCAAGATCCTCACCGCCGGAGGGTTCGACGCGCATATCCATTTCATCTGCCCGCAGCAGATCGAGGATGCGCTACATTCGGGGCTGACCACGATGCTCGGCGGCGGCACGGGCCCGGCGCACGGCACCCTCGCAACCACCTGCACGCCGGGGCCGTGGCATATCGGGCGGATGCTGCAGGCTTTGGACGCTGTGCCCGTCAATATCGGGCTCTCCTGCAAAGGGAACGCCTCGCGGCCGGATGCGCTCGTTGAGATGGTGAAGGCCGGGGCCTGCGCCATGAAGCTCCACGAGGATTGGGGGACGACGCCCGCGGCCATCGACACCTGCCTCAGCGTGGCCGACGACATGGACGTGCAGGTGATGATCCACACCGACACGCTGAACGAGAGTGGGTTCGTGGAAAACACCGTGGCGGCCATGAAGGGCCGCACGATCCACGCCTTCCACACCGAGGGTGCGGGCGGGGGGCACGCGCCCGATATCATCAAGGTCTGCGGGCTCGCTCACGTGATCCCGTCGTCGACGAACCCCACGCGGCCCTACACCGTGAACACGCTCGAGGAACATCTCGACATGCTCATGGTCTGCCACCATCTCGACAAGTCGATCCCCGAAGACGTGGCCTTCGCCGAGAGCCGCATCCGGCGGGAGACCATCGCCGCCGAGGATATCCTCCACGACATGGGGGCCTTCTCCATCATCGCCTCCGACAGCCAGGCCATGGGTCGCGTGGGCGAGGTCATCATCCGCACCTGGCAGACGGCGCACAAGATGAAGGTGCAGCGCGGGCGGCTTTCGGACGAGACGGGCGACAACGACAATCTCCGCGTCCGCCGTTACATCGCCAAATACACGATCAACCCCGCCATCGCGCACGGCATCAGCGGAGAGATCGGCAGCATCGAGCCCGGCAAGCGCGCCGATCTCTGCCTCTGGAACACTGCCTTTTTCGGCGTGAAGCCGGAGATGGTGCTCGTGGGCGGGTCCATCGCCTGCGCACAGATGGGAGACCCCAACGCCTCCATCCCCACGCCGCAGCCTGTCTATACGCGGCCGATGTTCGGCGCGATGGGGCGAAACGTGGAGAACTCCGCCGTGCTCTTCGTGAGCGAGGGCGCCGAGACAGGGCATCTGGGCCTCGCGAAGAAGACGGTGGCGGTGAAGAACACGCGCGGCATCGGAAAATCCTCCATGGTGCTCAACGATGCGACGCCCGAGGTCGACGTGAACCCCGAGACTTACGAGGTGCGCGCCGATGGGGATCTTTTGACCTGCGAGCCTGCGAGCGAGCTGCCCATGGCGCAGAGGTACTTTCTCTTTTGAAGGCCCTCCTCCTGACCAGCCTCGCCGCGCCCGTTTTGGCATGCCCCGCGGCCGACGACCTCGCCACCGGCGTCGCCTTCATTCTCGACACCGGGCAGATCGAGCGGCACATGGCGCAAGCCGACATGATCGAGGCTCGGCTTTTGACGACGCTGGGCGAGGATACCGGCGAGGCGCGCACGGCGCTCCACGGGATCTACCCTCTGGTCTCCGAAGTGGGCCAGACCCGGCTCACCCACGATTGGCCGGCGGGGCTCGCGGCGCTTCCCTATCCACGGCTCGGCCTGACGGAAGACATCGCTCTCGTCACCACCCAGCAGCGCTTTGCCTTTCCCGGCGTGTTTTCCGTGTCGGTGGGCGACACGCCCACGCGCGTGCGTCTCGGCGACTGCGAGCTCGAGGTTTGGGGCGTGGCCACCTCTGTCTCCCTCGGGGAAGAGCGTGGCTACACGACGTTCTTTCATTGGTATCCTGCGCTGGGCACAGGCGTCCGGGTGCGCTGGGCGGAGAACGGTGCTCTCTCCGGCGAAGTCTCGGTCGTGGGGGTAGAATGGTGAGCGGTATCAATCGGATAAAGGCTTTGCATGAGGTGCATGGCGGGGTCCCGGACATGGGGGATGTCAGCCCCGGGTGGTGTGGCTACGTCAGGGGCAATCGAAAGACAGACCCTGAGGCACCGCATGGCATTCATGTCAGATATCCCCGCCGGGCGCACCGTCACCAGCGCCCTCCGCTCCCTTGGAACAGCCGTCACCGACGGCCTGGTGAAGTTCGGTCGGGCGCAGGCACGCTCGGACGAAATCGAGTATTTCATGTCGATGTCGGACGAAGAGCTGGCCAAGCGTGGACTAACACGCGAGACGGCCGTCCGGCACGTCTTCCGGGACCGGATGGTCTTCTAAGCCGCGCTAGGGGGCGGGCATGAGCCTGCCCCGCGCAACTGCCGTGGGTGCGAGCGACGCGCCCGTGGCCCATGTGACGCTCGATTATGCCGGGCGCCTTCTGCGCCGCAAACGTCTGGTCCGGTCAGACGGCGCGGACTTCCTTGTCGATCTCCCGCACACGACGCATGTGGAGCCCGGGCAGGCTTTCCTGCTCGAGTCTGGCGACGCCGTGGAGGTGCGCGCGGCCGATGAGACGCTCCTCAGGATCAAGGGCGCTCTGCCGCGGCTCGCCTGGCATATCGGCAATCGTCATACTCCCTGCGAAGTGCACGATGATCACCTGCTCATCCAGTCCGATCCGGTCCTGCGCGAGATGCTGACCCAACTCGGAGCCGAGATCACGGAGGTTTCAGGGCCGTTTCGCCCCGAAGGCGGTGCCTATGGCCACGGGCGCACCATGGGGCATGCCCATGACCACTGAGCTTCTCGCGCTCACGCAATGGCTCTCGCCTGCATTTCCGTTGGGGAGCTACGCCTATTCCCACGGTCTCGAGACAGCCATTTCCGACGGCACCGTGAAGGATGCCCGCACCTTGGCGGCATGGCTGGAGACTGTCCTTTGCGCCGGTGGCGGCTGGAGTGACGCGGTGCTGCTCTGCGCGGCGCAGCGTGGCGAAGAGGTGAGCGCCATCGCGCGTGCGGTGGCCGGGAGCAAGGAACGACTGGAGGAGACGGAAGCGCAGGGGCGGGCCTTCGTCGATACGCTGGCCGAATTGGGCCACGATATCCCGGCAGCGCCGCTTCCGGTGGCGGTCGGGATGGCCACGAAGGGATTCACCCTGCCGCCCGCGACCATCGCTGCGATCTACTTGCAGAGCTTCGCGTCCAATCTCGTCTCCTGCGCCGTGCGGTTTGTCCCGCTCGGGCAGAGCGAGGGGCAGCGCGTCCTCGCCGGCTTGTCAGAGACGATCTCAGAGCTCGCAGAGAGGGCCGCGGAGACCGGTATCGACGATCTTGCCACAGGGGCATTCTTCAGCGATCTCAGTGCCATGGCGCACGAAGCTCAATCTGCGAGGATCTTCAGGACATGAGCGGCAACGGCCCCTTACGCGTCGGGATCGGCGGCCCCGTCGGCGCTGGGAAAACGACGCTGACAGAGCAGCTCTGCCGCGCGATGGCGGCAGAGCATTCCATGGCCGTCATCACCAACGACATCTACACGCGCGAGGACGCGGAATTTCTGCTGCGTGCCCAAGCGCTGCCGGAGGCCCGCATCCGTGGCGTGGAGACGGGCGGCTGCCCGCACACGGCCATCCGGGAAGATGCCTCCATCAACCTGCGCGCCGTGGCCGATCTGACCACGAGCCTGCCGGATCTCGAGCTGATCTTGATCGAATCCGGCGGAGACAATCTGGCGGCCACCTTCAGCCCGGAGCTCGCCGATCTTTCGCTCTACGTCATCGATACGGCGGCAGGGCAGGATATTCCGCGCAAGAAAGGTCCCGGGGTCACCCGGTCCGATCTTCTCATCATCAACAAGACCGATCTCGCGCCCCACGTGGGCGTCGACATTGCCCAGCTCGAACGTGACGCCGCAGCGAACCGCGGAACGCTTCCCTTCGTTATGGCCTCGTTAAAATCCGGCGGGGGCGTAGACGAGATCGTGAGCTTCATCCGGCGCGAAGGCGGGCTCTGATCACTCTGCCGCGGAGGCGGCTTTTTCCCGTTCGGCCACGCGTTTGAGGGCGCGCCGCATGGCCGGCATCGGCTTCCGCTTCAGCGAAGAGCCTGCGAGCCAGGTGATGAGCTTGGGTCGGTCCAGCTCTTCCACCTCTTTGAGGAGTTGCCTGAGATAGGGCGCGTAGTCCCGGCGACGCCGGAAGAGTTGCGCGAACCGGGTGAGGTCCAGCTTGCCGTCGAGGCCGAGCTTAATCGCATCGGGCAAGATGCGCAGATCCTCCATGACCGAAGGCAGATCGCGCCCTAAGTAGCGGCACCGGAAGCGCGTGAGACCTGTCGGGTCTGACGGGCGCGCGAAGAGCGCCGCGTGCATGGCCTCGAGCTCTTCATCGGGATTGTAAAGCACGAGCAGGTGCCGCGCGGCCTGCGCCATCTCCGGCGCGTAGCCATAGCGATCCGAAAAAGAGCGTTTGCGCATGCCCACGAAGCGCGGGTCCCATTCCGTCATCCTCGGGTCGAGCGTCGCCTGCGGGCTGATGGCGATGACATCGGCGCCCGGCGCCGCGACGCTGAAGGCCGCCGCCGCGTAGCCCCCGAGGCCCGCGCCGAAAAAGCAGACATGATCGTAATCGTCGAAGACACCCTCGTCGGTGAGCGCGTCGAAGAAGGCGTAGATCGCGGGCGCGCGGAACCATGTGGGCCGCTGGCAGAGCACAACCATGACCGTCGCATCGAGATCCTCGCGTGCCAGCGTCAGCCCGTGGGGCAGCGCGAGATCGTGATTGTTGCGGATGTCGTATGCGGATTCGAAGGTCACGAGCAGCCGCGCACCGCTCCCCACCTGGATGATGTGGTGATCGGGATCGAGCTCGATGTAATCGCCCACGTCTTCGCAATGCGCGCGCAGCGCGGTCTGCCAATCCTGACGGTTGAGCTCGGAGAGATCGGGCAGGGGGCGCGGTTGAGGACTGTCTTTCGGCATCATGTCACCACCTTACGCGGGCACGGGCCCGGTGTCGCCGGATTCGCGCGCAGAAATTGACTGTGCAGCAGCCCGGGCCAATCGCGCGATCAGAAGAACGCCTGCAGCCCGGTCTGCGCGCGCCCCAGAATGAGCGCGTGAATGTCATGGGTGCCCTCGTAGGTGTTCACGGTCTCGAGGTTCGCGGCATGGCGCATGACCTGGTAGTCTTCCTGGATCCCGTTGCCGCCATGCATGTCGCGCGCCACGCGGGCGATATCGAGGGCCTTTCCGCAGTTGTTGCGCTTCATGAGGCTGATGAGCTCGGGCGAGGCGGTGCCCTCGTCCATCATCTGCCCGAGGCGGAGCGCACCTTGAAGGCCGAGGCTGATTTCGGTCTGCATATCTGCGAGTTTCTTCTGGAAGAGCTGGGTCTGCGCGAGGGGCTTGCCGAATTGCTTGCGGTCGAGCCCGTATTGCCGCGCCGCCGTCCAGCAGAATTCTGCCGCGCCCATGACGCCCCAGGAAATGCCGTAGCGCGCGCGGTTGAGGCAGCCGAAGGGCCCTTTGAGGCCTTCGACGCCCGGAAGGAGCGCGTCTTCGCCCACCTCGACACCGTCCATGACGATTTCTCCGGTCACTGATGCGCGCAGGCTGAGCTTGCCGCCGATCTTGGGCGCAGAGAGGCCCGTCATGCCCTTTTCCAGCACGAAGCCTCGGATCTTGCCGCCATGGGCCTCCGACTTCGCCCAGACGACGAAGACGTCGGCGATGGGGCTGTTGGAGATCCACATCTTGGAGCCCGTGATCCGGTATCCCGTCGCGGTCTTTTCCGCGCGGGTCTTCATGCCCGCGGGGTCGGAGCCCGCATCGGGCTCTGTGAGGCCGAAGCAGCCGATGAGCTGCCCCGAGGTGAGGCCCGGAAGGTATTTCTCGCGCTGCTCCTCGGAGCCGTAGGCGTAGATCGGATAGATGACGAGCGAGGACTGAACGCTCATCATGGAGCGGTAGCCGCTATCGATGCGCTCGATCTCGCGGGCGATGAGGCCGTAGGCCGTGTAGGATGCGCCGAGTCCGCCATAGGCCTCCGGCACCGTGGCGCCGAGAAGCCCGGCCTCGCCCATCTTGGCGAAGAGCTCGGGCGCGACCGTCTCTTCGCGATAGGCCGCGATGACACGGGGGGCGAGCTCGTCGGCCGCGAATTTCGCCGCCGCCTCACCCAACATGCGCTCGTCTTCGCCGAGCTGCGCATTGAGATGGAAGGGATCCTCCCAGCTGAAGCGATTGAGCTCGGGGGCGTCTTTGGCCGTGATCTTGGCGGGTGCGTTCATGGCGGGCCTCCTTGCCAGCTTACCTAGCTTGGGGAGGCCCGGGGCTCAAGCTGCGCCCTTGCAGCCGTGACCGGTGGCAGGGGCTCCCGCGGTCGGTCGTTCTGGCGGTGATCCGCCTATTTGGCGATGGGGCCTATGAGCATGATCATCTGGCGGCCTTCCATCTTGGGCATGTTCTCGACCTTGCCATGCTCCTTGGTGTCCTCGGCCACCCGCAACAGCAAGTCGCGGCCCAGCTCCTGGTGGGCCATCTCGCGGCCGCGGAAGCGGAGCGTGATCTTGACCTTGTCGCCGTTCCCGAGGAACTTGTAGACGTTTTTCATCTTCACGTCGTAGTCGTGCGTGTCGGTGTTAGGGCGGAATTTCACCTCCTTCACCTCGATCGTTTTCTGCTTCTTGCGGGCCTCGGATTCCCGCTTCTGCTGTTCGTACTTGAACTTGCCGAAATCCATGATCTTGGCGACCGGCGGATTGGCGTTGGGCGAGATTTCCACGAGATCGAGCCCCGCATCCTCGGCCATTTCCATGGCCCGTGAGGGTGATACCACGCCGACATTGTCCCCATTTTCATCGATCAGTCGTATTTCCGGAGCGCGGATGCGGTCGTTGACGCGGGGTCCGGTGTCGCGCGTTGGCGGCGCGTTGTGGGGTCTGCGGGCTATGATCTTTTTCCTTTTATCGTGGGTCCGATTGCGAAGCCGCAAAATAGACGCGCGTGCGGCGTGATTCAAGGTCATTCCCGACAACGGGGCCGCCTCGGCGCCACGTGGGGGGATTGTTGCCACGCCGGGGCGCGGCGACACGCAAGGGCAGGCCGAAATTGCATGGAACTCTCCGTGCGGCTTCCGAATTTTTATGGCAGTGCCCACATTATGAAGGCGGGTGCCGCAGGATGCGGCCGCGCCACGGAAGAAAGGAAGCGCCATGCGCTATGTGATTTGGATTGTTATCGCCGCCGTCGTCGCGGGCGGGGCCTACGTGTATTCGAGCGGCGGCTTCGGTACGGCCTCCGAGGAACCGGCCGCCGCCGCGGAAGAGGCTGTCGACGCCGCCGAGGACGCAGTGGAGGAGGCCGGTGAGGCCGCGGGAGCCGCCACCGAGGCGGCCGAGCAAGCCACGGAAGACGCGATGACCACGGTGGAGGGCGCCGTTGAGGAGGCCACCGCCGCCGCCGAAGAGGCCGTGAACGACGCGACCGCCGCCGCGGAGGAAGCCGTCGACGACGCGACCGCCGCCGCCGAGGACGCGGTTGAAGGGGCCATGGAGGCCGCCGAAGGGGCCATGGAAACAGCGACCGAGGCGATGGACAACGCCCTCGAGAGCGTCACCGGGGCCGCGGACGAGGCCACCGATGAAGCAGGCGCAGCGCTCGACGAGGCCGCGGAAGCTGCAACGGAAACCGGTGAGGCTGCCGTGGATACCACGACCGAGGCCGCCACGGGCGCCGCAAACGCCGTGGAAGAAGGCGCTGCGGCCGTGCAGGACGTCCTGACGCCGGAAGAGGACGTGGAGACGACCTCTGACGCGTCGCGCACGATCGAGCTGCAGCCCGCGCCGGAAGCGGTCGACCCAGTGGAACTGAATGAAATGCTCAACCCGGAAAGCTTCGACTTTGAAGGCGTGGCGGAGATGGTGCAGGGCTCGGATCTCGACACGGACGTGAAGATGGGCCTCATGACGGCCATCGAGGCGGCCCAGGAGAGCCCCGAGATGCTGCAAAACGTGATCCGCCAGGTGCGCAACGAGTTCGGCGGCCAGTAAACGCGCCGTCTCAATGCCTGAAAAATGAAGAAGCCCGGTCCGTCGCCACGGATCGGCCTCTTGCGTGTCAGCCCACGAAGGCCCGCTCCACCACGAAGTGCTTGGGATCGGAGTTTGCCCCTTCCTCGAGGCCGAAGCCTTCCAGAATCTTCTTCAGATCGCTGTTGAGGCCGATGGAGCCGCAGATCATGGCGCGGTCCTCCTCGGCCGTCATCCCCGCCACACCGAGATCCGCAAAGAGGGAGCCGTCCTCGAGGCGCGTGGTGATGCGCCCCATCGTCGGGCTCTCTTCGCGGGTGGTGGTGGGATAATACGTGAGTTTTTCGATGCTGCCCGCGCCGAGAAGCTCGGCCATCATTTCATCGGTCCGGATGTGGTCGACGATCTCGCGGGAATAGGCCAGTTCGGCCACGTCGCGGCAGGTATGGGTGACGATGACGCGCTCGAACTTCTCGTAGGTCTCGGGATCCCGCAGGATCGAGGCGAAGGGCGCGAAACCCGTGCCGGTGGAAAAGAGCCAGAGCCGCTTTCCGGGCAAGAGCGCGTCGTGAACGAGCGTGCCCACGGGCTTCGGGCGCAGGATCACCTGATCGCCCGGCTCGATCTTCTGGAGCTTTGACGTGAGCGGGCCGTCCGGGACCTTGATCGAGTAAAAATCGAGCCCGTCGTCCCAGGAGGGCGAGGCGATTGAATAGGCACGCAGGATGGGCTTTGCCTTGCCCGTCGCCGGGTCCGGGTCGCCCATGAGCCCGATCATCACGAACTCCCCGGACCGGAAGCGCAGCGAGGCCGGCCGCGTCACGCGGAAACGAAACAGGCGGTCCGTGTAGTGCTTCACGTCGAGCACGGTCTGGGCGTCGGGGAGGACTGGGGTCGCTTGGTTCACGGGGGCGGGCCTCTGAATGTGTCAGCGCTGCTTTACAGCTGCGATGTGCGTGGCGGTGGCGCGGGTGTCAAGGCGCACGCGCGTCGCTTGATCCGCGCGGCATCTGTTTCTAAGGAGCGCCATGACTTCTCGTAAAGACATCCGCATCGACGATCTCGATCGCAAGATCCTCGCCGAATTGCAGCGGGATGCGGCGCGCTCCCTCGATGAGATCGCGAAGGTCGTGAGTTCGTCGAAGACGCCCGTGTGGAACCGGATCAAGAAGATGCGCGAGGCGGGCATCCTCAAGCACCAGACCGTGGAGCTCGATGCCGAGGCGCTCGGGTTCGAGGCGTGCTTTTTCGTCCTGATCCGAACGTCCGAGCATGACGCGGCATGGCAGGAGAAGTTTCTTACGGCCATTCGCAAGCGCCCGGAAGTGCAGGAGGCGCACCGCCTCGCGGGCGATATCGATTACATCCTGAAAGTCAGGGTGGCGAATGCGCGGGCTTATGATGACTTCTACCAGGCGATGATCGCAGAGGTGAAAGTCTACAACGTCACCGCGCTCCTGAGCATGGAAGAGCTGAAAAGCACGCGCGCGCTGCCGCTCTAGCTTGCGAGCGAGACCTGCAGCGCCTCGAGCCCGTGAAAGTGGTACGTGTCGCCATAGACAGGCGGGGCCTCGAGCCGCAGCGGCGGGAGCGCCCGGAGGCCAAGCAGCAGCTCGAGCCGCGCAAGGGGCGCGCCCACGCAGAAATGGAGGCCCGTGCCAAAGGCCACGTGCGCTTTCGCCGGGCGCGACGGGTCAAAGCGATGGGGATCGGGGAAAACCGCCGGATCCCTGTTTGCCGCGCCGAGGACGCAGGCCACCTCGTCGCCGCGCTTCAGGGTGTGACCTGCAATCTCGGTGTCCTCGTAGATCCAGCGCGTGAAGATATGGAGCGGTGGGTCGTAGCGCAGGATTTCCTCCACGCTGTTCTCGGACACATCCGTCAGGCCCTCGCGCAGGAGGACCGCGAGCCCGTTGCCCAGCGTGTGCACCGTGGCCTCGTGCCCCGCGTTCAGAAGCAGGATGCAGGTGGTGATGAGCTCGTCTGTGCTGAGCATCTGCCCGTCTTCTTCGGCGGCGATGAGATGGGTGATGAGATCGTCGGCGGGGCGGGTGCGGCGCTCCTTCACGTAGCCGCGCAGGAAGTCGCTGAACTCCGTGGCAGCCCGGCTGGCCGCCATCTCGATGTCTCGCGTGCGGCCGGTCTGGTACATCGCGACCATGGCGTTCGACCAGGCGAGGAGGTCAGGGGCCATGGTCTCCGGCACCCCAAGAAGCCGCGCGATCACGCGCACGGGCAGGGGGCGGGCGAAGTGCTCGAGGATGTCGAAGGCCGCGCCGCGCGGCAGGTCGGCCACGAGCTCGGCTGCGAGCGCCTCGATCTCCGGCCCGAGTTCGCGCACGCGGCGCCCCGTGAAGGCGCGGAGGACAAGGCCGCGCAGCCGCGTGTGCCGCGGGGGCTCGAGCTCCAGCATGGAATGCGCCTCCACCGCGTAAAAGGCACGGAGGTGATCCGGCACGGCGGGCGGAGAGAGCGGCGTCCGCCCCGCAGATCGGCTCTTGAGGATCGCACTGACCGCGCTGTGGCTCACGGCGGCGGCCATTGCGTACTCCTCCCACCAGACGATCTCACCCAAGGCGCGCGCGCGGTCGTAGGCCGGGTAGGGGTTCTGTACGAAATCGGGCTCGGAGGGGTCCTGGCTGAAGCGTTCCATGGCGCCTGCATCCGATGCCGCGCGGCCCTGCGCAAGGGACCGTGCGCCCGACACACGCATTCTCCATAAAAAATGCAGGGCATAGCTTGGATCGAGGTCTCCACGCGCCCAGGTGCACAGCGCGCACGAATTCCTTACTAAAATGATAAAAAATGTCGCCTGACGCAGTTGACCTCAGGGCTCAACACGGTAGTTGACTAATTGCGTCAGGCTTTCATTCAGAGAGCCGCACTAAGGGAGACCGCAATGACCACTCTTCGTGCCCGGCTTCTGGGCTCCGCCTTCATCTGTGCCATGTCCGCTCCGGCAGTGTTCGCGGAGGGTGAGCTGAACCTCTACTCCTCGCGCCATTACGACACCGACGAGCGCCTCTACTCGGATTTCACCGAGCTGACCGGCATCACCGTCAACCGCATCGAAGCAGGCGCAGACGATCTCATCGCGCGCATGCAGACCGAGGGTGCGAACTCTCCCGCAGACATCTTCATGACCGTCGACACCGTGCGCCTGACGCGCGCGAAAGAGCTCGGCCTGCTGCAGCCGGTGGAAAGCGAGGTCCTCGAGGCCGCGATCCCGGCCTATCTGCAGGACGACGACAACAACTGGTTCGGCTTCTCGCAGCGCTCGCGCATCCTGTTCTATGACAAGGATGACGTGGCCAACCCGCCGATGACCTATCAGGACCTCGCAAGCCCGGAATACGCCGGCATGGTCTGCATCCGGTCATCCTCCAACGTCTACACGCAAAACATCGTGGCAGCGCTCACCGCGCATCTCGGTGAGGAGGCGATCCAGGATTGGGCGACGGCCGTCGTCGGAAACTTCGCCCGCGATCCCCAGGGCGGCGACACCGACCAGCTGCGCGGCATTGCCTCGGGCGAGTGCGACATCGCCATGTCCAACACCTATTACTACGCGCGCGCCCTGCGGAAGGGCGACAGCACCATGACCGCCGAGGATCTCGCGGGCATCGGCTGGGTCTTCCCGAACCAGAACTCCATCGGCGCGCACATGAACATCTCCGGCGGTGGCGTGGCAGCCAACGCGCCCAACCGCGAGAACGCGGTGAAGTTCCTGGAGTATCTCGCGTCAGAGCAAGCTCAGCAGTACTTCTCGGCGGGCAATGACGAGTATCCGGCGGTGCCGGGCGTCGGTCTGAGCGACTCGGTGGCGACACTGGGCATCTTCCGCCCGGACACGATCGATCTTGCCACGATCGCCGACAATATCGACGAGGCCAACACGATCCTGACGAACGCCGGCTGGGAGTAATCGCCCCGCTGAGCGTCGAAGGCCCCCGGTTCAGCCGGGGGCTTTTTTATTTGCGCCTGCCGAGCGTCCGGCAGAGCAGGATCACCGGCAAGAGCCCCACCGCCACCAGCACGAGCGACGGCACGGCCGCCCCTTCGAGGCGCTCGTCGGAGGCCAGTCGATGGGCCTGCACGGCCAGCGTGTCGTAGTTGAAGGGCCGCATGATGAGCGTCGCCGGGAGCTCTTTCATCACGTCCACGAAGACGATGAGGAGCGCAGTGGCCACCGAGGGCCAGAGCGCTGGAACGAAGATGCGCCGCAGCAGCATGCCCGGGCCGGAGCCCAGCGTGCGCGCCACGGCCTCGGTATTGGGGTTGAGCGTGGCCATGCCGCCCTCGAAGGCATTGAGCGCGGCGGCCATGAAGCGCACCGCGTAGGCGACCACGAGCAGCCAGATCGACCCCGTGATGAGGAGCCCCGTGTCGATGCCGAACGTCCCCTCCATGAAGGCGTCGATACGATTGTCGAGCGTGGCGAAGGGCACCATGAGCCCCACCGCGATGACCCCGCCCGGCACGGCGTAGCCCAACCGCGCGATTTGCGCGGACGCATGGGCAACAGGCGTTGGGCGCAGACGTTGGCTCGCGCCGATGAGGATCGCGAAGGCCACCGTGACGATGGCCGCGACGGACGCTAGCGTGAGCGAGTTCTTCAGGAAAAGAAGGTAGCGCGCAGAGAAGAGATCCTGCTCGGAATTGAGCGCCATGGAGAAGAGGATCACGACCGGGAGCGCGAAGCCGAGGATGACCGGCAACGCACAGGCCGCCATGGCCCACCAGCGCGCCGCGCCCGTCAGCGTCACCATGCCCACCCGTTCGTGCCGCTTGCCCGCCCCGTGGTGGCGCGCGCGACCGCGCTGGGCCCGTTCGAGGAGCCCGATCAAGAGTGCCGCGAGGAGGAGGCAGAGCGCGAGCTGCGCGGTGGCGGGACGGTCCGCGAAGCCCAGCCAGGACCGGTAGATGCCCGTCGCGAATGTCTGCACGCCGAAGAAGGAGACGGTGCCGAAATCCGCCAGCGTCTCCATGACGGCCAGAAGCACCCCGCCCATGATAGCCGGGCGCGCCAGTGGGACCGAGGCACCGAGGAAGGCCCCAAGCGGACCGCGCCCGAGGGAGCGTGCGGCGAGGTAGGCCGTCGCGCTCTGCTGCAGAAACGCGGCGCGGGCGAGGAGGTAGACATAGGGGTAGAGCACGAGCGTCAGCATGAGCGCCGCCCCTCCGACCGACCTGATCTCGGGGAACCAGTAGTCGCGCGGGCCCCAGCCTGTCAGGTCGCGCAGGAGGGATTGGACGATGCCGGGATGGTCGAGCACGTCGGTGTAGGCATAGGCCAGCACGTAGGCAGGGAAGGCGAAGGGCAGGGCCAGCGCGATCTCGAAGAGGCGCGCGCCGGGAAACCGCGTCATCGTCACCAGCCACGCGCAGCCCGTCCCGATGCTCGCGGTGCCGATCGCCACCAGCACGATGAGGATGAGCGTCGTGAGCGTGTAGTCGAGGAGCACCGTGTTGGCGAGCTGCCGCACGGTGTCGAGTGTCCCGGTGGCGGCGACGCCCGCGACGAACGCCATGGGCAGCAGACAGAGCGCCGCCGCGCTGACCGCGCCAAAGCCGAGCCAGTTCGCCCTCATGGCGTCAGGGTGCCGCTTCCAGCGCTGCGATGATCGGGTTGAAGTCGTCCGCCTTCAGTGAGGCCCCGCCCACGAGCGCCCCGTCAACGTCGCCGATGGCAAAGATCTCGGCGGCATTGGCGGCCTTCACGGATCCGCCATAGAGGAGCCGCACCTCGTCCGCGCCATCCATGAGCTTCGAAAGCTCCTTGCGCAGGTCGGCATGGACCTCCGCGATCTGCTCGGGCGTCGCCACGACGCCGGTCCCGATGGCCCAGACGGGCTCGTAGGCGATGACAGTGTTGGCAGGCGTGGCGCCGGCGGGCAGGGAGCCCGAGAGCTGGCGCCGCACGATCTCGAGGGTCTGGCCCGCTTCCCGTTCGGCCAGGGTCTCGCCGATGCAGACGATGGCCCCGAGACCCGCGGCAATGGCGGCTTCGGCCTTGGCTTTCACCAGCGCGTCTGTCTCGGCGTGGTCCGTGCGACGCTCCGAATGCCCGACGATGACGGCGCTGGCCCCGGCCTCGGCTAGCATGGGCGCCGCGATATCACCGGTATGCGCACCGCTTTCGGCGGCATGGCAATCCTGCGCGCCCAGCGAGACGGAGGAATTGGCGAGCGCTTCGGCCATGCGCGTCAGCAGCGTGGCGGGCGGCGCCAGAAGCACATCGACCGACGGGGTCTGATTGGCGATGGACACGGCGCGCGCCTCGGCGATCGCGCTGCCCATCCCGTTCATTTTCCAGTTTCCGGCTGCAAGCTTGCGCATGGGATCTCTCCTTTTCGGCCCTCAATGTCGCGCAGGGCACGGGGGCGTCAAGCAGGGGCTTACGAGATCTTCGGGATGGCGTTGGGGTCGAGCTTTTCAACGGGCTCGAACTTGATCGATTCCCCGCATCCGCAGGCCTCTGTCACGTTCGGATTGTTGAACGTGAAGGAGCTCTCGAGGAGCGAGGTCTGGTAGTCGATCTCGGTGCCGAAGAGGAACATCTGCGCCGTGGGCGCGATGAGCACGCGCGCGCCATCCTGCTCGACGACCTCGTCGGATGGCTCTGCGCCGTCCACGTAATCCATGGTGTATTCCATGCCCGCGCAGCCGCCCTTCTTCAGCCCGATCTTCATGCCGTACTTTCCGCCCTTCGCCATGAGCTTTGAGATCTGCTTCACGGCGGCGGGGGTGATGGTCACGGGGGCTTGGCCCGGAATGCCAAACATGCGGCGTCTCCTGCGCTGGAAGCCAAAAGATAGGCTCTTTTGCGTGGTCGCTCAAGGGCATGGCCGCATGGGCCCCCGAAGGCTGGACACTCCGACGTGCGGGTCCATACTGAGCCGAAGCAACAAGGGAGGCTGCCATGAAATTCCTCGCGATCACCACTGCACTCACGCTCACCGCCACCACCGCTCTCGCAGGCGGTCATGCCTGCTACGAAGGCAAGACGATCACGGAGGGCAAATTGACCGTCGCGACGGGCAACCCGGCCTATTTCCCGTGGGTCATGGACGACAATCCCCAGTCCGGCATGGGCTTCGAGGCAGCCGTGGCCTACGCGGTGGCCGAGGAGATGGGGCTCGCGGCCGAGGATGTCGTGTGGGTGCGCACCTCCTTCGACGAGGCGATCCAGCCCGGTGCTAAGAATTTCGACGTCAACATTCAGCAATACTCGATCACCGCGGAGCGCGACATGATGGTGGACTTCTCGGCGCCCTACTACAGCGCGGCCATGGCTGTGCTGGCCGTGGGTCCCGCATCCTCCACCCCCGCGGAGCTCGGCGCGCTGCGCGACCTGCAATGGGGCGCGGTCGGGACCACGACCGCGGTGCCGAAGCTCCTCGAAACGATCGAGCCCACGAGCCAGCCACTCCTTTATGGCGATAACGCCGATGTCACGGCCGCCATGCAGGCAGGCCAGATCGACGCCGCGCTCTTTGACCTGCCCACGGCGCTCTTCCTGTCGGCCGTGGTCATCGAAGATAGCCAGGTCATCGGCCAGTTCCCGGCCGACCGCACGGAGATCCCGGATCAATTCGGCATGCTCATGGAAGAGGGCAACGCGCTCAAGGAATGCGTGGATGCCGCGCTCGCCGCGATCACGGAAAGCGGGCAATTGGCCGATATCGAGGCGCAGTGGCTGCAGGACACGACCGGCGTGCCGCTCATCGCGGAGTAACCCATGGCCTTGGCCGACGAGGGGGCGCGGCGCGGGCAAAAGCTGCCGCGGACGCGCCGTCAGATCTACGAAGACCGGATAAGGCGCCGCTCGCTCCTGATCGCGGGGGCGTCCACGGCGGCCGTCTTCGCGGCGATCATCGTGCTCGTGCCGATGGCGCCGGGCTGGGAGAAGGTCGCGCGCAGCTTTTTCAACGGAGACGTCTTCGCGCGCACCTTCCCGGGGCTGCTCGACGCCTTCTTGCAGAACCTGATGATCTTCGCGTGGTCCGCGCCGCTCATCGCGGTGCTTGGCCTCGGGGTCGCGCTGATGCGCGATGCGCGGTCGCCGGTGCTTTTTCCGCTGCGCATCTTCGGCGCGGCCTACACGGATGTGTTTCGCGGCCTGCCCGTGATCCTGACGGTCTATCTCATCGGCTTCGGCATCCCCGGGCTCGGGCTGCCGCGCCCGTGGAACAGCCCGTACATCTGGGGGACCGTGGCGCTTGTGCTGACCTATTCGGCCTACGTGGCCGAGATCTTTCGCGGGGGCATCGAGAGCGTGCACACCTCCCAGCGCGCGGCAGCGCAATCGCTGGGCCTGAGCGACCGGGACACCATGCGCTACGTGATCCTGCCGCAAGCGATCCGCCGGGTGATCCCGGCCCAGATGAACATGCTCATTGCGCTCCAGAAGGACGTGGCACTCCTCAGCTTCATCGGGCCCGTGGAGATCTTCCGGCAGGCGGGCGTCTACAAATCGCTTCTCGCGAATTTCACACCCTATGTCGGGGCCGCGCTGATCTTTCTGGCGATCACCATCCCGGCAACCCGCTACGCGGATTATCTCATCTCCAAGCAGGCGCGGGAGCGATCATGAAGCTCGCGCTGCGGGACGTGGTCAAGGAATTCGGGTCAAATCGGGTCTGCGACGGGATCTCGCTCGACGTCGAAGAGGGGCAGATGGTCTGCCTTATCGGTGCCTCCGGCGCCGGCAAGTCCACGCTGCTGCGCTGCATCAACCTCCTCGAGCCCATCGAGGACGGCGCGATCTATCTGGATGGCGAGGATATCAGCGTGCCCGGGCTCGATCCCGAGCCCGTGCGGCGGCGCATCGGCATGGTCTTCCAGAGCTACAACCTCTTTCCGCACATGACGGCGGAAGAGAATGCGATGCTCGCGCCGCGCCGTGTGCGCGGGATGAGCGTCGAGGCGTTACGCCCTGAGATCACAGCGCTTTTCGAGAGGTTCGGTCTCGCAGATCGCAGGGGCCACTATCCGGATCAGCTGTCCGGTGGGCAGCAGCAGCGTGTGGCGATCGTGCGCGCGCTGGCCATGCGGCCCGAGGTGATGCTCTTCGACGAGATCACCAGCGCGCTCGACCCCCAGCTCGTGGGCGAGGTGCTCGATGTCCTGCGCACGCTGAAGGGTGACGGCATGACGATGGTCCTCGCCACCCACGAGATGAACTTCGCCCGAGAAGCTGCTGACAAGGTGTGTTTTTTGAAGGATGGGCGCGTGGTGGAGGAGGGACCGCCCGCGCAGGTGCTCGCAGCGCCGAAGCGCGCGGAGACCCAGGCCTTTCTCGCGCGGACGATCAAGTGAGCTAGGGCAAGGCCGCGAGGTAATCGGCCAGCGCATCGAGCGCCGCACGGATGCCGGGCTCGTGGCGGCCCTCATGGTGGCTTACGAGCCAACGATGGTGCGTAAGCTCTTCGATGATCTCGCCTTTTCGCTCCAGCTCCTGCCGCGCTTCTCCCACGAAGGTCGGCAGCATGACCTGCCCGATGCCGGCCTCTGCCATGGCGAGAGCCAGCCTTGGATCATTGGCCGTCGTGACTATGTCGGCGCCGTGGTGCCGCGCTACCCAGGTCGACGACGCCGTGGCAGCCGCATCATAGGAGGCCCCGATCCAACCGGAGACTCCAGGCCGCCCATAGGCGGCGAAGGACACCGATCCGATGGCGCGCCCGGCCAGCCATGGCTGTTCCGGCCTGCGATTGCGGAGGCCGATGTCGATCTCGCGCCGCGCGATATCCATCTCGAGGTTGCAATGCAGGAATTCCGGCACCCAGATAGCGCCGGGCTGCCAGACTTGCGCGATATTCTCAGCCAAATGCAGCGCGGTCCACGTCCCGGCGGAGATCCGCACGCGCACCGGTCCGGCCTGCGCCTCGCGCCAGGTGGCGATATCGGCGGCAGCGGCCTCCATGCGCTCGGTCCGCTGCAGGAGCGCGCGGCCTTCGGCGGTGGGCGTGTAGCCTTGCGCGCCGTGCAGAAAGAGCCTGCGCCCCATCCGCGCCTCGAGCGAGGTCATCCGGCGCGACAGGGTGGCGGCGCTCACGCCTGTTTCTTGCGCGGCACGGGCCAAGGCACCGTGGCGGGCCACGGCGGAGAAAAGCGCGAGATCGTCCCAAGGCATTTGCATGAATGAAAGTGTGGTTGCGATTTGGCCGGGATGCAAGGGCGGGGCCGTGGCGTATCTTACTCCCGAGACACAAAGGAGTAAGTCCATGGCCGTTTGGTTCTTTCCGCCGCGTCCCGCCAAAACAGAAGCAGAGAAGGAGCGCGCGCTGTTTGCAAAATTGGTAGCAAAAGATCGCATCGAGCGCCGCGCGCGGCTCTGGGCACGGCTGCGCGCAGTGCTTGGCTTAGCGTAGGGGGCGGGCCGGATTGCCCGCAACGGTCACACCGTCGCGCACGTCCCGCGTGACAACGGCGCCCGCGCCGATGATCGCGTGGTCCCCGATGGTGACGCCCGGCAAGATGAGCGCACCACCCCCGATCCAGACATCCGCGCCAATGGTTATGGGCTGGCCAAGCTCGAGAAACGCGGCGCGGCTCTCCGCGTCTCGCGGGTGATCTGCGGCGAGGATTTGCGTCATCGGGCCGATCTGCGTTCGGTCGCCGATGGTCACCGGGCAGATGTCGAGCACGGTGCAGCCGTAGTTGAAGAAGACGTCGTCACCGAGGTGAATATTGGTGCCGTAATCGACGTAGAAGGGCGCTCGTATGGCGCAGTCCTTGCCGCGCGAGCCGAGCAGCTCGTCGAGGATCGGGCGACGCGCGTCACCGTCGGAGACGGTTGTCCGGTTATAAGCGGCCATGAGCTCCTGTGCCCTGGCACGCGCGGCCACGAGCTCCGCATCACCGGGGCGATAAAGATCGCCGGCGATCATCTTTTCTCTCTCGCTGCGGGTGTCTGTCATGCAGGATCAGCCGCGCACGGCTGCATCCAGAGCGCGCCGTGCCCAGTCCGCCGCCTCGTCCGGGTCATCGAGCGCGCTTTCCGGGAGCGTCCAATAGCCCATGGACGCCGTCTTTTCCTTGCCCTCGTAGACAAATTGCGCGCCGCCCTCCGCGGCGAGCGCCTCAGCCAATGGACCGGAGGCCTTGATGTAGATGCGGTTTTCCGGACCGATGATTGCGAAGATCTGCCCCTCGGAATAGACCGAGAGCCCGCCAAACATCTTGCGCGTGGTCAATGCTGGCAGGCCGGAGAAGAGATCCCTGACAAAGGCGATATCTTCTGCCGTGACCGCCATCTATCGCGTCACATGAAGCCGAGCTCGAGCCGGGCTTCCTCGCTCATCATGTCCATGCCCCAGGGCGGGTCCCAGGTGATCTCTACATCGACCTGCTTGATCCCCGGAAGGGGCTCGACGGCGTCTGCTACCCATCCGGGCATGTCTTCGGCCACCGGGCAGCCCGGTGCGGTCAGCGTCATGATCACAAGCACGGCGTTCTCTTCGCTGATCGAGATCGTGTAAATCAGGCCCAGATCGAAGATATTGACGGGGATCTCCGGGTCGTAGACCGTCCGGATCGCTTCCACCACGCTGTCATAGAGCGTGTGGTCGGTCGTCGACGGGCGAATTACGAGATCGCCCTCTGCCTGGCTCATTTGGGTCATGTGTCGCTCCTCGTGGGCGATATATGCACAAGACGAAGCATCGTAAACTCTTTCCCCGGCCATTCCAACGCGCGACGAACCGCGCTTCGGCGGTCTGCTCGGCGTCTTCCATTGGACGCAAGGGGGCTCCGTTTGCTATTCTACCTCTGATTGCTTCCGGGAGGATGCCCATGGCCCGCAATCTTGGCATGACCGGCTTGAGGTGCCGGGCGTCTCGGCGCCCGATGCAGGACTTCGATCAGCTGCCGCCTGAGCTGCGGCGCTGGGTGGCGAGCGCCGTGCTGCCCTGGAGTGTGGCGACCGTGCGCAAGGCCTTCGATCGCGCGCTCGCAAAGACCGGGAGCGTCGCGCTGGCCCTCGAGGAGCTCGACCGGCGGCAGAATGCGAAGCTCGAAAAGGATGCGGCGCTCGTCTGGGGCGTGGACCATCCGGCGGGTCATGCCCCGGGTAAACCGCACTAGCACCGTGATCTAGGCACTCCGCGTCCGGCCCTTGCGCAGCGGGGCAGGGCGCACGCGCGTCTCGATCTCGTCGAAGAGAAGCCCAGCGATGTTCTTGCCCGTGCTCTTCTCGATGCCTTCGAGACCGGGAGAGGAGTTCACCTCGAGGAGCTTGGGCCCCTCGGCCCCCCGCAGCAGATCGACTCCCGCGATGCCGAGCTTGAAGGCTCTCGCGGCCTTGGTCGCCGCCTCACGTTCGGCCCTCGAGAGCTTTGTCACCTTCGCCGTGCCGCCCCGATGCAGGTTCGAGCGGAAATCGTCGCCCGCGCTCGTGCGCTTCATGGCCGCCACCACCTTGCCCGCGATGACGAGGCATCGAATGTCTTCGCCGGCGGCTTCCTTCACGAAGTCCTGCACGAGAAAGTTCGCCTTGAGGCCGCGGAAGGCATCGATGACGGACTGCGCCGCCTTCTTCGTTTCTGCGAGCACGACGCCCTTACCCTGCGTGGATTCGAGTAATTTCACGATGAGAGGTGCCGTGCCCACGAGGCTCATCAGGTTCTCGGTGTCCTGCGGAGAGTTCGCAAAGGCCGTAACCGGCATTCCGATCCCGTGCCGCGCAAGGACTTGGTGCGCGTGGAGCTTGTCGCGGGAGGCGGTGATCCCGTCCGACCCGTTCACGCAATAGGTGCCCAACGTCTCGAACTGGCGGATGATGGCGGTGCCGTAGGGGGTGATGGAGGCGCCGATGCGGGGGATGACCGCGTCATAGCGCGGCAGGCGCTGGCCGTCGTAATAGACCTCCGGCGCCCGCGCGTTGATCGCCATGTAACAGCGCGTGGTGTCGATGACCTCCACGGTGTGCCCGCGCTTTTCCCCCTCAAGAACGATGCGTTTCGTCGAGTAGTTGTTCGGTTCGCGGCTCAGGACCGCCACGCGCAGGGCCCGGCTTTTGATCGCCTTCTTGAGCTGCGGCGCGGTGTAGGCCTCGTAATTGAGCTCCGGCTGCAGGCAGGCTTCCGTGGGGTTCACGATCGTGTCTTCGGTGAAGGCCTGTCGTCCGAGCAGCATCCGGTAGGCCATGCCGTCGCGATCGGTGAGGGTAACATGGATGGGCCAGGAGCGGTCGCCGAACTTGATCGGCGTCTCGATGACGTATCGCAGCTCCGTCTCCCCGTTCGACGAGGTGACCTCGCGGCGGTCGACGACCGTGGCCGAACAGGGGATGGTGAGATCGCGGTTTCCCGGGATGGGATGGATGGCGAAGCGGACCTTGGGGCGCGTGGCCGGACCGAATTGCTCGATATCGAACGCATGGAGGGCTGACGTCTTGGCCCCGGTGTCGATCTTCGCCTTGATCGCGGGAAGGCCGAGATCCGGCAGGGACAGCCACTCCTCCCAGCCCAGACTGATCGCCGTGTCGCTCATGCAATTTCTCCCCGTTGGCTTTATGCGCGTCTTGGCGTAGCTCGCGACATTAACCAGAGGCAGAAGAGTTGGTTCCCGGGATGAGCGACCGGTTCGAGTTTGAGCTGACGGCGCGCGACGGGCGCGCCCGCACAGGCGTCATCCGCACGCCGCGCGGCGAGGTGCGCACGCCCGCCTTCATGCCCGTGGGCACGGCGGCGACGGTCAAGGCCATGATGCCCGAGTCCGTGCGCGCGACGGGCGCCGATATCCTGCTCGGCAACACCTACCATCTCATGCTGCGTCCCACGGCGGAGCGGATCGCCGCGCTCGGAGGCCTGCATCGCTTCATGAACTGGGAGCGGCCGATCCTGACTGACAGCGGCGGCTTCCAGGTCATGAGCCTCGCGGGCCTCCGGAAGCTCGATGAGACCGGCGTGACCTTCAAGAGCCATATCGACGGCTCCGAGCACGCGCTCACTCCCGAGCGATCCATGGAGATCCAGCGGCTTCTCGGTTCCGACATCGTGATGTGCTTCGACGAATGCCCGGCCCTTCCGGCGGACCGCACGCGCATCGAGGAAAGCATGGAGCTCTCGATGCGATGGGCGGCGCGCTCGCGTGAGGCCTTCGGTGACAGGCCCGGACACGCGCTCTTCGGGATTCAGCAGGGCGGGCTCGAAGAGGATCTGCGCGCCCGGTCGGCGGAGGCGTTGCGCGCCATCGAGTTCGACGGCTACGCCGTGGGCGGCCTGGCGGTGGGCGAGGGGCAGGAGGCCATGTTTGGCTGTCTCGACTACGCGCCCGAACAGCTGCCGGTGAAGAAGCCCCGATATCTCATGGGGGTGGGCAAGCCCGATGACATCGTGGGCGCGGTGAAGCGCGGCATCGACATGATGGATTGCGTGCTGCCCTCCCGGTCCGGCCGCACGGGGCAGGCCTTCACGCGGCGCGGCGTCGTCAACATCAAGAATGCGCGCCATGCCGACGATCCGCGCCCCCTCGATGAAGACTGCACCTGTCCGGCCTGCCGGAACTACGCGCGCGCCTACCTCCACCACGTCTTCCGTTCGAACGAGATGATCTCTGGCATGCTGCTGACATGGCACAACCTGCATTACTTCCAGGAGATCATGGCAGGGATGCGGGCCGCCATCGCGGCAGGAACCTTTGACGCGTGGGAGGCAGACTTTCACTCCCGCCGAGCCGAGGGGGACATCGAGCCCCTCTAGCGCTCTCGCCGCAAGAGCGCACACCCCGCTTCTTTGTGCCTCGTACCTCCCCCGGAGGGCCGCCGGAGGCATCCGGTCTTCAGATCAGGAGCAGGGCCCAGCCACAGAGCCCGAGCTGGACGAGCTGGATCGCCACCGAGAGCCCATGGAGCCGCCCGAACGCTCTCGTGTCGCCCGCGTCGCTGGCCGCGTTGATCTGGTTCATCAGAACTTGCCGGGCGTAGATCGTGCTGACCGTGATGAGCGCAAGGAGGAGCCCGGCGCCCGTGCTCTGCGTGAACGCGAGTGCGGTCGCGAGCGCCGCGAGCAGAATGACCGCGGCGTAATAATAGGGAAACGTCCCGCGCAGCAGCGGTCGCACGCGCTCCATCGGCAGTTGCTTGAAGAGCACCGGCGCGAAACCGAAGCTGAAAAAGGTCATGCCGCCGAAGAGGATGGCGGTGGCGAGAAGGGCGATCTGTTCCATGGCCGGGCTCCCAAAAGGTCAGAGCGGGAGCTAGGGCATCCCTGCGCCGTGTCAGCCTTCCTCAGCGTCGGAACGTGAACGTCGCGTCCGGGTAGCGGAAAACATCGAAGCGGCCCTCGCGGCGGCGATCGAAGTTGAGCGACAGGAGGATCCGGGTGCCGGACACGCCGTCTTCCTCCAGGTCCTCGAGAGCGCGCTGGCGCGCCTCGCGGCGTTTGCGTTCGCTGATATTGGCGGCTGTGAGCGTGCGCGTCTGGGTTTCACCCTGGTAGGTGCAGGACAGGGCAAGCTGCGGCGCCGTGTTCTGAAAAAGCGGGAGCTGGACGGCGGCGGGGGTCGTGAATTGCGCGGCGTATCCCGGCCCGGTGAGCTGGCAGGGGACGGCGGAGAGCTCTGCCCGTGTATCGCCCGTCCTGAGGCGATTGCGCACGATCACCGTGTCGATGCCCGTCACGGAGGCCTCCCGGATGTCATTGGAAAAACGCATCTGGATGGGAGCCTGCGTAATCGGCGCGGTGGCCACGCAGGCGCTCAAGAGGGAGGGGAGGAGGAAAACACCGGCGCGCAGCAGCATTCGAAGACCTTTCACTGGAGACATATAAAAAGTAGCGCGAAGACGAAGGGTTATCCAATAGCATCCCTGTCAACAGCCGCGCCCGCGGATCCCGCGCCGCTCCCACTGCACCACGCCTTGTGGACAGTATTTAGGCCCCGAGGCCGATTATCTCGCTAAATCTGGGCCTGCGGCCTTGCGGCAGGGCGCGCGCAGGGGCACAGTGATGTGCAACGCGGATCGGTTGAAACCGCACGGCTCGGGCATTAGCTCCAGCTGACCTCAGTCGGAAAGGCCGGCGTCGCCGCTCTCGGGACGCCCGCACTTTGCCAGAAACAAGGATAGGTATCATGCAAGAGCCTCTCGCCGCTTCCTACCCGGTCTTGCCGTTGCGCGACATCGTGGTCTTCCCGCACATGATCGTGCCGCTCTTCGTCGGACGCGACAAATCCGTCCGCGCGCTCGAAGCCGTCATGCGCGACGACAAGCAGATCCTGCTCTCCTCTCAGGTTGATCCGGCCGATGACGAGCCCGACACCGACGGCATCTACAAGGCCGGCGTGCTGGCCAACGTGCTCCAGCTTCTCAAGCTCCCCGACGGCACCGTGAAGGTCCTCGTGGAGGGCAAGGCCCGGGTGCGCATCGACAGCTATCTGGAGAACGAGGATTATTTCGAGGCCTCCGCCGAGTATCTCACCGAGATGCCTGGGGATGGCGACGCCGTGGAAGCGCTGGTGCGCTCCGTGGCCAAGGAATTCGAGCGCTACGCCAAGGTGAAAAAGAACGTCCCCGAGGAGGCCCTGACCGCCGTGGCCGACACGCGCGAGCCGGCGAAGCTCGCCGATCTTGTTTCCGGTCACCTCGGGATCGAGGTCCAGCAGAAGCAGGAGCTTCTGGAGACGCTCTCCGTGAGCGAGCGCCTCGAGAAGGTCTACGGCCTCATGCAGGGCGAGATGAGCGTTCTGCAGGTCGAGAAGAAGATCAAGACGCGCGTCAAATCCCAAATGGAGCGCACGCAGCGCGAGTATTACCTGAATGAGCAGATGAAGGCCATTCAGAAGGAGCTCGGCGATGGCGAGGATGGCGCGGGCGAAGTGGCCGAGCTCGAAGAGCGGATCGCCAAGACCAAGCTGTCGAAAGAGGCCGCCGAGAAGGCGGAAGCCGAGCTGAAGAAGCTCAAGAACATGTCGCCCATGAGCGCCGAGGCCACCGTGGTCCGCAACTACCTCGACTGGATGCTGTCGATCCCGTGGGGGACACGCTCGCGGGTGAAGAAGGATCTAGGCCGCGCGCAGAAGGTCCTCGATGACGATCACTACGGCTTGGACAAGGTCAAAGAGCGGATCGTCGAATACCTCGCCGTGCAGCAGCGCTCCAAGAAGCTGAAGGGGCCGATTATGTGCCTCGTCGGCCCGCCGGGCGTGGGTAAGACCTCGCTGGGCAAGTCGGTCGCCAAGGCCACGGGGCGCGAGTTCATTCGCATCTCGCTGGGCGGCGTGCGCGATGAGAGCGAAATCCGCGGCCACCGCCGCACCTATATCGGCTCCATGCCCGGCAAGATCATCCAGGCGCTGAAGAAGGCGAAGACGACGAACCCGCTCATTCTGCTCGATGAGATCGACAAGATGGGGCAGGATTTCCGGGGCGACCCGGCGTCGGCCATGCTCGAGGTGCTCGATCCCGAGCAGAACTCGACCTTCGTCGATCACTATCTGGAGGTGGAATACGACCTGTCTGACGTGATGTTCCTGACAACCTCGAACTCCTACAACATGCCGGGGCCGCTCCTTGACCGGATGGAGATCATCCCGCTGGCGGGCTACACGGAGGACGAGAAGGCCGAGATCGCCCACCGTCACCTGATCCCCAAGCAGATCAAGAACCACGGCCTCAAGAAGGGCGAGTTCACGCTGGAGCCCGATGCGCTGCAGGAGATCGTGCGGACCTACACGCGTGAGGCCGGTGTCCGGAACCTCGAGCGCGAGATCGGCAAGCTTGCCCGGAAAGCGGTCACAAAGCTCGTGAAGAAGGAAGCCGACGAGGTGGTGGTGACGCCGGAGAACCTCGACGAATTCCTCGGGGTGAAGAAATTCCGCTACGGCCTCGCCGAACAGGAAGACCAGGTGGGCGTTGTGACCGGCCTCGCCTACACCTCCGTGGGCGGCGATCTGCTCCATATCGAGGCGCTGAAGCTCCCCGGGAAAGGCCGGATGAAGACCACCGGCAAGCTTGGCGATGTGATGAAGGAGTCGATCGACGCGGCCGCGTCCTATGTCCGCTCCGTGGCGCCCGAAATCGGCGTAAAACCGACGAAGTTCGACACGATGGACATCCACGTGCACGTGCCCGACGGGGCCACGCCGAAGGATGGCCCCTCGGCGGGTCTCGCCATGGTGACCTCCATCGTGTCCGTCCTCACGGGTATCCCGGTGAAAAAGGATATCGCCATGACGGGCGAGGTCTCGCTCCGCGGGAACGCCATGCCCATCGGAGGCTTGAAGGAAAAGCTTCTAGCCGCGCTTCGCGGCGGGATCACCACGGTCTTCATCCCCGAGGAGAATGAGAAGGACATGGCCGAGATCCCGGACAACGTGAAAGAGGGGCTCAAGATCATCCCCGTGAGCCACGTGT